>CAYJPN010000043.1:0-35103 GCA_964372115.1 uncultured Ignavibacteriaceae bacterium
GAATCATTTTTATGATTCTACAAATCGCCATTTACACAAAATGTTTTACACACTCGAACAATCTACTGATAAAAAATATTTCATTTTAAGCGCCATCTCTAAATGATGGTTCCAATTTATGCGGTAGATAAATTAAATGCAAGTATAAATTATTTTTTTATCTTTTTATTATTAAAGGGTATCACTAAAAATTATATACTCCAAAATTTTCAACAAGTTCGTTAATGTGCGTCTCCGGTGCAGGCAATTTTACATATGTGCCAAAAAGTTTTCCGGTTGAACCTACTTTTTCTAAGGAATCGATATAGTATGGAAGCCCCTCGGAAATGTAGTAGGGAAAATCTGTATGGAGCCCAAAATGAAGATGCGGAGCATCCGACCCTCCTGAATTACCAACCTGTCCGAGTACATCCCCTGATTTAACAATTTGACCCGGTTTAACCAAAATAGTGAAAGGTATCAAGTGAGCATAAGTAACGTAACCGCCGTTTATATGAATCACCACACTATTTCCATCTCCGTCAAAAAGAGTTGTAGGTATTGGCTGAGTGAATACAGGCGATTGATCAGGATTCCCATCTTTTACAGAAACTACCTGTCCATCCGCGACAGCATAAACCTTTTCTCCGTAAACATACCAGTTCTCACATATTTGATAATCTCCATGAAAATAATTCCCTGCATCGTCAATTTTAATCCAGTCAGCGCAAAATCTTTCAGGTACTCTTGTAATTCCTTTATACTTCATCTGATAAATGGGGTGAATGTTATCCGATAAGATTGTTGTATTATTGCACATAAAACCTTCGCCTCTTAAAGGCGCTGATATTATCGGGATTTGTTGTTTAGACACATCCGTCTCAGCCCCCTCAATTATTTTTTCTTTTGAATCTTTTGTAAGTATTAGTTTATGTTTTATTTTTTGCGGAACTTCAGCGGGATTCAGCACAAGCCCTACGCTGATTCTAAAATTGGAATATTCTCTTAGAGGATAATCCTCTACAAGAATATTTTCTTTAGTAACCAGAAGATATTTTAAGGTGTCTATAATACTGCAAAACATTTTATTGTTCTCAGCATTGAGTACCTGAAAATCTTTGAGTTTATAACCGTCCGCCTCGAAATCTTCAATTTGTACACTATAGAGGAGATTTATTTTCCCTGCAGTCGATTTAACCTCAATGGGCGCAAATGTTACTTTCATCTCGATTGAAGTTTCTTCCACCGTCGCCACAGGGGAAGAATCTTGGGAACATGATAATGTTAAAAATAAAATCGATGAAATAATCATCGAGATATAAAACTTAGTATTATTAGTTTTCACAGCAGACTCCTATAATCGATTAAACGAAATATACTCTTACCATACCGAAGTAATAAAAATGTTTTTATGTATCACCATTCCATCTTTATTATTAATCAAACTTAAGCTATTTATTTTCCATTATATCTGCGAAGAAGTGAAAAGCTCCTTCAGCCGGGCTATTATCCTGCGTATTTGTGGCTGTAATAATTGTAATTTTTTTAACCGTGTTATAATAAATCTGAGTATTAAACCCTTCAATAACGCCGGAATGTCCCACCCAATCTCTAAACTTCATAAGTCCGAACCCATAATAATTTTGCCCTGGATTCAACGGGTCTTCGTCAATCCAAGTGTACCTTTCCATCATTGAAGCAGCGGAAAGTAGATTCATCCCGCTGATCTCTTTAGCCCATTTCTTTAAATCTTCCAAATTTGAAATTAGAATACCGGCAGCATCTGCATATGTAGGATTCCAATAAGTAACATCAATGAGAGATCCTACATTAGCTGAATAACCGTGCGAATATGGAGAAGGGATATATCGTGAAGAGGGCCAGAAAGTGTATTTCATTCCAAGAGGTTGAAAGATTTCTTCAGTAAACACCGTTGCTATCGATTTACCCGTCACTTTTCGAATTATTTCACCGAGAATAACAGTATTGCTGTTGCAGTAATCATATTGCGAACCGGGCGTAAATTTAAGAGGGTATTTTGATGTATAAAATATTAGTTCCGCCGGACAAAAAACCCACTCCCCTCTTCGTAAATACAACTGCTGGCTGAATGTTGTATCAGATGTAAAACTAAACAAACCGCTGGTCATATTGCCGAGCATCCGTATAGTAATCTGATTGCTCCCCGGTATATTGTACTCCGGCAAATAGTACGAAATTGTTTTATTAAGATCTATCAACCCTTTATCAACTAAAATTAGTACAGCTTCGGTAGTAAAAGTTTTTGTTATACTGGCGATTCTGAAATAATTATTTTCATCAACAGGTTCGTTGGTGGCAGTATTGCTTACTCCGCGTTTAATAAATATCTCACCTTCCCCTTCTTTAGCAATATAAACCATAAGTCCCGGTGTGTAAGTTGCCACCTTGTCCGCTGCCGCTTCTAATTTTTCGATTGTCGCGGCGGGTAATGTAGCTTCCTGAGGTTGGGTTGGGGAGGTTTCTTTACTGCATGAATAGTAAAAAAAAGAGAGACTTATGACTGTTAAAAGAAGAAATAAATATTTTCTATTAAACTGCGAAACCGATGCTGAGCTCCAAATAGAATGATTCATATCAGATTTCCTTATGTTACATTAAAAAAATTTGCTAATTCTGTTACGCAGAATTAAAGATATTATATTCCTGTTTGAATATTTTTGGCTGGATTAGATGAATCTCAGTTTTAAATAAATTAAGCTGTAGGATGATTTTTCGAAAAAGATTAGAAGAAAACGGAAAGGGAAATTTCCTATTAAATTGGAAGGACAAAACCGATATTAAAAGAAAAGTTTTGATAACTTAACCTTAATTATGTTTTGTATGAATAAATAAAACAATTAAAAAGTATTTATCATACGGAGTAATGATAGCAAATATTTTTACCACTTCAAATAAGCATATTCCTATGGTGCATTTACTCCCGCTCGTAATAAATTTTTTGCCGATCGAAAAAATTGAATCTGACTGACAAAATTACAATTAAGCCCCCTCCCTTTTGACCTGACGTTTATTTAACCTATTTTTGTATTGAAATTATTTGTACTGCTAAAGTAACATACCTGTTTGCAATTCTTTTTAAGATATTCATACATAAATTCACTGATCCAGAACAAAATAAAATTTTTATAAATCGATTCACAAGGAAAAATGAATTAATGTCATTTGAAAATATTAATCTAATTAACCCGATAAAAAAAGCACTATCCGAAGAAGGATATACAATACCTACTCCCATTCAAAGCCAGGCAATACCAATCATACTCGAAAAAAACGACCTGCTTGGCTGCGCACAAACCGGCACAGGTAAAACGGCGGCATTTGCTGTCCCGATTCTCCAGTTACTCTTTAATGAAAAAAACACAGGCGATAAAAGAAGAATTATTCGTTCATTAATTGTTACACCAACGCGCGAATTGGCAATCCAAATTGGTGATAGTTTTTCTGCTTACGGTAAGCATACCGGTCTAAAAAATACGGTTGTCTTTGGCGGCGTCCCGCAAAAAGCTCAAACCGATAAATTAAGAGCGGGAGTTGACATTTTAATTGCCACACCCGGAAGGCTGCTCGATTTGATGAGCCAAAATTATATCAACCTGCAGCATATAAGGTTTTTTGTTCTCGATGAAGCTGACCGTATGCTTGACATGGGATTTATTAATGATGTAAAAAAGATAATTGCAAAACTGCCATCAAAAAGACAATCATTGTTTTTCTCCGCTACAATGCCTCCTGAAATAGTTAAACTTGCAAAAACTATTTTATCAAACCCTGTTAAAATAGAAGTTACACCCGAATCGCCAACGGTTGAGGCGATAAAACAAAGCGTGTATTTTGTATCAAAATCGGATAAAAAAGCGTTGTTAATACACCTATTAAAAGATTCGGCAATTGCGTCGGCGCTTATATTTACAAGAACAAAACACGGCGCTGATGGAGTTGTAAAATTTTTAAGTAAAGCAAGGGTGTTATCCGAGGCGATACACGGTAATAAATCGCAAAACGCACGCCAGCGCGCTTTGAATAATTTTAAGACCAAACAAACACGTGTATTAGTTGCAACTGACATTGCGGCGCGCGGAATTGATATAGATGAACTTTCTCATGTAATAAACTTTGAACTTCCCAACGTTCCTGAAACTTATATTCACAGAATCGGGAGAACAGGTAGAGCAGGTTTGGGTGGAGTTGCGCTTTCACTTTGCGATTCCGAAGAAAAAGCATATTTAAAAGATATAAACAAACTTATTTCAATCCCCATTCCCATTGTAGAAGATCACCCGTATGTGCTGACTGGAGCGGAAGTGCGAACACCTAAACAAGTTCACCACAAACCATCAACAGGAAAACCAAAACCCCAAAATAGAAGAACTTCTTCAAGTTCCAATTCAGGTCGGTGGAAAAGAGACAAAAAAAAGGCGTGGTCTAACAAAGGCGGAAACTAATTAGACATAAATTTCTCATCACTTCGGGTTTACACCCGAAGTTGGAGAAAAGTAAGGGGACGATTTATATTGATTATAAATCGATTGCAGAGGCGTGGTACACATCCAAATGAATCTTTTTTATTCCTTCATCAATGATATATTCATCGAATGTCATCCGTTTATCAATCATACCTGAAGGAATAATTTCAATTATCCTATTTGCAATTGTATGTATAAACTGATGATCGTGCGAACTAAAAAGTACTGTACCCGGAAAATTTATAAGACCATTGTTTAATGCGGAAATAGCTTCCATATCGAGATGATTTGTAGGACCATCGAGAATAAGCACGTTCGCCCCGCTCAGCATCATTCGAGCAAGCAAACAACGCACACGTTCTCCGCCAGAAAGTACGCTCGCTTTTTTCAACGACTCCTCACCGCTAAAGAGCATTCTCCCGAGAAACCCGCGTATATATGTTTCTTCTTTTTCCTTTGAATATTGACGAAGCCAGTCAATCAGGTTTAAGTCTACATCAAAAAACTCAGCATTGTCTTTCGGAAAGTATGCTACTTTTGTTGTTGTTCCCCAGGTAAAAGTACCCTCATCATTTTTTTCATTCCTTGTTAGGATATTAAATAAAGTCGTTTTCATCAAATCATTCGGACCTACAAAAGCAATCTTATCCCCTTTATCAACATCGAATGTAAGATCATCTAATAAAATTCCTTCATCGTAATATTTTGTAAGATTGCGTATTTCAAGTAAGTTTGCACCCGCTTCTCTATCCGGTTTAAAAGTTATATAAGGCATCCGGCGCGACGACGGTTTTATATCTTCGAGCGTTAGGTTTTCTAACTGTTTTTTTCTTGAAGTTGCCTGTTTTGATTTTGAGGCATTCGCACTAAATCGGTTTATGAACTCCTGAAGCTCCGCTCTTTTTGCTTCAATCTTTTTGTTCGATTCCTTTGCCTGTTTTGCGGCAAGCTGACTGCTCTCCAACCAGAAATCATAATTACCGGTATACATTTGTATTTTGCCGAAGTCAATATCTGCGATGTGTGTACAAACCTGGTTTAAAAAATGTCTATCGTGAGAAATAACGATGACGGTATTTTTAAATTTTTCCAAAAACTCCTCAAGCCATCCGATAGAGATAATATCGAGATGGTTTGTCGGCTCATCCAAAAGCAAAATATCAGGGTTGCCGAATAGCGCCTGCGCCAATAGAACTTTTACTTTTTCATTACCTGTTAAATCTTTCATCAATGATGTCTGGTTTTCGTCGCTTATTCCCAAACCGCTTAACAATTCGGCAGCCTCGGATTCTGCTTCCCAACCATAAAGTTCGGCAAACTCTCCTTCAAGCTCCGCTGCCCGTATTCCATCGTCATCGTTAAAATCTGCTTTTGCGTAAAGTTCATCCCTTTCTTCCATTATGGCAAAAAGTTTTTGATGCCCCATCATAACGGTTTTTATTACCTGGTATTCGTCGTATTCGAATTGATCTTGTTTCAATGTTGCAAGCCGGCTGCCCGGCGTAATTATAACATCACCCGAACTTTGTTCAATTTCGCCCGAAAGAATTTTTATAAAAGTTGATTTACCCGAACCGTTAGCCCCGATTATACCGTAACAATTGCCGGGCGTAAATTTAAGATTTACTTCATCAAATAACATTCGTTTACCAAATCTTAGCGATATATTGCTTGTACTTATCATTTATTCCATTGTATAATTTATGCGTAAAATAGCGTGATGTGTGGATCAGTCGCTTAACATTTAAATTTTGTTAACCTTAACTTTTTGCTAAATAAATTTACAAAAAGTAATTCGATTGGTTATTCCGGGTAAATTTTGAAATATGAAGAGGGAAAAACTTAGTAATTCGTTTAAGAGCGTTCTAATTCAAAACTCCGATGCAAAAATAGTAATTAATTCGATCGGTAACAATTTGGAAATAATAACTGAGTAACAACTTTTTATTTTCAAGAGCAAACTTAAGAAGACTATAAAAACCGCTTAAATTTAGTTTTTCGGAAATTCTTTATCGGCAATTTCCTTGCTCGATTAGAACTCGGATATTACTTTAAGAACTTTTATCTCTTTATCCTAAAACTCTTCGAAACGGTTCAATCTTTAAAGTCAAGATTTGTTATTAAATAGAACTGAGAATTATTTAAACATAAACCGGGTGTCTGTTTTATCAAGTTCGCTTCAATAGAAGAGTTAGCTTTACTGCAATTTTATGCTTGTAATTTTTTTACCGGGGAAGAACTGATTCTACTTTTGTTTTATCTGAATACCTCGTCATTATCTCTTTGGTATCCTCAAATGCTTCTTTCATCGCGTCAATATCAGATGATGACAGGTAAGCCGGTAATGAATCGGAATACGCCTTTTCGGATGGAAAAACAATATATTCTCTTCTCCCTCGTTCGGTAGTTCCTTTAAAAACATACGTCGGTATAAAAGTAACATCCGATAAGTAAACAGAATCAGTTGTAAAATTTTTCGAAATGTATAAATTTAATATCACGCCTGCATCAGAATATCGCTTACGCTGGTTCGAAACAAAATTACCGAGCGAATACGCTGCAAACCCGGTGTCTATTTTTGCATTATTGGTTTTAAAAAAGATTGTAGGCTCAATTACATGTGGATGTCCGCCGATTATAAAATCAGCGCCGGATTCGATAGTATTTTTTACTACATCAATCTGGCTTTGTACCGGTTCCCGTTTATATTCTTCACCAAAATGGTAATGAACCAAAACTAATTCGGCTCCAAATTTTCTTGCATGTTTTACATCATTTTTTATTAAATCTTTATTTATGAGATTTATTAAATAATTTTTCCCGGCAGGTATCGGGTTTCCATTAGTACCGTATGAGTAAGCGAGGAAGGCAATTTTTATACCGCAGACATTAAATATTCTAATCGAATCTCTATCGTCTTGATTAAGAAATGTGCCGTTATATTTCAAACCGTTTTTTTTGATTACATCAATCGTCCTTTTGATACCAAACTCTCCTCTGTCGAGTGAGTGATTGTTTGAGGTAGTAAGCAGATCAAATCCCGCATTAAAAAGAGCCGGGACATATTCATCGGGGGAATTAAAAAATGGATAACCTGAAAATCCCTTTGTTTTTCCAGCAGTAACAGTTTCAAAATTTGCAAAAGCAAAATCTGCCGAAGAAATATATTTTTTAACTTCGCTGTAAACCGGGTTAAAATCAAAACTATCCCCTTCTACTCTGGCATAATTATATTGAACCGAGTGACACATTAAATCGCCAACAACAGAAATTTTTATAGTCGATATTATTTCCTCAACTTTTTCATTTCTATTCACTTCTGCTATTTGTTTTTTATCACCCGGATTAAAAAAAGTTAAGAGTGACAACGAAAGATAGATTAATATATTTGCTATGTTATTCATTTTAAAAAATTAGGCTGGGCTATAATAAAATAACCCAGCCTTAGTTTGAATAGATTATATGTTAATCAGCTTTTTTCTGTTTTTCTTGCTGCCTTAACATCCTGTACATCTTTACGTACATCTTGAGCGAGTTTTCTCAAATCGCTTAAACCTTTACGCAAACGGGTACCGGCTGCTGCCTGTCCCTTTTCGTAAAACTTCTGGAAATCTACTTCCAGATTATTAACTGCTTGCATTAGTTCTTCGTACTTGTTCATTACACCTCCATGGAATGTTGTTGATTGTTAGATTGAATTTTCTAAGATTATTTCAGCAATATCTTTTATTTCAATTTCTTCCTGCTTCTCATAATGTTTTAAACCATCAGTTATCATAGTTAAGCAGAACGGGCACGCTGATGCTATTGTATCGGCATTAGTAGCTATAGCTTCTTTAGTTCTTTCTTCATTTATTCGTCCGCCTTCTTCATCTTCAAGAAACATTCTTCCGCCGCCTGCGCCGCAGCAAAAGCCACGACTTTTATTTCGTTTCATTTCTATAAGTTCGAGACCTTTTACATTTTGCAAAGATGCTCTTGGAGAATCATAGACATCATTATATCTGCCGAGATAACATGAGTCGTGGTATGTAACTTTTGATGTTTTGTTATCGTCCTTTAATTTTATTTTGCCATCGGACAACAACTGCTCTATAAATTGAGTGTGATGCACAACTTCATAATTTCCGCCAAATTGTTTGTACTCATTGCCGAGTGAATGGAAACAATGAGGACACGCAGTTACAATTTTTTTTACACCGTATCCATTCAAAGTTTCAATATTCTCAGTCATCATCATCTGCGCAAGGTATTCATTACCTAACCTGCGGGCAGTATCTCCATTACACTTTTCCTCAATACCAAGAATTCTAAAATCAATATTAGCTTTTTGCATTAATGTTGCAAATGCTTTTGTAACTTTTTTGTATCGGTTATCGAACGAGCCGGCACAACCGACCCAAAACAATATTTCACCGTTTTTATCTTCCGCCATTGTTTTGATGTTCATCCCCTCTGCCCATTCGGCACGATCAGCCGGATTAAAAGCCCAGGGAGAAAAGTTCGTTTCAATACTTTTAAACACGGGATTTAAACTTGAGGGAAATTCTGATTCAGTCAAAACAAGATTCCGGCGCATATCAATAATGGAATCGAGATGCTCAATCATTACAGGGCATTCCTGAACACACGCCATACACGAAGTACACTGCCACAATTCTTTATCAGTTATGTAATTGTGAACAAGTGTTTTTTCAAAAATTTCACCCGAGTCTTTTCCATCAACCAAAAGAGGTGCTTTTTCCGAACTGCGTTTTCGTATATCAACTATTATTTTTCTCGGTGATAACGTTTTGCCAACCGTATTGGCAGGACACGATGCGGTACATCTTCCGCATTCAGTACAAGAGTAACCATCGAGTATCTGTTTCCATGAAAGATGTTCAACATCAACTGCGCCGAAAACATCGGTTGATTCATCCTCAAGGTTTAACGGCTGAATTGTATTTCTAATTGAATCGTGACGCGCAAAAAAAGTATTTGGAATGGAAGTAATAACATGAAAATGTTTTGAATAGGGTAAAAAGTTCATAAACCCGAAAACAACAACAATGTGCATCCACCAAAATATTTCGTAAGCCATTGACGAACTACCGGAACCCACGCTAAAAAATAATGGCGAGAGTGCAAGCGAAATAGGTCTTACTTCCCAGGCTTCTGTTGAAAACCCTTTAGAGGCAAGTGAAGCCATATTCTGCCCGAACATCGAAACGCAAACCATCATGATTAAAAAGAGAATAAACACGGCATCCAATTTCCCCGCTTTCTCCACTTCCAAACGCGGTACACGAAGAATAAATCTTCGATATAAACCGTAAAGCACTGCTATAATTACAAGCACACCGAACACATCCTGAATAATAGTAACAAGCGAATATAGCGGACCGGCGAACTTGAGCGAAAAAGGAGAATAAAAGCCTTGAATAATTGCTTCTACAACCGCGAACAAAAACAAAACGAAGCCCCAAAAGATTACAAAGTGCGGAACTCCCGCCTTGGGATCGCGCAATAACTTTGTTTGAGCAAATGCAATTTTCCAAACGCGTTTTAACCGGTCACCTATTCTATCGAATCGGTCATCTTTTTTGCGTGCGGTCATCATATATTTATATTGCTTATTTAAACTATAAACAAAAAATCCAACCGCAAAAATAAAAAAGAAAATAAATATGACGTTTTTGAATTCCATAAAACCTATTTATTAACAGATAAAATAAAGAACCGATAATTGCTTAAATTTAATTATTAGAAACTTTTTTAACGCCAAAATAAATTGAGATAGCGGCGATTACTTTTACAACCGCCCAAACAGAAAAAATAGTTCCACCGACTACAAGCGCCTCGTTAAGGTCTAATAAGTAAAAAACATTTAGGTACAGCATACCTGAAATTACAACAACGGCTTCAGCTAATAACATTGAAGCGGCTATGCCGATATAGTTTGAAGTTTTTTCGGAAACGAAACCAACAATTAACGCGGCGAGTGGAAATGCAAGTAAATACCCGCCTGTTGGTCCAAAAAGAACCGCCGGACCGAATAAACCGTTTGCAAAAACTGGTAATCCGATTGTTCCAAGTGCAAGATACATTAGCTGACTATAAGCGCCATTGCGTGAACCGAGGAAAGCACCCGAAAGCAGCACAAGCATGGTCTGCAGCGTAAATGGCACAGGCTGCACCGGTACAGCTATCTGCGCTGCAACTGCTGTTAAGATTGAAAACGAAAATATTCTTACTATTGTGGAAGAAAATATATTACTAATAATAGAAGCTATTTTGTTGTTCAGAACAAATTCTTTCATTTGTTTTAATTCCTTATTTAAATATTTTATAAAAAAATTCACTTGTTAAATTTACAACTGTATCAAATTTTTTATTGCTCCCCTCAAAAGGGTGTTTTATATCAAAAGTATGCCCGGCAGCCGGGATCGTCGTAAACTGTGATAACGATTTATCCGACCAATCATAAAGTTGAGCACCTTCTTTTACGGGGACGGCTAAATCCTGTTCACCGTGAATCAATAAAAGAGGTCGATTAAGTTTTGAAACAGCTTGCTGAATATTCAAAGTTGTTTCACCATTCCGCTCAATATCTTCCAACAGAGTTTTGTTTAACTTCATAGTTTGTTTTGTGCGCATATTCATAACCTCGAAAACTCCCTTTTTTCTCCAGTTATCTTTCTGACGCTCAGAATACCTATCAAGCTTTGAAACCGATGACCAAACCGCTACAGCACCAATTTCAGATTTTGAGACAGCAGTTAATAGTGCTATTGCGCCACCCCTGCTATGTCCAATTAAACCTATTCCGGTGTTTGATGTTTTTCCGAAAAATCCATTTTTATACGCGTCTATCATTTCAGATAGTTCACTTATTTCAAGTGAAAAAGTATTTTCGGCAAATTTATCAAGTTCATCAAATTCGGTTAACGATTCCCCCACTCCGTTGTGCGAAAAATTAAAAGTAAGAACAAAGAACCCTTTGTCGGCAAAGTATTTTCCTAAGTAAGGGCCAAAACCCCAATCCTTAAATCCTTTAAAACCATGCGCAAATATTAAACAAGGAGAAGTTCTAATGTTTTCAAATCCGAAGGCGGAAATCCTTATTTTATTTTTTCGACCGGTAACAAATAAAAATTCTTTGCTCATTGCCGCCAAATATGGCTATTATGGTATATAAAGTCAAGATTTTAAGCGGTTTTCAAACTTTTTAATTTATTATAACCAATTTATAAATTTTGGTACAAAGATTACTCTTTCGGTCAGATTTGAGAGTTTGTCCACTAATTATCATCATAGCTTGTTTATGATGTAATAAAACTTGGAGTTACCGGATTTATAGAACTCCAACCTTAACTCTAAAGAATATTTTCATCTATTTTATTTCTTAACTAAATTTGTTTTGAATAATTATTATGTAACTGATGTCGTTTTCTTTTTATTTATCAAAAAAATATACTCTTTCAAAAAAAGATTCAAGATTTATTAATTTTATATCAGGTTTTTCTATTGTAGGAATTGCGCTCGGAGTTGCTACTTTGATAATAGCGCTTAGCGTATTAGACGGATTTGAAAAAACTATTACAAATAAAATTATTGATTTTGATTCCCACATCCAGGTTTTTTCATTCCGCAATACGCTTCCTTCTTATTTAGAGTATCAGCCTCAAATTGATGATTTGCTCTATCCAAATGCTTCTGCTGTTAACCCGTATGTTTCAAAGCTTGGAATCATTGGAACGCGGACTACAAAAGAAGGTGTGAATATTAAAGGAATACAAGCCAGCAACAAAGCATTAAGCGTAAGACAAAATATTGTGGAAGGCGAGTTTAGATTTTCGGACGGAAACACGGCAGGGCTTGTTATCGGGAGGAAACTTGCAAACAAACTTCTTCTAAAAGTCGGCGATTTTGTTACAGTTTTTGTTTTAAAAAATGATAAACTTCCCTCTTTTGAAAATCTGCCGAATATTCAAAAATTTATAATTAACGGTATATTCGAAAGCGGTATGGCGGAATATGATGATTTAATTGCTTATACTGATCTTCATACCGCACAAATATTATTTGATATGGGAGATAAAATTTCGGGTTATGATATAAAGCTAAAAGATATTTCAAAAATTGATAGTCTCACAAAAGTTATTTCAGATCAACTTCGCTATCCTTATTCGGTTCGATCAATCTACCAAACACATCGCAATATATTTACCTGGATTGAACTGCAGAAAGAACCGATACCCTTGATTCTTGCGTTAATTAGTATTGTCGCTGTATTTAATATCATCGGAACACTTTTAATGATTGTCCTTGAAAAAACACAGGCTATCGGTACGTTAAAATCGCTCGGGGCAACGAGAAGACAAATAATTGCCATATTTGTTTACCAGGGAGCCTTTCTTGCTGTTATTGGAATTTTTCTCGGTAATGTTACCGCATTTATACTAACTTACTTGCAGCTCGAGTTCAAATTAATATCAATACCGGCATCGGTTTATTTTATGTCATCGGTTCCCGTCTCTATAAAGCCTGAAATATTTCTAATTGTATCGGTGCTTACTTTTGTTTTAAGTCTTTTTGTTTCTGTAATACCAAGTTATATAGCATCGCGTATAAATCCCGTAACTGCTTTGAGGTTTAGCTGATGATATTCGAAAGATTTATAGCGCGGCGTTATTTAATATCAAAACACAAAGTTAATTTTATAACCATAATTTCAATTATTTCTGTTCTCGGTATAACAATCGGTGTTGCAGCGCTAATAGTTGTACTTTCGGTTTTTAATGGTTTCGGCAGTCTTGTAAAATCTTTCCTTGTAAATTTTGATCCGCATGTTCGGGTTGAAATTTTGAGCAGTCAGCAAGATGTGCTGAGAGATGAAGCTTTAAATGCAATTAATAGTTTAAAAAATCTAACTGGTTATTCACCATTTGTAAGCGGACGCGTTCTCGCCGTTAAAGGCGATGAGATGGAAGTGATAACTTTAAAAGGTTTGGATGAAAAGGCAGCGGAAAATATTTACGGCTTAAAAGAAAACATTATGTTCGGCTCATACGGGTTTAACGAAGATGAAAAAACCCCCGGTATTTTATTGGGGCTCGCACTTGCAAACCGGCTTGAGGCAATTACTGGCGATACAATAACAGTTATTTCACCAGTAGGAATTGAAAAATCAATATCGCAATTTTCATTGCCGATGATGCAGAAATATATTGTTAAAGGAATTTATAGCTCCAATAATAATGAATACGACCGCAATTTTATTTTTACATCACTCAAATCAGCGCAAAGGTTATTGGGATACGGAAACAGAATTCAAGGTTTCGATATCAGGCTAAATAGCATGGATGAATCGGATGCTGTAAAACAGCGGCTTGAGCAAAAGTTAAGTAATACTAATTTTCATATTTCAACCTGGTACGATTTCCATAAAGAGCTTTACACTTTTATGCAGATTGAGAGATGGGGCGCTTATATTTTGCTTTCGTTAATAATAGCCGTTGCATCATTTAATATTTTGGGTTCACTCTCAATGTCGGTCATTGAAAAAAAACGTGACATCGGAATTTTGGTCTCAATGGGGGCGGAACAGAAATCGATATTAAAAATATTTATGTACGAAGGTCTTTTAATCGGGATAATAGGTACGCTGGCGGGCGTGGTTATCGGTTACGGTATATGTTATATTCACATGAAATATAACATCTACCCGTTAGACCCGATGCAGTATAAAATAAACGCTATGCCTCTCGATGTTCGAATTTCGGATTTCTTTTTTATTACAGGAGTTTCGATGCTACTTAGTTTTTTTGCGTCGTTATTCCCTGCCAAACGTGCGGCAAAAATAAATCCTTTAGAAGCAATAAAGTGGGAATAATTTTTTTATGGAAAAAAGATGAATGATATAATATTAAAAGCCGAAGGAATTATAAAAAGTTATCAAACCACAAAAAAAGTGCGGCTTGAAGTCTTAAAATCTGTCTCGCTTGAAATCGAACAGAAAAAAATATCGGTCATAATTGGAGCAAGCGGCGCCGGCAAAAGTACTCTGCTGCACATATTGGGTGCATTGGACAGACCTGACAGCGGAACTGTTTTTTATGGGGATCAAAATATCTTTTCGTTATCGGATGACAAACTCGCGAGGTTCAGAAATAAAAACATCGGTTTTGTTTTTCAGTTCCATCATCTTTTGCCTGAATTTACAGCCGTTGAAAATGTAGCAATCCCTAAAATGATATGCGGCATCCCTAAAGATGAGGCGATAACTCACGCCGGGGAATTATTAATAGCAGTGGGACTGAAAGAACGAATAAACCATAAGCCAGCCGAATTGTCAGGCGGTGAGCAGCAGCGAATTGCCATTGCCCGCGCTCTTGCAAATGATCCATCGATTATTTTCGCAGATGAACCAACCGGAAACCTCGATTCTGCAAACAGTGAAATTCTTCACAATATCTTAATTGAACTACGAGATAAATTTGACAAAACGTTTGTTATAGTTACCCACAACAAAGAGCTTGTTGAACTTGCCGATACGGTTTATGAAATGAAAGACGGCAAGTTAAGTGTCTAACTATTTTTGTTTCGACAAATAATCGAACAACAATCTTACTCCAAAACCTGTCATATATTTTTTTGTATAGTTTGTAAGGCTGTTTGCCGATGCCGGTCCGGCAATATCAATATGTGCCCACGGAATATTTTTATCAACAAAATTTTCTAAAAATTTTGCTGCGGAAATGGCTCCGCCCCAGCGCCCGCCAATATTTTTAACATCCGCAACATCGCTTTTATTTAGTGAATGATAATCGTCCCACATCGGCATCGGCCATGTGCGGTCGTGTGTTTTTATTCCGGAAGCATATATCTCGCTCGAAAGCTTTTCATCTTTTGTAAATAATCCCGCTGTAAATTCACCTAAAGCCACCACACAAGCGCCTGTTAAAGTTGCAAGGTCTATTATTCTGTAAGGTTTTTGTTTTGACGCATAATCAAGTGCATCCGCCAGAATTATTCTTCCTTCAGCATCGGTATTATCAACTTCAATTGTTTTGCCGGATGAAGTAATAACTACATCACCGGGTCTGTAAGCCGAACCTGAAAGCATATTTTCGGCTGATGGAATTAGACCGAGTAAATCCACTTTTAACTTTGCTCTTGCCGCGGCCAGAATAGTACCGGCAACAACGGCGGCGCCCGACATATCGCCTTTCATATCGCCCATATCAGCGGCAGGTTTTATCGATATTCCACCAGAATCAAAAGTTACACCCTTACCAACCAGCGCTGTTGTTTTGCTGCTGGTTGCTTTCCCTTTACTTGCTCCCTTATATTCGAGAACAATAAATCGCGGCGGATTTGCGCTCCCCGAGCCGACAGCCAGCAATCCGCCCATTTTTTTCTTTTTTATATTTTTTTCATCAAAAACAGTTACCTTAACTCCAGCCGCGGTTAGCTCTGCTTTTATTTTATCTGCAAATAATTTCGGAGTTAAATTTGCGGCAGGCTCGTTTTGCAAATCGCGTGTAAATTGCACGCCAGCCATTATATTCCGCGCATTACCAACTGCTGATTTTAGTTTTTTCTCATTGGCGGCGTAAAAATAAACATCGAACTGCTTGTTTGTTTTTTTAGATATATATTTATCAAACGAATATGCGCCAAAAAAAGCGCCTTCAACAAATGCCTGGTAATAATATTCCTCAGAATCAAAAAACTTTTTGAATGGTTCGTAAGCCGGGATAAAAATATGAAGATTTTTTATTTCTTCACCCGACAAACGATTTACTAACCCTGCAACATGATTACGAAAATAATCTGAAGAATATTTATCATCAATTTTTATTCTTGAGATTAATATTTCATCCGGTTTGCCTGTGTGTTTTGCAACTCTAATCTCACCGCCTGTATCCGCCATAAAATTATTAATCTGAACCGCAGATAATTTGAGCCCGAACACTTTAACAAGATTATCTAAACTTTGCCTAATTTTTTTTTCTTCAATTAAATATTTAAGGCTTACCGATAGCGGATTGTACGATATTTTTTTTGCGCCGATTTTTATGTTAAGTTTTAACATTTCATTACCTTTTTCTTATAAATATTTTTCAGCTTCTAAAATAATCTTTGGAAGCAAATCATTCATTTGTTTGTCCCGTAGTCTTGCACCGGAGGCGTTAATATGTCCGCCTCCTCCAAACACGGCAGCAAGTTTATTTACCGGAATTACACCTTTGGATCGGAAACTGACTTTAAATCCTTCCTTAAGTTCGATGAATAACATCCCGATTTTAACACCTTCAACCGATAAAGCGAAGTTTACAAATCCATCGGTATCGAATTCTTCGGCATCGGTTTCCTCAAATGTTTTTTGAGTTATAACCATATAACAAATTGCTTCATTCTTGCCGCATCGTTTCATTGAGGCAAGCGCGCTTCCTAATAATTTTATTCTGCTGTACTTCCCCTGATCATAAATTTTGTCATATATATCGCCGGGGTTTACGCCGAGGTTAAGCAGTTCCGCAGCAATAAAATGAATTTTAGGTGAAGTTCTTTCAAAACGGAATGAACCTGTATCGGTCATAATTGCAGCGTATATAACTTCGGCTTCTTTTTTATCGAGTGTGATGATGTTTGTTTCTTTTATAAAATCATAAATTATTTCGCCTGTGGCGGAGTAGTCGGTACTTATAAACGCATAATCAACAAAATCTTCAGGTTCTTGATGATGATCGATACATATTTTTGTTTTTTTTGAAGCGAGAAATGGTTGCTGCATTTTTACAATTCTATCCGAGCGGTTAAAGTCTACACAAATCAAAACATCAACTTCGTTAAAAAGTTTGTCGTGTTTTTCCGGCACGTAAGTCTCAATTTTGTTATCGATGTCGAGAAATTCAAGATTGTACGGCAGCGCGCTGTGATTAACAATAAAAACCTGTTTGCCGAGTTTGTTAAGTATGTAATAAACTGCTGACTCAGACCCGATAGCATCTGCATCGGGATTAACGTGTGTAGTAATTAAAAACGAGTTATTATTTTCAAATATATTTTTGAGTTGAATAAAATTCATATTCTCTTTTGTTTATTTATTTTAATAAAAATGGGCTTCTATAAAGCCCATTTTTTAAGGTGCAAAGATAAAAAATATTCTTTATCAATCAGTAATATTTTTATCGCTGAGGTAATTTGATAATATTTTAACTACTTTGATTCAGCGACATATTTAAGAATACCTTTTAATAAATCATAAAACTTTTCAACGGTTTTAACATTTACTTTTTCATCCGGTGAATGCGCGCCTTCGATTGTTGGACCAAAAGAAACCATATCAAGTCCGGGATACTTAGCGCCAAGAATGCCGCATTCTAAACCGGCATGTATAGCTTTTATTTCAGGTTCGGTTTTAAAAAGATTTTGGAAAACTTCCCTGGATGTTTTTAGAATTTTAGAATCCATATTTGGTTTCCAACCAGGATACCCATCGCCAACGTTTATCTTATCGGCGCCGGCTAATTTGAATGCCGCTTTAACACTGCTGTTGATAAATAACTTTGCGCTCTCAATAGAACTGCGCTGACTTGTGCCGATTAAAACTTTATTATCGGAGATTTTTATAGTCGCAAGGTTTGTTGAAGTCTCAACCAATCCATCTATATCCTGACTCATCGCAATAACGCCGTGCGGCATAACAAGTAAAAGTTCAATTATATTATCGGAGAATTTTTTTGTAAAAACCTCTCCGGTTGTTTCATTTGATTTTACAAATTTCAAACTCAATCCGCCATCCGAAATTTTATATTCATTCATAAGCGATTGTTCAAAAGATGAAACTATATCGGCAACAGTTTTTTCATCCGAAGCTTTTATCATCAAAACAGTGTCGGCTTCACGCGGAATTGCGTTGCGCAATGATCCGCCGTCTATCTTTACTATTTTGTAATCAACGTCTTTTAATTGTGCTAATGTTCGTGCAAGAAGTTTTATTGCGTTTGCGCGACCGGTAACAATATCGAGACCCGAATGTCCCCCTTTTAACCCGGTAACGATTAATTCATACGCATTATAATCTGAACCGATTGATTCTTTTTGAATTTCAAATATGCCGAGAGTGTCCATCCCGCCGCTGCATCCGACGTAAAAAGCTCCGTCTTCTTCGGAATCAAGATTTAAAAGAATTTTCCCTTTAACAAAGCCCGGCTGCAAATTGTTTGCTCCGGTAAGTCCCGTTTCTTCATCAACGGTGAATAACAATTCCAAAGGACCATGCACCACATCTTTATCTGTTGCAACCGCAAGACCGGCGGCTACACCAATGCCATTGTCGCTTCCGAGTGTTGTTCCGTCTGCTGTAATCCAACCATCTTCCAATAAAAGCTGAATCGGGTCATTTTCAAAATCGTGTTTTTTGCTTTTATTTTTTTCACAAACCATATCAACATGTCCCTGCAAAACTACAATAGGAGCATTTTCATATCCTTTTGTAGCAGGAACTCTCGCCACTATGCTTCCAGCTTCATCTTCGCTAAAATCTATATTAATTTCCTTTAACGTAGCCCGTAAATATTCTCTGATTTTTTCTTCTTTTTTTGATGGACGCGGAACCTGGCTGATCTCATAAAATCTCTGCCACATAATTTCCGGTTTTAATCCTTCGATAACTTTTAAAGACATATATCCTCCATTACTTTTTATATTAATTTGATTATAAATATATAAAGAAATGAGGAATTATCGAATGTGAATATTGGGGACTAATATTGATGTGAATTATTGTGAGTTACTTAGAAGAGAAACTAAGCAGTAAAAAAAAGAGTTGTCTCAAAAAAAAGTATACTTTAAACTGCGGTTTCAACCGTGGGATTATGAGCCGAATGTCAATCATTCATAACCGGTTTTAGGACTTTTGAGACAACTCCTTTTTTACTCAAACAAGTTCAGCTTGATGAAATTCTTTTTTTATGTTGTTAACATAATCGGATGCACTGAGTGCGGCAATTGTACCATCCGCTACGGCGGTTGTTACCTGCCTGTATTTTTTTTGAATGGAATCACCCGCGGCATAAACCCCGGGTACATTTGTCCGCAAATCAGAATCGACAATAATTTCTTTCCACTTATTCAGTTCAACTATACCTTCAATCGATTCAGTGTTCGGAACATAACCGATAAAAATAAACGTCCCGTCAATTTTCATTTTTGTTATTTCATGTGTTCTTTGATTTTCAATATTAACAAACTCAAGTTTTTCGTCCCCTAAAAACTCGGTTATTTTGCTCTCCATGATGAAATTTATTTTTTCATTTTTTTTCGCTTCTTCAATGTAATGTTCCAATGCCTGGAAATGGTCGAACTGGTGAACCAATGTAACTTTTGATGCGTATTTTGTAAGCGATACCGCCTCCTCAAGCGCGGAGTTTCCGCCGCCCACAACTATTATTTCTTTATCCTGGAAAAAATCACCGTCACAGGTTGCACAGTATGAAATTCCCTTTCCCTTAAATTTTTCTTCACCAACAGCGCCAATCATTCTCGATTTACCACCCGTCGCGATTATAACCGCATGAGATGTGAATTCATCTTTGCCATTAATTGTAACTCTTTTAATATCACCTTCAAGGTCGAGTGATGTTATTTTTATATTTGAGCGTATTGTACATCCGAATTTTTGAGCCTGCGTTTTCATATTCCTCGCAAGTTCGTACCCGCTTATATTTTCAACTCCGGGGTAATTTGCAATTTCATGCGTAAGCACCATTTGCCCGCCGACTGCCCCTTCATTCAAAATTAACGTTTTTAATTTTGCCCGCGATAGATAGATACCTGCCGTTAAGCCGGCAGCTCCGGCGCCAATTACAACAACATCATAATCATAATCATTTTGCATTATATAATCCTTTTAAAATATTATGGCGTCTTTCAGCATATTCAATAACCATCGCTGGTTAAATACTTAAGACACCATATCCAAAATTAATTTTTATTACTTTTTGAAGTTTTCATCAAGTATAGAAGTAACTTGATCTCTTGATTGAATGCTGCTTGTTGCTTTTACAACCTTACCTTTTTTGTAATAAATTGTAAATGGCAAACCGGCAAAGTTACTTGCTTCAGGCAAATTTCTTATAATTTTTGCATCAGGCGAATCAAATTCCATATCGGCAAATTTTACATGCGAATACTCGTTTTCAATTTCTTCCATAACTTCGTAAACAGGTATACACATCGGTCCCATACGACCGCAGCAAACCATAACATTTTCATTTGAAGCTAATAATTCAGCGTGTTCTTTTTCGGATAATACATGAGTTAGGTTAGTTCTTAACATTTTTTTGCCTTAAAAATTATTGATTAATTATTTTTGTTTCCGTGTAATCAGATTCAATAGTCAAAAAAAAGATTCAAATTCTAAAATGAGGAGATATCACAACTTTGAGTGGAATGAGTCATTTAAGAAATCAGCGGCGCTAGCTCTTAATTGTGAGGGAGATAAAAATAAAATATTTCATTTGGATGGATAAATGAGTGTGGATAAATGGATGGAGGGTAAAAGTCACATCAGACAAGTTAAATTTAACCCCATTATTGACTCATGCGAGCAAACCAACATACAGTCATCCACAATTTGTTCCTTCTATTTTCTGTCAAACTTTAACCCTCTATTAGTAACAATCGCGTGCAATGGACGTTCTTATTTATATTCAGCAAGCAGCCGGCAAATTTCGTTTTGGAAATAAACAGCTTTTGCGGTGTTACGTACATGGTTTTGGATGAGAATTGAAAACGCAAGCATGTCACCATCAGCAGAATGAACGTAACCGGAAAGTGTACTAATGCCGCTTAATGTACCGGTTTTTGCGTGCACATTATTTTCTGCTGCCGTCCCTCTCATCCGGCTTCTTAATGTGCCGTCAACACCGGCAACCGGAAAGGCATTATACAAAATATTATATAATTCCGGTCTCGCGAAATAAATATATTTCAAAACAGAAACCATTAACTCCGCGGAAACCAAATTGTAATGAGATACACCGGAACCATCTACAAGTCTGTATGATGACGGGTTTAAACCTGATAGTTCAATAAGACTATCGATGAGTTGCAAGCCTTTATGTGCATCAGCAGGTTCTCCGAAAACCTGGCAGCCCATCGCGCGAAGTGTCATTTCGGCACTTAAATTATCGCTGGTCTTATCAAGATTAACAATTACAGAATCATATCTTCGTTCTACTGTTTGAAGAATCATTGCGGAAGCCGGTGTTATATCAAACTTAATTCCTCCGGCAACTTTAACACCGTGTTCTATTAGTTTTTCTTTAAAAAGAGAAAGGAAATATTGCTTTGGATTATAAACATTTACTTTTGTTGTTGATTCTTTTCTGCCGGAATAAATAGAACCGTTTACAATAATTTTATTTGTGCGGTTTATCCAATCGCGGCTAATAGTAATGTCTTCCTCCCCTCTTATGGATGTTGTGTTGGAATTATTTTCTATCTGAAAAAACGAAGTAGTTGGATTCGTGAAAACCTCCGCCGGTTGACTCGCTTTATCCGGTTCAACAATTACTTCAACTGCGTTGTCATTTATGTTCAATGCTGTCATATATGGCGCGTCGGTAGAAGGATCATCATCCCACATCCAGCCTTGCCCCCAAAATAGAGAGTCCATAATCGAAACATCGCCTATCAAGTTACCCGATATTTCTTTAACTCCGGTTGCTGTTATACTATTGATTAGAGTATCAAGGTCATCGGAAGTAAAATCGGGGTCCATGCCTCCGATAACATAAAGATCACCGAATAATGTGCTGTTTATTATCTCACCGGTGTACGCTAATTTTGTTTTAAATGTGTAGTCTGGTCCAAGAAATATTAAACCCGCTGTTGACGTCAATACTTTCATATTTGAAGCGGGATGGAGAAGAAGTTTTTCGGATCGGTTATATAAATTTTCGTTTGCAGTTAAATTATAAACAGATACAGCGGCAATCGCGGATGTAAAAAAATCATTCGCAAGAAGTGTATCTATCGAATATTGTAACGAAGATTTTTGCTGGGCAAATAAAGAAATACTTATTAAACAAAAATAAAAACAACTTGTGAATTTTCTTTTCATTAAAAATATTCCCTCACTCTAAATTCAACTCCTATTTTTTCTTCAACTATTACACGCGCTTTTTCTATTTCAACTTCGTCAATGGCAACTATTGAAAGCACTACTTTTTTGATATAAATTTTTGCTTCTTTTGCAAACGTAACCATTTCGTTAAATAACCTTTTATCAACTTTCATTATATCAGCGTATTGTTTCGGATCAAATGAATTAAGACTTATAGAGACTGTATCAATCAATCCCTTCAACTCCGGAGTAATATTTCTTTTGTTTATATAATTACCGTGCCCATTTGTATTAAGCCTTGTACAACCGCCGTGTTCTTTTACGTATTTCGAAATTTTCTTAACTACATCCCATCTGATTGTAGGCTCGCCGAAACCGCAAAACACTATTTCATCATATGCAGCCGGGTCTCCGATTTCATTTATATAAACATCCGCGTTCGGTTCATCAATGTGTTTCATTTGCAAATTGTAACCATGTACAACCGGGTTTTCTTTGCGATGACAAAATACACAGTCGGCGTTGCAGCGGTTTGTTATATTAATATAAAGAGAGTTGTGAATTTTATAAGTATTAACAGTGTCTTTTTTCTTTCCCATGCCGAACATTTTAAATGCGTTTAACGATGTTATTCTTGCTACTTCTTCAATAGTTATTTTGTGAAGTTCTGCAAGTTTTTCGGCGACATATTTTACATTCGTAGGTTCATTCCTTTTCCCGCGGTATGGAACGGGAGTCATAAACGGTGAGTCGGTTTCGATCATAATATTTTCAAGCGGAATTGCAGCGGCAATTTCTCTTAACGAATCAAACTTTTTAAATGTAATATTCCCGGTGAATGAAATATAATGATGCATAGCGATCAGTTCGCGTGCATCTTCCAGTGAAGCGTTAAAACAATGGAACTGAGCGCGGAGACCGCTGCCCGCGTAGGACTTTATTATTTCCATCATATCAACATCTGAATCGCGGTTATGTATTATTACCGGGAGATCGAGTTTTAAAGCGAGCTCTATTTGATCTTTGAACGCTTTTATCTGTTTTTCTTTTGGTGAAAAATCATAAAAGTAGTCTAAACCTATCTCGCCTATCGCAACTATCTTCGGATGTTTTGCAAGTTCTTCAAGTTTCGGAATAAAGGAATCATCCCAATCTTTTGTATCGTGTGGATGAACGCCCACAGCGCCGAATATAAAATCATATCTATCACAAAGTTCAATTACCTGCTTCGCGGTTTTTAAATCGGTTGCGGGAACCAACATGTAATCAACTCTCTCTTCGCGTGCTTTTTTTATCACTTCGAAAAGATCTTCCTCAAAATTGGGATAAAATAAATGAGCGTGTGTATCGACAAACATAAAAACTCTTAAAAAAATAAATCTATACTTAATGAAAAATTTCTGAGCGGCGCAAGATTGCCTATCAGTTCAACGTAATTGTAGTTTAAAAGGTTATCCATATTGAAGAAAATTCTCCCCGGAAAACCGATGTAAAATAAACTATAACCCGCGCTAAAATCAAGCACGTAAACCGCAACACGTTTTTCGCCGTCTTTTACAATTCCCAGGTCAACAAGTTCAAAATCCATTTGTTCAACTTTACTCCAATACCGGAAATTTAGACCAAAGCTTAATGCACCGGGGTTGTAATTTATTCCCGCAGATACAATATGGCGCGGACGGTACTTTAACGCTTTGTTCATTTGCAAATCGCGCGTCCATAAATAGGTATACCCGCCTGATAAATAAAACTTATCTGTAAATGGCGCAACGTTAAATATAAACTCCGCCCCTTGAATGCGGGCTCGGGTAACATTTGCAAAACTTACCTGTCCGTTTAAAATATTTACCGCCGGTTCAATAAAATCGTAAAATTCGTTTTGAAATAACGCTGCTTCAAATTTGGATAAAACTGATAACTTGTACTGAACAGCCGCCTCAAAATTTAAATTCCGCTCAGGTTTCAAATTCGGATTTGGATTTATACTTACACCGCTTACTAAAGTTGAGGTATAAGCTTCGGCAAGTGAGGGCGCTCTAAATCCTGTCCCGATTGATGAACGAAATATTATTCTATCGGTTAATTTATAGTTTATACCAAGTTTTGGAGAAATGTTGGAGACACCTTTCATTGTATCTAACTTACTCAAATCGTATCTAACCCCGGCTGAAACATTTAATTGTTTAAGAAGTTTAAAATCACCTTGCATGTATGCCCCAAATGAAAATGCAGCCGGGTTACCGAAAATATTCGATTTTACTTTTGAGCCGGATGACTCGATGCCGCCTGTTAAAGTGAAATTATTATTAAATTGATTGACAGCGAGAATCTCTCCTCTGAATAAATTTGCGATGGAAGAATTCATCGAAACAGACTGATCGCGCCAGTCCGTTCTATAATAACTTCCCCTAAATTCTACTTGCAGATTGTTATTAAATTGATGCGTTAAAATTATTCCTAACATCTGCCTGTTTGTTTTTACTTTTTGCCCCTGGTCAGCATCGGGCGGCACAAGCGCGTTGCGACTGTCTTTCCAATAAATAAAATTACCCGAAGTTTGGTTTAACGAGTTAAGGAAAAAAGACAAATTAGTTTTATCAGAAATATCAATCGTTCCTTTTATAAAGCCGATGTATCTGCGTGTAAAATCATTTTGTTTGTAGCTGTAATTATCAATGCGGCTTAATGAAACTGAAAACCCCAAACCGCCAATGTGGTTTGTGTGCGAAGCGGATAACGAATTAAATGTTCTTGGCTTCGACGACCACTTCCACTCATCATGCGATGGTTTATCGTACAAACCAGAAAGCGCTTTAAAATATGTGTAACTCTGGTTAGTTTGTTTTTTTGTTATGATGTTTACAACACCGCCGATTGCTGTTGAACCATAAAGCGAACTTGAAGCGCCTTTTAATATTTCAACTCTTTCAATTTCATTAACAGGTATCATCTCCCATATAATTTCTCCGGAATCGCCTGTATAAAGCGGTATGCCGTCTATTGCTGTTAAAACCCGTGAACCGGCGCCCCTGCTATACCCGCTTGAACCCCTAATGCTTAGCTGGTCGTCAACTAAATTTATACCCGGCATGTAACGTATCGCATCGCGTATATTGTAAATATTTTTTTTGTCGATTATTTCAGGGTCTAACACTTCAACACTTACCGGCAAATCATCAAGACGCTGCTGATGTTTGCCCGCCGTAACAACTACCGGTTCAGACTGTACCGCCGACGCGTTTAATAAAATAGTAACCGAAGCATTATTTTCTGTAACATCAACCTGTACGTTTTTGGATTCGTACCCGATCATCGAAACAAATAAATTGTAAACTTTTGGTTGAAGACCGCCGATACTGAATTTACCGAGAACGTTTGAAGCCGCACCGGTAGTTGTTCCTTCAACCGCAATGTTTGCAAACCCAAGTATCCCCCCACTCTCATCCAGAACAGTCCCTGATATTTTTCGCTGTTGACTAAATGCGGTAGTAAAGAATAACAAAAAAAATAAAAATGTAACTGAATATTTTTTTCTAATCATTTAACTAATTACCTCCCGGTGGCTGCGGCGGCGGATTGTTAAAATCGCAAATAATATCTACACTCGTTGTTAATCCGAATTGGTTGACTACAAGTTTACCCGGTTTTGTTGTGTCATTGTTGGTATAATATAACCCGGCAACAATCCACGCTTTTCTATCGAGCAAAAGTGCTGGGGTGCTTGACTGTGCTACCGCCACGTAATTATACTCTCCGGGAGCGATAGGCACATATGAAGAGTCTAAAGATGAGTAGTTAAATTCCGTTATGCCGAAAGGGATTTCGTAGCTTACGTATGCAATATTAAAAGCATTAAAATCGCCGGCGGAATTAATCGGGTTTTTGAAGACTACAATGTGGGTTCTTTTAATGCTGTCCGCCCATGTGCCCAAAAAAGTTATCTTCCCGCTGAAACCGGGTTTTTCATTTTCCGGCTGTACCGGGTTAGGTTCGATTCCTTTACCGCAGCCGAAAGTTAGAAGTGCAAAAAGCAACAATATTTGTATTACAATTTTCATGGCGGTGAATATAAAAATACTGAGGTTTAGTAACAATAGGTTTTGGAAAGAGATAGGAAATAAGAGAGAAGAAAGAAAAATAATTTGCTAAGATTTTCATTAAGATGTTATCAATCTTCCTTGAAAATTCGTATCTGTTGGCTAACGCATCTGCGTACTATTAATCTCAATAGAACGTGGACAACACAGAAAATACACCACACCGCAGTTAATTTTATTTTTGGAATACATCCCGCTTCTAACGGGAAAAGATTTCCTTCTACTTTTTACATCCGCAAAAAGCAAAGGTTGTTTTTATTCTTCCGGGATAGCTGCGCGCCCCCGAAAGCACTTAAAAATATTTGACGAATATCTAATTTCCGAGTTGATTTTATTCGGACTAACTTGTTAGCTGTAATTCCTAAATAATTTATTTGCTTCTAAATTATATTAATTTTATAATTGTATTGCAATTGTCACTACATGCAAAAGAGATTAAAATGAATAAATCAGCAACAATACAAGCGAGAATTGATCCGAGTGTTAAGAATAAAGCTCAGAAAATTCTTAATAAATTAAATATTACAATGTCCGAAGCAATTTCAATTTTTTTAACTCAAGTTTCATTGAATAAAGGAATCCCATTTGAAATTAAAATTCCGAATGAATTAACCGAAGAAACACTATTAAAATCTGAAAAAGGCGTGGACTTACATATTGTTTCAGACAAAAATCACCTTTTCGAGGAACTCGGTAATTGAATCTTGTTTATACTTCACAATTCAAGAAAGATTTCAAAAGAGTTTCAAACCAAGGGAAAGATTTATTCAAGCTCGTAGTTGTAATTGAAACTCTATTGAATGGTGAAATATTAGACCTGAAATTCAAAGATCATACATTAATCGGCAAATGGAAAAATCATCGAGACTGTCATCTTGAGCCTGATTGGATTTTAATTTACAGATTAACAAATGACTCACTCATCTTAGAAAGAACTGGCTCGCATTCCGAGCTTTTCAGATAATTTTTACAATTACAGCTAACAGCCGTTATCCGTCAGTCCATTTGCTAATGGACGAGACAAGTCATTAAAACACAACACAGCAATTAATTTTATTTTATAGATTTCCTTCAACTTTTTACATCCGCAAAAAGCAAGGGTTACATTCTTCTTTCGGGATAATTACATCCCATAAGAGTTAACACACTTATAATATGTACTATTAAAAATACAAGCCTCCACCGGGTTAAGTCGCTTGGAGCTTGCCTGCCATTTTGTTTGGAGGTGCTTAGCCCATCCATAGACCCCGTTTCTTTACGGGGACACCGGATTATACCTCAGCGCAGTTTACCCCGTTTTTTTCCGGGCTCGGTATGAATCCTTCTAACTTTAGCTGTAAAACAAACAAGAAATTTCATACAAGCAAAACTGTTTAGTTATTTTATCTTCCTAAATAAGCTTTTGTACGATCAACGGCATTTTTACGAATACTTTCATAAAAAAGCTGGTAATCATAATTATGATAATCACCTTTATCGGCATTCAACAATGGTGCGTCAGGCCCGTCACCCGGAAATCCTGCAACAACGGGTTTCTCTATGATCAAAACGTTTCCTGTAGCATCGGCGCTTGTTACTGCTTGAATTAGCGGAAGTAAAGTTGGATCTTGATTTGTAGGTAAAGAGCCCGGATTGTTTGAAGCCTCCACTTTTCCGCCCCCCTTCAACCATGAGAGAGGATTAATTTGTAATATTGAAATACCTTTACTTTTTCTGTATGAATTACCAACCCATATTACTATGTCCTCAGTAAAAAATCGTGTATCTGCGCCTGAAGTAAGCGAATTCCAATTTATATAAACTCCAAAATCATTTGCTGAACTTGCCGGTGAAATACCGCTTAAATTATCCGGTATTGCCATTCCTATTAAATAAGCGGCTACAAGCTTTGATTGAAGTGATGTTCCAACAATTTTTGTTTGAAGTAAACGGGCACCATGCATACTTCCCTGACTATGACTTGCAAGAATGAATGGGCGTCCGTTATTGTAATTTTGGATGTAATAATTAAATGCACGCTCTACATCAGAATACGCCAATTCAATTGACTGAATACCAGACATTGTTTCTTTTTCAACTATGGAAAATAATGTGAACTGTCTGTACCGCGGTGCATAAATACGTCCGGTAGCATTAAAGACGCTCGCAATATACATCATTATAAATGAAACATTGTTTTTTACTTCCGGGTCATCATAAGGACCATTCCAAAATTCTTTTCCGGTATAACAAGTTGGATGTATAAAGAAGACATCAATTTGTGAAGAATCTTGAGCTTCCGGATAAGCCGTGTTTGGTGGAGCAACATCTGCTTCGTCGCTTCGTTCATATAAAGCAGCCCAGGCATCTTGAGAAGAATAATCAGGTGCCTGCGGCGGAGGCAGTTGATCAAACAACTTAAGCGGACGGTGGTTGTCTTTCAGTTTTTGAAACACAGAGTCCGGTATTGACAGTCCCGTTAAAATTTCTGATTCATACGGGATAGGTTCAGTAGTAGTTGAGCAAGAAACAAATATGAGCCCAACGATAATGAATGCTAAAATTGAACATATTAACTTTCTCATTACGAACCTCTTTTTATTTTCTTACATCTTTTAACGATAATAATATTTTTCTAATCGATATACAGCTAACGGCGTATTATCCGTCAGAGAGGGTTATATTTTTCTTACGGGATAGCTGCATACTGCAAGAGTTAACACACTTATAAAATGTGCTATTAAAAATACAAGCCTCCCGGTTAAGGCGCATGGAGCTTGCCCGCCATTTTGATTGGAGGGGCTTAGAAGACCCCGTTTCTTTACGGGGACACCGGATTATGCCTCAGCGCAGTTTACCCCGTTTTTTACGGGATTCGGTATGAATCCTTGTAACGTTATACGTTTTATATGTATTACTCAATATCGTGGATTAACTTTTGTATCTTTTCTTTCAATTCTGGTAAATCTTCCTTTGCGGTTTCCCAAACGACTTCAGCATTTATTCCAAAATAATCGTGAATTAATATATCCCTCATTCCACTTATTTCTCTCCACGGAATTTCTATGGATTAATTCCTTATTTCATTTGGTATCTTCTTACTTGCTTCCCCTATAATTTCTATCGCACGAACTAATGCAAATTGAGTTTTTTCATCTTTTTTGAAATCTTCATAATCCATATTTTCTATAAAAGAAATACCTTTTTCAATTGATTCATAAATATCATTTAAATATATCTTAAAGTCTCTTTGTTTCTTCATATTGAGATTACTTCACTTAAAATATTCTTAATTAATTGTGGTTTTAAAGCATCCTTCATAACCAAATCAACATTTATTTGAAGTTGGTCAGTAAGATAATTTTTCATCTCAATAAATTTTATTAAGCTTGGAACCTTGTTAAAAGATACTAGTAAATCTAAATCACTGTCACTATTTTGTTCATTCCTTACAAACGACCCAAATATTTCGATTGAATTAACTTGGTATGTTTGAGTTAAATATGGAAGTAATGCTCTCACTTTGGACAATATTTTATCTAATTCATTTTTCATACTTAAAAGATTACATATTTTAATCAATAATTCAACTAATTCAAATCTATTTTTGTAGTGAAGTTATTAACGTATAACGGCGTGTTATGTTAAAACACAACACCGCGGTTAATTTTATTTTTGGGTATCCATCCCTTCGGGGAAAAATTTCCTTCTACTTTTTACATCCGCAAAAAGGAAGGATTATATTCTTCTTTCGGGATAATTACATCCCGTAAGAGTTAACACACTTATAAAATGTACTTTTAAAAATACAAGCCGCCGCGTTAAGTCGCCTGGAGCTTGCGCGCCATTTTGTTGGCGGGGCTTCGTCCATCCATAGACCCCGTTTCTTTACGGGGCTTGGTATGAATCCTTGTAACGTTATACCACAACTTTTTAACTTACTCTTTTTAGTTTCTTTACTTCCCTTTTTAATCTATCTTGAAGTTTATCTTTCTCGATTTCTAAATTATATTTCATTTGTAAGTTCAACCAAAACTTTTCTGACATTCCAAAATATTCGGACAATCTTAATCCAGTATCTGCTGTAATTGACCTTTTACCAAGAACGATTTCATTAATTCTTCTTGCCGGAACATTTATATCCTTTGCCAAACGATATTGGCTTATTTCCATTGGAATCAAAAACTCTTCAAGTAATATCTCCCCGGGATGTATTGGCTCCAATTTTCTACTCATTACTTTTTATCCTTTATGATAATCTGTTATTTCGACTTCATAAGCATTATTATCTTTCCAAGAAAAGATTATTCTCCATTGGTCATTTATTCTAATGCTATGCTTTCCAGATAAATTACCAGATAATTTTTCGAGTCGATTTCCGGGTGGAACTCTCAAATCATCAAGTTGCTCTGCACCATCAATGATTAATAATTTTCGATAAACGATTTTATGAATTTGATTCGGAAAACCCTTGACGAATCTTCTGTTGAACAAATATTCAGTTGATTTATCTGCAAAACTTTTTATCATATGGATTAATAATAACGCTTAACGTTATTATGTGCAAGATAAAAAATGATTACCATTTTTTATTTTGATAAAACTCGGTAATTTTTCGTGTTTTTATTTTATTGATAAAATACAAAATAATTAAATACTTTCTTTGTGGTAAAACGGCGTGTTGAACTAAGCCCCTCCTCCGCTTGGTATGAATCCCTGTAACAATAGGTACTCGTAGAGTAGGACAAGGGCGCATTGATTTTACAATCATGTTTCCCTTGAACCCTCGTCAAACCGTACGTGAGGTTTTCCCTCATACGGCTTTCCTCCATACTTTGTCATCCATCTATATATTCAATGGTATGATAGAGTTTCTTCTAAAGTTCCCGAAACCATCGTGCCTAATAGCCCGTAAGAGCAGTGCACATTTCTTCTCTTCTTCCGAAACATATATGTAGCAGAGACCCTTCCCTACGATAACGTTTTGTTGCATTATCATTCCGCCTGTCGGCTGACCGGCTTTGGTACTACGGTCTCATCCGCCACCCTGCCTGCTTTCATCCTCTTTCTTTTCTTATGAGGATTACCTCTTCCTAATTTTCATAGGGCTGGCGAGGGCTTCCCAAGTTCCTGAACATTCTTTCTGTCCGTGTCGTCACTAATACCCCGGAGATGTTATAAATCCCACTCTACTTTTATCAGATTTATAATGCTGACTTCGGCTATAAAATAAAGGCTCGTCCATCTCGTATTATCTTTACGAGGCTACCTGTGTGTTCACTTTCGTTACAACCCGGTCTTTTGAGTCGCACCCTTTTAGGTTACTTTGTCAAGCCGCTTGGACAGTACTCGTTTCCAATTACTCTCCGGCTTCCCGCTACATGGGGATAGAGTTTTCCCATGATGGGACTTGGCTTTGGTCGCAAATCCATGCCGCACGCAATTAGTAATGTCCAAGCTTCGCTTGGCACTCATTTAAACAACATCATTTTTTTAACTGCGGTGAATGCATCTGTTTGTAATCGATAAATATACACTCCGGCACTTAGCCCTTCACTGTTAATATTCAATTCATGTAATCCCGCATCAAAATTTTGTTCAATAATAGTCTTTACTTCCTCACCCAAAATATTGTAAAGCGTAATTTTTACTTTAGTCGATTGAGGCAAAGCAAAACGTATTGTCGTTGACGGATTAAAAGGATTAGGATAATTTTGGTCAAGTTTATAATTCTTGGGCAAGGCAACTTCAACAGTTAATATCTTCGAAAACCGAAATAAACCATCGTTATCAATTTGTTTTAATCTATATAGCAATTTTCCGCACGGTGGATTATGATCTACAAGAGTATAATCTTGTGTATTGTTACTATTGCCGCTCCCATTAATGAATCCAATTTTTTCCCAAGCATTATCTTTATCAATGGAACGTTCAATTTCGAAACCATAGTTATTAACCTCCGTTGCTGTTTTCCAAATTATTTCAACATCATTACTATTTAAATTTGCAGTGAAAGATGATAATTCAACCGGTAAGGCGCTTACGATTTCCGCTTCAGAGAGTGCTCTGTTCCACAGCTTTATTTCGTCTATTTTCCCTATTAGACCCAAACCAGATCTACCAGCTATAGACCAAGAAGGAGTAATGGGCAAAACTTGACCTGCACAATCATTCGTAACCATAGGACTTCCATCTAAAAATGTATGGTATATGTCACCTTCTTTTACAATAGCAATATTATGCCATTCATTTAGTGGAACAGTCATTTCCCCTGACGTAAAGCCATTACCATCAAATGCAAAACCATCGCCACCTGCAAATGCCCATGTATAAAATTGAAGTCTATTCCCTGAACCGCTATTATTGCCATCTGTCCAAATAATTGTGTGCCCTCCTTCAATATTAATCCAAAATGCTAAAGCCGAATTCATCTCAGTATGAAACGGAAATTGATAGTCAAATAGCATATAATTAGATTCGGTTCCATCAAAATAATAGGCTTGTTCATCAACTCCATCCTTGTCAGTCGTCAGTGTTGCTCCGTTATAGACAGCATTTCTACCATTTCCACTCGCATCATTTGTATTTCCGTTAAAAGGATAATAAGCAATGGGGTTAACGAATTCCTCAGTTGTTGTAATTGTAATCGGATTACCGTCAGAGGTTATGCTCAAATAATCTTCCTTTCCTAATGAACCGTTATATTCACAACAATGGATTTGATATTGAGTGTTTGGTTGCAACCCGTTAATAATTGTAGTTGTCCCATTACCATTATATACACAATACCATCCAGTGCTGCCAATCTGATCACCGTTCCCAAATGTTTCGTCAGCAGAATATGTGGTATTTATGGACGGGGAAGCAGCCCCTGCATTGGTTTGTTTGACAAATACGTCTAAGTTTTGTCCGCTGCCGCGTGACCAAGAAATATTACAATTCCGCGTACCCAATGAATTGATTAAAATATTAGAAGCTTGAGTAGATGGCGCCCAGATACCTGTTGAGTTTATAATTTCCTCATCTGACAAAACCCTATTATACACTTTGATTTCATCAATAGAAACATTTGCATATCGTCTAAAACTTGCTCCATTATCTATTGTTTCAGCACCAATCCAGAGTAAACTCTGAACTGTGTTCAGATCACTATTTAATGAATAGCTGTATTTTTGACCATTAAGCCAGATATTGATGGATCTCGGCGGAGAGAAAGTAACAACAACAGATGTCCACTCTTCGGGAGGTAAAGGTGTAGCCATCATGTCGTTGCATCCTCCCCAAAATTGAGTTTCAAAATTTCCAATACCGAACATTTTCCCAACGCAATCATCCATTCCATAACCAATAAACGCATTAGCAAAACCACCTGTAGAGAAATCATCTTGATCAGGTTTAACCCAGCACATCAAAGTTCTTGGCTCATCATGAAATGGAAAATTTGTTGTTGTGGTACTGATGGAACTTTCATAAAAGTAATAAGCAGAATTTGGATTGCCATAAACATCAGAAGTTAAAACTGCACCATTATTTATTCCATCATTATTATTTCCACTTTCATCATCAGCATTTCCGTTAAAAGGTAAATAAACAACTGGATCTACGAATTCTTGTTCTGTTGCGAATGTATGCGGATTGTTAGAAGCTGAAGACACATTATAAGCTTCTCCCCCATCACCTCCATTATATTCACAGCTATGTACTTGATAATCTGTTTCCGGATTTAATCCAAAGACACTTGTTGAATTTTCAGTCCCTTTATAAATGCAAAACCACCCCGATGAGCCAATCTGCGAACCACTACTAAAAGTTGTATTTGCTGTATAATTTGTTACATTAACAGGAATTGCTGTACCAGCGTTCCCTTCTTTTATAAATACAATGCTATTATCCCCATTTCCTCTCGTCCAGGAGATATTCGCTGTTCTTGTTGTTTTCCAATTTGTTGTTACTTCTGTTGCTTGTATACTAGGTGCTCCTCTAGTTGTAAATTCTATCGGATTATTTGTCGATGTTGATGTATTATAGACTATTCCCGCCCCCGAGCCATAATATTCGCATACTGAAATCGTATACGTAGTATTTGGCTGTAAATTATTGATTGAAAAGCGATCACCCCAATTAGTTGGATCAAAAATACGGTACCAACCACTTTCACCTATTTGTGAACCCTCTCCATAATTTTGACTTAACGCATATTCAGTCCCATCTACTGGGCTTGCTGACCCTACGGAACTCCCAAGTTTTATAAATGCTGCTCTGCCGTGCCCATCACCGGGAATTAAACTCTCAAAAAGGGCAGTATTAGTATTAATATTTGAAATTACAATATTAGTTGCTTGTACTGATGGAGAACCTAATGTGGTAAATTCTATCGGATTATTTGTCGATGTTGATGTATTATAGACTATTCCCGCCC
>CAYJPN010000043.1:35203-39529 GCA_964372115.1 uncultured Ignavibacteriaceae bacterium
TCAAAAAGGGCAGTATTAGTATTAATATTTGAAATTACAATATTAGTTGCTTGTAAAGTTGGTGCCTGCGAGTATAGAAAAGTGCTTATAAATACAGAAAGTAGAATTATAAAAGTAAATTGATTCCTCATATTCTTTCCTTTGAAAATGTTATAATTATTTTGTATTTAAGCTGGTAATATTTTTGTAAAATATTTTTACGATAAAGATAAGTTTTAGTGCAAAAAATTAGTACTATCCCAAGAGATAGTTTTTTGCATCTCGATTTTATTTAACCCTTCTGCAGCCGCTGCAATTTTACAATAGCCTCAACCCTATTAGTTACATGCAGTTTTTTGTAGATATTTTTACAATGAAAACGTACATCAGAAACCGAAACAAAAAGGCCCTCAGCTATAGCTTTATTACTTTTCCCCTTGCAAATAAGATTGAGAACCTCTTGCTCGCGAACTGTGAGCTCTAAATTAATATTTTCTTCGTGCAGGTATTTAACAATTTTAAGGGCTACCGGCATACTTAAAGGCGCTCCACCGTTATAAACATTTCGTACCGCTTCTATTATTCTATCCATATCAGGTTCTTTAATAATATATCCCGAGGCACCATTCCTTAGGGCTTTAAAAATATTATCCTCATCTTCAAATACAGTAAGCATAATTATTTCAACGGTGGGAAACTTTTCTTTTACGACCCTAACAAAATCTGTTCCTTGCATGTCGGGCAGTCCTATATCAAGTAAGAGCACATCAGGTAAGTTTTTTTCAAAATCTATATAGGCAGTATTACAGTTTATATAACTGTTTATTAATTTCATATCCTTAGTAGAGCGAATTGCCTGTGCTACGGCATTTCTGTAAATATCTTTATCCTCAACCATAGAGACATAAATATTTTGATCATCCATCAAATTAATATCTTTACTTTATTATTATGGATGTTAATGTAAATTATAAACAAAAGAAATATAACTATCCCTTAGGGTAGTTTTCCATTAAAAATTACTTTAGTGCCTTTTTCTGGAATAGAGAGAATAATCAATTCTCCGTTTAATTTCTGCGCTCTTTCCTTCATACTGTTCAGCCCGCATCCCTTTGAGACATTATTTATATCGAAACCGATTCCGTTATCAGTAAGTGTTATTTGAATGTAATTTTTATTTACTTCTGTTTTCAACTCTATACTATTGCATCCTTTGGCGTGTTTGTTAATATTATGAAGCGCTTCCTTGAATATTCGTGATAAATTTTGTCTCCATTCAAAAGACAAACTTATTCCCTCAAGATCATGATCGATGCCATTCATTGAAAAAGAGATTTCCTCTGTATCAAAAATAGAATCCGCAAATCTTTTAAGGTTCATCATCAGATCAAAAAGAGATAATTTCTGCGGGTCAATCTCCCAAACCATCTGTCTCATTTCATTATTAAGCAGCACAGCATGATTAATAATACCATTTGTCTTTTCTTCTACGTAATCATTACCTTTATTCTTTTGCGACGCATCTCTAGCCAAACTAACGATACCTGTAAGCCTAAATCCAAGTTCATCATGAAAATCAGTTGCAACCCTTTTTTGAACTTTCAATCTTTCTTCCATTCTTATTTCATTTAATTCCAAAATTCTTTTTATTCTTATTTTGTATCCAATAAAAAGAATTGAAAACAGGGCAATCGAGCCGGTTAGATAAAACCACCATCTTGTGTAATACGGCGGATGGATTATTATCATGATAGACTTTGACGGCTTAGTCCAATCACCGTTCATATTCTCACTCTTTATCTGTAAAATATATTTTCCCGGCGGCAAATGAGAATATTGTGCATACGCTGTCTTCGCAGCTATATTCCAGTCTTCATCATAATTAACAAGTTTGTATGCAAAATATGATTTTTCATTTGAGACGTAATTAAGTGAAAGCATGTCGAAAGAAAGAAAATTTTCATTATAAGAGAGATCAATGGATTTTATTTTCCGAAGCGGTTCATTTAAAGGGAACTTTTGGCCTGCTATTTTTATTGAGGTTATTGCAATTGGGGCTGAAGCCGGGTTGTAAAAATTTTCGGGTCTTATATAATCTATGCCTTTATATCCTCCCCAGAACAGCTCACCACTTTTGCTTTTAAATGCGGCGCCAAAATTAAACTCTCTATTTGATAATCCATTTTCAAGGTCATATTTTTTAAAAGCTCCTGTAGCGGGGTTGAGCCTCGATAAACCTTTATTGGTACTTACCCAAATAAAGCCAAAATCATCTTCAAGAACTGAATAAACAAAATCATTACACAAACCATTTTCCGTTGTATAATGAAAAAACTTTTTCTCCTTAATATTAAACTTTGAAAGCCCTCCTCCGTAAGTAGCAATCCAAATAAATTCGGGTTCTCTTGTAGATTGATAAATTGAAAATACTATATCATTATTCAGGCTATATGGATCGCTTAAAATATGTTTATACTGTATCACCTGTTGAGAATTATTTGCAGGTAAACAAATCAATCCATATTTCCAGGTTCCAAGCCAGATGTTTTTATGATCATCTTCATAAATGGTTGTTACCCACTTGCAAGTATCCCCATTAAAAACCAACGGATAATTTTGAATCACCGAGTTATCTACAGAGAATTTATTAAGCCCGCCATCGCTGGAAGCTATCCATATATTTTCCTCCGAATCGCGGTATATTTGATAAATCTGATTATTTGTTATTATTTTATTTTTATATTTTAATGCAAGATCGGTAAACATATCCGTGTGAGTATTTAATTCAGCTATCCCTCCTCCCAATGTCCCAATCAGTATTCGGCTATCCGAATTTTTTAGAATAGCACGAACCGCCCCGGACGGAATTGAGCCAAGCTGCTTTTCACTATGAATATAATTTTCGAACGTTTTCGAGCATCTATCTAATTTAGATAGCCCGGAATTAGTTCCAATCCAGAGTGTTTTATCCTTACCAGTTACTGTTTCATAAATACTCCAGATATTATTATCCATCAGCGTACTCTTTATTCCTTCATCACGCTTGATATGCGAAAACTTTTCACAATAAGGATAGAATATATTAATGCCACCACCATTGGTCCCTACCCAAACTGCTCCGACACTGTCTTGAAGTAATGAGTAAACACTATTATTACTTATACTATGGTCATCATTTTGTTTAGCCATAAGATGGCTAAATTTACCTTTACGCCATTCTGTTGTTCTAAGCAAAGAGATGCCTTCATGTAGATGTCCGATCCATAAAGTCGAATCCTTATCGTAAAGAATTGAGATAATAAAATTACCATTTATCGATGAACTATCGTCACAATTATGTTTAAATATGTTTGTTCTATAAGTATTTAGATCAAATCGAATAATCCCATTCTTTGATGTTCCCATCCAGAAAACCTGAGAATTCCCGGGTTCCTTTATTGCGGTTCTAATATAATCATCTTCTTTAAGGAAATTATTGAGATCGAATATTTTATCGAATCTCTGTTTCAAACGATCAAATTTTAGCAATCCTTCTGTTGGACTTATTACATAAACTGCATTGTCTGAAACTGAAAGAACTTGGCTTATTTGATTTTTGTATTTTGCATAAGGATTACTGAGAGTGTATTTGAAAGCAATTTTATTCAATGTATCAAGCTTTATCAAACCATTTTCGCTGCCAATCCAGAAGGAACCGGCGTTATCTCCTTTTATACTGTATAGAGTATTATTGCATATAGTATTTTTATATTCTTTATCAGTTGATACATGTTTAAAAGCTATTCTATTAGCATTAAATTTGAACAGTCCGCCTGAATTTAAGCAAAGCCACAGTATCTTCTCACCATTTTCATCCGTTTCGTAGATTGAATTGATCATATACTCTGAAACGAGATCAGATTTCTTGGCAGGAAATTTAAATGTAGTAAACTTAACGCCGTCGTACTTTGTCAATCCCTCAATTGTACTTAACCAGATAAATCCCTCACTGTCTTGAAACAATAAATTTACAAAATTTTGCGGGAGTCCATTTTCAACATCAATGTGGGTAAAACTATATTTTCTATTTTGAGGATTGCTTACTGAAATAAATAGTAAAATAAAATATAGACTCTTGATTAAGATTGAATAAAATTTAAGCATCCTATTATTTATAGCCATCTATTATACTTAGTTGTATCTTCAGAAATCATAAACAAAACTTTATTGAGTTCAATCATATACTCTTTAGAAGCATTTGCTTAATTAATTGATAATAAATAATTGACTTCGTTGCCATGGTTAAAATAGTTTTACTTTTTACATACGCAAAAAGGAAGGGTGACCAATGAAAAACTCCAAATCAAA
>CAYJPN010000044.1:0-38818 GCA_964372115.1 uncultured Ignavibacteriaceae bacterium
AATCAGTTTTTTTACTCTCAAAAAGAAATTTGGGTTTTTAAGGGTTGACTAAATAGAATTTCTGATTTCGAATCAAACTTAGTCCAAGAACCATTTTCTGGCTTATTAAAACCAAACCAAGTTGAGAATTTTGATTATGAGAATAAATTACTTGCAACTTCAAACAATATCTATCAGCATCAAGATTTATTACCAAAATATGACTATATGCAAGCTAACTGTAATGGCTTTGCCAACGCTTTAATTCAAAGTGCTGGAGGCAAAGTTGACTTTTCTCGTGGCTCATATTTTTATAATAATATAACACCTTTTATTAGGAGTTTTAATGATATTCAAAGAATTATAAAATGAAGGTGCAATTGATGAAAATTTTTCAAACTTTTACAAAACATCCAGTGTTGTATGCTTTCTTAATTACATTATTCTTTGGATTACTAAATTTATTTACTCATTATCTATTTCTTTCTAATCATTTAGTAAGCCTTAATTATGTTGTTTCAGCTGGCTTTTATGGCTCTCTATTATTCCCCCTTTATTATGTATTGACATTTATTTTTTTCTTATTAGCGCTAAGGTTTATAAATTCGAGAATAAAATTTATTGTTATTACTTTATTAATAATTTATTTACTCTTTTCGTTACCTTTAATTAATATGGATTCATTTAGATTTGCATATTAATAATAGGAAGTGAGGAAATATTAAAGAAACCGCATAACGTTACAAGGATTGATACCAAGCGTAACCGAGGCATGGTATAGCTATCACTGTGATAATCTGGTATTTACCATAGGGTGCTCTCCGGGAAGACTAAACCCCGCCAAAAAAGACGGCGGACAAGCTGCAAGCGACATTACCAGGATGCCTGAATTTTCAATAGGATGTTTTGTATACGGCTTAACTCTTGCGGGGGTGAGAACATGGAGATAAATTTTCTATGCTAAGGTTTTTTCAAATAACTACTTTCAAAATTTAACATCCTTAACTTTTCCATATTCTTCAAATGATACCTTTACCTTAGATATTTCTAATATTCTTATGCTTTTATAGATATCTCCCGTTTGTAAGGTAACTAATTCATTATTGGTTAAATTAGTCAGCATAACCTTAAACCCGACAGCCGAATAAAAAATTCCTTTAATCTTAAAATTGAGAGGGGGAGAGATAGTTTCTTTTTGTGGGCGGGGCGGCTTTGCGGGAGAGTAGTTTCTCGCAGAGAAACTGCAGATATCATTATTTTATCCGAATATTTACGATAAAATAACCGTATATATTCTATAAAAAAATAGTGTTATATTTTATTGAAAAAAGTTTAAATCATTTATCGGAGGTCTTATGGCTAAGAAAAAAATATTAATGTTTGTCGGCGATTTTGTGGAAGATTACGAAGTGATGGTTCCTTTCCAGATGTTGACGATGGTTGGGCATACTGTGCATGCTGTTTGCCCGGATAAAAAACCGGGTGATACTGTAAAAACAGCTATACACGATTTTGAGGGGGATCAAACATATTCGGAAAAACCGGGACATAACTTTCACATAAATTTTAACTTCGATGAAGTAAACCCGGCGGATTACGACGCGCTTGTAATTCCGGGCGGAAGAGCGCCGGAATATTTGAGGTTAAACAAAAAGATAATCGAATTTACACAGCACTTTGCAAAAGAAAATAAGCCTATCGCGGCTATTTGTCATGGACCGCAGATATTAGCCGCGGCAGGTGTTGTTGAAGGAAAAACCTGTTCGGCGTATCCGGCTGTCGGGCCCGATGTTGAAACAGCGGGTGGTAAATGGTTTGTAAACAACGATACCGCATCGGATGCATGTGTTGACGGCAATCTTGTTTCGGCTCCTGCTTGGCCGGCACACCCCGAATGGATGAGAAAATTTCTTGAAGTGCTTGGCTCAAAAATAGAACCGTAATAAAGTTGTACGCATTTGTGTCTTTGCGGGAAAGCAATTTCTCGCAGAGACGCGGTGAAGTAAAAAAGTCAATTGCGGTTTAGATCAACAGAGTTACCGATAAAAATACTATTGAAATAAAAATATCCTCATAGGCATCGCCTTCCGATTCAGCAGCTTGATAACCAAGACAAAAACCGGACATCCCAAAGAAAAACAGCATCCACCAAAATTCCCCAAATTAGAATGAAATATTTATTTAAACTCTAATCCTAAACTCTTTTAGTGGAATTGCGATTATATAATTGTAATAAATACTATTTCGCTGAATCTTCAGGCAAGGAAGCTTGAATTAACCAATACAGAATACACGGAGGTGTTCATGGCATTTTCAGTTAACACAAACCTGGGCGCTCTTCAATCTTACAACGCTTTGGCAAAAATAAATGCTCAAGCAGAAAAAGCACAGCTTCGACTAGCAACAACAAAAAGAATAAACAATGTTGCCGATGATACATCGGGCTACAGGGTGGGCAAAGAGCTTGAAGCAAAAACAATTGTGCAAAAATCGCAACTAAACAATGCTTCTGCGGCAAAGGATTATTTAGCCACCGCCGAAACAGCATTACTACAGGTAAATGACTTACTAATCCAAATTTCTGCAAAATACGCCGATGCTCAAGATCCATCAAAAAGCAAAGATGCAATTGCCGATGATATTAGGTCAATAGCTTCAGAAATTGATTCCATTCTTAAAACTACAAAATTTAACGACACTAATTTATTAGCTCAAGCAGATGGAAGTGCTTTGGCAAGTAGCGGTGTATTTGATGTAGGAAGCGACTTTTCAACTGATTTTGCAAGTGACGACTATCTTAAAGCCGATGTTTTGAAAACGGCTTTGCATGGTGTTGAAGCCGTGGGTGTTGATTCTTTTACAGGTGAAGTTTGGGATGTTGATACTCTATATTCAACCACCGCTCAAGATGTAGAAATAAAAGTAACATATGATGATGATAGTTTTGAAACCTTTCAATTTTCAACGTTTGCAGGTGCAACGCTAAACTCAGCATATTCTGCGCTTCATTGGAAGGTTGTGGAACCTAATGTTAATTTAGAGCTTTCAGAAACCATAATTGATCCTATGGAGGGTACTCTTTATTCCACATTAACAACTAAAGATGACAGAAAAATTGTATCTTTTGAACAGACTTCAGGAGCTGATCTTTTAACTCTAGTACATCTAAATATTGCAAGTACTGGTTCTTCAGGTGGTTTAATGGATGCAGGCACAGATACAGTAATAGATGCAGCGAGTGATGTTACAGCTATAACAGATAATGTAAAAAATTCACTTGGTAGAATAGGAAACTTAACACAATCATTAGATTATAAAAGTGATTTTTTAACGTCATCAATAACAAATAATCAATCATCCATTTCAAGATTATTTGATACAGATATGGCACAAGAACAGTTAAATGCAACAAAAGGCAGCATTGGAAGCCAGGTAGGTGTTTCAATGTTGTCTCAGTTAAATTCGGCCCCGCAAGGGTTGCTTTCTCTTTTCCGATGATGTTATGAAAAACTGGTTTCCGGTTTAGCGACATAGCGTCTCTGCGAGCTAATTGTTAACCGCAGAGACGCAAAGCCGCAAGAAAATCAGAACAGTTCTTTCGCTTTTTCAACCGGACGCGCGAGCACTGCTTTGTTTCCTTTTTCTACAATCGGGCGCTGAACAAGGTTGGGGTCTTTTATAATCAAATCCAAAATTTCATCTTCGTTATAATTTCTATTTTTTATATCAAGTTTTTTATAAGCAGCCTCGTTTTTCCGCAGTAGTTCGCTTGGTTTCATCCCCATCTTTTTTAACAATGTTTTTAATTTGTTTTTTGTAAACGGTTTTATGTAATAGTTTACTTTTTCAAACTCAACACCTTTTTCTATTAATAGTTTTGAGAGATTGCGGCACGTTGTGCATGTTGGTTTTTCATAAACTGTTAATTTTTCCATTGTAAGTGCTCCTATGCAAAGTTAATATGTATACGTAAAAATCTTTTTATTAATCAAGTTGTATAATAAAAATATTTAAGTTTAGTTTGCACTCCATTTTTTTTTTGATCTGAAAGGTAGTTTGATGAACATTCCTGCAGTAATAGCAAAGGAACTTAATGTACAGGTTAAACAGGTTGACGCGGTTATAAACTTGTTAAGTGAAGACGCAACAATCCCGTTTATTGCGCGTTACCGTAAAGAGCAAACCGGCGGTCTTGATGAAGAAGTATTAAGAGAAGTTGAAGACAGACTTAATTACTTAAAGCTGTTTGTTGACAGAAGAGATACAATTCTTAAAAGCATTGAAGAGCAGGGCAAACTGACGGATGAGTTAAAAAATAAAATAATGGTTTGCGAAAAACTGCAAGAGCTTGAGGATCTTTATCTTCCCTACAAACCAAAACGCAAAACAAGAGGGACAATTGCAAAGGCAAAGGGACTTGAACCACTCGCGCTGTTTATGCTCGACACACCCGGGTACGAAGGTAATTTTGATGAAAAACTCGCCGAGTTTATAAATGAAGAACTTGGTGTGGCATCCATTGAGGAAGCATTAGCGGGAGCAAAAGATATTATTGCCGAGATGATAAGCGAGGACGCCGAAGTAAGAAAAACGGTTAGAGAATTTATGCAGACTTCATCGGTTGTTAAATCTGAAAAAGTAAAAGAAAAAGCATCGGACGAAAAGATAAGCGAAAAACAAAAAGAAAAAGAGAAAAAAGAAATTTACCAGATTTATTACGACTTCCAGATAGATATTGCAAAAATAAAATCTTACCAGTTGCTGGCGCTAAACCGGGGTGAAAAAGAAAAGGCGTTAAAAATCTCGTTTGTATTCGATACCCCTGATGTGCTTTCGAAAATAAAGTCAACTTATTTCAAATACCAAAAATCAAAGTTTATGGAAATATTTGAAACGGTTGTGGATGATTCATTCAGCCGGCTCATATTCCCTTCCATAGATAGAGAAATAAGATCGATATTAACCGAAACATCGGATTTGCACGCGGTAGAAATATTCGCCTCGAATCTTCGTTCATTATTACTACAGCCGCCGCTCGCAAATAAAATTATTATGGGTATCGACCCGGGATTCTATTCCGGCTCCAAAGTTGCGGTTATTGATGAAACAGGAAAATATCTTGACGGCTCTACAATTTACCCGCATCCGCCCCAAAATAAAACCGCCGAAGCGGCAAAAATAGTGGCGGCATTCATCAAAAAATATAAAGTAGAAATTATAGCGATTGGCAACGGTACGGCGAGCCGTGAGACAGAACAGTTTGTTGCTGAGTTAATAAAACAAAATAATCTTGAATGCCATTATACAATTGTTAACGAAGCCGGCGCCTCTGTATATTCGGCATCCACTGTTGCCAAAAAAGAATTCCCGGAACTTGAAGCCTCGCAGCGCGGTAATATTTCAATTGCGCGCCGCCTTCTCGACCCGCTTGCCGAACTTGTGAAAATTGATCCGAAATCAATCGGCGTCGGTTTGTACCAGCACGATGTCGATCAAAAACTTCTCGCATCCAAACTTGATAACGTTGTAGAAAGCTGCGTAAACTATGTTGGCGTCGACCTAAATACCGCATCGGCTTCCCTGCTTACATATGTTTCGGGTTTAAATAAACGGATAGCAGAAAATATCGTAAAATACAGGGAACAGTACGGCAGATTCAATAAACGAAAAGAGCTTATGGAAGTAACCGGATTAGGCGCAAAAGCGTTTGAACAGTCAGCAGGATTTTTAAAAATAACCGATGGCGAAAATCCGCTCGACAATACATTCATCCACCCCGAATCTTATAATGCGACCGAAAAGTTGTTGGACATATTTAACATGCCGCTTGCAAAAGTTAAGGATTCGGGAGCGGTGCTTTCTCTAATAGTCAACCAAAAAGGAACAAAACGCCTTGCAGATGAAATTGGTATTGGCGAACCAACGTTAATGGATATTTTGGAAAATCTAAAAAAACCGGGACGTGACCCCCGTGAAGAAATGCCGAAACCTATTTTGCGAAGCGATGTTTTAAAGATGGAAGACTTGCAGGAAGGAATGAAATTAAAAGGCACTGTTCGTAATGTTGTTGACTTCGGAGCGTTTGTAGATATTGGTGTAAAACAGGATGGGTTGCTGCACGTATCTCAAATGGCAAACCGGTTTATAAAAAATCCTCTTGATTTAATAGGCGTTGGGGATGTAATTGATGTAACGATTACCGGAATTGATATTCAAAGAGGACGAATTTCGTTAAGTATGAAAGAATAACCGGTCTATTATGTTATTAATAAAGTATGCCCGTATTTACCGGGCATGTTTTTTATTTGCAGAGAGGGGAGATGATTAATTATGGTTAATAATGTTTCTGCGTTTAAAGTATCGGCAAAAATTTACGATAATTAAACAATCGGGAATGTTTATTCCACTTTTTGTATTTTGCGCTGAAATATAATGATGATTTTACAATTATAAAGAACTGAAATATATTTATGTCCGATAAGGTGTTGTTAAAAGCCTTTAATTATTATTCTGTTTCATTCGTTTTTTTTCTTTTGCTAATTATTTTTTCTGGCTGCGAAAAAGAGGATGACGGCAATAAGAAAATAAATGCCGAGAAGTTTTTGAATGTTGTAGAAAATACTCCAATTCAATTTGGCGGGTACCAGCAATTAGTCGACTCACTAAATAACTACTCAAAAAAAGTAAATTATACTAAGGGAATAATAAAATCACTTTTATTAAAAGAAAGGTACCTCACATCGATAAAGGAAAATGAGAAAGCATTAGATGTTTGTAAGGAGGCTGTAAATTTTTGTACAGGGGTAAATGATCTTTATGAGCTTGGTAATGCTTATTATGATCTCGGCGGGGCATATTTCGATTTGAAAAAAAGGAACGAAGCAATATCGGCGCTTAAAAAATCGGCGGTGTTTAGAAATGAAGTAAAAGATTCTATAGGGCTCGGTTATTCTTATAATTTTACAGGTTATATATATTGGATTATTTCCGAGTACGACAGCGCCGTTTATTATTTCGAAAAATCTCTCGCTATTAGAAACAAACTTCCAAACAAAGCAAACCGGGCAACAACATATAATAATCTCGGCACAGTTTTTTACAATTGGTCATTGCACGATAAAGCTCTCTATCATTACCTCCGATCGCTTGAGCTTCAAAAAGAGCAGCATAATAACAGCGGAATTGCAAGATGTCTTTGCAATATAGGTTTAGTTTATAAGGAAACCGCACAGGATGATAAGGCAATAGAATATTATACGGAGAGTCTGCCTTATGCTCTTGCTTCAAAATTGCCGCAGACTATAGGCTATGCGTACAATTGTCTCGGCTCCGCATATAGTGCAACCAATAAAGACTCATCTTTGTTTTACCTAAAGAAGTCTCTGGATACTTATCAAGCAGCTAAGGATACTGTTGGGTTAGCATTAGCCTTGCAGGGGCTCGGCAATTACTATTTAGACATAAAAAATTTACCGCTCGCAAAAGATTATTTCAAACAAATGCTAACAATTGCCCGAAAAGAAAATATTCCCATGCGTATTGCCCGTGCTTACAGGTGTTTAGGTGAAGTATATTTATTGGAGAACAATCTTACAACCGCGCAAGAATATTTTGAAGCAAGTGTAGAAATAGGTGAAAAGTCAGCTTTAAATTTTATTCTGAAGGATGCCTTCGGTTATCTTTCCCAAATTTATGAACGCGAGGGGAAAACAATAAAAGCGCTTGAGGCTTTACGGCAGCGAAATTATTATCAGGATTTAATTGAAAATGAAGGTATGCAAAAAAGGTTAATCGACTTAAAAAATAAAGCCGAATATGATAGATACCGCCGGAACCTTGATAAACAGAAATATGAAAATGATAAACAAAAAATTTATATGGTGGTTATGCTGCCGGCTATATTTGTGTTGCTTATAGCGGCGGTTGTTTTGTTTAGAATGAACAATAAAAGAAAAAAAATAAATTTACTATTAGAAGAAAAAAATAGATTAATTGAAGGGCAAAGCAGAGAAATCCAGTTAAAAAATGTTGAACTGCTCGAATTGAACGAGGCAAAGGAAAAATTGTTTTCCATAATAGCACATGACTTAAGAAGTCCTTTTAATGTTTTAATTAATTTGGGAACGCTTTTAAAAGAGGAATATTATAATTTAAGTGATGAAGAAAGATTTAAATACATATCAGATTACGAAGAAACCGCAATAAAAACATTTGAGTTAGTTGAGAATCTTTTAAATCTTTCGGCATCCCGTTCCGGTAGAATTAATTTTCACCCGGATGAGGTTAAAGTTGCAAAAATAATGGAAAAAGTAATTGGATTGTCCACCCCCCAGGCAGGTAAAAAAAATATAAAGTTGATAAACTTTGTTGCTCCGGATACCGAAATATTTGCTGATGCCACCATGGTGGAAATAACCGTTCGGAATCTTGTAAATAATGCCATCAAATACAGTAAAAGCGGCGGAGAAATAAAATTATTTGCAAAAAGTGAAAATGAAATGGTGCAGATATTGGTGCAGGATAATGGTATAGGTATGGATGAAGCTACAATAGCAAACATTTTTAATATAAATGTAATTCGTTCAAAAAATGGAACCGATGGCGAAAGAGGAACAGGGTTAGGATTAGGATTGTGCAAAGAATTTGTTGAGAAACACGGCGGAACTATCTGGGTGGAAAGCCAATTGGAAAAGCCGGCTGAAGGTAAAATTGGCGGCAGTAAGTTTGTCTTTTCGTTGCCGGCAAGAAAACCTGTGGAATAAAAACACCTTAACTCAGCTTGATTTTTGCCGGGTTAACAAGGAGTGTAAAGACATAGGAACCTGAAGAATGATTTTGGGCTTGTGTTTTTTTGCAAAGGCTGTCCAAGCAGCGTTAGACAGCCTTAAATTGAATTATATTTTTGTAATGCACATTACCGGACAGTTATCAATACAATCTAACCGGCATTTACAATTAGCACATTTTTCGTCATCCGAAATTACGTAACATCCATCGCCACCCTCCGGTGGTTTTGGCACTTCGCATTCACAGACTTCCATACAAAGTCCGCATGCAATGCAATCATCGCATTTTATTGTTACTTTTGCCCCTGCCATATTATTCCCCCCTTTTAATTTTAATAATTCGTTTTTTCAATTCATTCTTGTTAATATTGAATAAATTCCTAATCAAATTTGTCGGATGTTTATAAAGCTCATCCCCATCATCAATACCTTTTATAAGGTACAAAGAAGCATTTGTTGACAGATGTTGAACAGTAACATACTGCAATTTATCGGCGGAAGATGTTACAACTTTTCTAAGCACAAAACATTTTTCTGCACCCATCACATCGGTTACAACCACCGTACTCTTCGGAACCCAATATACGCCGCCCTCTGTAACTTTAGCTGCACCGCTTGATGTATTATGAAAAACACCGGCTTCTTTTAATGCTTTTTCAAACTTATCGGAAGTAGGTTCTGTAACTTGCTCGCTGCAGGAAATGTTTGATAGAACTGCCGGAGCAGCCGCAATTAAAGCCGCGTACTTTAGAAAGCTTTTCCTGCTTATGTATTTGTCGGACATCAATCCTCCTGGTTAGTAATAGATATTGAATTAATAAATAGTAAATAAGTTATTAACTAAGTGGTGTTGTTACATATTAGATTGAAAAAAAATAAGATGCCTATTAAATTCTTTCGTATTAAAAAGAATACTGACGAATTCTTTTCTTAAAAATATGGAAGTTAATAATTGCAAGCAACAATATTTTTTATAAAAATTAAAAATGTTTATCTTACAAAAAAAGCGGGGACTAAAATTAAAACATCTTATAACCATTGGTTATGAATATTATTAAGAGTATTTTTGAAAAACCTCATTAACATTCTTAGGATAAAGGATGAAACTTTTAATTACATTTTCAATTTTATTTTTTACAGTAACAATATTTTCCCAATCGGCAAAACAGCGTTACGATGCGTTTTCGGGAACTGTTGTTTTAAGTGTGGAAGGCGGAACAGCTATAGCCCATACAGATTATAGCGGCATAAAACCCGACTATATGGGTCGAGCTATGATAGAGTATTTTCTTCCGTCGGTTACAAAAAGCTCGCTCGGATTCCGGTTACTCGGCGGAACAGGATTTATATCTGAAAAAGATAATGACCAAATACCCGCGTTATTTTCTACATCCATAAATTTTGGCGGCGGCGGCTTAGTTTATACTCTTGCCATTTCCAAAACCGTCTTTCCCTATTTATATGCCGGGGTTTCTTATCTCTCTTTTAATCCTAAGGATGAATTCGGTGAAAAACTGCCGAGAAATAAAAAAGACGTTTATAAAACGTACGAACTCAACTATTCGGGCGAACTTGGTTTTAGATTTTTATTAACCGAAAATTTAAGTTTTAATATAAACGGCGGCGTACAAATTAGTCCGAACGATAACCTTGACGACAAACAGGCTAATGCAAACAACGATATGTTTTTTAGTGCTTTGATGGGTTTATCATACTCTTTCTTTTCCGAGAGAGATTCAGATATGGATGGCATAGTTGATTCGAAAGATGCCTGTGAAAATACACCGGCAGGAGTTAAAGTTGATGAATTCGGTTGTCCGGTTGATACAGACAAAGATGGCGTTGCTGACCATCTTGACAGATGCGCGGCAACACCCATTGATGTAAAAGTTGATGCGAACGGCTGCCCGCTAAATGCCGATGGCGACAATGTTCCCGATTATCTCGATCTTTGTCCGGAGACACCATCCGGTATTGCTGTTGATGAGTTTGGCTGTCCTTATGATCTTGATGCGGACGGAGTACCCGATTATCTTGACAAATGCCCGAATACCGAATACAATGTAGAGGTTGATAAAAGCGGCTGCCCATTGGATTCAGACCATGACGGTGTTGCGGATCATCTCGATCAATGCCCGGATACAGAGGCTGGAGTACAGGTTGAATCCGACGGATGTCCCAAAGCACCAAAACCTGTAAAAGAAGAAGTAAAAGAATTTACATTAAGTTCAGGTACAAATTTTAAATTCGGAAGCAGTACACTTCTTCCATCGGCTTACACCGAACTCGATAGGTTAGTTGCGGTTATGAAAGAATACCCGATGAGCCGTTGGAGAATAGAGGGACACACTGATAACATCGGATCGGTAGATGCAAACAGAAAAGTTTCGCTCGATAGAGCGCAGGCTGTTTTAAACTATCTTGTTAATAAGGGAATTGCCCGCAGCCGATTTTCGGTGAGCGGACTCGGCTCTTCTTACCCGATTGCTACAAATAGTACGGAAGAAGGAAGAACACGTAACAGGCGTGTTGTTATTATAAAAGTTAATTAGTTTTTTTACCGTCACTGTTTTTTGATTGGAATTTTTGATCATCAATAGTGACGGTAATTAACCGCCCTATCTTTTTATTCATTGCCCAACACCTTATAAATCGCTCCATGGCAATAAAACAACATCAGTTATTAAACTAATCTGGATAATAGTGAAAAGGCATTATCTACCGATTGATGAGTGCCTGTGATAACAAGTGTATCTCCCTTTTTTATAAATTCTTTACTTGAAAGATTTGTTTTTGTTTCGCTGCCCCGTACTATTGCAATAATAGTGGCATCGGTTTCTGCGCGAAGATTTAAATCAGCCAATGATTTATTAATATGAATATTGTTTTCATCGATGTAAAAAGTATCTGTTAAACCTGCGGCAAGAATTTCGTTTAAATGAATGAAAGAGTTTATATCTGCTGTTTCAGCGCGCATCAAGACGTATGATTCTCCGCGCAATAAGGCAACCTGACGCATTATGACATTTAAAGGTATATGATAACGTTCGAGAACTTTACTGAATATTTGAAGCGAAGTTTCAAATTCTTCGGGAATTACTTCGTTTGCGCCCATCGATATTAATTCGTCAATCTCCGATAGAAATCTTGTTCTAACTATCGCATAAATATCGGGCTTCATTTTTTTTGCTTGAAGTAATCCACGTCTGGCAGATGCGGGGTCGCTTATTGCAAACACGATAACATTAGCATCTTCAATTTTGGTTTGATGTAAAATTTCTTCGCGTGTAATATCGCCGTAAATAATCCGTTCGCCGTTACTCTTCTGTTCCTGAAAGGTATCCGGATTCATTTCCACAACAATATATTGAATACCCGCTTCCTTTAGTACGCGCGCAAGATTTTTACCGTTTAAACCGAAGCCGACAATTATAACATGCTTTTTTAATTTTTGCTCCTCTTCCACTGTTTTTTTAATAGGCTCAATTTCCCCAAACTTATTTGCAAATGCCGGGGCAAACTTAAAAAAGAAAGGAGTCAGTATCATCGTAAAGATTGATGATGCAAGAAAAGCATTATAAAAATCATCGGAAATTAATTGGAAATTCATCCCCGCCTGCGCAAGCACAAATGAAAACTCGCCGATTTGAGCAAGACCCAAACCGGCAAGTACTGCTGTTCTCAAAGGATATTTAAGAAATTTAACTATTACGATAACCACTAAAGCTTTTACTACAATAACTCCGGCAGTAACTCCGATCAACAAATATGGAAACTGAAAAACAAAACCAATATTAAGTAGAAGTCCTATCGACACAAAAAAGATGCTGTTAAAGGCGTCTTTTAATGGAAGAATTTCCGCAACTATTTGATGACTATAATCCGACTCTGATAATATTAGTCCCGCAATAAATGCACCGAGAGCAAAAGACAAACCAACGGCGTGTGTTAAATAGGCTGTACCGAGGAGGAGAAGTAAAATTCCTACTGTAAATGCTTCGCGCATCTTCATCTTTACAAGCATTTCCAATATGCGGGGCATCAAATAGTATGATGCTAATAAAACAACGCAAACCATTCCGAACGCAAAAAACAATTGCAAAATAATTTCAGAAGCCGACATTATGTTGTCCGAACCAAGCAAAGGCAGAACAATGAACATAGGCACAATTGCAAGATCTTGGAAAATCAGAACGCCGAGAGCAATACGACCGTGCGGCGCTTCAAGTTCCCGTTTGTCGCTTAGGAGTTTTAAGACAATTGCCGTGCTCGATAAACTTACGAGCATAGCAAGGAAAATGCTTTGTGTAATGTTTATTCCAAATGAATAAAAAATTATACTTGAGAAAGCAATTGTTCCTATTAGCTGAAATCCTCCCGCCAGAATTAAAAATTTTTTCATCCTCATTAACTGCTTGATTGATACTTCAAGCCCAATAACAAAAAGGAGCAAAATTACACCCACTTCAGCCATAACTTCAATCTCTGTAATTTCAGAAATAAGGTGAAAACCATGCGGACCTATTATCATGCCTGCGGCGAGAAATCCCACAATACTCGGCAGCTTCAACTTATTGAATATGAATATAATTGGAATGGAGACAAGAAGTATTAGTACAATATCTTTTATTATTGCAAACTGCTGCATAAGAAAATTAATAGGTTATTGAATGTGACAGTTAATTTAAATAAAAAATGATACATACACATTTAAAAAATTCCCTAATTCTAAAGCAATTATTTTTGCACTAAAATTTTAATTTATTGAGAGTATCACCCATAAAACAAGTACGTCTTTCTTTCTCTTGTTCATCGTTTCTTCTATGTTTGTAACAAATAAGAAAAAAATTAATCCTTATGTATATGCTAACTATTGGCGGCGCTAACGAAATAGGCGCGAACAGTTATTACTTAAATATTGCCGGCACCGGAATTATTCTAGATTGCGGTATGCACCCGCAAAAGACTGGTTTGGAAGCCCTGCCGCAGTTTTATTTGATAAACAATCGTCCTGTTGATTATGTATTAATTACTCATGCGCATCAAGATCATCTAAGCGCGCTGCCTTATCTTGTTCAGCGGCATCCGTACATAAAAATTATTACCACACCCCAAACCCGCGCTCTCGCCGAATTGACACTCCACAATTCAGTTTCAATTCTTCGCGAACAAATAAAAATTGAAGAGATAAAAGTATATTCGCATGAAGAAGTTGATTTGCTCATTCAGTCGATTGATTATAAAGAATACGGAAGAACTTTTGAAATAACCGGCTATAGTAGTCTATCAACCGAGACAATAAAAATAACATTTTATGATGCCGGGCATATACTTGGTTCAGCCTCAATTTTAATTGAGCATGAGGGTAAAAGCATTTTTTACACAGGGGATATAAATACAGAAAAACAGATGCTGCAGCCGCGTAGTATTTTGCCAAAAACGAAACCCGATATTTTAATAATGGAAACGACATACGGCTCAACGGATTCTCAAAAACTTTTAAGTTGGGAAAAGGAAGCCGAACGTTTAGCGTCTTCTATAAATAAAGTATTTAACGATGACGGGAGTGTTTTAATTCCAGTTTTTGCTCTTGGCAAGATGCAGGAAATGCTCGCTACGATATGGTATTTGATTGAAAAAGGTAAACTAATTCAGACAGATATTTATATTGGCGGCGTTGGCGAAAAAATAAGCCGTGTTTATGATTATAATCGTTATGTTGTACGAAGAACAGATAAAGAATTTCAATTGTCCAAAGTACCAACAAAAAATTTTTACGAAGTAAAGAGGGCAAATGAATTTTTTAAACAGCCATGTATTGTGCTTGCGGCAAGCGGAATGGTTATAGAGGGAACACCATCGTATAAATTTGCAAAGCAATGGCTTGGTCAGAAAAAATCGGCGATTTTTACCGTTGGCTATATGGAAGAGTCAACTCCCGGTTATATTTTAGCTAACGCGAAAACGGGGGACAAAATAAAACTGACTCCGTTTATGGAACCGGCAGAGGTAAAATGTTCGATAAAAAATTTTCGATTTTCCGCACACGCAAAACGAGAGGGTTTGCTTAGCGTAGTGGAGAAAGCTAATCCGCAAAAAATTATACTTGTGCACGGCGATCCCGAATCTATTGATTGGGTAGGAGCAGCAATACTAAAAAAAGACAAGAGCAAAATAGTTTATGCTGCCGAGTTAGGAAAAAAAATTATGTTATCCTAAACCGCTGTTCACCTTAAAACATAAATTCATCAATTTGAAAAACTCCCGCGAAGAAAATATTTATAGATTATTATATTATGAGTAAACTTTCACCAACCGCGTCAAAAAATATCAAGGCGCTTGTAAGCGTAGAACGTGCGGCATCATTTAAAGAGCGGCATGATAAATGGATTTAAATAAAAACCCCCAGCAATTTAATTACCGGGGGTTGTATACAAAAATTACTTTTTAAATTTTTCCATTATTTTGGGTATTGCGTCTTTATGAACCATGTAATCCATTATTTTTAATTTCACATAATCTTCGTCGTAAAAATAATAACCTTTATTATTACCAGTGCGGCTTCCCGCGCCTGAATCTTTTATTAAAAGCCATGTTTTGCCGCCGTCATTTTTGTAACCAACCACATGTATACCATGGTCATCCGTTGTGGTTTTGTTGCTGAAGCGGAATTGGCGTGCGTTTTCGTCAATATATTCTGACGGAATATCGAACGTTGGAACAACTGCAACCTCATACTCAGCATCGTAACCGGGTTCCGAAACATCGCCGCCGATGCCTATAGTATAACCATTTTTAATTGCGCCCTTAATTCCGTTCATAAACATATCGAGAGGAACGTTGTAATAATCGCTGCTGTGCCACCAGTTATCTGAAACCTCATATTCAACTTTTTCAAAATATGGCGGCTGCATTAATGAAAGCACATCAATATAATCATCAAGACTAAGTTTCATCACATCTGTAAAAAATTCTTTAGGTGTATACTCCTTACCGTCATAATTAAATTTTTGCGGAGGCGTGCCGAGATAGTGATTGAGTATTGATTTAATTGTTGAAACAACCTCATCTTCATTCCAAGCGTTGTTTTGTTTTACAGATTTTAAATGACTCTCCATCTCATTAAACATATCGCTGTGGTCAGGATATTTTTGTCCTTCTTTTAAACCTGAGTAAGCGGAGTAAGGAGCTGCGCCGTACATTTTCCAGATGCGGGGTGTAGCGTTTCCCTCGGAACCTTCTCCGAATTCTGAGTCGCCGCGCTGCTGAACATAACGTTTTGCCTTTTCAACATATTCCCAATAAACAGTATACATTTCCGATAGTTTAATTTCTTTTTTAAATATTCTATTTATTTCGGATTCAAAAAAAGAAGTGCTCGAGTAACACCAGCATGTGCCCGTCATGCCTTGCGAAACAGGATCATTATGCCAGTAGCGGGTAAACTCATCAATTGATTTTGGAAGGTTCTTTCCTTCAAGATCAACCTTTAATGAGGCTCGTTCCTTTTTTTCATGTTTCTTAAAATCATTTACATCTTTTATCATTTCTTTAAAAAAGCCAGGTGCAGGTTTTTTAAAAACTGCATTATCTTTTGATTGGGCATTAACAGTGACAATTGAAAAAAGCAAAAAGAAAATTATTTTGTACTTCATAATAACTCCGGTAATTGTTTAACTATAACTTCAAATAACTTTATCAAACTTAAAGAATATTTTTATAAAATATTAAAACCACAAAAAGAAATAAGTAATAATTTAATTGTGCGTTGTATATTATTGAGGCGGCTGAGAGATACAATTCTAAGAAGTATGGTTCATGAAAAACGGAGTAGATATAAAAAGAAATGTTTTACGAATTTTTTGTATTGCTTGTCGGCAGGAAATAATAGGGACAAAAAACTATAGAAAAACGAACAAAGATACAACACAAAGAAAAAATATTTTTTTATTTATTCCATTGATATAATAAAAAAAAATGTTTATATACGAACCGTGATTATCATCCACTAATAATGGAGGTTAATTGATCGAAGAACAAATAGTTAAAAATATTGTATTATTTAACTACGGAAGTATTTGACACTTCCGATAAAAGTATTAAAATACTTTTAAAAATTAAAGCCGGAATTTACTTTCCGGCTTTTTTTATAGGTTTATATTCATTCCCTTTTCTTTTACGGCTTCAGCAATTACTCTATCTAAATTTCCTCTGACTTTAACTATTACCAGCTCTTGTTCATCAAGTGAAACAACAAATATTTTGTTAAGGTGTTCACTTGCTGTTTTGCTAACGTAAACCGCGCACAATTTATTGTCAGTTCTGCTTTTTACAAGGTATACAAATCCATTGGACATCATCTTCTTATCAATTTTCTTAAGAAGAGAAAAATCGCCGACATTTGTAGAATTATCTTTTCGTTTATATACTCCTATCATTACGTCATCAATATCATCAAGTATCGCGGCGGCAAAATCATCATCGTCCGATGCTTTTACAAATGTTGAACCGATACCGAGCATAACCGATCCAACACCGAATTGTACATCCGTTACAAATTCGCCGTCAACGGATGAAAGAATATCATTTCGTATTTCAACAAAATTTCTATCGACTGTTAAGCAACCGGTTGTTAAAAATGGAACAACCGTTGCAAGTATAATTAAGGTTACTATGTTTTTTTTCATAACAACAGCTATTTGTTTTTTGCTTTATTTAATGCCGGAATGTCAAACTGATCACTAAGTTTGCCGATTGTTTCCAGATCAATTTTGCCAACGATGTTAACAAGTGAAACCTGTCCGCCGCTTTCTATCGTTGTAACTACCAAACCGTCAAACGAATTTCCATCGGCAGTGGGTTTCATATAAACATTGGTATATTCTTTTGATCCTCTAACCTTTACAAGCCTTGTCCAGTTTTTATTGGTTAGCTGTTTATCTATGCCGTCAAGTTTTGTTTTTAAATCTTTTTGAAGATTATCTTTAACATTAAATGAATTTACTTTTACAAGTTTTATTCCTGCAAGAAGATTCGAAAGATCGGGATCTTTTTGTTTTGTCATTTTAGAAACCATTTTTAAAAGATTCTGCTCTACAAAAACCTCGGTAACATCATCACCTTTTTCAAAAGATGTAAGGTCTCCGAAATTTACATAGCCCGGTTCATTTATGTAGTTACTTCCATCCTGTGCATTTGCAGCAAAAACGGTTAACAAAGCAAATACATATGCCAACAGTAGTTTTTTCATTTTATCCTCCAATGAATAGATTATTTATAATATTAAAACTTTTATGCAGCGGTTCTTTTACCCGCTCATTGATAATTTCTTCCTCAACTTTTAATTGAGTTCTTTTAAGTACGCGCCCAACAATATTTAGCGATTCTTTTACTTGCTGCTCTGCGAGAACAATTTCAGCCTTTGAATATTGCTGTTCCATATTAGCCCGGTTAGCCCAAAAAACAGTAACGAATGACGCAATAACTATTGCAAAAGTCGCGGATGAAAGTAGAGGTCGTTTTGCAATCAGCCATACAAAATCCAGCAGATAAGATTTTTCTTTAACCGGTGTTATCTTCATTTTTTTTAATGTGTTATTCACCTGATGTTCCGGGTATTTAAATAACGGAATATTTCTTACTGCGGATGCAGTTTTTCGATAGTCGTCGAACAATTTTTTTACTTCCGGATTATTTTTTGCTTTTAGCTTGACGAATAATTTTTCAATAATATTTGCATCACCGTAAGCAGTGCGGATTATCTTTTCCATCAGTTTTTCATCAATATTATTTTTCATTGTATTCATACACCTTTAAATCTTCCTGCAATTTTTTACGCGCTCGCAGTATGTATACTTTTACCGAGTTCATAGGAATATCGAGTACTTTGCTTATCTCTTTATACTTCAGACCGTTTAACTCGTATAGTACAAAAACATTTTTTAATGTTTCGGGCAGGTTTTCAATTGCTTTATTTATTTTCGGTTGTATCATATTTAAATACGTTTCTTTGGACGGATCGCTGTTTTCATCTTTTAACCAGTAGTTTTCGCTGAATTCATCATCAATTTGCACGTCGCGTTCCATCGCAGTTTTTCTGCGCCGAAGGTAATCGAGACAAAGATTATGTGTTGTTCTCATTATCCAGGCACGTGCAGCATTGAGGTTAAACTTTTCAATGTTTTCCCAGATTCGAATAAAAACCTCCTGTGTAACATCATCTGCATCCATTCTGTTTCGAAGCATGTACATAGCATAATTGTATATTTTATGCTTATGCTGTTTCAAAAGTATCTTATATGTTATTGATGCTGTAATCATTTCACTCTATGGACGAGAAGTTTGATAATATTGTTACAATATTTGGCGAAAAATTATTACAAATACGGGATAGAAATGAGAAATGCGCAAAAACCCGAACCGGCGGGTTTATCGCGGGATGAACGGGAAAGGAAATTCGTTTAAATAAAATTAGCTCAATGGTATTTCTATAAGCAGCACACTTGAGTTTTCTGTAGCGCCAACAATTATTTTTTCGATGTCGTATAAACCGATGGCGTCACGTTTGAATAGTTTTTCGTCCGCAGTTTCAATAGCTCCATCTATTACAAAAAGATAAACACCGTTGTTATTATTTTTTAATTTATATTCTACAACAGCCCCTTGCTCTAACTCCGCTTTTGCTATTACAGCATCTTGATGGATATAAAGAGAATTATCATCACCTAAACCGGAGACTAAAATATTAAAATTATTTTTTTGTGCCGCAGTGTCAAACATTCTCTGGTCGTATCTTGGTTTGATGTTTCGTTCTTTCGTGTTAATCCATATCTGCAACAGATATGTTTTTTCTTCTTTGGACGGATTAAATTCGGAGTGTGTTACTCCCGAACCAGCCGACATAACCTGCACTTCGCCAGGATAAATTACTGAACCGGAGCCCATACTGTCCCTGTGTTCCAAAGCTCCATCAAGGATGATTGTAATTATCTCCATGTTATCATGGGGATGAGTTCCAAAACCCTGTCCCGGCTCAATAATGTCATCATTTAAAACCCTTAAAACACCAAAGCCCATTTTATCTGGATCGTACCAGTTGCCAAAACTAAAACTATGTTTTGAGTGCAACCAGCCATATTCGGCTCTGCCTCTGTCTTCAGATCGATAAATTATTTTTTTCATATTTTACTATAAATTATGGGAACCGGATTGCTCCGGTTTCCGCATAAATATTTATTGTTGTTTAACTAACTCGATATCAGCAGAAAGTAAAATCTGTTTGCCGACAACCGCACCGCCTGTTTCGAGAAACGCATTCCATTTCAAGTTATAATCAAAACGGTTTAGCTTTCCTTCAATCCTATAACCCGCGCGTGTAAATCCATAGGGGTCTTTTATTTCTCCGCCATAAGTTACATTAAACTCAAAATCGGCGGAGACATCTCTTATTGTAAGCTTGCCTTTAAGTTTATACTCTTCGTCTTCTACTTTTTCCCAGTCGCTCCCCTCGAATTTTATTTGAGGAAATTGTTCGGATGCAAAAAAGTCATCGGAACGAAGATGATTATCACGGTCAACGTTTCCAGTATCAATGCTTGCCGAACTTATATTAACCTTTACGTTTGATGATGTAATATCGTCTTGAAAATCTTCAACATCAACTGTAAAATCCTTAAACTGTCCGGTTACATTTGCTATAACCATGTGTTTAACCGAGAAATTAATTTTGGAGTGTACATTATCTACATTCCATACTATTTTTTTTGTTTCAGTTTCCATAAGTAAATCCTTTTTTTGTTAACGCAAATATAGGTTATAACATCTAATGTTACAACACACATTGTCCGGGAGATAAATTTTTGCCCCTATAATTGAAAAAGAGCATCAACTTTTAAATATCATTTTTGCTAATTAGCAAAAAACTCATTAATAAATTATATTTTAAACCAAAATTATGAGAATATAAACAAACACCCCTTCGTTGTACAAACGATATTAGGGAGCATTAATATAAAATTGACAAAAATTTGATTAGTCGAGGAAATTAGATGGGACTAAAAAACGGCTCAGTGTTTTTTACAGATAAGGAAGATATAGGAAGTTATTCGCTCACAAACCAGTTTGCCGAGCATCTTGAGTTTGACCTTGTGAAGGACAAATTTACAGTAACAGAAGACGATGCTTATTTTGCTCTTTCACTTTCTGTTCGAGACAGACTCGTCAGGCGTTGGTTAAGAACCCAGCAAAAATACAAAGATGAAGATGTTAAGCGGGTTTATTATTTATCCCTCGAGTTTTTGATGGGCAGGCTGCTTGGCAACGCACTGAATAATATGGGTTTTTACGATGAGTGCTACAATATTTTGCGCCAAAATAATTACAGTCTCGAAGACATCCGTGAGTTTGAAGAAGATATGGGGCTCGGTAATGGAGGATTGGGCAGGCTTGCTGCTTGTTTTATCGATTCGATGGCAACCATGGAGCTCCCCGCTTTCGGTTACGGTATCCGGTATGAGTTCGGAATATTTCAGCAGGAAATTGAAAACGGTTACCAGGTAGAAAAAGCAGATAACTGGTTGAAGCACGGTAACCCGTGGGAAATTTTAAGAAGAAAATTAACATACATGGTTAAACTTTATGGGCGCAGCGAGGCGTACTCCGACGAAGATGGAAATACAAAATATCGCTGGGTAGGTACACACGATATAATGTCTGTCGGCTGGGATGTGCCGGTTCCAGGATTTAAAACAAACACGGTTAATAACCTTCGGTTATGGGAAGCAAAATCAACAAGCGATTTTAGTTTTGACGAATTTAACTCGGGAAATTATGTCGCCGCAGTTCATAAAAAAAATGAATCGGAAAATATTTCGAAAGTTCTTTACCCGAACGATACAATGGTTGAAGGAAAGTTTCTGAGATTAAAGCAGCAGTACTTTTTCTGCTCTGCAACACTGCAGGACATAATTCGAAAGTACAAAATCAACCATAAAACTTACGAAAAATTTGCAGAAAAAACGGCAATTCAGTTAAACGATACGCATCCTGTTATTGCGATACCGGAACTAATGAGAATATTAATTGACGAAGAAAATCTGGGATGGGATGACGCGTGGACAATCATTACAAAAACCTTTTCTTATACAAACCACACAATTGTACCGGAAGCGCTGGAGGAATGGGCTGTGCCGATAATTACAGAGCTGTTACCCCGTCACATCGAAATAATTTATGAAATAAACAGGCGATTTATTGAATGGGTAAAAATAAATTACACAACGGATAAAAAAATAATTGCAGATCTTTCAATCATCCGCGAGGGGGAAACAAAAAAAGTAAGAATGTCGAACCTTGCAATTGTTTGCTGCAACCACATAAACGGTGTGGCGGCGCTACATACGAAAATTTTGAAAACCAGAATATTCCCTCACTTCTATAAAATATTTCCCGATAAATTTGTAAACGTTACAAACGGAATTACACCGCGCCGCTGGCTGCTGCAGGCAAACCCGCTTTTATCGGGATTAATAAGCGATATTATCGGAAAACAATGGGCACGAAACCTCGACGAATTGGTTAAAATAGAAAAGTATGCCGATGATCCTGAATTCCAGGATAATTTTAAAAGTGCAAAATGGTTAAATAAAAAATTATTAATTCGGTACATTGAATCGGAGCATTCGGTAAAAATTAATCCCAACTCAATGTTCGATGTTCAAGTAAAACGATTTCATGAATATAAAAGACAACTTTTAAATGTCTTTCATGTTATTACACTTTACAACCGTATAAAAGACAACCCTAAAATGGAAATGGTTCCGAGAACGATAATTTTTGGGGGTAAAGCTGCGCCCGCATATCTTCAAGCAAAACTTATAATCAAATTAATAAACGCGGTTGCGGATGTTGTAAATAACGACCCCGATGTGGGCGATAAAATGAAAGTGATATTCCTAAAAAATTATTCCGTTTCTCTCGCCGAAAGAATAATTCCCGCGACCGACTTGAGCGAACAAATTTCAACCGCCGGTTTTGAAGCAAGTGGAACCGGAAATATGAAATTTGCATTAAACGGTGCGTTAACAATTGGTACTATGGACGGCGCAAATGTTGAAATGCGCGAAGAAGTGGGGAAGGAAAACATTTTCATATTCGGACTTCTTGCAGAAGAGGTAACGGCATTGAAGGCATCAAAATACGACCCGCGCGAATATTATGAATCAAACCCGGAGATAAAACGTATTGTTGATATGATTTCAAACAATTTCTTTAATCCGAATGAACCTGGGATTTTTACCGAGATAGTTAACGGATTATTAGATGTGGACTATTACTGTTTGTTCGCTGATTATCAATCTTATGTGGATGCGCAGGATAGAGTTTCTAATTTATACAAAAACACTGCCGAGTGGACAAAAAAATCAATCATTAATGTTGCGCGTATGGGAAAGTTTTCAAGCGATCGATCCATTCAGGATTACATCGACAAAATATGGCACATAAAGCCGGTAAAAGTTGATATTGAAAAGTAGAACTCTTTAGGCGGGATGAAACGAAAAGTTAAATTTAAAATATGCTGCATTCAAAATATTGAAGAAGCAAAATTAGCCGTAAGTTATGGCGCTTCAGCAATCGGTTTAGTTTCGGCTATGCCGAGTGGTCCGGGTGTAATTGAGGAAAAGTTTATAAAACAAATTGCCTCATCAGTTCCCGCCGGTATTGCAACGGTTTTGTTAACAAGCAAAACATCGGTTGATGAAATAGTTTTTCAACAAAAGGCGCTTGGTACAAATTCTATTCAAATATGCGACCGGATTACGGATGGAAAATTAAGCGATCTAAAAAAAGAGCTGCCCGGAATTTTTGTAATGCAGGTAGTTCATGTTTCCGGTGAAGATTCTATTGATGAAGCCATTGCCGCATCCAAATATGTTGACGCGCTGCTGCTCGATTCGGGGAATCAATCACTGAAAGTAAAAGAATTGGGCGGAACCGGTAAAGTACACGACTGGAATAGCAGTAAAAAAATTGTTGAGAGCGTAAATGTTCCGGTATACCTTGCCGGCGGGTTAAACGCCGCAAATGTGGCGGCGGCGATAGAGAAGGTGAACCCGTATGCGGTTGATGTTTGCAGCGGCATCCGCACAAACGGCAAACTTGATGAAAAGAAACTTTCGGCATTTGCTGCCGAAATTAAAAAAGTTAGTTAATAGAAAAAAATTAAAAATTAAGGAAAAATATAGTGGAGTTTAGAGTTAACCCAGAAGTAAAAATCGGGCACATTCATCTAACAGTATCCGATTTAGATAACTCATTAAAATTTTACCGGGACATTCTCGGTTTCGAAATTACGGCAACCTATGGAGAAGCGGCAGTATTTCTTTCTGCGGGAGGGTACCATCATCATATCGCGTTAAATACCTGGAACGGTCATGGCGCTGCGCAGCCGCCTGCCGGTCACACAGGGTTATATCATTTTGGTATTTTATATCCAGATAGAATTGAACTTGCACGGGTTGTTAAAAGGCTTTTTGAACTTAATTATAGTATTGCAGGCGCAACAGATCACGGCACATCGGAATCGGTTTATATAAATGATCCCGATGGAAACGGAGTGGAACTTTATTGCGACCGCCCGATACAGGAGTGGCCTGTAAATGACGAGGGGCATTTAAATTTTACAACCAAACATCTCGATTTGATGGGGTTATTATCTGAATTAGATAAAGAATAGTATTTCAAACTATACTGTTTTGTAATTAAAATTTAGGGCGAGCCATATTAATGTTTGCAAAATGTTTTACCGGATGATTATATGAACGTGATATGGATGCATCTCTTTTTTAATAATGGTTAACTTCCATCTTGCAAACAGACAATAATCCAACCATGCGGTTTGCATATTGCTGTTTGATATATAAAGGGGATAATTTTATCTGCAATATCAACGAAGTTTATTGAGCAATTGTTTTGAGATTTTTTTTTACGAAAGAATAAAATGAAAAGAATGATTTTAATCTTAGTTCTGTTTTCCTCATTCGGCTTTCTTGTTTGTCAAAGTTCCGCTAATTATAGCGCCCAAAATTTTTACAAAAGATTCGAAGGAACTATCGGGCAGAAGTATAATATTGTTATGAACATAACCAGGAAAGACTCGCAGCTATACGGTAGTTATTATTATACAAAGTACGGACAGCCGATAAATTTTAGCTGGTACAATTCAATTGATGAAAAAGGCAATTTTGTAATTGAAGAAGAAAGCATTTACGATGATGGGAAAAGCAGCGGTATTTTTCGCGGCAAATTTATAAACGAACATACAATTGCCGGCTACTGGAAAAATCCGTCAGCAAAAGACTCCTTAAAATTTTTACTTACGGAAAAGTACACGAATGGTTCTGTTAAAGCGGACATGAAATACATTTCAAAAAGACCCGATTCATTAGTAACAATTTCTTTTTTTTACCCGGAATTTATTGAAACAAAAACGAAAGACTCGTTAAATAAATTTATTAATAAAGTATTGTTGGGGAAAGAAAATCAAACAAAAATATTGCCTGCTGATTTTGAAAAAGCGATGGATGATTACATAGAAAGATACAAACACGAAGTTTTGGAGGATACACTTTACGGTGATTACAAACCACCATATTCAAATGAAAGCTCGTTAAAAATATATTTTAATTCCGACAGTATACTTTGTTTAGAGGGATTCGGTTACCAGTACGAAGGCGGAGCCCATGGGAATTATTATTTTAGTTATAGTAATTTTGATTTGAATTCCGGAACTCTGATAACCTATGATGATATTTTTATCAGCGGTTACGAACAGGTTTTAAACAGTGTGGGTGAAAAAATATTTAGAGAAAAATTTAAAATTGATCCCAATCAATCCTTTACCGAACAAGGCTGGTTTGGTTTTGAAGATGGTTTTTTTGTAAATCAAAATTTTGCTATTTGTAAAGGCGGTTTACTAATGCGCTACGACCCCTATGAAGCGGGTGCATATGCTCTGGGTGCGCCATCAATATTTATCCCAGACAAAGAAATAAAAAATATTATTAAAAAGAAGAGCGTGTTGGATAGAATATTTTAATCAAAATATTATAATGAAAAAGCCCGGTTGTTATTTACCCCGGGCTTTAAACTTACAATGCTTTCTCTTTCTGAACCAATAATTTTGCACCGATTATATATTGATGTTCCATGTTTAAAAGTCCGCCAATCATCTTTATCAGTTTATCCTCGTATTTGTCAAGAGTATCGTCAACATAAATAAGTCGCCACAGGTTTTTTAGCAATTCAAATTTTTCATCGGATGAAAAATGTTCATTTATAAGTGAGGCGAATTCATAAATGCTGATACTTTCTTTTACCTTTTGCTCACTAAGTTCAAGCAACTCGATAACCTCCTCATCACTGAGTGAAAAAGTGTTTTTCATTATCGAAATAATATTAGTTCTTTCAATCTCCGAAAAATCATCGTCAGCCTGTGCCATCTCTATAAACAAAGCGCAGGTAGCTACTCTAAGTTTCGTCTCTTGATTATAAACAGAGCCGGTTTGTTTTCCGGCATCTGAATTAAAAAATATATTCTTAAAAAAGTCTAACATTAATCTTCACTCTCTATTGTAACTGCTTTACGCTCTTTCGGCGGGCGTTCGAATGTAATTGCCATATCGTGGTAGCGTCCTGCCAAGTCGTAAGGAACCTGATTCCACGTAAAGCGCCACGACCAGTTCCCCCCAAGTGTACTCGGGAAGTTCATTCTTGCTTCGTTGCCAAGGTTTAAAACATCCTGCATTGGAACAATTACCACATTTGCAACCGAAGCGTAAGCGGTGCGGATCAATTCAAAAACAATATCATCGCCGTAATAGTTTAAATATTTTTGAGTTGCTTCAAAGATGTCATTATCGGCATGTTTCGCTTGTTCATAATAAGAGCGTGTCGTGTCGTTATCGTGTGTGCCGGTATAAACCACGCAATTGCGAACAAAATTATGAGGAAGAAATTTCCATTCCATTTCTTTTCCAAAGGCAAATTGCAGCACCTTCAAACCCGGGAATTCAAACTTATCGCGAAGCGCTTCAACTTTGTTTGTTATTACTCCAAGGTCTTCTGCAATTATAGGAAGTTGACCGAGATGTTTTTTAATTGAACTAAATAACTTTTCGCCGGGTGCTTTTACCCATCGACCTTTTATTGCATTTTCAGCATCGCCCGGAATTTCCCAATATGCTTCGAATCCTCTAAAGTGATCAATGCGTATAAAATCAACAAGTTCTAACATATTTGCCAAACGCTGGCGCCACCATTTGAAGTCATCTTTTTCCATTTCGTCCCAGCGGTATAGCGGGTTGCCCCAAAGCTGTCCGGTTGAGCTAAAATAATCCGGGGGCACTCCGGCAACAGTTTTAAGATGTCCCTCATTATCAACAGTAAATAGTTTTTTGTTTGCCCAAAGGTCGGCGCTGTCGTATGCTATGAAAATTGGCATATCGCCAACTATCTTTAGACCTTTTGCGTTCGCGTAATTTTTTAACTCTTTCCACTGTCTGAAAAAGATAAACTGAACAAACTTATGATAGTTTATATCATCGGCTAATTTTTCTTTCCATTCTGCCATCGCTTTTTGTTCGCGAAGAACCAAACCTTTATCCCAATATATCCAAGTTTGATCGTTGTGAAAACTTTTTGCAGCCATAAAGAAGGAATATTCATCCAACCATTCTTTACTGCTTTCGCAAAACTCTAAAAATAGTTCTTCAATACCGTGTTTATGGGTTTTAAAATTAGCATAAGCTTTTTTTAGCAAATCTTTTTTATAATTGATGACTGCCCCGAAATCAATACAATGCGGTTCAAAAGAAAAGTTATGATTCAAATCATCCTCGGTAAGAAAGCCATTGTCGCGCAGTCGTTCGGGGCTTATTAAATTTGGGTTACCTGCAAATGCGGAGAAACATTGGTAGGGGGAATCGCCGTAACCGGTAGGTCCGAGCGGCAGTACCTGCCAAATTTTTTGTCCGGCAGAGTCTAAAAAATCTATAAAGTTATAAGCTTCTTTTCCAAGATCACCAATCCCGAATCTTCCGGGCAGCGAAGTAGGGTGTAACAAAATTCCAGCGGATCTATCTAAATTCATAATGCCTCAGTTTTTTTAAGCGAAAAAATAAGCATTGCCGCGATTAAATGAAAAGGGATAAAAATTAATATACGGAAGGCAAAAAAAAGCGGTGAATCTTTTCGGAAACACCGCTTATAAAAAAGGACCAAATATTAAAGAGCAAATTTATAAAGAGCAGTTAAACCAACATAAGTAGCATTGCTCATGAAGCTGCCGTATTTTGCTAATAAATCTATCTGACCTACTTCATAGCCAACACCAACAGCATAACCGAATTCCGAGCTGCTAACAGTTGTTTCGGGAGTAGTAAATGTCATACCGTACGCTGTATAAGTTGTAGCCGGATTAGTGTAGGAAACCATATTTAAACCAGCCTGAACTGCTCCGTAAAGGTTATCAGCAAAATAATATTTTGCGCCAACCATTATCGGGATGATGGACCAGTCACCAGCCTTGTATGTAAAAGTTCCCATTGTCTGATCTTTTCCTGAGAATAATAAGTAACCGGTGGTTAAAGTTCCAACCATTTTGTCGCCAAGGTTATATTCACCCTGAACAACGCCGCCAAAACCAAGGCTAGTAAGGTCACCAAAAGTTCCCATCGGCATACCGACAAAACCACCGACACCAAGCTGCATTTTGCTTTGTGCGTTTGTTAAGCCTGCCATAAGAATAAACACGAACAGAACTGCGATCAATTTTTTCATTTCAACTCTCCTAAAATGATTATTGTGTGATTGATTTATTAAATGAGCACCTTTCTCATCTAAACTTTATGATCATAATTATCATCGGCAGAAAAAGAAAACCCAAGCAGTGATGCTTTTCCAAGTACATATTCAAATTTAATATGTCTGCTTAATTCAATAGCGGTTTCTTTATCGGCTGCCGTTATTATATTAAAACCTTCTTTTGTCAATAGTTCCCGCAGTTTTCTTAACTCCTGGGGATCTTCATCTAATACAAGTATTCTATTGCGGGGTTGGCTCATAAAATTCCTTACTTATTGTAAGGATATAACAAATGCCATACCATTAAATAAAAGAACAAATGTGTACAAAACACGACGAAAAATAAAATAAAAATACTTAAAAAATCAACTATCGTAAACATGTTGTACAATCAGCAAAATTGTTGTCGTTAAAAAACGACAACAACAATGGCGTGAAATTAGTAAGTTTATTCATCATTGTCCATAAATATCTTTAAAAATAAAAGAAAATTTTACCAACATAAAATCACAAAAAAATAAAACATGGCTGCAAATAAAATAATCGACATGTAATTGAGTACACATTTGGGGCTTCTATTAAAAAAATAGATGTTAAAAACTTATCCATTACCCACAAGTATCGATGCATATGTGAATCATTAAGATGTATATCCAACTACTATATGCAGTGAAGGAGGCTTCTTACAATTAGAACGATATAAAGAGCCAATTAATTTTTTGTGTGGTTCTTTTGTGGATCTGCTTTTTTTTGAGCGAGGATGGAACGGATGCTTTTCAGAAAAAGTATAGCGAACAATATTTTGTCCGCTACACTTTTAATTTATTTTATTCGAGATAAGTATAACCGTATAACCCGGAGCGGTAATTCGACAAAAATTCTTTCCCCTCTTCCGCCGAAATTACACCCGACTTTACCGATGTTGTAACCCATGTTTCAACTATCCGTACAAGTTTTTTCGCATTATACTGAACATAATCTAAAACCTCCGCAACAGATTCGCCGTCAATTATCTGGTCGATGTTATAACCTTTGTCATCAACCGAAATATGAACTGCGTTTGTATCACCGAAAAGGTTATGAAGATCACCAAGAATTTCCTGGTAAGCGCCGACTAAAAACACACCGATATAATATGGTTCTTTTGAATTTAAAGTGTGAACCGGCAAATAGTATGAAAAGTTTCGCGTAGAAATAAAATTATCAATCTTGCCGTCGCTGTCGCAGGTTATATCCTGTATAGTCGCAGAGCGGTCGGGTTTTTCATCGAGCCTCTGAATAGGGATGATCGGGAATATCTGGTCGATAGCCCATGAATCCGGCAGGGATTGGAAGAGAGAAAAGTTGCAAAAATATTTGTCCGAAAGAAGTTTTCTTAAATATAAAAGTTCGTCGGGCACATGTTTAATCTCGGTGGTCATCTGCTGTATGTCTTTTGCTATTGCCCAGAATAAACGTTCAACCTGGGCTCTCGTTTTTAAATCGAGAAAACCAAGACTAAACCGGTCGAGCGCTTCTTCTCTTATTTGAAGAGCGTCATGCCATGTTTCGAGCATTTTTGTTTGATTTAAATTTTCCCAAAGCGAATAGAGTTCTTTCAGCAGCTCGTGGTCATCTTTATTAAGTTCTTCGTCATCTTCCCAAACCGGCAGTGTTGAAGATTCGAGAACTTCGAAAATTAAAACCGAGTGATGGGCAGTAAGAGCTCGTCCCGATTCTGTAATGATGTTAGGATGCGGCAGTCCATTTTTATCGCTTGCATCAACCATTGTAGCAACCGCATCATTTAGGTATTCCTGAATACTGTAGTTAACAGAACTTTCGCTGTTAGAAGAACGGGTGCCGTCATAATCAATACCGAGCCCGCCGCCAATATCTACAAACTGAACTTTAAAGCCGAGTTTGTGTAACTGAACATAAAACTGGGAGGCTTCTCTAATTGCTATTTTGAATCTTCGTATTTTATTAATCTGACTTCCGATGTGAAAATGAATAAGTTTTAAAGAATCCTTCATCTTGTTTTTTTCAAGGAAGTCTAATGCATCAAGCAATTCGCTTGAAGTTAAACCAAACTTGCTTACGTCGCCGCCGGAGTCTTCCCATTTGCCGCTGCCAGAGCTTGCAAGTTTTACCCTGATGCCGATGTTCGGTTTTACTTTATGTTGTTTTGCTATTTTTGTAATTAGCTTTAATTCATTCAATTTTTCTACAACCAAAAAAATTTTACGACCCATCTTTTGTGCAAGTATAGCAAGTTCAATATAATCTTCGTCTTTATATCCATTACAAATTATGAGAGACTCATTATCTGTGTTTATTGCAATAACCGCATGCAGTTCTGGTTTTGAGCCGGCTTCGAGACCGATATTAAATTTTTTGCCATGTGCAACAATCTCTTCAACAACCGGGCGCATCTGGTTTACTTTTATAGGGTAGATTATAAAGTTTTGCGCTTTAAATTTATATTCTTCCGCGGCAATTTTAAAACTGCTTGCCATCTTTTCTATACGGCTGTCAAGTATATCAGTAAATCGTAACAAAACAGGAGTAGAAACATCACGCAGCTGCAGTTCGTCTATAACTTCCCTTAAGTCTACCTGCGCTCCGTTTGATTTGGGCGTTACATACACGTGCCCGTTTTCATTAATTGCAAAAAAGTTTATACCCCAGCCCTTGATGTTATAAAGTTCAGCAGAATCTTCGGTGCGCCATTTTCTCATCTTATATATTTAATCTCGCATTTAATAAATAAATAGAAACCATTAAAAAACTTAGTGTCTAATCAAAATTATAATCGTATTACCGCCACAAAATTTGAGGCAGAGAGGAGTTTGAAAACCGATTCAGTTTTGACTGTATAAATATATAAAATCCTCAAACAATTCTTAGTCATTATCCTCCGGTGATTTTATTTCCGGGTTCCATTTTAGTAAGGCTTTCTTTAGTGAAGTAAACTCCCCGTTTTGGTCTGGCACAAATATTTGTGAAACGGCGTCAACGGCAGCATCCTCATGAGAAATCTGATTTAGATTTACACGACGCGCTATTTTTTTATGATTGTGCCTCAGATAACGAAGAGCGATAATAAAACACACCTCAACAATCAGGTTTACTTCTGCCTGGTCTCGGGGTGAACATTTACTCTCCAATAAAATATTTAGCTGAGTAACATCAAGACCCTTGATACTCATAAAAGCTCAATTTATTTGTTTTGTTAAACTATCAGCAAAACCCATTTGTTTATGGTACAAACCGAATATTCTTTTATTTGCGTTGCAAGAACACTTAGTAATTATAAAAGTTCATCGCTTATCAATTGTTTTTCTCTGTTCAGCTCACGCAAGCGTTTCATAATGACTATTTTATCATCATCGTTTTCGGCGCGTTCCATTTCGAGATAAAAATCCTTGGCGGTTTCATCAAGAAGGGCATGTTTAAATTTGCATAAAACATCCTTTGTATATTTTTCAAGTATGTTTTCTTTTACCTCGCCAGGGTGAAGTTCTTCCCACATTTTACTTATCGAGTATTTTTCGAGTGTAATATTTGAGATGTACTGCTGAAGTTTTTCATCTTTAATTCGTCCGATTAGCGCGCCCGCAGTTAGATCGGCATCCGCATGGTATGCCTCTGCTACTTCGTTAAAAATAGTTGCGTTTGCTTCGGATAACAGCATCTCTTCGTTAATATGATGGACAATTAGGTCAACAACTTTTTCGCTGCCTTCAAATAATAGTTTGATCAGTTCCACTTCGAGGTTTAAAATTTGTTCGGGAACTTTTTTACCAACAGGAAGTATTTCGTCCAATACTTTTGATTCAACTGTCTCCCTTCTTTTTGCTTCAATTTGTTCAACTCTCTGCTGTCCGGCTAAAGTTTTGCGCAGTTCATCTTCAAGCAGCATTTCGCGAAGGTTAAACTTTTTAGCGATGGTCTTAATTAGTAAACTTCTTTTTAATTCATCCTGTATCAGCCCAACAGGTTTCATCAACTCGCGTATTGCTTCGGCGGTAGTGGACGGTTCATTAAACATTCCTTGCTTTTGAAAGTAATCGGTTTGATATTCGAGAAAATTCTGCGCCCGATCAATTATTTCTTCAAAAGCCTGCTTGCCGTAGGTGTTTACATAAGAGTCGGGATCTTCGCCGCCTGGCAGTGACGCAATTTTTATTTCCATATCCCTCTGCAGCAGAAGTTCAATACTTCGCATTGCTGCCTTCATACCCGCGGCGTCGGCATCAAAAAGCAGCACAACATTTTTTGTGTAACGCGAAAGAAGCTGCACCTGTTCTTCGGTAAGCGCGGTGCCCGAAACGGCAACAACATTTTTAACGCCTGCCTGGTAGAGTGAAATAAGATCCATATAACCCTCAACAAGTATTGCCTTATTGAGTTTCCTTATATCGTCCTTCGCGTGTGATAGTCCGTAGAGTACCCGTCCTTTTGTATAAACTATAGACTCGGGTGAGTTTAAATATTTTGCCGCGTTTTCCCTGTTTTCTAATATTCTCCCGCCAAAGGCTATAACCCTGCCGGTTGAAGAAAATATAGGAAAAATTATTCTACCGGAAAATTTGTCGTACAATCTACCTTCATTTGTTTTCCCAATAAGTCCCAACTGTAGGGCTTTATTAAGTTTTATGTTTTTGTCGCGGGCGAAATTTATAAATGCTTCCCATGCCGGCAGTGCGTAACCGAGCCCGAAAGTTCTTATAGTGCTAAGTTTTATTTTTCTATTTTCAAAATACTTTCGGGCAGTTTCACCTTCGGGGGAGTTTAATAAATTATCCAGAAAGTAGCGGGCAGCGAGAGTATTTACATCGTACAACATCTCTTGTTCGCTTTGCCCCTCGGTTTGTTCGGTTTGCGTAACCTCAATTGTAACACCAACCTGCTTTGCAACATCCTGCACCGCTTCAATAAAAGAAATTTTTTGATAATCCATCATAAAACGGTAAACATTGCCACCGGCGTGGCAGCCGAAGCAGTGGAATATTTGCTTCTCTTCACTTACAGTAAATGAAGGTGTTTTTTCATTGTGAAAAGGGCAGAGACCGATATAATTTCGTCCTCGCTTTCTTAAGGCAACGTGGGGTGATATAAAATCGTAAATATTTGCCGCCGCGCGGATTTCTTCTATTTTTTGTTCGGGAATTACCATCATCTTCTTTTAAATTTTAATTTAAATATACATTTCTCCTGCTCAATTAGGAACAGATAATAAATAGTATTGCTAATTTTGTGTTTCATTTTTAATGGTTTAATACAATCTTTGTTTTACAGAAATTTAATCAAACCGATGGGTGCAAAAAATTCTTTTATATTTTTGGCAACAAAATAAATAAACAACAACATCGGCACACGAATGTTTTTGTGGCACGATAAAAAACATATAAATTACATTCATACCATCAAAGGTAATAAATGACGGAATTATATAAGAGCTATTGTAACAGTTTAACAAAATACAGCAGGTACAAAACGCGCGAAGTTTTTGTCGGCGATGTTCCGCTTGGGGCAAATAACCCTGTTCGCATCCAATCGATGACTACAACCGATACAATGAATACTATAGCAACGGTTGAACAGACCATTCGTATGGCGGAAGCCGGTTGTGAATATGTAAGAATAACGGCTCCGAGTAAATTAGAAGCAGAAAATCTTGCCGAAATAAAAAAAGAATTAAAACGCCGCGGTTATAATGTTCCCCTTATCGCCGATATTCACTTTACACCCAACGCCGCCGAAATTGCCGCGCGGATTGTTGAGAAGGTAAGAGTTAACCCCGGTAATTATGCCGACAAAAAAAAGTTCGAATCAATTGAATATACGGATCAGGCATATGAAGCAGAACTTGAACGAATACGGGCAAAGTTTACACCGCTTGTAAAAATTTGCAAAGAGTACGGCACCGCGATGCGTATCGGTACAAACCACGGCTCTTTATCGGATAGAATAATGAGCCGTTACGGCGATACCCCGCTGGGGATGGTGGAATCTGCTCTGGAATTTTTGCGTATTTGCGAAGACAATAATTACAACAATATTGTACTCAGCATGAAATCGAGCAACCCGCAGGTAATGGTTCAGGCTTACCGCTTGTTAATAAAAAAAATGGAAGAAGAAAATATGTTTTACCCGCTTCATCTCGGTGTTACCGAAGCAGGGGGCGGTGAAGACGGCAGAATAAAATCAGCGCTTGGTATAGGCGCTTTGCTTGAAGATGGTATTGGCGATACAGTACGTGTTTCACTTACCGAAGATCCCGAATTTGAAGCCCCGGTTGCTATAGCGCTTGTTAATCGGTACAAAAATAGAGATAACCACAAGCCGATAAAAGAAATCGAAAACCCGCCGTTTAACCCATACTCATATACAAAACGGGAAACTTTTGAAGTTAATGGCATTGGCGGTTCAAATGTTCCGCAAGTTGTTTGCGATTTTTCAAAAAAAAATATAACCGATCCGCGGGTTCTTTCTGAAATAGGCTACACATACGATGCGGAAACAGATAAATGGACATTGGGAGACATTGCGCCGGATATAATTTATTTTGGGCAAAATGTCCCGGGGTTCGCTTTGCCCGGCGCGGTTAAAGCGTTGTACGATTTTTCCGCCTGGTTACGCCTGGATGATAAATTCGGCGCTTACCCGTTTTTTACATACGACGAATATTTAGCTGCCGAAAAAAAATCATCATTAAACTTTTTAGCGCTTGAGCTGGATGAATTAAATGATAGTGTGATTAAAAAGTTAAAAAACGACAAAACCGTTGTAGTTATATTAACTACCGGAAATACTAACGGGCTGGCTGAGCAACGCCGCTTTTTCTTTGAACTTGTAAATAATAAAATAAAAGTACCGGTTATTATAAAACGTGACTATGATTCGCCAGACTATGACGGGCTGCGCTTATACACATCAACAGACCTCGGTGGATTATTGATAGACGGATACGGTGACGGAGTTTGGGCCGGAGTAAAAAACCTTTCGGGCGCCGTACCCGCCGAAGGAGTTTATGTTAAAAGTTTTGTTAATAAAAAAGAAAGCAAAGAAAAAATAATTAACCGGATACTGTTCGGTATTTTGCAGGCTGCGCGCACAAGGATTTCGAAAACCGAATATATAGCATGCCCATCGTGCGGGCGTACATTATTCGATTTGCAGGAAACCACCGAAATGATACGCCGCCGTACCGAACATTTAAAAGGAATAAAGATAGCCATTATGGGCTGTATAGTTAATGGTCCCGGCGAAATGGCAGACGCCGATTACGGATATGTAGGCAGCGGAGTTGGAAAAATTACACTCTACAAAGGAAAAGAAATTATAAAAAGAAACATTCCAGCCGGTGGAGCTGTAAATGCTTTAATTGAAATAATAAAAGAAGATAGCAATTGGGTGGAACCAGTGTAAAAATTTTTCCCCATTTAAAAAGCAGGTGGCTCGATAATTGATTATTGTGTAAGAATAATATATATTGCCCCCAACGATATGATAAGATATATATATAAGTTTTTGGTATTTGACATGATAATTTTGGCTACTGCGCAAGCACTAACAGCCTAACGATTTTTAGAAATGCACTCCATTACCGGGGTGCATTTTTTTTTATTTATGACGTGTAAAGATATAATTAAATATATTGAATACTGGGCTCCAAAAGAGACTGCCTGGCAAAAAGATAACGTTGGTCTTCAAGCCGGAGCCCCAAATAGAGAGGTGAGCAACATCCTACTCTCTCTCGAGGTAACTCCCCAGGTAGTGGAACAAGCCCTAAACAAGAATTGCAACCTCATCATCACACATCACCCTTTCATTTTTACACCAATAAAAAAATTAAACTTCGACCAAGATACCCAAGCAATCATTCTTCAAACATTAATAAAAAACAATATCACTTTATACTCGGCTCATACAAATCTCGATTTTACAAAAGACGGCGTTAGTTTTATTCTTGCAAAAAAACTTGGTTTACGAAAGATAGATTTTCTTGCACGGTTAAAATCGAACCAGGTAAAAATATCGGTTAATGTGCCGGTGGATTCTGTTGATAAAGTTGCCGATGCAATATTTGCCGCGGGCGGCGGAGTAATTGGCGAATACAGCAGGTGCAGTTTTAGGCAAAAAGGTCTCGGTACATTTTACGGCTCCGCATCGTCCAACCCGCAGACAGGCAAAAAAGAAAATTTTGAACATGTTGAAGAATTCAAATTGGAAGTTGTTGTTTATGCGTGGAAGATTGACGCGGCAGTAAAAGCATTAAGAGCGGCGCTTCCTTACGAAGAACCGGCATTTGACATAATGCCGCTTGAAAATGAAAATACAAACTACGGGGCTGGAGCTGTTGGCGAGTTTGAAACGCCGGTAAAGATTGATGACTTTTTTGCTCAATTAAAAAAGAATTTAAAGCTTAGCAATTTTAGATATACAAAAGGCGCCGGTAAAACTGTAAAAAAAGTTGCGGTATGCGGGGGCGCGGGGAGTGATTTATTTAACGAAGCGCTTAAAGCCGGGGCTGATGTTTTTGTTACGGCGGATATTAAATACCATATTTTTCATGACGCAGTTGATAAAATTTGGCTGATAGACGCAGGACACTATGAAACCGAGATACATATTTTGGACGAAATTGAAAGAAGATTAAAACATCTTACAAAAGATAACCGCACAAAAATTTTTAAGTATAAAGGAAGTACAAATCCTATTTTATTTTATAACAAAGAAGGAGTAAATTAAATTGTTTGATAGATTAAAAAGATTATACGAGCTTCAAGTTTTAGACGAACAGTTAGACGAATTAGAAGAACTACGCGGCGATTTGCCGAACGCAGTTGCCGCGCTTGGCGAACAGGTTAATGACTTGAAGGAAGACATCAAGAAAAGGGATGAGGACCGCAGGGTGTCGCTTGAAAAAAGGGAAGAAAACGAAGAGGAAATAGAAAAGCTGAAAGCCAACCAGAAAAAATTTAAAGCCCAGCTATACCAGGTTCGTAACAATAAAGAGTACGACGCGCTGACAAAGGAAATTGACCACAATGAAGTGCAGGTAAATAAACTTGAAGCCGAGAATGATTCCCTCTCCGATTTAAGCAAATCGCTCGCGGACGAGATTGAAAGCATAAAGCCCAAATTGGAAGAACTTAAAGAAGAGTTAAAAGTAAAAGAAGCCGATCTTAAAGAAATAGTAAAGGCTAATGAAAAAGAAGAAGCTAAATTTCTTGCAAAGCGCAAAGGATTACAGGAAAGTGTAAAAAAACCCGATTACTCAGCTTACATGCGTATACGCAAAGCAAAAAAAGGCATTGCGGTTTCCACAATAAAACGTGCGGCTTGCAGCGGGTGCCATAATATTGTCCCCTCGCAGCGCCAGCTTGAGATACGCAGAAACAACAAACTTTTTTACTGCGAGTATTGCGGCAGAATTTTAGTTTCAGCCGAAATTGCCGAATACGTAGAATAATAAAAATTAAAAATTGTAAAACGGAGACAGCCCTGTTGTCTCCGTAAAGCAATTCTTTTTCCGATATCCCTCCCGGTTTGTTAAAGTCCCGCTAATTTATTTTTCACCCATCACAGATTCTAATTCCTAAAATTATAAACAAACATTATACATAGCGGCAGAACTCACCCTGCGCACCCAGAAAATATTTTTACCGACTGCTTGATTAATAATTTTGCGCGGTTTAATTTGCGCTTGCAATTAATGTTTTAGGTTTGGAACGGGTGACTTTTGATGTATTTATTCGGTGTGGTTTTAAGTAGTAAATAATCATTTTTTTAATAATACAGAGGGTGTATTATAAACAGTAACTATTTTCTTTTTCCTAACGGCTTCAGTGTCGTTCTTCTATCAGTTCCGCACAGCGCGGAAAATACTCCTCTTGAAGGTTCCCGCAATTTAATATTTAATTTTAAAATCTATCTTTTAGTAATTGTTTTTATTAGCAGGGCAGATGATATTGCACAATTAAATAACCCGGACAAACAGAGAAACAACAACAAATTACTTTTAAGAAAAGAAATTTCGCACCCGCTCCACTCAGCCACGCACTCATTCAAAACCTTCATATACCCAAACAAAGATTCCATACATCCATTCAAAGAAGTCATTCATTCATCCAATGCCTTCATACACCCATGCAAAGATTCCATACATCCTTAGCGCGGCATAGCCGGCAACCAAAAAAATA
>CAYJPN010000045.1:0-38466 GCA_964372115.1 uncultured Ignavibacteriaceae bacterium
TTTTTCTCCCTAATGACCGTCATTAGAATTTTATTCCTAACGGAGAATCTGGGATAAATTATTAAAACGATCACACTATTATTTAACTTCAAAAAAAGCCGGGTCGTTTGCAATTGTCCAGACGTTTAAAAAACCGAGTTTTATTATTTTTGTCATCAAGTCAATATTTGCTTTTTCCACATGGTCACCCGGTTGATGGTAATCAGGGTGGAAACCCGCCATAAAATAAAATATCGGGATATCTTTTTCGGCGAACGGAGCGTGATCGCTTCCTCCACCAGGTCTATCCGATGCACGGAAACGGATGTCTAATCCGAGATTATATTTTGTATTAAAATCGTTCGTAATTTCTTCAAGCTGTTTATAAGCTTTTGTGTAACTCATACTGCATTTAATACCGAGTGAATCATCATCCATATTGCGGGAAATCATATCGTAATTTAAGTTAGCTATTATTTTTGAGTTGGCAATTGGGTTGTGATCAACAAAGTAATTTGAGCCGAGCAGCCCTTCTTCCTCACCCGTCCACGCAGCAAAAACGATTGAATATTTCGGTTTAACACCGGCTGCTGAAATTGCTTTAGCAAGTGAAAGTACACCTACCGTACCGGAAGCGTTATCGTCAGAGCCGTTATAAATATAACCGTTTATTTTTCCGAGGTGGTCGTAATGACCGCCAACTACAATAATTTTGGAAGGATCTTCACCTTCGACAATTCCCACTACATTTTGTGTACGAATAATTTTGGAATTAAGATTAACCTGAAGTCTTATTCTTTTATTTTTTAGTTCTCTTGATAATGGTTCAGGTTTTGAAGCTGCTTTTTGCTCAAACTCTTTTACGGAAAATCCGCTTCCTTTCAAGAGTTCGTTTGCTGTACGTGTGGTAATAATTATTTGAACAAAGCTGCCGGAAAGAGTATCCTCTATTAACGAAACTCTTTTTCTTGGACTTCTTAATTGAACATCCCCTTCATAAATATCGTTGTTAAATCTGAAAGGATAATTTGCAGCCCAGCCGCTTAATAATGAAGTCCCGGCTCTTACTTCCAGCACACCGAGGGCGCCGCTGTTACGCAGGTATTCCATGCTGCTGCGATAGCGGTCGTATTCTATCCGTCTATCGACCGGTTTAAATTTTTTGTAGCCCTCAGATAGTGTATCATCGGAACCGGGATAACCTCTCAATAGCAAAACATATTTCCCTTTTATATCAATATTTTCAAAATCATTGTACCCGCTTTTTTCATCTTGGAAACCATAACCGGCAAAAACTACCCCGGCTTCATTATCAACGCTTACTTTTGCGTCGCTTATTCCAAAATCTACTTTATAAGCAAAAGACATTTTGGTTGTGCTGTTTTTATCCGTTGTAATTATTGAAAGATTGTGGTTGTCCCCGGTTTCGGTTTGGAGCATGTAAATATTCTGAAAAAATGTTTGGTAAGTTTTCGGCGCTTCTCCTCTCATCCACCCTGTGCGCGAGGGTTGTAATCGTTCCATATCACCCGCAGGCGCTATGCCGTACACTTTGAACATGCTGGCTATATAATCAGCAGCCATAAAGCATCCTTTTTCACCTGTTTCACGCCCCTCCATCCAATCGGATGATAAAAACTCAAGTTGACCCTTTACCGCATTAGTTGATATTGCGTCTAATCCTTCTTCAAGTGGATTTATTTGCGCAAAAAGAGGAGTAGATACCCATAGGAGTATTACAAAAAGAAGTAGATGTTTTTCCATAAACCGCCTTAATTTTGATTAAGTAAGAAACTGCTTAAAATTAAATAAATTCCACTTAACGACAAAAACTTTTTTAACAGGCGATTTTTACAGTGGTGGAAAAAAGAAAGCAGAAAATAAATTTTTTTATTTAATGCAAGTTCACAAAGTTCTTCTTATTTTGGAGATGCGATTTTTAACAAATATTTTAAAAAATCGTAAAATTAAATGTTTATGAAAAAAATTACGGCACCTCAGAACGATTATCTTTTTAGAAGTTGCAAACCAGCACCCTCTAATATCTGCAATCAAATCAATCAAATATTAAAACACATAATAACTTTTACGGGAGATATCCATGAAAATAAGTGTTGAAGAATCTCTTCGTTATCATAGCGAAGGAAGAAAAGGAAAGATAGAAGTTGTGGCGACAAAACCATGTCTGACATCAAGAGATCTATCTTTAGCTTACACACCCGGAGTGGCTGACCCATGCCGGGCGATTCACAAAAATATTGAAGATGTTTATAAATATACTGCAAAAGGAAATCTTGTAGCAGTAGTTTCAAACGGAACCGCTGTACTCGGTCTTGGCGACATTGGAGCCGAAGCAGGAAAACCTGTTATGGAAGGAAAAGGAGTTTTATTTAAAAGATTCGCGGATATTGACGTATTCGACATCGAGCTAAGAAGCCACGATCCAAAGGAAATAATAAGAGCGGTTGAAATGCTTGAACCGACTTTCGGCGGTATTAACCTTGAGGATATTAAGGCGCCTGAATGTTTCGAGATTGAAGAGACATTAAAAGAAACTATGAACATTCCTGTTTTTCATGATGATCAGCATGGAACGGCAATAATATCTTGCGCTGCGTTAATTAACGCTGTTGAGTTAACAGGTAAAAAACTTGACGAAATTAAATTAGTTGTAAATGGCGCAGGCGCTGCTGCAATTTCCTGCTGTAAACTTTATATGCGAGCCGGCGTAAAAAATGAAAACATTGTAATGTTCGATTCAAAAGGCGCAATTACCAAAGACAGAACAGATCTTAACAAATATAAAAAGCTATTTGCTACAGAGAAAGAATATGGTAGTCTTGCTGATGCAGTAAAAGGCTCAGATGTGTTTGTTGGTCTTTCCGTGGGCGGAGCAATGACTAAAGATATGGTTAAATCTATGGCTCCGGATCCAATAATTTTTGCAATGGCAAATCCGGATCCTGAAATCATGTATGACGACGCGGTATCCGTAAGAAAAGATTTAATTATGGCTACAGGCAGAAGCGATTATCCAAACCAGGTTAACAATGTGCTCGGTTTTCCATTTATTTTCCGCGGCGCTCTTGATGTAAGAGCCACTGCAATAAATGAAGAGATGAAGATGGCAGCAGTAAAAGCGTTGTCGAGTCTTGCAAGAGAAAAAGTTCCTGAAATGGTGCTTAATGCCTATGGCGGAGTTGATTTTTCATTCGGGCGGGATTATATAATTCCAAAACCGTTTGATCCACGGGTGCTTTGGTATGTTGCTCCGGCAGTAGCAAGAGCAGCAATGGAAACGGGTGTTGCTAAACAGCCTATAACAGACTGGCAGGCATACGTGGAAGAATTAAAAGAACGACTCGGGCTTTCAAAAGAAGTTATCCGTGTTATGATTCACAATGCTCAAAAAAATCCGCGTAAAGTTGTTTACCCTGAAGGCGAGGAAGAACAAATTATACGCGCCGCACACGCAGCTTACTCAGAAGGAATTGCAAAACCAATCCTTCTTGGTAATGAAGACAAAATAAAAGCGATTATAAAACAGCTAGATTATGACACTGATGAATTTAAGATAATCGATCCTGCTGTGTCACCGGATAGGGACCGTTATATAAAATCGTTTTATGAAAAACGTCAGCGCAGCGGAGCTACACCGCGTAACGTAAACGAAATGATGCTTGAGACAATATATTTCGGTTCGATGATGCTTGCTTTGGGTGATGCCGACGCGCTGATAAGCGGATACACAACTCACTACCCCGAAACAATTCGTCCTGCGCTTCAATGCATCGGCACACATAATGGATTCAAAGTTGTTTCCGGTATGTATATTGTCGCGGCTAAAAAAGAAGTTTACTTTTTTGCTGATTGTACAGTTAATGTTAATCCAACTGCCGAACAACTCGCGGAGATTGCAATTGATTCGGCTGAAACAGTAAAAGCGTTTGACGTTGATCCGAAGGTAGCGTTGTTATCATTCAGTAATTTCGGCAGTGCGCCGTACCCCGAATCATTAAAAGTAAAAGAAGCCGCAAACATCGTAAAAAAAATGCGCCCCGACCTAAAAATTGATGGCGAGATGCAGGCAGATACCGCAGTTGTTCCTCAAATACTTGAACATGATTTTCCGTTTACAACCTTAAAAGGAAACGCAAACGTTTTAATCTTCCCTAATTTGGATGCCGGAAACATTGCGTACAAATTATTAGCGAGGATTGGTGAAGCGACGGTTATTGGCCCGATACTTCAAGGTACCAAAAAAGCGGTACACGTATTGCAAAGAGGTGCTTCAGTTGATGATATAATTAACATGACCGCAATTGCGGTTGTTGACGCTTTACATAAAGAAGCAAAACACTAATCGTAAATTTATGCGGGCGCAATCATAATGAGTGTGCCCGCATTTGATTCCATCCAAAATATTTTTCACCTTAGCTTATTTATTTTTCATACTCATCTGAACGCTTTTTACAAATTTTTGCGGATCGTAACCATTATCGAATAATATTTTATTTATAGTCGTCATTGTGGTCTCGTCGAGTGTTGGTGTGCGGCTTAAAATCCATCCGTATTTTCTTTTCGGATGTCCGACTATTGCCCATTTATAATTACCGTCCAACCCGATTATCCAGTAATCGCCCCAGAACAAATTCCAGCCGAACAGACTTACAAAACTAACTTGCAGCTTCGAGTTTGTTTTTTTATCAACTACTCGCGCAACTCCTTCGGCGGTGTTCAATCTGCCGTCAGCTTCCCGACAACTATTTAAAACTTTTATTTCCCCGTCATCGGTAAGTGAATATTTTGCTGTTGTCCCGCTTACGCAATCCTCCTGAAAGCTGTTTGGTATCCGGGCAATTTCGTACCATAAGCCGGAATATTTTGTTAACTCGACTTTGTCGACAGTAGTTACATTTTTTTGCTGTGCAAACACTAAAACCGGTAGTAAGATAATTAGTAGTAATTTCATTTTATTTCTCATTTATTCAAAAACAAGTTAGTAAGGAAGAGTTTAAAAGTAAAAAGAAATAAAAAGCACACAGATAAACACAGATTGGACTGATGTGCGCAGATTGGGAATAATTAAAAATGATCTGCGCGAATCTGCTAAATCAGCGTCATCTGCGTGCTATTTTCTCCTGCTAAAATAAAATTGCTTTACGGGGTGGACAATTATTGGGAATACTTTTATATTAAATACGATTAGAGTAATAATTTTTAGGGATAGGTATATGTTCAAGATATTTTTACAATTTAACTGCTCTCACAACAAGTTTATTCAATAAAAAGAACCGGCTGTTTGCCGTCGGCGTTTTTTTTATAAAACGTTAACGGGAAAAAATATTTAGCCCTTCCCGGTTCCCTGGCTTCCCGTATCCGCATTTGCGGAATTGTATCCATTATTTTTTTTTGTTTGTATGTAAATATTTTAAATATGTTTGTAAAAAATTATAACGTGCCGGCTAATTCGCTGGATGAAAAAAACATTTTAAAAAGTGAGTTTAAAATTTTGTAAAACCCGTTAAAGAAATTATAAAATGCGTTTTAAAATTTCTTTTATGCAGAAAAAATATTTTTTAGCGGCTTAAAAATATTTTACTGCCCGTGAAAATATTTTTACACCACAAAACAAAATCTTTACTCGAATAATAAAAATGTTTAATGCAACAAAAAAAATGTTTAATGTAGAAGAGAAAAATTTTACCGGACTAAAAATTTTCTCTAACCCGGGAAACAAAATTTTAAGTGCAAAAAAGAATTTGTTTAATGGATAAAACAATTTTTAAATTGCGTTTAGAAAAATTAAAAGTCCGGCTTAAAATATTTAAAATGCGTTTTTCTTTGCAAAAACAAGCAAATTGAAAATTCCCACCCGAAAAGGAGATGGGGAGATAAACTTATAAGAAATTTAATTAGAAGTTATAAAATAGGAAGAAAATGATCTTCCAAATTAGAAACTTAAAAAACGGTGAGGCTGCGTGGCAATAAATTAAAATGCTAAACCCAGGTATTAAAGCACCCGGTAAATTAGTTAAAAATTAATTTGGCAGATTTTCAGAAAACCAGCTATTCGCTTAGAAATAGCATTTAAAGAAAAGGTTGTTTTACTGCCAAACAGTAGTGGTAATTCTTCCCTTGAAGGGATGAATTCTAAAAATAAAATTAACAACAGTGTTGTGTTTTCCGTATCTGGCTGACCTGCCCTTCTCCCGACGGACCTGTCCGTCCCCTGACGGAAACACACCGTGGGGTAAATAATTAATAACAAAATGGAGTATTGTTCAAAATGAAAAAGTTACATCTTTTACTTGTTTTCTTTATTCTCTCTTTTTCTCTTTACGCACAAAATACCGAATGGTTAAATTACACCCATACCCAAGAAGTTAATGCTATTGTTGCTGAAGGAAATTTTATTTGGGTAGGAACAGACGTAGGGTTGTTAAAAATAAATAATACAACCGGGGAGAAAACTTTTTTTAACAGAGCAAATTCCGGTTTGCCGAATAATTATGTTACTTCCCTTGCTATAGACGGAAGCGGGAATAAGTGGATTGGGACTTATTTCGGTTTGGCAAAATTTGAGGACCCTGACACCGGAGGAGCAAGCTGGACTGTTTATAATCCTTCTAATTCCAGTTTCCCGGATACAGAAGTCCGTTCCCTCGCCATAGACGGAAGGGGGAATAAATGGATTGGGACTATGTACAACGGCTTGGTAAAATTTGACGATACTGTCTGGACTATTTATAATACTTCTAATTCTGGTTTGCCACTGGATAATGTTTATTCCATTGCCATAGACGGAAGCGGGAATAAATGGATTGGGACTGATGGCGACGGCCTGGTAAAATATGACGACACTGTCTGGACTGTTTATAATGCTTCTAATTCCGGTTTGCCGTATAATAATGTTCTTTCCCTCGCCATAGACGGAAGCGGGAATAAATGGATTGGGACTCGGTACAGCGGTTTGGCAAAATTTGACGATTCAAGTTGGACTGTTTATAATACTTCTAATTCCGGTTTGCCGAATGATAATATTCGTTCCCTCGCCATAGACGGAAGCGGGAATAAGTGGATTGGGACTATTTTTGGTGGTTTGGCAAAATTTGACGGCACAAACCCCGGAGGGACAGGCTGGACTATTTATAATACCTCAAATTCCGGTTTGCCGGCTAATTCTGTTTATTCGTTCGCCATAGACGGAAGCGGGAATAAGTGGATCGGGACCTGGGGCGATAACCTGACAAAATTTGACGGCACAAACTGGACTGTTTATAATGCTTCAAACGGTCTGCCGGATAATTATGTTTATTCCATAACAATGGACAGAAGCGGGAATAAATGGATTGGGACTTTGAACGGCGGCCTGGCAAAATTTGACGATACAGATTGGACTGTTTATAATACTTCGAATTCTGGTTTGCCGCACAATTATATTAGTTCCCTCACTATAGACGTTAGTGGGATTAAGTGGATTGGGACTAGGTACGGCGGTTTGACAAAATTTGACGGCACAGGCTGGACTGTTTATAATACTTATAACTCCGGTTTGCCGGATGATGAAGTTCTTTCCCTTGCCATAGACGGAAGCGGGAACATGTGGATTGGGACTTATAGCGGTGGCCTGGCAAAATTTAACGGCACAGGCTGGACTGTTTATAATACTTCGAATTCCGGTTTGCCGGATAATGATATTCGTGCCCTTGCCATAGACGGAAGCGGGAATAAGTGGATTGGGACTTTTTACGGCGGCTTGGCAAAATTTGACGATACAGATTGGACTGTTTATAATACTACGAATTCCGGGTTGCCGGGAAGTTATGTTAGTTCCCTCGCCATAGACGGAGGCGGGAATAAGTGGATCGGGACTTATGGCGGCGGCCTGGCAAAATTTGATGGCACTGTATGGACTGTTTATAATACTTTTAACTCTGGTTTGCCTTATAGTTATGTTTCTGCCCTCGCCATAGACGAAGTAAGCGGAAATATATGGATTGGAACTTCGTACGGCTTGGCAAAATTTGACGGCACTGAATGGACTAGTTATTATACTTTCAATTCCAGTTTGCCGAGTAATATGGTTTCTTCTCTTGCTATAGACAGAAGCGGGAATAAGTGGATTGGGACTTTGGGCAACGGTTTGGCAGTTTATAATGAAGGAGGGATAGTGGCTGCAGTTGAAGAAAATAAAGCTAATAATTCACCAATGTATTTTGCATTATCTCAAAATTATCCAAATCCATTTAACCCAACAACTTCAATAAGCTTTCAAATTCCCCAAGCCGGTAACGTGGTAATAAAAGTATTTGATTGTCTTGGAAAAGAAATAAAAGAGTTAGTTAACGAATATAAAAACGAAGGTTTTTACAATGTTGTTTTTAATGCAAAGAATCTTTCAAGCGGAATATATTTTTATCAATTACGGACAAGTAATTTTATCGAAACAAAAAAGATGATATTACTGCGGTAAATTGTGCAACAAGCTCTTTCGATATGAGCCAATCACAAAAAAATGCCGGTTGGATGAATTCGGGGAGGCAGCAGAACTCACCCTGCCTTCTTCCCGAAGGGATGTCCCACTTAAGAAGAGTGGGTAAAACACCAGCATTCTGAGCTTGTGAATTTAGATTCCCAAGTTAGGCAATAGTTTTAATTTTTATTAAAGTCCAACAATACGGCACCCATTATCTTCATCACTAAAAGGCGGGGATGAGTTCGGGGGAAGACGGCTCCATCTGCGTACCATTATATATTTTTACAATTTAACTCTTCTCACAGCAAGTTTATTAGAATTCATGCAAAACAATCCTCTATAAAATAAGGCGTTAGCGTTATACGATCTTTGTAATTTTTAAGCATTAATTAGGGGCTCTAAAAACTTTAATTTATGCTATTCAAAAAGCTTGTTTGGCAGCATATACCCGTAAACCGAAGATTTAACTTACATCTCAAAACCTAATCCTCAATAATGTCAAATTCCAACATATTCCCATGTAAGTTCAAAAGTATTTCCCACTTTTTTTGAATTAGGGGCATAAACATTCTTCAATTTGCTTATAATTCCTAATTCCCAATTCCAAATTCCTAATTTTCTTCAACTTGTACGTTCAAACCAATTGGATTGAACGATTCAGCTCTAAAAAGAGGATATTTTTGCAACCATCATTCACAAAAATATGGTTTACTAAATGAAATATGTTGTTTTGGTTTTCGTTCTTCTTTGTTCCATTTTAGTCTCTGCCCAAGAATCCTCCCCCACCGGCAGCATTAAAGGAAAAGTAATCGTTTCCGATGGTCTCTATTCCCTTATCGGAGTAAATATTGTTTTAAAAGATAAAAATAGAGGAACTGCGACAGACCCCGATGGGAATTTTGAATTCGATAATCTCCCCGTTGGAAGTTATACGTTAGTTTTCAGTTACATCGGGTTTGAGTCGTTGTCCCAAACCGATATCATCGTTCGCCCCGCACGTATAACTTTTGTGGAAGCGAAAATGACGGAAAGTTCTATAAATATGAACGATGTTGTTGTGAGTGCCGGATATTTTAACCAGATTGAAGCACAGCCGGTTAGCGCCGTAAATTTTTCCGCGGAAGAGATAAGAAGATCACCCGGCGCGGCTGGTGATGTAAGCAGAATACTTTTCGGTTTGCCGAGTCTGGCAAAAACCAACGATCAGAAGAACAGTTTAATTGTCCGCGGCGGAAGCCCGATGGAGAATGCTTTTTTTGTTGATAATATTGAAATCCCGAATATTAATCATTACGGAACACAAGGTTCATCCGAAGGACCGATTGGCGTTATTAACATTGACTTTCTGAAAGATGTGAATTTTCTTGCGGGCGGTTTTGGAGTGAATTATGGCGACCGCCTTTCTTCTGTTATGGAAATGACCTTCCGCGAAGGAAACAGAGAACAATTTGATTTCCAGTTGGATGCAAGTTTTCAAGCTTTGGGTGGGCAAGTAGAAGGTCCCATCTGTAAAGGAAAAGGTTCTTATCTCTTTTCTGCAAGAAGAAGTTATCTCGATTGGATTTTCTCATCAACACAAATAAAGGGACCGGTACCAACTTATTCCGACTTTCACACTAAAGTTGTTTACGATCTTTCAGATAAAATGAAGCTTAGTATTTTAGACATTGCCTCAATCGACAAAAGTAATCAATCTTATGAAGAAGGTGTAAAGTTTGAAGATAATTACTTTGGACATTACAACGGAAGCAAAAACACTTTCGGGATAAATCTTTTAAATATTTGGAATAGATCGGGGTATTCCAATCTTTCCTTTTCGCATAACTATCTTGATATTAGTAACGGCGTAAGCGAGGTTAGAACGAAGGGTAAGCTTTACTTTAACGAATCAACCGAACATGATTTTGCGTTAAGGAATCTCAATCATTTTAAATTGAGTGACGACGTTCAGCTTCAATTTGGTTTTGATGCAAAATATTCTTCAAACGATTATGATCATCATTATTATCCTTTTGTTGATAGACAAGGTTACACTTCTCCTGAGTTGGCGGTCAATCATAAATTTAATGGGATGAGAGCGGGATTATTTGCAAGCGCACAGATAAATCTTCTGAGCGACCTATCACTTACCGCCGGTTTGCGCGCAGACTATTTTGATTTCAATAAAAAAACTAACCTTTCTCCGCGTATGAACATCACGTACAAAATTACCGATGTTACTCAGCTTTATGTTTCGGAAGGAATGTTCTACCAAACGCTTCCTTTTATCATCTTAAGTCAAAACGAAGCGTTTAAAGATTTGAAAAATCCGTTAGCGTATCATTCAATTTTAGGTGTTAGCCATTTATTAACAGAAGATACGCGGTTAACTTTAGAAATATATTCAAAGGATTACCGCGACTGTCCGATCAATCCAAACCAGCCGGAAGAATTTGTAATGGATCAAGCGGTTGAAAATCCTGTCTTCATGAATAATAGTAAATTGGAAAATAGCGGTAAGGCGTATAGCAGAGGCATTGAGTTGATGATCCAAAAGAAATTGGCGGCTGATTTCTATGGAATGGTAAGCGCCTCTTATTTTAGAAGCAGATTTTTAGATGGAACTTCAACGTGGCGGAATCGTGTTTACGATAATAAATTTACTTTTTCCGCTGAAGGCGGTTACAAGCCGAATGACGAATGGGATTTCAGTCTTCGTTGGATTTATGCCGGCGGCGCTCCCTACTCTCCATTTGATGTAGCGGCTTCTGAAACAGCATTCAAAGGAATTGTTGATAAAAGCAGAATGTACACCGAACGATTACCTGATTATCATTCGCTTAATGTTAGAGTTGATAAACGTTTTAACTTCTATTCTTCCAATATTGTTTTATACATAAGTGTTTGGAATGTTTACGGAAGAGAAAACATCTGGGCTTATACCTGGGATGAGATCAACAACAAAGTTAAAGCGAATAAATCGTGGGCTACTCTTCCGGTATTTGGAGTTGAATACGAGTTCTAAACGAATTGCTTGCGGTATTCAGATGGAGTTATTTCCGTAAGCTTTTTAAAAATAGTATTGAACGAAGATTTTGAACTAAACCCCGATTCAAACGCTACTGCTAATAAACTGTAGTGTGAATAGTCGGGGTTTTTTACTAACTCCTTAAACTCCTTCACTCTATGCTCGTTTATTAGATCATAAAAATTCTTATTAAACGCTTTGCTGATAACTTCCGACAAATTATGGTTGGTAATACCCAATTCCGCCGATAAGTCACTAAGGGTAAGATCATTTTTTAAATAGACTTTTTTAGTCCGCAAAATCTCTAAAAGATCTTCTTTAAGCTTGATGATATCTTCATCCCTAAGATTAGATTTTTCATATTTATCTTTAACCTCTTCTTCCAACGCAACAATTTCAAGTTCCGTCTGATTTAAAACCTCCGCATGGTTAAGCGCGCCATACCCGATAGCATAAATCAGCAGAGAAACAGTGAAATAAATCGCAACGTCAAAGAATAAACCAACGTTACCAAGAATTACACTTGTTAGAATTGCTATTGCTACGATAATCCAGACGATCATAGTACTGAAGATCAAATATTTCAGCCAATCGAGTTTCTTTTTATCAAGATTAGAGAAAGATATTTTTAATTTTTCATTGAGTTCTTCTATCGCTTTAATTGAAAACCAGGTATACAAAATTCCATGTATCGGTTTGAAAAGTGAAATGGCAGCCATATCCGGCTGAACTTGCGTAAGATATTCGTTTATTTTTAGAATTTTCTCTCCGTGCGAAAGGAAGTAAAACGGTGACACATAGAGATAAACAAGGACGAAGGGGATAAAATGGATTAGTAATTGAGGTTTAAACTTCACTTCCTTTTTAGTTACAAGTAAAGTATAAATGTAGAAAATTGGGCCATAGATAAAAGGATAACCGGTGCTAAAACCAAATACAAAAGGATACTTGTCATATAATTTTATTTCTGTAAAATAAATGCTAAGAATATCAAGCGATAGGCATAATATTGCAACGGCTAACACCCTGTTAGCGTGCCGGTTTTGCTTTTTTAAGAAAAGCAAAAGAGAAAGAAGAAATCCTTGTACAACTGCTAATTGAATTACGTTAATTATTATTTGAGACATACAATATGCTATTTCAGAAAAAAATATTTATTGTGTAGATATTATGTTTAAAAGGTAAATAAAAAAACATCCTTTCTGTAAATTAGATAAAATTGATATGAGTAAACCATCTAATTTAAAAAACAGTAAAGGATGTCATTATCCAAAAGCAAAATTAAGAAGTTGATTTTGGAAATCAAATAATATTTATCGGAATTGATGTTCACAAAAAAAAGTAGGACTGTAACGGAACTTGTCAATAAAAATGAGACAAAAAAATATTTTAACGATTAAAAAAGTAGTGTGAACTTTTTTGGTGGATTCATACTTGCAATTAATTAAATATCAAAACACTAATTTTTTAGTGTTTGCAAAACCAATTTCTAATGTATAAATTAAAACACGTCCACTGGTTTATTTATATTTGGATGTGCGTTATTTCTAAGTTGATATACAACGGCAATTTTTAGTTGTTAATAATAAAAGGAATATATGTTATGAAGCGAGCTGCATTTTTATTTTTAAGTTTTATTCTTTTGCTTTCCGTTAGCGCCGGGACGATAGACGGTGATAAAGGTAAAGTTGTAAGCGGAAGTGAAGCCCAGAAGAAATTAATTGAAGGGAACAAACGTTATGTTGATGCAATGTTGACGCACCCCGGTCAAACAACTGAACGGCGAAGCGAAGTTGCAGAAGGGCAGCATCCGTTTGCCGTTATTGTAAGTTGTTCCGATTCCAGAGTTCCTCCGGAAATAATTTTCGATCAGGGGTTGGGCGATCTTTTTGTAATTCGTTTAGCAGGCAATGTTGTTAACTATGAAGCCCTTGCGAGTATTGAATACGCAGTCGAGCATCTTGGGGTTAAATATATAATGGTACTCGGACATGAAAGATGCGGCGCAGTAAGTGCGGCATTGCAGGGAGGCGAGTTTCATGGTCATATCGGTAGTTTGGTTGATGCAATTCAGCCGGCGCTTGACATTGCAAAAGATCAAACAGGTGATCCGGTGGACAACGCGGTAAGAGCCAACATTAATTTAGTTGTCAAACAGCTTCAGACGTCCGCTCCAATTCTCGCTGAGTTAGCCGGTAAGGGAGAACTGACTATTACCGGGGCGCGTTACGATCTTGATGATGGTTTAGTTGAGATTTTGCCATAAGGGATCAAGCAGTTTTTTATAAACATGAACAAAAAATTGTTTTGTGAAATTAATATGCTGATATAGGTAATTCAATATCTCAGGCAATATATTTAAGTTGAAATATTTATAAAGAAATGGAATAATCATGTCTATTTATAAACTAATGTTTTTAATATTTTTTGTCCAATTATTTTTGGTTGGGCAAAGTTCGGTTGTTGATTCCGTTTTGCTGCCCGTAGATGAAAGTAATATGGATGAATCATTCAAAGAATTTAAAGAAGAACTAAAACTTGCAATAGAAAATAAGAATCTCGATTTTATTTTAAAAGCATTAGATAAAGAAGTTTTTAATTCCTTCGGGGGGAACGAAGGTGTTCAAGGATTTAAAGAATATTGGCAGATAAATAATAATGACACTGAATTATGGGAAATAATAGGTGAGGTAATATCATTAGGTGGTTCTTTCTCCGAGGATGAAGAAGGAAAAACATTTATTGCTCCTTACGTTACATCTAATTGGCCGCTTGGGGTTGATGAATTTGAATATATTGCGGTAATTGACAGTAACGTGAGTTTAAGAGAACTGCCAGATACTCTTTCCCCTGAAGTAAAAAAACTTAATTATGAAATATTAAAATATGATAATTCATATTATGAGGATAAAAACTGGATAAAAGTAGAGACCGGTACCGGTGAAAAAGGATTTGTCTTAAACAAAAAGGTTAGAAGTCCCATTGACTATCGAATTGGTTTTCAGAAGAGAGAAGGAAACTGGAAAATTATCTGGTTTGTATCAGGTGATTAACAAGATTTGCAAGTGCCGATATTTCAAAAAGCAATGAAATAACACAGCTAAAAAAATATCACTCTAATTAAGTTAACATAAAAATCATGCGGTGATTAAACTTGATAGCTATACAAAAATTTTTTTTAAAATTATAGATTTATTCAAATTCCCCGTCGTCAAGCAGCCAGCCTTCCGCAAGTTCTTTTGTAATATCGGAAATAAATCTTGATGGTTTAGAAAGCGTGGTACCGGCTTCGCGATCAAATAAGTTCATCGGGTATGTGACGAATAAATTTTTCTTTGCTCTTGTAGAAGCTACATACATCAGTCGTCGTTCTTCTTCAAGCTGGTCAAGCGAATCAGCTGCACGACTTGAAGGGAAGAAACCATCAACAGCGTGAATAATAAACACCGAATGCCATTCGAGCCCTTTTGCCGAATGAATTGTGGAAAGGGTGATGTATTCGTCTTCTTTATCTTCCGGACTAATATCTACAACACTGTCAATAATCGGCTCGATTGCCATATCGGAGAGAAGAGTGTCGAGCGACTTGTAATTTTCAGTTATGTTGTGGAAGATCTCAAGATCCTTCGAACGTCTGTTCCAATCATCGTACGCAGCTATGAATAAAGGATGATAATAATCGAAAACCCTCTGCACTTTTTCCGAAGGTAATTCTTTTTTTGTATGCAGCTCATACAAAAGCTGAAATAATGCGCCGAGTTTATCGCTGTATTTAAACGAAGTAATCTGTTCCGGGTTTGCTTTTATTGTAAGGCGCGCTGTAGCTAATTCATCCAAAATTTTCTGCGCGGTTTTTGGTCCTACACCTTCGTGGAGTAAAAGAACTCTATACCAGCTAACAACATCTTTTGGGTTCGCTGCAATACGCAAAAACGCAAGCACATCTTTTATGTGTGCGGTTTCAACAAACTTCATCCCGCCAAATTTCTGATAGGGAATATTCGCTTTGTTCAGTTCAATTTCAAGATCAAATGAAAAATAGGACGACCGGAAAAGCACGGCAATTTCCTGAAGCGGAACATTCTCCTCGCGCAGTTCGAGAATTTTTTCTACTATAAATTTCGATTGCAGATTCTCATTTGCCGTTGCAACTATTTGCGGTAATTCACCCATCTCATGTTTGGAATAAAGAACCTTTGTATATTTTTCAACGGCTCTTTCATTTATATGATTCGCAAAGTTTAATATGCTCTGTGTGCTGCGGAAGTTCTGCTCGAGTTTTATTAGTTGCACATTTTCAAACAATTTCGGGAAGTCGAGTATGTTTTTATAGTTGGCGCCGCGGAATGAATAAATTGATTGCGAATCATCCCCAACGACCATAATATTTTTTGCAATTTGTGTAAGCCCTTTTACAATTTCAGCCTGTAGTATATTTGTATCCTGGTATTCATCAACCATAACAAATTTTATTGATGAAAGGAGAGTCTTTGCTTTTTTTGATGGATCGATCAAAAAGTCCCTCAAGTAAACCAACAAATCATCGTAATCGAGAAGGTTGTTGCGGCGTTTATAATCAACAAATACTTTTTGGATATTCAATATTTTATCTATTTGATCAAAAAAATGAGGATAACTTTCTTCGATTATCTCTTCAACCTTGCGGTTAGTATTTACACTTAAAGAAAAAACTTTATTTAATGTTTTTTTATTCGGGAATCTTTTTTCTTTTGTAATAAGGCCTGCCTGAGAACGAATAAGATTGATAACATCTTCGTTATCCCCCTGATCAAGAATTGTAAATGACGGATCAAGCCCTACCGCTTTTGCGTACCTGCGCAATGTTGAGTTTGCGAATGAATGAAATGTGCCGCCGAGAATTTTTGAACACCTGTTATCGAGAAGAATAGCCGCGCGGTTCATCATTTCGTTTGCAGCTTTCCGTGTAAAAGTAAGAAGCAATATCGAACGCGGGTCTATACCTGTTTCTATAAGTCTCGAAACACGATAAACGAGCGTACGCGTTTTTCCCGTCCCGGCGCCGGCAATAATTAAATAAGCGCCGTCCACCGCGCTAGCTGCTTCGTACTGCGCAGCGTTTAATTCATTTTTATAATTAATAATAAAACGGGCTTCATCAATTGCTTGTTTTGTGAAGCCCGTTTCCTGGTTAACTCTTTTAAGAGTGTATTTTTTAAGGTTCATCTTCTCAATGATTTTGGCTTTTCTAATATTTCTCCGATAATTAAAAGTTCAGCCAGGTTTTCAGAGTGCATCAGCCGGCTGCGAATTCTCTTTGCCGCAAACTGCACCGAATGCTTTCCATCTTTTTTCGCGAGCATTTGTTCGAATCTAGCCGCTTGTGCGGCGGTTTCGTTATCAATTTGCTTTTTTTGTTCTTGAAGAACTTTACGCTGCCGCTCCCAATCGGTTTCCATTTTGTGTTCCGAGTCGGTTGCGCGATGCTCCTGTTTGGACATTTCTATAGCAGTCTGACTTTTTATAGTCACATGTTTTTGCCCGGAAGTATTCGGTTCAAACTGTGTAGGAGTTTTTTCCACTTCATAATCCTGCTTAAAGATATTTTCTATCTCGTTCAGAATATTTTTCCCATCATCCTCAGTTTTTGATTGTTGAGTTTGTGGTAACCAACTTTGGTCTCTATCCGGCTGCCTCCCGCTTTGAGCGGGAGGTTTGGGTGCATTTTTCTTCTTAAAGAAAGATGAAAAAAAGCTGACAATAATTATCAGATATATCAGTATCGTGAATATATCATCCATTAGTCTTCTTTATCCTTTTTCCGTTCTGGCTTTGCTATTGAGTTTCTCATGTCAGTATCGGACTGAATGTTTCTCAAATTATAATAATCCATAATACCAAGATTACCTGATCTAAAAGCTTCAGCAATTGCTCTTGGTATTTCAGCTTCAGCTTCAACAACCTTAGCCCGCATCTTCTGTACTTCGGCAATCATTTCCTGTTCGCCTGCAACCGCTGCGGCGCGTCTTTCTTCTGCTTTCGCGCGGGCAACTTTTAAATCAGCTTCGGCTTGATCGGTTTGTAGAATTGCGCCGATGTTTTGTCCAATGTCTACATCAGCAATATCAATCGACAGTATTTCAAAAGCAGTACCGGAATCGAGCCCTTTTGCAAGTACGCTTTTCGAAATTTTATCAGGGTTTTCGAGTACTTCTTTGTGGGTTAAACTTGATCCTATAGTTGAAACTATACCTTCGCCAACACGTGCTAGTACTGTAGCTTCGCCCGCGCCGCCAACTAATCTTTCAATGTTAGCACGCACTGTAACTCTTGCAATGGCTTTTAACTGAATGCCATCTTTTGCAACAGCGGCAACTACCGGTGTTTCAATTACTTTAGGTATTACGGACATTTTTACAGCTTCGAGCACATCGCGCCCGGCAAGATCAATTGCTGTTGCTCTTTCAAATGTTAAACCCAGGTTTGCTTTATCAGCAGAAACAAGGGCGTTAATTACTTTTATTACATTACCGCCTGCAAGATAGTGAGCTTCCATTTTTGGCTGCTCAACTTTGATACCCGCTTTTGTAGCAGTAATCATACTTCTTACTATTACAACCGGTGGTACTTTTCTGAGACGCATACCAACGAGGTCTCTGAACATTTTTACCTTTACGCCTGAAAAATATGCGGTAATAAAAAGTCCCAGGGGAACAAAATATAAAAACAGTAAGAGAAATAGCATTATTGCTATAATAATTACAATAGACAGACCGGTTAAGGCTTCCATTCTTTACTCCAATAATAAATTTTAGATGTTTTAATGTTACTACTTATTTGTTTTTTAAGCAAATTAAATGGATATTAATACAAGTTTGTTTCAATTCTCAATATAAAAATACAAAAAAGATGATGAAATTATTTATTTATACTATTTTTGCAATAGTGTTTTGTTCAACAACATTTGCTCAAGTTAAACCGGCGTTAAAAGCACCGGAAGCCGAAGGGTACCAATTTAGTCAGTATGAAAAAAAATTGACGATAATGGATGAGTTTAAGAAAAACATTTTAAATCAGCCGGTGGAATTAGGTTCTAATACCACTTTGCGCATTCTGGGCGGCGTTGCACTTGTTGGTTTTCTTGCTTCAATAACAATATTTAAAGAAAATTTATTTGGCACAGTACCGCTTACGTTATTAGCTGCAGGAATCGTATTATTCCTAATGAGTGTATGAATTTCAATTATCTTGATTGCCTGATTCGCTATCAGTATATTAGCGATGGATTAGTAGAACTAAATTGAAAATAATATTGTTTTAAGATTATATATTTTATCGTATTAAGGATTTTAACATGGATGGAAATTTTTCGGATAGGCTCCAGGATGTAATTAGGTTAAGCCGCGAAGAAGCTTTGAGGCTCGGGCATGATTATATTGGGACCGAACATTTATTACTGGGTATCGTGAGAGAAGGACAGGGTGTTGCTGTTCGTATTTTACGAAATCTCGATTGCGATTTGATGAAATTAAAAAAAGCGATTGAAGATACGGTGCGTACTTCTGGCGGCACGCTAACAATCGGAAATATACCGCTTACAAAACAGGCTGAAAAAGTTTTAAAAATTACGCAGATAGAATCAAAAATTTACAAAGCTGATGTAATAGGAACAGAACATCTGCTCCTCTCATTATTGCGCGATGAAGATAATATTGCTACTCAAATTCTTCACCAATTTAATGTTAATTACGATGCAGCCCGCGCTGAACTTAATTCAATGTTAAGCAGTAAGAGTTCGAAAGACATTCCGGGTAGTGGAAGTTCGGTTCCTCCACCTGATAAAAAAGTTGATAAAACAAAAACACCTGTTCTCGATAACTTCGGACGCGATTTAACAAAATACGCAAGTGATGATAAACTTGACCCTGTTGTAGGCAGGGAGAAAGAAATTGAACGCGTTGCACAAATTTTAAGCCGCCGCAAAAAAAACAACCCTGTTTTAATAGGCGAACCCGGAGTTGGTAAAACGGCAATAGCAGAAGGTTTGGCATTAAGAATTGTAGAACGAAAAGTTCCAAGAACTCTACAGGATAAACGCGTCGTTACTCTCGATTTAGCTGGATTGGTTGCAGGTACTAAATACCGTGGACAGTTTGAAGAAAGAATGAAAGCTCTTATGAATGAGCTTGAAAAAGCCAAAGATGTAATTCTTTTTATTGACGAACTTCATACAATCGTTGGCGCCGGAGGTGCTTCGGGTTCTTTAGACGCATCAAATATGTTTAAACCTGCGCTTTCAAGAGGTGATATACAATGTATCGGTGCAACTACTCTTGACGAGTATAGAAAGCATATAGAAACAGACGGCGCACTAGACAGACGTTTTCAGAAAGTAATGGTTGAACCGCCGAATTATGATGAAACAGTGCAAATACTTGAAAAAATAAAATTCAAATATGAGGAACATCATCATGTCCGCTATTCATCCGCTACTGTTGATGCCGCGGTAAAGATGAGCGAAAGATATATTACCGACAGGCATCTTCCCGATAAAGCAATTGATGTTTTGGATGAAGCCGGTTCGCGTGTGCATATGGGCAATTTTGAAGTACCGAAAGATATTTTAGACTTAGAAGAAAGTATTGAAGAAGTAAGACGCGAAAAAGCGAATGTTGTAAAAAAACAAGACTACGAAGAAGCCGCGCGTTTAAGGGATCGTGAGCGCAATTTCCAGTCCGATCTGGAAACTGCAAAACGCGAATGGGACGCAAGAACACGCGATATAGTGCATGATGTTACTGAAGATGATATTGCTACTGTTGTTGCTATGATGACCGGGATACCTGTGAATCGTGTAGCTCAAACAGAAAGCGAAAAACTCCTTAATATGGAAGATGCTCTTAAAAAATTTATTGTCGGTCAGGATGAAGCGGTAAGACAACTTACAAAAGCTATCCGGCGCACAAGAGCAGGATTAAAAAATCCAAACAGACCCATAGGCAGTTTTGTTTTCTTAGGCCCAACCGGTGTTGGAAAAACAGAACTCTGCAAAGCGTTGGCAAGATATTTATTCGATTCCGAAAATTCACTTATACGCATTGACATGAGTGAGTATATGGAAAAGTTTTCATTATCAAGATTGGTCGGGGCGCCTCCCGGTTATGTGGGTTACGAAGAGGGAGGACAGCTAACTGAAAAAGTTAGACGCCGTCCTTATTCTGTAGTGCTTTTTGATGAAATTGAAAAAGCACATCCTGATATTTTCGGACTACTTCTGCAAGTGCTCGACGACGGTCAATTAACCGACAGTTTGGGACGCAGGGTTGATTTTAAAAATACAATTATAATAATGACCTCGAATATCGGAGCGCGCGATATTAAAAATATCAGCTCATTCGGGTTTGGTGCAGAATCGATGTCGGACAAATACACTACTCTAAAAGGTACTGTTGAAGACGCAATGAAAAAACTTTTTAATCCTGAATTTTTGAACAGACTGGATGAAACTATTGTTTTCAGAAATCTTGAAAAAGAAGATATTTTCCAAATCATCGATATCGAAATTAAAAGTCTGCATAAAAATCTGCACGAAAACAAAATGGAACTCGTGCTTGATCCAACGGCAAAAACATTTATTGTTGATAAAGGTTTTGATCAGAAATACGGCGCCCGTCCTTTACGGCGTGCTATTCAAAAATATATTGAAGATCCTCTTGCAGAAGAAATATTGCGGGGCTCTTTTAAAGAAGGAAGCAAAATTACCGGCAAATATTTCGAGGGGAGTGAAGAACTTGTCTTTATGGATGAAGCCGCCATTCCATCTGGTACTTCATCCGAAAATAACGACAACGAAACCAAAACGAGTGATAATGAACCACAGACTGATAAAAGCGAAATATGATAATATTTTCGGCATTATAAAATAATGCCGTTTATATTTTTAGTTTAAGCGTATTATCTTTGTAATACGCTTTTTTTATTCGATGTGTAAAAAAAACATTTGGAGAGCATATGAAACTACTAAGCCATGATGAGATAAAGTTCGGAATGGATGAATTGCCGGGTTGGAATTTTATCGATAACCATCTTGAAAAGGAATTCGTTTTAACTGACTTTGCCGGAGCCCTAACTTTTGTAAATAAAGCCGGCGCAAAAGCCGAAGAGATGAATCATCACCCGGATATTTTTATCCACTCATGGAATAAAGTAAAATTTATTTTGTCCACACACAGCGAAGACGGGGTAACTGAACTGGATATGACTTTATCTAAAAAGATAGAAGCAATTAGCAAGCTATGAGCAGAGCAGATAAACAATTAAAAATTTTTGATAATGAGCCTGATGATTTATCGGTTATGCTTGGACTCTCAGCAGAGTATATTTCAATTAAGGATTATAAAAATGCTGAAATTTATTTGAAGCGAATAATTGAAAGAGACTCGAATTATATAGACGCATATATTCAATATGCTCAATTATCGGAAATGTTAAACCAACGAGAGGATGCCGTATCTTTGTATCACCGTGGTATCGACGCAGCAAAAAGGATTGGCGATAATCAATCGGTTAAAGAAATGGAGGATTTGTTAAATGAACTTAAATGAAAACGAGATATTAGAAATATTTAAAAAGTCCGGAGCATTGCTAAACGGTCACTTTTTACTCACTTCGGGGAGACATTCCGATGTTTATTTCCAATGTGCAAAAGTATTGCAGTACCCGGAATATGCCGAAAAACTTTGTTTAATAATTGCGGATGAATTTAAAGACAAAAAGATTGATACGGTTATTGCACCTGCAATCGGCGGAATTGTTGTTGGGCAGGAAGTCGCAAGACTCCTAAACAAGCGATCAATATTTGCCGAGCGAGAAGATAAAACTTTAACTTTAAGGCGTGGCTTTTCACTCGAAAAAGGGGAGAAGGTTTTTGTTTGTGAAGATGTGGTAACAACGGGCGGTTCGGTTTTCGAGGTAATTGAAATTGTAAAAAAAGCCGGCGCGGAAGTTATTGGAGTTGGTTTTATAGTTGACCGAAGCAACGGAAAAGTGCAGTTCGGTTATCCGCAGGTAAGCGCTATGAAGATGAACGTAATATCATATTCTGCCGAAGAGTGTCCGCTTTGCAAAGAAGGCACGCCCGCCGTAAAACCCGGTTCGCGTAAAATTTAATAAGCATTAAAAGGTATTGATAATGAAAAAAATATTTCTACTCCTTCTAATTTCTACGGTTGTTTTCGCCCAGGTAAAGTTTGATGATTATTTCGAAAATAAATCTTTGCGCCTGGATTATTATCACACAGGTGATAAAACAACTGACTCATATTCTATTGATGAGCTGCTGTCCGAGCCATACTGGGGCGGCTCTAAAACAAATTTGTTAGATCCTTTTAACTTCGGGAAGTACAAAGTTTTGGTTTATGATGAAACTTCGAATGAACTTATATTTTCTAAAACATTTTCAACATTGTTTAGCGAATGGCAGACAACTGACGAGGCGGTAAAGATTGTAAAAACATTCAGTGAAACCATTACGATGCCTTTTCCTAAAAATAAAATCCGGGTAGAGTTTTATTCGAGGGATAAACAAAACGATTTGATAAAAAAATACGAATGCTCGGTGGATCCGAAAAATTATTTCATAAAACCGGAAAGAAGATTTGAATCCGAATCCTTCAAAGTTCATTATTCCGGTGATCCCTCCGAAAAAGTTGATATCGTAATTATACCGGAAGGGTACACTGTGAATGAAATGGAAAAATTCAAAGCCGATTGCAATAAATTTACCGGCTATTTTTTTAATTCTTCACCATTTAAAGAAAATAAAGATAAATTTAATATTTGGGGAGTTGAGGCTGGTTCAAAGGAATCGGGTACCGATATTCCGGCGAAAAATATTTGGAAAAAAACTGTTGTAAACTCAAGCTTTTATACTTTTGACTTAGAAAGATATTTAATGACATCCGATAACAAAGCTTTGAGGGATGTTGCTGCCAACGCTCCTTACGATCAGATTTATATTCTGGTTAATTCAAATAAGTACGGCGGCGGTTCAATTTATAATCACTACTCCGTTTGTGTTAATAATAATCTGCATGAAGAATATGTTTTTGTGCACGAATTCGGGCATGGGTTCGCGTTTCTTGCAGATGAATATTATACATCTGATGTAGCGTATAACGAATTTTATCCTTTAGATGTTGAGCCGCTTGAAAAAAATATTACTACACTCATAAACTTTGAGACTAAATGGAAAGATATGGTTGATAGCTCAACTCCTATTCCTACACCCGATTCCGAACAATATAAAGATAAAGTTGGGGTTTTTGAAGGAGGCGGTTATGCGGCTAAAGGAGTGTATCGCCCGAAACAGGATTGTACGATGAAGTCAATTTCTGTAAATAATTTTTGCCCTGTTTGTAAAAAAACCATACAGGACATGATAGATTTTTATACAAAATAAGCTGGAAAAATGGATCAAAAAAAACTGCACCGTGCTGTAGAAACAATTGCTTCTCAGAAGTTTGAAAACGAAGAAGCGATGCTGATAGAGGTGCTGAATCAAATAGTTGAAAATGAAAAAATAAATGTTATCGGCGGTCGATTATGGAAATTAAACGCCGACACTAAATGTTATACAATTCTTTATCAAACAGGCGCTTTCGAAAAAGTAAAACCCGATTTTAATATTGTGATTGAAGAGTATCCCATTTTCGATTTAATTGCAAAAGAAAGAACAATACTCGGTAGTGAAACAAACGAAATACTACGGAGTAAAGGGATATTCCGCTACTCGGCATCAGGTGTCGGATCGAAACAGAAGGTTAGCGGCAATCCTTATTATGAATATTTACTGGCGCTAAACAGCGAACATTTAGATGAAGAATTTAAACTTACATTAAATATTATTGCAACGGCATTAACATCTCAAATAAAACAACGGCGTTATTCTAAAAGCGCAAATAACTTGCTCGCCGATATTGATAAAGCAAGGCAACTTCAAAAAAGTATATTACCCGAACACGAGTACAATTTTAGTAATTATGACTTGTTCGGAATTACCGATCCGGCGGAAATAGTCGGCGGTGATTTTTTTGATTACTTAAAGGCGGGTAATGACAGTGACAGACTTGGTGTGGTGGTGGGTGATGCCGCCAGCAAGGGGATTGCCGCGGCTGCTGAGGCAATGTATATTAGCGGCGCTTTGAGGATGGCAAACAGTTTTGAAATAAAAATTGCCCCTTTAATGAAGCGGATGAATAGACTTGTGAACAAAATATTTGCAGATGATAAATTTGCTTCTTTGTTTTACGGTGAGCTTTCAACCGATAAAGGCGGTTTGTTTTTATACGCTAACGCTGGTCATAACCCCCCGATGTTCGTTCGCGCTAATGCCGATAAAGTTGAGTATTTAAGTATAACAGGTCCTGTACTTGGCCCGGCTCCACAGGCAAAATATACTATTGATAATATTAATTTTGAAATTGGCGATGTATTGCTTATCTATTCCGATGGTTTAATTGACTCGGCTGACGGAGATTTTGAACCTTACGGTGAAGAGAAAGTTGAAAACTTGTTAATGTCAGTCAAACATCTTTCGGCAAAAGAAATTGCTTATCATTTATTAAATGATGTCATCAATTTTGCAAAAAATGGAAAATATCTTGACGACAAAACACTTGTAGTTATTAAAAGGGTAAAATAAAATATAATTTTATGGCGGAGTTTTGCTCCGCCGGTTATTAAAAGTTGTTAAATAAAAAAGCGAGGAAATAATGTTACAATCAATAAATCCTGCTAACGAAGAGTTACTAAAATCCTATGATGAAATGTCATTTGAAGAAGTATCCTCAATCATAAAAAAAACTCATCAAACATTTCTTGCCTGGAAAGAAACCTCATTTGCGGAAAGAAAATTAAGAATGAAAAACGCCGCAAGCATTCTTAGACAAAATAATAAAAAGTATTCTGAATTAATGACCCTCGAAATGGGAAAGCCGATCAAACAATCATATGCAGAAGTGGAAAAATGTGCATGGGTGTGTGAATATTATGCTGATAATGCCGAAAAGTTTTTAATGGACAAGGTGATTGAAACAGATGCGGAAAAAAGTTTTGTAACATTTCGTCCGCTTGGAACTGTGCTCGCGATAATGCCGTGGAATTTTCCGTTCTGGCAGGTTTTTCGTTTCGCCGCTCCCGGTTTACTGGTAGGAAATGCAGGAGTATTAAAACATGCATCCAATGTAATGGGATGTGCGCTTGCTATTGAAGAAGTTTTTCGCGAAGCCGGTTTTCCGAAAAATTTATTCCGCTCATTAATAATTACTTCAAAAAATATGAATGAAGTAATTAAACATCCACAAATTGCAGCAGTAACATTAACAGGGAGCGTTCCGGCAGGGAAAGCCGTAGCTGCTGCTGCCGGAGCCGTGTTGAAAAAAACAGTTCTCGAACTCGGAGGAAGCGATCCGTATATAATTCTTGAGGATGCCGATCTTAATTCTGCTGCCGATACTTGCGTAACAAGCAGATTGTTAAACGCAGGGCAGAGTTGTATTGCTGCGAAGAGATTTATTGTAGTTGAAAAAGTTTATGATGAATTTGAAAAACTTTTTATTGAAAAAATGAAATTAAAAAAAATGGGCGATCCGATGGATGAAAACAACCATATTGGCCCACAGGCAAGAACGGATCTGCGTGATGAACTACATCAGCAAGTGTTGGTAAGCATTAAAAAGGGAGCAAATTTATTGTTAGGAGGTGAACTACCGTTAGGAAGAGGCGCTTATTATCCCCCCACTGTATTAGCTAATGTAACAGCCGGTATGCCTGCTTATGATGAAGAACTTTTTGGACCGGTTGCGGCGCTTATTAAGGTTAAAGATGAAAATGAAGCAGTAAAAATTGCTAATGATTCTGTATTTGGTTTAGGAGCCGCGGTTTTTACAAAGGACAAAAGTCGTGGAGAAAAAATTGCAAAAGAAAAATTGAACGCCGGTTGCTGCTTCGTAAACGAATTTGTAAAATCTGACCCGAGACTGCCGTTTGGTGGAATCAAAGAATCCGGTTACGGCAGGGAATTATCGCATTACGGTATAAAAGAATTTGTAAATATAAAAACGGTTTATATAAAATAAACCACATAACCAAAAATTGACTTTCAATATATTGATTAGAAACTTGAGAACGGACATTGTTAAATTGCAAAAATATTAGGGTGAATTATTCCCATAGAAAAAATATTCAAGAATTTAACGTTTAATTTTTAACAACTGAGTTAATATATAATTTATCTTTGACCTAATTCTATTGTTTGCAATCAAAAAAAGATATAGTTTTAGAACATCGTACATATAAAAAAAACAATTCAATATTTAATAATTGCATGCCTTACCGCTTTACAAAAAATGAACAGCTTTCATTCGGCTTAAAAAGAATAATTCTTGAAGAGATTGATGGAGCTTTGAATGATCTTTCTGAAAAATCAAAAAATGTGGATGAGGAAATTCATTCAGCGCGAAAACACTTCAAAAAGATTAGGGCAGTTTTACGCTTAATTCGTTCTCCACTTGGGGAGGTTTTATACTCAAATGCAAATATCGCTATCCGGGATGCAGCGAGAAATCTGGCATTGGCAAGAAACACTGCGGTTATGCTGCGAACGCTTGAAAAGATTCATTTTAATGATGAAAATTCAAAACATGCATTAACGATTATTCGAGAGCATTTAACATCGGGTTATGAAACAGCAAAAATTACAAAAGGGGAAAGCAATAAAATAATAAATAGGACGAAGAAACTGCTAATACAATTAAGATCAGAAACTCATCATTTCCCTATCAATGGCGATGATTTTAGTTTGATAAAAGATGGCATCAATGAAGTATTCATAAAAGGAAGAAAATATTTTGTAGATTCAAAAAGTTTTCCCTCAGATTTTATTCTTCACGAATGGCGGAAGTATATAAAGTATTTATGGTACGACTTTAAGTTATTAACAAACCTTTGGCCTTCATATTTTAATGCGATAGCGTATGAATTAGAAATATTAGCCGAAAAACTCGGTGATATAAACGATCTTGCATTATTTGAAAAAACAGTGAATGAGTTGGCGTCTGTCTTACCAGCTCATTCTCCCGAAATTCTTCTAAACCAGTTAAAGCTCAAAAAAGAAAAACTTGCCATTAAAACATTAAATACCGGTGAAAGAATTTTTATTGAAAAACCGAAAGCAATCACAACCAGGTTAGAAGATTTATTTATTCTCTGGAAGACTAATTAATTCAGATGAGCATATAACCGGTTATCGTACAATTTTCCTCATACTTGCGATTGACAAAATTTAAGCCTTACATTTTTAACCGGTGTTGCGTATCCCTGCAGAAATACCATTTACAGTTGAGCGAAGCAGTGCTAATAATTTTTCTTTTTCAGATGATGAGATGTTTTTCTTTCTGTATTTTTTTATAAATGCAACCTGTATAAAACTTATCGGATCGATATACGGATTTCTCAACAGGATAGAAAGTTGTAGTGATTTGTTGGAATTGAGTAAAGCTTTTTCTCCGGTTATTTTTAATAGCGCCCCGCATGTTCTTTCATATTCAAGTTTGATGTTATTAAAAATGTCTTTTTTGGATTTATCATTACCGCAAAGGGTCAGGTATTCGCTCGCAATAGCAAAATCGGTTTTTAATAATACCATTTCAATATTGCCTACCAATGCTTTGAAAAATTCCCACTCATTAAACATCTCGTTCAACTGTTTCCAGGTAATTAATTTTTCTTCCACAGCTTTTTTAACCGCAAAGCCAAAGCCGTACCAACCGGTTATTGTTTGACGGTTTTGTGTCCAAGAAAAAACCCAGGGAATGGCGCGCAAGTTTCTTATGTCACTCCCTTTTTTTCTCGATGGCGGACGCGAACCGATTTCAATTTTTTCGATAATATCTATCGGAGTCACTGCTCTGAAATAATCGTAAAAATTAGGATTGGTTATAAGTTCACGGTAATGCTCAAATGCAAAAGCGGAGATATATTCAAATCTTTTTTCATATTTGAAAAAAGAATCCTCTTCTTTATGGAACCTGGTTTTTGCTGTTGCAAGTATTACAGCAGAAGCCATCAATTCTAAACTTCTTTCCGCAATCTCCGGTATAAGATATTTAGAAGAAATCATCTCACCCTGTTCGGTAATTTTTATTTTTCCGTCAATAGTGCCGGGCGGCTGCGCTAGTATAGATTGATGAAGCGGTCCGCCGCCTCGCGAAGTACTACCGCCCCGTCCATGAAAAAGAATCAATTCAACGTTATGTTTTTTACACAACTCTTTTAATTTTATTTGTGCTTTATATAATTCAAAATTGGATGTTACTATTCCACCGTCCTTATTGCTGTCGGAATATCCAATCATTATTTTTTGAACAAAGTTTCTTTTTTTCAACTGTAATTTGTACGCATCGTTGTTAAATAACTCATTCATCTGTTCATCAGAATTGCGCAAATCTTCAATAGTTTCAAATAAGGGGAGTAGATCTACATTCGATGAAACAATTTCGCCATGGTGCACAACAATTAAGCCTGCTTCCTTTGCCAGTAGCAGCGCCGTTAGCACATCGCTTTCAAATGAATTTGTACTGATAATATAATCGTTACACGCTTCTTTTGAAATATTAACCTGTCCCCATTTTATCAGTCCAAACTCTTGCAGTACCTGTCTTGTTTCAGCTTGAAAAACTTCTTCATCTTTTATAAGCGGACGGGTTATTAAAAATTGTTCTGTAAGGATTTGGATTTTTTCTTTTTCAGATAAAGAAGAAAAATTTTGCCGAACCTCGGAATATTCGAATATTTCATTTATTGCACGACGCAGTAAAGAAGCATTTTGTCTGATATCAATCGATAATAAATGAAATTTAAAAGATTTTGCTTTATACAGCATTGGAAGTATATGCTGTTTTGCTATTAGTTCTCCTCTATTTTCTATTAAACTTTCGTATAACAACTGCAAATCAGCGAGAAACTCTTCAGCGTTACGATAATATAGACTTTTAGATTCGAACGTATTCTGAAGTTTTGTGTAAATGTACATCAGCTTTGTTCGATAAATTTCGGAAGCATCCCTTAAAACGCTATCTCCTCCTTTATAGCCGAGAATAATGCTTTCATTTTCAACCGATGATTTTAATTTAGTGCTGGCGTTAACCTGATGCAGCGAAGAGCTGAGCAAATCGTACAGTGAATCGAGATCGCGCGAGTAAAGTTTGAATAAAGTTGCCCGGTGTTTTTTTATTGTCGCTTTTGTTACATCGGTTGTTACATAAGGATGTCCATCGCGGTCGCCTCCCATCCAAGAACCGAAATTAATCATTGGTTCAAAAACGGGATTAAGAGAAAATATTTTTTCTGTTTCGTTGTTAAAACTTTTATAAAATTTCGAAATACCATTATAAAGAATATGCTCGAAGAAAAAGAGACCTCGCTGGATTTCGTCTTTGACAGTTACCTTGTGAAAACGTATTTCATTTGATTGCCAGAGCAATGTTATTTCGGTCTGAAGTTGGGTCCTTATTTCTTCAAGCTCATTCGGTGTAGATTTTACCGTATCCTTTTTTAATAAAAGTTCACTTATAAAAAATATTTTCCTAAGAATCGTCTGTCGTGTTGCCTCCGTAGGGTGTGCGGTAAAAACAGGAACAATATCAACTGATTTAAGGATTTTCTCAATTTGCTCTTGACTTAGACCATCTTCTTTTAAAAGTAACATTGCTTCGGCAATCGATCCTTTTTGAGGTCGATCATTTTTAAAAATATGCGCGCGTTGTCTTCGTATTCGATGAACTTCATAAGCGGCGTTTATCAAAATAAAATAAATAGAAAAGGCACGTACGACTTTATAAGCTTTTTCAACAGATAATGAGTTAACAATTTTTTTTATCTCACTTCTCGATTTTGGCGAAGCGTTAAGTCGGAAATCTTTTGTAAAAGCCCGGAGTTTTTCAACTATAAGAAATAGCTGCTTGTTTTCCTGAGTAATTATAACATTACCCAGAAGCATTCCTAATTCTTTAATATCAACTTTTAAAGGTTTGTCTTTTTCGTCATCTGAAAAAATCGTTCTTTCCTTTTTCATCGGGTCAACTCTTTTATCCATTATTTTTCGTTAAATATTTTTATATGCAATTTACAAACTAAATACAAAAGATGAATCGGGAAATTCCGAGGGAGATGATAAAATATATTGCATTCGGAGAAAATTGAGGTGGTAAAAAGTAATTATCGCAAATAGTGTGCTTTGTTGCTTAACAAAGTTTTCTGGAATATGATTAGTGCAGGGCTGATCAATTTGCGAGACTTACAAAAAATTAATATTGATTTTACGCTAAAATTTGTTAAAAAATTATTAAAAGAAGAATAACTTTTTAACTAAAACAAATCATTGTCTTAACTAATTCCGTTCAAAGGGTAATCTTGACTTACCGGAATTTTAAGACCAAAATTAGAACCCTTATTTTCTTCACTCTTCAGCCAAACTTTTCCGTGGTGTGCTTCAACTATTTTTTTCACAATCCATAATCCATATCCTGTGCTTATTTCGCCACCGGTAGGTTTTGGGGAAAGTCGGCTGCCTTTTTGAAAAGCTTTTTCAATGTCTTCAAGTGGAATTCCCGGACCGTTATCTAGAACCTGTATGCTTATATGATTTCCTTCGTGAAGCGCAACCAACTGAATTATTTTATTATCTTCCGAAAATTTGATTGCATTATCTAACAGATTATCAATTGCGTCAAAAAGCATTTCGGAATCCATTTCAACTTCGGGCAGCGCTGTCTTAAAATTAACAACCAGCTCCTGACCTTTTAGTTTTGCCTTCTGCTTGTTGCAACTGCAAACATCTTCAATCACTTTTTGAATTGGATACAATGAAAATTCAATTTCATCGATAGAATACTCATAAGTAAGAATTTTTGTTATTTCCGATGTAATCCGAACAATTTTTTCCGCTGTTATTGCTAAAGCTTGTATTATTTCTTTTTGTTCATCAAGAGTCAAATCGAACTGGGCAAATAGCTCCGACATACTCTTTATTGCGGCAGCCGGGTTTTTAACATCGTGAAGATACATTGTAAAAAGTTCATCTTTTTTTTGCTGCAATTCAGTGAGCTTTTTTAGAGTTCCATCCAACCGGTTCTTCTCATCTTCAAGTTCCGCATTAATCCTTTTTATATCCCTATTTTCAGTTTTTAAAGCATTTATTGAGTTCTGTAATGAATCAATTCGATTTTTAAGTTTCTCTATCTCTAGGGATAATCCATTTGAATGGGTATCCTCCCCATAAACCGAACTCTCAACTGTTTGTTCGTTTACCCTACGTCGCTTAGAAAATGTGAGTAGGCTGAGAAGGAAAATCGAAAGGGCAATAATTAGAAGTGTGAGTTCCATTTCGGATTTTCCGTTTTATGTACTTTTTTGAAAAAAATAAAGTATACCTAATTCATTATCGAAAAACCGACAAAATAGTTTAGAGTAATCAGGCAATTATTTGATTACTTTTTCCCGAAGATAATCTCCTTTTGAAATATTTGTTACAGTTTCAAGAGCAAGATTTGTAATATCTTCAAGCAATTGTGAATTTAATGTTCCAACTGTATCTCCGGGTAAATGCAAATATTTATAGCTGTTGGTTGAAACAAAATAGAGCGCCGGTATACCTTTTGCAAAAAACGGTGTCGCATCGGCGCCACCACCACTCCACGTATTATTTACCATCATTTTTGATGAAGATTTGTCTATTGCTTTTGCGATGTTCCAAAGTTCAGGGGCACTTTTTCCATTGCCAACCTGAATGCTGTCACCATAGCCGATACAATCAAGATTAATCATCGCCGTAACTTTTTCAATCGGGACTGGCAAATTGTCAGCAAAATACTGGCTGCCAAATAACCCTTGTTCCTCGCTTGCAAATAAAACCAGGATGACAGAGCGCTTTAATTCGGCTCTAATTTTTGTAAGCGCTTTTGCAATTTCTAAAACAGCCGCTGAACCCGAAGCATTGTCATTGGCACCGGGAGCATAAAAATTATCAGTTTGGTTACCAACGTGATCCAGGTGGGCTCCGACTATTATAAATTCATTTTTAAGCTTATCATCGTTTCCTTCGAGCAATGCCACAACATTTTGTGTTTGTTTTTGCTTGTAATATTCTGCGTGAACATTAATTTCAACTAACTCATTTGAATTTAATGATATCGGGGATTTAGTTGAATCGATAATACTTTGCAATTTGCTCAAATCAAATTTTGTTTTTGATAAGATTTTGTTGGCGATGGGAATATCAACATGTAGCTGCGGCATGGTAATTGGCTGCTCCCCGATACCGTGAAGTACGCTGATAATTAGTTTTTGCGGCTCTTTTATATTTGGTTTTGAGACAAATAAAACTGCTTTTGCTCCGTGCTCCGATGCTAAATTTGTTTTATACCGCGGCAGTGACATATCCGGGGTTAGTCCGTCAATATTCCATGAAGGTCCTTGTTTAAACATTAACACAACTTTATTCGAAACATCGATTCCGGTATAATCATCATAACCGGGCAGTGACAATCCGTAACCGCAAAAAATAACCTCAGCCTTCATATTTCCTGAACCGGTAAAACCGCGGCAAACAAAATCTTCCCCTAATTTTAACTCTTCCCGTGTATCATCAGTAAAAAGTGAAAGACCAACCGGACCATCAATGTTATTGTATTCAACGTTCAAAGGTTGGTAATAATCCTCGCTCCATAAATGTTTTAACTCTAACTTTTTAAAGATTTCAGCGGCATATTTTGATACTTTATTATAACCATCGCTTCCGCTAAGTCTCCCTTTTAATTCCGGGGAGGTTAGGTAGGTGATGTGTTCTAATAAATCGCCGGATAATATTTTTGAATCGTGTCCCTGGCAAAAGAAATTTGTGGAACTAAAAACCAACAAAACAATAAATAGATATTGCATTTAACAGCCTGTAAATCTTGTTAGGTCTAAATTAAAAATTATATTTAACTTTTACACTATATATTAACATATCGAAAAAATATTATAGCTTTTATTTGATAAATAGGATAAAAGCTCTAACCGAAGTGAACCTATTTTTTTTGGCTGAGTTTTGTAATACTGTTAATAAATTCTGAGTTATCGTAATCCGACATACCTGTTACTTTTATTACGATTTTTCCTTGTGGTGAGATTACGAACGACGTGGGAATAGTACTGCTCTGAAAAACCCCGGGTATCGCGCCCGCTATGCGGAAGTTTGGCAGGGTACAATTTTTCGATGTTAAAAAAGCATCGGCTTTTGCTTTTTCATCATCAAGGTTTATCATAAAAAATATAACTTCGGATGATTTAACTTTATTATACAATTTCTCAATAGCGGGCATTTCCGCAACGCAAGGCGGACACCAGCTTGCCCAGAAATTGATAAATATAGTTTTTCCTCTAAAATCTTCAAGCGAAACCAATTTGCCGTCGAACGATTGTAACTGCATATTGTAATCAGCCTGCAGTTGTTCTGCGGGCGGCAAAAATTTTGGTTTCATCAAACCTGTTGATAAAACAAATCTTTGTATTGTTCCGAGAACCTCAGTTTGCCATCCGGCGAGATAAATAACAAGCGGTATGCCGATGAGCAAGGACCACTCAATAATATTTCTTTTTGTCGATTTGTTTTTCATTTTTTTAGTAATATGATGAAACACATAAAAAATGGATTCGTTGATTTGAACCTTGATATAATTATTTTTGTACTAAATAATTCAATTAACAAAATTAGATGCCCAAACTAAGGTTTCCAATTTAAAAAAAACATTTTGTTATAATAAATATGATTATCTATTTAAATAATAAGTTCATTTCTCTTGACGATGCAAAAATATCTCCGCTTGATAGGGGATTTTTATTTGCGGATGGAGTTTACGAGTTTATACGAACATATAATAAAAAACTATTTTGTTTCCCGGATCATATTGATCGATTAGAATACAGTATTACAGAATTAAAATTACACATAATAAATAAAAATATATTCAAAAATATCATTTCGGAATTAGTTAAACTCAATAAACTTAATGAAAACGAATATTCGGTGTATATCCAAATAACACGCGGCTCCTCCTTTCCTAGGCAGCACAAGTTTCCTTCAAGTGAAGTTGAGCAAACAACGATGATCTGGTTAAATCCTATTTCAATTGACAGAACGGAAAATAATAACGGGATAAGAGCAATAACTCACGTTGATTTACGATGGCAGAGATGTGACATAAAATCAATCTCACTTTTGCCTAATATTTTAGCAAAACAAAAAGCTATTGAAACGGGTGCGAGCGAGGCTTTATTGATTCGCGATGGATACGTCATGGAAGGATCGCACACAAATGTGTTTACAATAAAAGATGGTGTAATAAAAACTTCACCGTTGAATAATTATGTTTTAAATGGCATCACCCGAAAGATTGTCTTAGAATTGTGTGCTGATAATGGAATAATTGTAAAAGAGGAAAACACATCAACCAATGATTTATTTTTGGCGGATGAGATATTTTTAACCGGCACATCAACTGAAGTAAAGCCTGTAATTGAACTAAACGGAATTATAAAAGGAAATGGAAAACCCGGAATAGAAACACAAAAAGTTCAGCAGCTATTTTATAATTTAGTAAATGAGTATTAGTAGTGTTAACATCAAAAGTATTTATATTAACCGCTGAATGGTTTGATTTTGCAGGGAAAAATATTATCCGGATATATGGAATAACTCCGGAACACGGTACGGTTAAGATAATTATTGATAATGTAAACCCTCTATTTTTTATTCCCCGCGAATCAGTTTGTGAGATTCAAGGCATACTTCATAAAAGAAAACAGCTTGAACTTAAATCTTTTGATGATGAGGCGCTTGATGCCATTTACTTTTCAACACAATCGGATTTACTGCGGGCAGCAAAAATTATTGAATCCTACGGAGTAAAAACTTTTGAAGCCGATATTGACCCGGTAAAAAGATTCTTAATGGAGCGCTTCATCAATTTGAGTATGGAAGTAACCGGCAAGTATCACAGGCAGGATAGGTTAGTAATTTTCAACAACCCGAAAGTTTCACCTGTTGAGTTTTCGCCTACAATCAAAACTGCATCAATCGATATTGAGACCGGTTCAAAAAGTGATTCACTTTATTCGATTGCCGTACATCTTACGGGAGGAAGCGATGTAAAAAAAGTATTTATTGTCGGAAAAACGGAGATAAATTCACCTGAATACATCATCTATTATAATAATGAAAAGGAATTACTCAGAAACTTTTTAAGTTGGTTTGAAGATGTTGACCCCGATGTTATCATAGGCTGGCATGTCATTGGATTTGATTTGTTATTTCTCGAAAAAAAGTGCTTGTCTCTCGGTATTCCATTCAACATAGGCAGAGAAGGCAGTAAACCTGCAATAAAAAGAAGGCAAAACGGAAGTTATTTTATTTTCATTCAAGGAAGAGTTGTTATTGATGGACCGGTTGCTTTACGTACATCATTTTATTCTTTTGAAAATTATAAACTCGAAACGGTTGCTCAATCATTGCTTGGCGAAGGTAAAACAATAAAACCGCAGGAAAATAAAGTTGAAGAAATTGAGAGGATGTTTATTGAAGAAAAAATAAAACTTGCGGAATATAACTTAAAAGATGCCGAACTGGTAACAGCAATTTTCGAAAAAACCGGGCTTTTAAAAATGTATATAAAAAGAGGTGCAATATCCGGACTATTGCTAGATAATCTTGGAATGATGACCGCAGCATTTGATCATTTTTATCTTCCTCATCTTCATCGATCTGGTTATATTGCTCCCAATGTAAAAGATATAAAAGCAGCTGGGCATGCAGCAGGCGGATATGTGTTTGAGCCATTGCCCGGGATATACAATGATGTTGTTGTACTAGATTTTAAAAGTTTGTATCCCTCAATAATAAAAACATTCAAGATCGATCCGCTTTCGAGAATGAAAAAAAACATCGAACCAATTAAGACCCCCTCCGGTCATCAATTTTCTGCAAAACATCATTTCCTTCCTGGATTTATTGCTCATCTGCTCGACCTGCGTTCGGAAGCGAAAACAAAAAATGATAAATATCTTTCACAGGCGATTAAAATTTTGATGAATAGTTTTTACGGTGTAATGGGTTCTTACGGGTGCCGGTTTTATCATCCCGATTTACCCTCAGCTATAACAGGCACCGGTCAGTTTTTATTAATTGGCAGCCGAAAATATTTAAGCGAACAGGGTTATGAAACAATTTACGGCGATACCGATTCACTATTTGTAAAATTAAAGGAAGGTGAAAATAATAATCCCGATTTATACGGCAGTAAAATTGCGGCAGTACTAAATACTTACTGGGAAAAACGTTTATTGGAGGAGTATAATGTTGAGTCGTCCTTAGAAATTGAATATGAAAAATATTACAGTAAATTTGTTTTAACTTCAGCAAGAAGCGGGGGAGAGACGGGTGCAAAAAAAAGATATGCCGGATTATTAAAAGTCGGCAGTAAAGAAGTGCTTGAATTTGTCGGGATGGAATTCGTGCGTTCTGATTGGACAAAACTTGCCAAGGAATTTCAGGAAGAATTATATTCCCGAATCCTTAAAGAGCATGAATATATAAATTGGATGAGAGAAATCGCGACAAATCTCAAAGAAGGTAAATTCGATAAAAAACTTGTTTACAAAAAAAGGTTAAGAAAAGACATTGATGACTATGTGAAAAATATTCCACCTCAGGTTAAAGCAGCACGGTTGTTAAAAAATCCGGGTAATTCGGTATCGTATGTTATAACTAAGCGTGGTCCAATTCCAGTTGAACAGCCTCATAAAGATATAGATTACGATCATTATAGCGAAAAACAGTTAAAACCCATCGCCGATTCCATCCTTAATCTGCTCGGCGAATCATTTGACACGGTGGTCGGTTCGAAACAATTCGGGATGTTTGACTAAACATTCACCAGTTTGAATCTAACTCTCAGCACTCCTTCATTAAAATCAGTTGAAATTATTTTAAATGTATTTATTTCGCTTGTATTGTTTACGTGTTGACCACTGCAAGGGCAGGCATCGTAATCGCCGACTTTGATAATTCTCAACGTTTCCCCGGCGTCATCCGGTAGTCTTGAAAGATTAAACATGCGTGCTGCTTCTTCTCTTGAAATAAAATCTTCATATACCACTTGATTAGATTTTATTACTTCATTCACTCTTAATTCAATTTCACTTATTTCTTCGATTGATAATTGGTGGTCAAAATGGTAATCGCATTTAGATTTTTTCTTTTCGATGTGATTGCTGAAAGAACGTCCTTTATTAAACATTCTAACCATGGTTTGATTTAGTATGTGTTCGGCTGTGTGCATCTCAGGGTAATATTCTTTTACCATCAATTTCCTTTTTTTAATTACCAATATAAAATATGGTTGTTAGCTAAGCAACAGGTAAAGTGATAATTGGTGTGAGCAGAAATTTCTATTTTGTTTCAGTGTTAAAAAATTTGAAGGATTAAAGTAGATCTTCATATTTATATTCTATCAAAAGATTGATAAAGTATTTTAAAATAAAAAAAATCATTTCATTCGGATGTTTGATATTCTTGAACTATCTGCTTAAGAAAGCCGGTATTGATTCACCGGTTAAAATTGTAAAGTATAAAGGAAGCGAGCGGATAGAAACAACCTACAAAAAATATGAAGTTGTTGGAACTCATACGGCACGAAGAACTTTTATAAGTCTTTCACTGCAAAAAGGAATGAAGCCCGATGTTATTATGGCAATTACCGGGGCTACAACATACAGAATGATGCAGAAATATTTAAAGATTGCCAATGAACATAAGCGTGAGGAAATGGACAAGGTTTGGGGCAGCAGGCTGAGGTTGATACAATAAGTTTATTTAGAGTGTGTAAAACATTTTGTGTAAATGGCGATTTGTAGAATCATAAAAATG
>CAYJPN010000046.1:0-37155 GCA_964372115.1 uncultured Ignavibacteriaceae bacterium
ATTTCAAATATATCTTGACAAAAAAAACAACAATTTTGTTGAGGATACTATACAACCATCCAACCATACAACCATCCAACCATACAACCATCCAATCATTCTAATTTTTTTATCCTTTTATTATTTAAGGGCAGCTAATTACACCATCCGCGGGAATCATAAAAGATCAGCGTCATCAGTGTGCCATTAACCCCGCTGCTCTTATGACAGCCCCCTAACGCGAAAGAAATCTTAAGGCAAAAATTCCTTTTTATTCTCCTTACTAATCCAGCTTGAGAAGGGAGTAAGAATAGGTACGCCTGCAATCCGCCCACCGAAACCCATTAGCCGGTGAACGAACATCGATATTTTTGAAGATCGAATTTTATCAATTACCTCCGGATAAATTTTAACCGTATATTTATCCGCAAGTCCGGCTGTTTTTTTGTTTAATGATTCGATTAATTGTCTGTCCCGCAAATCGTTTCTCAATTGCCCCTTTACTGAATCGAAAGATAGTTTCAAAGAATCATTCGTTTCATCTTTTTCTATTACTTGAAATATTGAATACTTTCTGTGCCGTTTTACGGGACCGTAAACCTGGTTTAACTCCAAATCGGATGCAATTTTTCCAATGTCGCCAAGCAGTAAAACCGGTTTCATTCCCGTTTCACCGTTGCTGTTTACAAGCGAATCGGTTGCCCCGTATTTTTTTATGACTTCGGCAAAATCTATTCCTTTTTCAGTATCTTCAAGAACTATTGCTACTTCATCAAGGTCCGAAAGATTTACAAGCCGCACATTTATCATTTTTATATTTGACGCGTTTACAAAATCGTTTTTGTAATAGTTGTACACATCATCGCCGCTTATTTTTACTGAATCACGAACATCGATAAAATATTTTTGAGCGAGATAGTTCTGTTTCCATCCCGCTAAATCATAAACAACATTTTTGTTTAAATTTAATCCCTGACGGTAACCTTCCTCGGTTAGCAATTGCTGCTCTACAAACTTTTTTATTTTTTTTGTCAATTTGTTTTGAACAGTGACCGAATCAATTGTGTTAACGCTGAATCCTTCAAACGAAAGCGCCGCGAGAAAATTGAAAATATCTATCTCTTTACCGCGGAGATTAAAAAGAGTTTTTTTCAATGAAGTTTCACCAAGCTCCGATAAAATATTTTTAAAGTCCCATTCCGTTAATTCAAAATAACTTTGAGAAAGGTTTTGTCCTGAATTATGTTTTTTCATCTTTCCCCAAACAGCAGTGTTAATAATGCTAAAAGCATCCTCATCAATTTTAATATTGGCGCCGGAGAGCAAAGCCGACATATATTCCAAATATTTTTTTTCAATTCTTCTGTTCCTGATTATCTGTTTCATCTGTTCCTGTCTTTTTACATCGCCCAAATCAATTGGAGAAAATATTTTGTCTTTTATCAAAAATATTACCCAGCCTATTTCACTTTTTATAGGCGAAGTCATTCTGTTTACATTCATTCTATAGAGTGAATCTTCAATTTCTTCATCGTGCAGTTTGCCAAGGGAAATATCAACGGTTGTTTTGTGAAGATTGTAAAGTGCGGCAAGCGAATCGAAATTTGAATTAGAACCGGCTGAATCATAAAAATTAAAAATTAACGCCGAATCGGGAGAAGTAATAATCTCAGTCTTTAACGATGATTGAGATTTAATAATTCCATTTGTTACATCGGCAGCGGTGAGTTTTATTTTGTCTTTTATTTCGAGTGCGAAAAGCGCATCGCGGACGAATAAATCTTCAATCGGTTTAAAGTAAAAATTAAATTCTTCGCTTTTATCAAGCCCAAGTTTTGAAGCTTCATCTGCCCAGAGTTTTTCGGCGATAAGAGAGTGGAGAAAATCATATTTAACTGAATCAGGGTCTATCGATTTAGACTGTGAAATATAAGGGGAGAGTTCGTAACGTATTTTAAATTCGCCGGATGTAATATTTTCTTTTCCTATACTTGCAACAACATCGCTTGTTTGTCCGAATAGCCGGGTGCAGCTGATTAATATTAAAAAGATTAAGTATGATTTTGTATTTAGCAAATTGTTCTCTTATTAAAATTGTTAAATTCTTTTTACCGCAAAGCCCGCAAAGGAAAACGCAAAGAGCGCAAAAAAATTATATCAAAATCCGAGTGCTTTTATATAGTCACGGTTTACTTCGCAGTTTTCAAACTTGCAATTAATTAAATAATTATCGAATGCTGTTTTTATTTTTTGGTAATCGGGCCGATTGTCTCTAACAGTTCCATAGTATAAATTTTCTAATTCCGAAAAATCAATTATCAAATCAAAATTTTCGGGTTGATTAATGGAAACAATACCGCGCTCGTTTTTCATTTTTTTGTAAGTCCAAAAACACCATCCAATATTATTATTTTCAAGCATCGTTCTAAAGGTACTAATCCATTCATTTGTGTTTTCGCCCGACTCACCCATCCAGATAGGAACATTATACTTTTCGCTGAAGTCAATATATTCCTGCACTTCTTTTTGAACCGGGTCCATCCAATATTTATGAAAAGTGTAAACAAGTTTATCATCAAATGGTTTACCGAAACATTTAAAATTTGTATTCCACTGCGCCCCGCCGAGAAAAATAATATGGTTTTTATCAACCGTCCTGATTGCTTCGGTAATTCGTTTATATAACGGCTCAAGTTTTGGGTTTGTGGTTTCGGCGTCAAAATAATGTGCGATTGGTTCATTTAACAAATCGTAACCGATTATAATTTTTTCATCTTTATATTTTGAGGCGAGTTTTTTCCAGATGTCAATTGTTATTTGCTGACTTTCGGGACTTTCAAACAAGAAAGGATATCCAAAACTATCATCAATATTATCACCTGTTTGCCCGCCCGGCGCACAGTGCATATCAAGAACTACATATAAGTTTTCTTCTTTGCACCATTGAACAACTTTATCTAAAAGTTCGTAACCGGCGCCGCTTATTTCGCGGTAAGGATATTCTCTTATAAACAGACGATAGTTAAAAGGAATTCGCACTGAATTTAACCCGATACTTTTTATATAATGAATGTCGGCTTTGGTAATATAATTGTCCCGGAAAACATCCCAGAATTTATTTGCTTCATCCTCACCCAGCAGGATATTAAACAAATTATAAATTAGTCTCGGCGAACTTATCTTTTTAAAGTGAAACATATAACCTTCGGGCACAAGCCAGTTGCCGAGATTTATTCCTTTTAACAATATTGGCTTTCCGGTTCCGTCAACAACCTCTTTTCCTCTCGTAGAGAAAAACCCATCCTGCGCAAAAGTAAATGCCGAAACAGTTACAAATACAAAAAGCAAAAAAAGCATTCTTTTCATTTTTTATCTCAAAATATTATTACAAAAATAAAAACAGATTACTTCTAATTAATCTTCTGATAAACTCTTATATAATCCACATACATTTTTTGAGGAAATGATGTTGTATTATCGGGACTGCCAGGCCAGTTACCGCCTACCGCAACATTTAGTATCATGTGAAATCTTTTATCAAACGGTTTGCCGTGCTGTGTGGTGTAATATTTTGTTCCATCCAAATACCACTGGATACCGGTAGAATCCCATTCGACTGAAAAAACATGGTAGTCGTTTGCGAATGTACCGGTTTGAAGCTGGTAACTTCCACCGCTCTGTTCATGATTACCAGAAGGGGAGCTGTAATGAATTGTTCCGTAAAGTTTATATGGCTCCTGCCCGAGTATTTCCATTATATCTATCTCACCGCTCATCGGCCAGCCGCCGTATTCCCAATCAGAGGGAAGCATCCATATTGCGGGCCACAAACCTTTTCCGTATGGCAATTTTGCTCTTATATCAAAACGTCCGTATTTCCAATCGCCTTTGTTTAATGTGCGCAAGCGAGCCGATGTGTATTCTTTTTCTTTATAATTTTTCTTTAAAGCCTGAATAACAAGCGAACCGTTTTCTATAAATGAGTTCTCTGCAAAATCGGTATAATATTGTAATTCATTATTACCGCCGCCGTCACCGTTTACTTCGTACGACCATTTTAAAGGATCAACTGAATTGCCTGCAAACTCATCGCTCCAAACGAGTGTGTAGCCCGGGATGTTGTGTGTTGAGTCATCATTTGTGCTTACGGAATCCTTCTTGGCGCAGCCTGCAAAACTTGCTGAAAACAATACGACCGCTAACACAACTGTTTTTAGAAAAATTTTGTACATCATCTTAACCTCTCTAAGTTAATTGCTAACTTATTTTACTCAGAACTAAATCTCTGAGGTAATGGTTAACAATATTTTTTATTAAAATCCGGCATGATTGAATGGTTCATTGACTGCATGTAGAGTTAAATAAACTGAATTTAAACCATTCATTCATGCAGGTATTCATCCATGCTTTTGCAATTAAGTTTTAGTTTTACTTTGTTGCCAATTCTTTTACGTTAAGTTAATCACTAATTAAAATAAAGCTCGATGTTAAAACATCCGCTGAGTTCGTTCCGACAAAAACATTAAACTTGCCCGGCTCCGATTTGTATTTCATATCAGCCGCAACAAATCTTAATTCCGGTTCTTTTATTACAAATGTAATGTTTTTTTCTTCGCCGCTTTTCAAAAATATTTTCTTAAATCCTTTTAATTCCTTTACAGGTCTGGTTACACTGCCAACAACATCCTGCAAATAAAGTTGGATTACTTCTTCACCGTCAACCTTTCCGGTGTTTTTAATTTTTACCGTAACAACTATTGAATCTTTTCCGGTTAATTTTGCGGAGCTCAAATTTAAATTATCATATTTAAAAGTAGTATAACTTAATCCATACCCAAAAGGGTAAAGAGGGGTAAGCGGCAGATCAAGATATTTTGATGAATAATTATTGTCTATGTTTCCGGGTCTCCCGGTATTTTTGTGGTTATAATAAATAGGTACCTGTCCTACTGTTCTTGGGAACGTTGCAGGCAGTTTCCCTGCGGGGTTATAATCGCCGAACAAAACACTCGCAATTGCGTTCCCCGCTGTTATACCTGGAAACCATGTTTCTAAAATTGCATTTGCATTATCGTTCAGCCAGCTTATTGAAAGAGGTCTTCCATTCATAAGTACAACCACAATTGGTTTTCCGGTTTTATAAATTTTCTTAGCCAACTCTTCTTGTGCGCCCGGTAAATTTAATGATGCCCGGCTTTTTGCCTCTCCGCTCATATCGCTGCTCTCACCGAGACATAAAATTACCACATCCGATTGCTTTGCAAAATTTACTGCTTCATCAAAATTAGTTGTTGAATCATTTATTCCGCAGCCTTGTGAGTAAAGGATTTCAGCTTTACTACCGGTGTAAGTTTTTAATCCTTCGAGTATTGTAATTACATCTTCAGGACTTCCCATTGTGCTCCAACCACCGAGAGGATCATTTTTTGAATCGGCAAGGGGACCGATTACCGCAATTTTTTTGTAATCTTTTTTTAGCGGAAGTAATTGATCTTCATTCTTTAACAGAACGAATGATTTTTTGGCTACATCAAGCGCGGCGGATTTTACATCCTCTCTCATCACATCTTTTTGCTCGCGTTCTTTGCTGCAATAGCGATACGGATCGTCAAATAATCCGAGTAAAAATTTTATGCGTAAAATTCTTCTTACGGATTCATCAATAGTTTTTTCATCAACCTTTCCTTCATTTACCAATTCCGTTAAGTGGTTAATATACGAACGTGATTCCATATCCATATCGAGCCCGGCGTTTATTGAAATTTCACCGGCATTTTTTAAATCCGAAGCAAAACCATGATTAATCATTTCACCGATTGAGTTCCAATCGCTTACTACAAATCCGTCAAATTTCCATTCATCTCGCAAAACGTCTGTTAAAAGAAATTTACTGCCTGATGAAGGTAATCCGCTTATCTCATTAAACGAAGCCATAAGAGTGTAAACCCCGGCGTCAACCGCTGCCTTGAAAGGAGGGAGGTAAACGTTGCGTAAGGTTCTTTCGGAGATGTCAACTGTATTATAATCTCTACCTCCCTCTGCTGCACCGTAACTGGCATAGTGTTTTGCACATGCAATTATATTTTGGTTGGAAAGATCTCCCTGATAACCGCGTACACGCGCCGCTGCCATAAGGGAGCCCAAATAAGTATCCTCTCCGGAACCTTCTATAATTCTACCCCAACGCGGGTCGCGGGCTATATCGACCATTGGCGAAAAAGTCCAGTGAATACCGCATGCAGATGCTTCGAGCGCCTGATAGTGCGCCGAAAGTTCGGCAAGTTCGGGCTGCCAGGTGGCAGCTTCTCCGAGAGGTACCGGAAAAGTTGTTTTGAATCCATGAATAACATCGAGCCCGAACAAAAGAGGAATTTTTAATCGCGAATCATTCACTGCAATATTTTGAAGCATGTAGGTAAACTCGGCGCCGATAGCATTTAAGAACGAACCGATTTTTCCGCTGCGTATGAGCTCTTTATACTCATCCGGAACAATAGCTTTTACAGTTGGTCCCCAGCCGATACCATACGAAAGTTGATTTAGTTGCCCGATTTTTTCATCGAGTGTCATTAAAGCTAAAACCGAATCGACTCTTGCAGAGATTTTTTCTTCTTTTGATTTATCGGTAGGCAAGTGTACGAAGCCAAAACTCAATGTGCTAATTATAATCATGAACGGTAGAATAAATTTCTTCATCTAATCCTCAAATATTTTTTTGTTTAGTATGATAAACCGTATCCATACGGGAATAACGGATTGTAATTTGCATCGCCAAAGTTTATTGGTATTTGGCTCATCGAGCGAGCCCAGGTGTGAGATAATTTTCCTTTAAAGTTATAATCACCAAAAAGTAGATCCGCAATGCCTTCTCCTTCGGTACCGGGGAGCCAGGCTGCAACAAATGCAGTGCAGTCGTCAATTACATTATCAATAATCATCGGTCTGCCTGAAATAAGAATAATGACATAAGGAATGTGCGTTTTTTTAAAATTACTAATGGCAGTTATATCTTCACTTGATAATGACAAATCCTCTCTGTCACCGTAACCTTCCGCATAAGGTGTTTCGCCGAGAACGATTATCCCTAAATCGGCGCCGGCGGCGTTGCTGCCGTCTTCACTGTAAGTAACCGAAGTACTGCTTGAAACCGCATTTTTTATCCCCTGTAAAATTGTCGTTCCCACAGTGATATTTCCGCTGCTGCCCTGCCAGGAGATTGTCCATCCACCGCATTGGTTACCGATATTATCAGCATTTTTGCCGACAACATGTATGTGCTTTAAACTTTTTGATAATGGTAAAAAATTCGATTCATTTTTTAGTAAAACCATCGACTCGCGGACAGACTGGCGGGCAATAACCCGATGAGCAGCAGAACCAATTGTTGCAGTAAAACTTTTATCTGTAAATGGTTTTTCAAAAAGCTGAAGTTCAAATTTAACAGTAAGAATTCTTCTTACTGCATCATTAATTCTTTCAACTGATACTTTATTTTCATTCACCAATTCTTTAAGGCTCATTATAAAATCTTTGTAGCGCGCCGGAACCATAACCATATCAATACCGGCATTAATAGATGTTTGAATATCGTTTTTATAATCGCCCGAAAGTTGATCAATTCCGCCCCAATCGGAAACGACAAACCCCTTAAAACTAAGTTCGTTTTTTAGAACATCGGTAATCCAGTATTTGCTCCCGTGCAACTTTTGTCCGTTAATACTGCTGAAAGAAACCATTATTGATTTTACACCTACATCAACCGCTGACTTAAAACCTTCGAGATGCAATTGTCTAATGGTCTGTTCATCGCCTACAGTATTGCCCTGATCATGTCCGTCCGTAGTTCCGCCATCGCCAAGAAAGTGTTTTGCGCAGGCGAGTATACTGCCGTTATCCGAGAGTGAACTGCCTTGATATCCTTTTACTGCGGCGGCTGACATCATTACTGATAGTTCCGGAGTTTCACCAAACCCTTCATAAGTTCTGCCCCAGCGCTCGTTTCTAACTGTTGCAATGCAGGGACTGAATGTCCAATCGATACCGGTACCGGAAACTTCTTCCGCAGTTGCTCGCGCTGCTTGTTCAACAAGTTGTGGATTTCTTGTACATCCCATTCCAATGTTATGCGGAAATATTGTGGCGCCATAAACGTTATTGTGTCCATGTACTGCGTCTATGCCATAAATTATTGGAATCTTTAATCTTGATTGCAGCGCTACAGATTGGTAAAGATCGTACATATTTGCCCACGACTCGGGGGAGTTAATAGAAGGTGCGGAACCGCCGCCGCTCAATAGTGAACCAAGTGAGTATGTTTTTATATCAGAGAGGTCGGTTAATGCTGATCTTTCCGCTTGTGTCATTTGTCCAATCTTTTCATCAAGCGTCATTTGCGAAAGCAGTTTTTCAACTTTTTCAGATATTGATTCTGTGTTTGATGGATTGGTTGAATTATTTTTGCAACCGGTTTGTGTTAATAGAAAAGTAAGAAGAAGGATTAAATTTAATTTGATCGCTAATTTCATAATGCCTTTGCTGAAACAGCGCCCCTCATCATATTTTTTTATAATACTTGAGGGACGGTTTTATACAGTTAGTTAAAAGGTACTAACAAAAAAAAATTACCTTATAATCTCGTTCCATATTAAAGCCGCGGCGCCAAGTACAGCGCTGTTGCCTTCGGGTAAATTTGATTGAATAATTTTTACTTTATTCTTGAAAACATGAAATAAATTCTCTTCCATCGAACGTTTGGTTGGTTCAATAATAAGATCGCCTGCAAGCGCAAGACCGCCAAATAAAATTATTGCTTCCGGGCTTGTTACTGCGACAGCATCTGCCAATTTTAAACCGAGCACTTTACCGGTGTATTCAAAAGCTTTTTTTGCAATTTTATCTCCACGCAACGCAGCTTCATAAATCATTTTTGATTCAAGTTGATTGAAACTTACGTCCCTTAAAGCGCTATCATCATTTGAGTTTGCGAGTAGTTCCATCACTGTTCGTTTTATTCCGGTAGCGGACGCGTATGTTTCCAGGCAGCCTTTCCTGCCGCAGCCGCATTGGCGGCCATTGGGGTCGTAAACAGTATGACCAATTTCGCCTGCAAACCCATCGGAACCATAAACCAATTTGCCGTCAACAACAACTCCACTACCCAAACCGGTGCCGAGTGTTATTACGATAAATTCCTTCATCCCTTTTGCGGAACCAAAAAGCATTTCGCCGATTGCAGACGCGTTGGCATCATTGGTAACGGCAATCGGCATGTCAAAATATTTTTTCAGTAATTGAACAACATCTACAACACCCCATCGCAAGTTTGGCGGATTCTCTACTTTACCGGTGTAATAATTTCCATTCGGGGCTCCGACGCCAATACCCATTAATTCAAAACTATCCGAAATGCGGTTGTAAAGATTTGTAACTGCAGGATGCAGTCTTGCAAAAAGATTATCAGAGCTTTTGTTTCCTTCAGTTGGAATAGAGGAATCGACAATACATTTACCGTTAATGTCTACAAAGCCAAATGCTGTATTTGTACCGCCGACATCTATTCCCAAAGTTACTTCGGTTTTCATTTTAACCTTTTACCTCAGCAGTTTTGGAGTAAGAAGGAATGTGTCCCTTAAAACCGTAATAGGCGATGTAAAGGTAACAAAGCACCGGAAGAAAAAATGCATGATGTATGCCGATATTATCCGCAAGAATTCCTTGAAGAAGCGGTATAATTGCGCCGCCTACGATAGCAGTACATAAAATACCGGACGCCTGCCCGGTATGTTTTCCCAGTCCGTCGATAGCAAGCGTAAAAATTGTTGGGAACATTATTGAGTTAAACAATCCAACTGCCAGAATGCTCCACATTGCAAACTGTCCGTATGTTAACATCGAAACAACAACAAGCATCGAAGCTGCTACTGCAAGTATTGCGAGCGTTCTACCCGGTTTTGAATTACCAAGGTTAAATGCGAGATAATTTACGGCAACCAAACCAAGAAATGTTAATGTTTTTCCAAAACCCGAAAGAGTAAAGTTGGATAAATTTTGGTACTCCTTGGTAACATACATCGCAATTACAAATGCTAAAACAAAAACCAGGGCAGCGTAAATATTTCGTTTGCGGGTGTCCTTTATGCCGGAAAGTGTAATTGAACCAAAAAATCTGCCTATCATTGCGCCGCCCCAATACAGAGCAACGTATGTGCCTGCTTCCGCTTCCCTCATCCCCAACAGTTCTTTGAAGTAGTTTACAAGAAAACTTCCGATAGCAACTTCGCCGCCTACATATACAAAAATTGCAATTGCACCAAGTACAAGATGTTTGTAACCCCAGGCGCTTTTATGTTCATTATCAAAACTTGTTGTATCGCCGTTACTCGAGGTTTGTGAAGATGCTTCTATTGCCGGTAATTTGAATATTGCAAATATTATTGCAACCAAAACAAGCATTCCGGTGAGGAGTAAATATGGAGTCTGTACCGAGGCTGCCTCAATTAGTTTATACGCTTCTTGATTTGTCATACTTAATTTGGCAAGTTCATCAGCACCTTTTACGGCAAAAGAAAGAATAAGAATTGAACCAAAGATTGGAGCGATAGTTGTGCCGAGGGAATTAAAAGCCTGAGATAGATTTAACCTGCTCGAAGCAGTTTCGGGTTTTCCGAGAATTGCCACATATGGATTCGCGGCAACCTGCAAAAGAGTTATACCCGATGCCAGAACAAAAAGAGCTAATAAAAATATACCGTATGAACGATAACCGGCTGCCGGATAAAAGAGCGCTGTACCCACCGCGGCTGTAAGAAGACCGACAATTATACCGGTTTTGTATCCAATTTTTTCAACGAGCATCCCGGAGGGAAGTGACACTATGGCATAAGCGGTAAAAAATGTGAATTGAATAAGCATTACCTGTGTGTAGTTTAAATCAAATACAGCTTTAAGATGTGGTATAAGTATATCGTTTAAACACGTAATAAAGCCCCACATAAAAAATAAAGAAGTTAAAACTACTAACGCCGGGGTATAGTTTTTGCCGTTATTACTTAGTTTTGTATTTGTAGAACTTATATTTGAAGATACAGCCATTAAGAACTCCGGGAATTGATATATTGATTTAGTAAATTTCTGGCATAATTTGTTAAAGAAAATTAAATATAATCCAATTATTATGCCCAATATTATATTAATAAAAAACTCAAACCGAAACCGGTTTGCCGGTCGGTGGTAAATTTTGTTCTGTCTTATTTATTATTTTAATAACAATAACTTATTAAATTGATAAGGGTCTTATACCAAAAATAAGATTATTATTACTGTAAAAATGCAATATATTTAACCTTTAATAAAATAATTATTTTAGCTGACGCCAATGAACATCGAAAAAATATTTTATATAATTATAAGCACAATGCTTGTAACGGTGTTTGTTCTTTTTACATTTATTTTTTCTCCAAACGGGCTCGATTCCAGAAATGCCTCCAAAGTAAAAACAATTTATTTTGTCGATCATATTTCTTCGGCTCATCAGGCGGTAATCGATTTATTCAACGAGAGGTATAAAGGACAAATTAAGGTCGAAACTGTAAATCTCTCATTTGATAAATTCAGCACCAATGAAAGAAAAGAGTTGCTTGCGCGTTATTTACGAAGCAAAAATAACCGGATCGATATTTTTTCCGTAGACCAGATATGGGTTCCAAGGTTTGCAAAATGGAGTATACCTTTAAAAAAAATAATAGATACATCCGAAATAAATTCGATTATTCCTTATGCCTACGAAACATGTTTATGGAACGATTCACTTGTTGCGGTGCCGCTGTATATTGACATTGCATTGATGTTTTACCGGGATGATCTCCTTAAAACTTTGCCGGATTATACCTCTTTAAAAAAGCTTATAAATAATTCTATAACATGGAACGATTTTATACATCTAAGCAAGCAGTTTGATAAAACCAAAAATCCTTTTTATTTGTTTCAAGCCGATGATTACGAAGGATTAATTTGTTCATTTACCGAGTTGATGGCTAATGAAAATAATCCAATAATTGGCAAAAACGGTGAAATTCTACTCGACACCCCTGCCGGCAAAAAATCATTGCAGTTGCTTGTAGAGCTTGTTAATAAAAATAATGTATCCCCTAAAAATGTTTCTTACCTGAAGGAAAATGAAAGTTTTAGATATTTTGCAAAAAACAACGGAGTATTCCTTCGGGGCTGGCCAAGTATGATTGATGACAAAAACGAATTTTTGTCGGATGAAAATCGCTCACAGTTACGAATGGCGCCGTTGCCTCATTTTGAGGGGACAAAACCAAAATTTGTTTTTGGTGGCTGGAACCTTATGATTTCAAAATTTTCCGAAAGAATGCCGGAAGTAATAAAATTTGCAAGATTCCTTTTAAGCGAAGAATCACAAAAATTGATGTACGAAAGGGGGCGCTATCTGCCGATAAACAAAAAATTATATGAAGATACTACCTTCACAAAGAAATATCCGGAATTAATTTTCTTTGATAACCTGTTTAAACAGGGTGTACACCGCCCCTTTATTACTGCCTATACAAATGTTTCTGATATAATTTCGTATTACATAAACCTTGCAATTAAAAACGAAATATCTGTTGATGATGCGTTATCCGAAGCAACCCGACTCATTAAAGACAAAGCAATATTGGTTAAGTAACGATGAAGAGGATAAAATATTTTGAAAAAATAAAAGAATACCATTTTGAGTTTAAGCATGTAACCGTGCTTTTTATAATTCTTTTTGCGTTTCAGCTTATAATATCATTTATAAACAAAGCGGCTGTAAAAAGTTTTTTAAGTTCAACACAAGAATGGTATCAGAAAGATTCGGCGGAGGAAATTGCCAATCTAACCGCTACCTCGTTAGAACTGGTACTTGAATCGATGGATCCGCAGAAGGGGATAAGTAAGGAACAGGAAAAAAAAGTAATTCAATCATTCGATATAATTTTCAGCCAGCAATTGTTGAAGCATAATATACAGGGTCTCTACGTAATTGCAAGAAATAAAAACGAAATTTTTGCCATCGATGAAGGAAAAACTTTTTATAGGTTTTTGCTCAATCATAATTCAATAACTCCTACCACCGACGCAACAAAATTAGGGGTGATAAAGATGTATAAAGATATCGAAGCTGAATTGAGTTCATCTGAACAAATTAAAAGTATTATTACGGATAAAAAGACATTTAATATTTTTGTTCCTTTCGTCTTGCGCGGAGAGTACATAGGCGCAGTTTATATGAAAAACACACCCGATTTTAGTTTTATAAGCAACCAAATAATCAGCAGTTATGATGAAACCTCTGTTATTTATTTATCTTTAATTCTTCTCGGATTATTGGCAATGTACTTTATTTCATCTTACACTGTTAAAGAGCGTGACGATACGCAGAAAATGCTTTTTGATGAACATGAAGTAAATCTTAAAAAACAAATTAACTACGAAAAAGAATTAATATTTACAAAACGTATTTATCACACGCATCACAAAGCCGAAAAAGTGATGGGATTTATAAAAGAGGATTTGAGAACTTTATCGCCGTTAAATATCGACGAAGTAAAATACAGAGTTTCAAAATATTCCAATTTTATTTCGCGCGTAATATATGATATGAAATGGTTCGACCCGCCTCTGCAGACTATTAGAAATTTGATGTTTCGAACGAATTTAAACGAAGTGATTGAGTTTATTGTTAAGCATATTTTTTTGAGAATCAGCAGTAAATCTAATTCATTTGATATTCGCCTTGATATGGATAAAAATTTACCGGTTGTGCCGATAAATGAATTTGTGGCATGGGAAATAATAGAGCCTCTAATACAAAATAGTATAGATCACGGCGGTGAAAATAACATCATCATAGATTGTATTACAAAATATAATGAGAGCGCAAAAAAGATCTATTTGATAATTCAAGACAACGGAAAAGGAATCAGCGGGCATCTTCTTGAAAAAAATGAAAAAGGTGTAAAGAATATTTTTGAAGAGAATGTAACTACAAAAGAAACCGATTTGCAAAATTCAGGATATGGCTGTTACATAGCCTACGAAATGTCAAAACGATGCGGTTGGGAAATTGACGCTAAAAATATCGTCTCGGGCGGGTGTCAGTTTATTATAACTATTTCAATATGAACGGAAAGATAAAATGATTTTTGAAGGCAAACAGATAAATATTTTATTAATTGAAGATGAAGATTATGATGTGCGAAGAGTGCTGAACACTATAAAACCATTTGAAGAAAGAATAAAAATTCTTGAGGTTGTTTCAAATGGTATGGCAGCCTTAGAAATATTAAAAAGAAAAAAAGGATCTATTGACGTAGTTATTATGGACTACCAGATAGCGGGCGGTTTAATGGGTGAAAACCTGATAACAAGAATTAAACAAATAGATTCATCAATACAGATTATTGTTATCACAAAGATGACTGTAAACCTAACGGACTATAATTTTGCAAATAGATTAATAAAGGCAGGCGCTTTCTGGTACTGCACCAAGTATCCGGGTGATATCGAAGAGTATATCTATCAGCCGACAGATTTTTTAATTAGTATTTTTAATGCGCATGAAAAATGTTTGCTCGAAAGAGATAGAGATAGGTCCAACCAAAAACTTCGTAGAAGCATTGAAGATATTATGCTTCAAAAAAAGATGGTTGGCGAATCATCAATTATGATTGAGTTAAAAGAAGAAATAGATAAACTATCACGCAGCAATATTAATGCATTAATTCGGGGCGCTTCAGGTACCGGAAAAGAACTTGTTGCATACAATATTCATTACCGCAGCGAACGAAAATATGAAAATTTTATTATTATAAATTGCGGTAGTCTTCCGAGCCAGCTTGTTGAAAGCGAATTATTCGGCTATGAAAAGGGGGCGTTTACAGGCGCCGACAAAAAAAAATTGGGTTTGTTTGAAATTGCAAATAACGGAACAATTTTTTTAGATGAAGTAACCGAGCTGCCTTTGCAGGCACAGGTAAAACTTCTTCGGGTTATCCAGGATGGTGAAATTGAAAAAATAGGCAGAACCGAAAAAATAAAAGTTGACGTAAGAATAATTGCCGCTACAAATAGAAATATTGAGGCAGAAGTAAAAGAAAAAAGATTTAGAGAAGACCTTTATTACAGGTTAAATGTTCTCCCTATTTATGTGCCCGATCTGAAAAAAAGAGATACGGATATCCCCCTTTTGATTGATTATTTTTTGACAAACATAAGTATCAGCATGGGGAAAGAGAAACCGGAAATTCCCGGTGAAACAATGAAAATATTTCTTAATTATGATTGGCCGGGCAACATACGCGAATTAAAAAATGTAATACAAAGACTGCTGTTTTTTTCAGAAAACAAAATTACACCGGCTCTTGCAAGACGTTCACTCGGTATTCAGGATGAGATAAAAAATACTCAGGAATTGGGAGTCATAGATCTGTTTAACGTTGAAAATATTATTCCCCTCAAGGAAATTGAAAAAATAATTCGAGAACGATATTTCAAATTTGTAAGATTAAACTCGGAGTCGGATACGGATGCGGCAAAAAAACTTGGGTTAGCGCCGCCCAATTATTACAGAATGTCGAAAGAACTGGGTCTAAAATAATCTGCAAATATTTCCATTTTTATCGAATTGATAATTAGGGATTATTACTTTGATAATCGGGGTATACTTTTAGTACTGCAAACCTCTCATACAGTCGGTTTCTTTATAAAAAAATAAGTTTGAAGCTGGTATTATTATTGTTTATTATTATTCGATTGAAATTGTCTGATATAAGGGGCTTTGCGTTTCTTAATGATGATAAAATTTCAGTTTTCCGTTTAGTAATGATGATACGTTTAATTAGTTGATAACGATGTCATCTTAACTATTGAGACAGACATTAAACGGTTTTGTTTATCACTCAAATATGTACATCCGGAGCACATAATGATTAAAAAATCATTTCTTCTTTTTACTTTTGCAAACATCTTTTTCCTTTTTATTTATTCTTCGAATTTGTTCCCTCAAGGTTTTTTACACAGGGAAAATACAAAAATTGTAAATGGTTCCGGACAGGAAGTTTTATTAAAAGGTTTAGGTCTCGGCGGTTGGCTTCTGCAGGAAGGTTATATGCTTCAGACTTCTGGCTTTGCAAACGCACAATGGGAAATAAAAGCAAAAATATTAGACCTTGTCGGTGAAGCAAACACAGAACAATTTTATGAAACATACCGTAATAATTTTGTAAAAAAAATTGATATTGAAATGATAAAAAGTTGGGGATTTAATTCGGTTCGTCTTCCGTTTCATTACAACTTATTTGCAACTAATACAAACCCGCCGGTTTTTCTTAATAAAGGATTTGAAATTGTCGATTCCCTTCTGCAGTGGTGTAAAGCAAATCAAATATATTTAATACTCGATATGCACGCTGCCCCCGGCGGACAAAGTGATGAACCGATTAGCGATTATAATTCGGCTAACCCGTCACTCTGGCAAAGCGAACAAAATAAAAATCTCACCGTACAAATTTGGCGAAAAATTGCCGAGCGTTATAAAGATGAAGAGTGGATTGGCGGTTATGATTTGTTAAACGAACCAAAATGGAATCTGCCTCCGAACAATCAACCTTTGCGCGATCTTTATATCCGGCTTACTGACACTATTCGTGCTGTAGATAATAACCACCTCCTTTTTATTGAGGGAAATTGGTTTGCAACAGATTTTAGCGGCTTGACTCCAGCATGGGATGATAATATGTCGTATAGTTTTCATAAATATTGGAATCAGAATAATCAATCTTCTATTCAATATTTGATTGATTTGCGGAATTCAACAAATAGACCTTTATGGCTTGGTGAAACAGGTGAAAACTCAAACAAGTGGTTTACAGATTGTGCCGAGCTGATGAAATCGAACAACATCGGTTGGGCATGGTGGCCGTTAAAAAAAATTTCCTCTATATCGGGTCCGCTTTCTTCTTATTTGCTTCCAGCGTACCAAACACTTTTGAATTACTGGGGTGGTTCCGGGTCGCGACCTTCAGTTACTTATGCAATGAACGCTTTAATGGCACAGGCTAACGAGTTGTTGTTTGAAAATTGCAATTTTCAGCCGGATGTAATTGACGCCTTGATCAGGCAGCCGAACAACACTTCTACAGTTCCATATACCCAAAACAATGTGCCCGGAATTGTTCATGCAACTGATTATAATATGGGACAATTAAACTACGCGTATAAAGATGTTGATTATGAAAACACAGGAAACGGTAGTTGGAATAGCGGTTGGAGCTATCGTAATGACGGCGTTGATATAGAATCATGTTCCGATTTTTCATCGAATGGTTACAATGTCGGCTGGATAGAAACAGGCGAGTGGTTAAAATATTCTGTTTCTGTTTCACAAAGCGGTTACTATGATATTAATTTTAACGTCGCTGCTCAAAACGCCGGCGGCAAAATACTGATTAAAATAAATGGCGTATCGCAGCCCTCACAGGTTAGTGTGCCTGCAACAGGAGGGTATCAAAATTGGCAAACTGCTTCCGCTTCCAATGTCTTGATTCCGGCAGGGAGTAATACCTTTGATCTTTGGTTTATTTCCGGCGGGTTTAATTTAAGTTATATGGATTTTGTTTTAACAGCTACTGATGTTAAAACCGATATTACGAATCCCAATAAATTTGCTCTGGAACAAAACTATCCTAACCCATTTAATCCGAAAACCACAATCTTCTATTCAATAAAAAATAGAGGAAATGTTTTAATAAAGGTTTTTAATTTGCTCGGTAATGAAGTAGCTACTTTAATTAATGAAGAACAATCGGCAGGCAAGTATTCATTAAATTTTGACGCTGACAATTACAAACTTAGCAGCGGTATATATTTCTACAGAATTGAAACTCCCGGTTTTACATCTCAGAAAAAGATGATAGTTCTCAAGTAGTATTTTACTCAACACTAAATATTAATGTTATTTTCTAAGTGAATAATAAAAAGGTTCGAGTATGAACCTTTTTATTTATTAAAATAATAAATGCCGGTTATTAAATTAATAATTAACTATTTCCCAACCTCTCTTTCCAACATCAAAAAATGAAAATTTATTGAGTATTTTAAAAAAAAGCTGGTGGCATTATTTGTGTACTATCTACAAAATATTTTTACAATTAAAAAAAAGTGTCTGTAATTTTTACTCAAATTGATGCTCTTGTTTTGATAGCCTATCTGATTGTTGTACTCAGTCTGGGCTTTTATTATTCTCGCAGAAACGATGAGAATTACGCCGATTATTTTCTAGCAGGCAGAAACATCGGTTGGTTTACAGTTGGCATCTCTATATTCGCAACAAACATTTCGAGTGAACATTTTATTGGTCTAGCCGGTTCAGGTTCTACGCGGGGTTTAGCTGTTGGTCAATTTGAGCTTATGGCAATTTTTACATTAATTTTTCTCGGATGGGTTCTCGCCCCGATTTATATAAAAGCCGGTGTAGTAACCGTACCCGAATTTTTAGAAAAACGCTTTGATAAACGAATACGACATTTTTTTGCGGCGTTCTCTATCGTCATCTACATATTTACAAAAATTCTTGTCTCTTTATTTGCCGCCAGTTTACTCTTCTACAAAATATTTGGTCTTAATATTTATGCATCATCAATTATAATTGTGTTAATTACCGGGCTATATAGTGTAACCGGCGGAGCAAAAGCTGTAATAAGAACACAACTTTTTCAGGGTTTAATTTTAATACTCGGCGCCATTATTCTTTCGGTGTTCGGGTTAAACGCTGTGGGTGGTTTTTCCGGGTTAGAGCAAAAACTTCCGGCAAGTTTTTTTAATATGTTTAAACCTATTTCCGATCCTGATTTCCCATGGACAGGTATTTTGTTCGGCGCGCCCATAATTGCGTTTTGGTATTGGTGCACCGATCAATACATTGTTCAACGTTTATTGAGCGCAAGGTCAGTAAATGACGCACGCCGGGGAACACTTCTTGCAGCCTTTCTTAAAGTGCTTCCTATTTTTATTTTAGTTTTACCGGGGCTTATTGCTGTTGCCCTTTACCCCGACATAAACGGTGATGAAGCATACTCTGCTTTAATACTTGGCGATTTGTTGCCAATTGGTTTAAAAGGATTGGTTGTTGCAGGTTTGCTTGCGGCTATTATGTCATCACTCGCCGGAGCATTTAATAGTACATCCGTGCTGTTTACAAACGATTTTTATAAAGTTAAACATCCTGACGCCAATGAAAGAAAGTTGGTACTTGTAGGTCGACTTTCGACTACTATGGTAGTAGTTGGCGCTATTTTAATTGTTCCGCTTGTAAAATTGTTAAGCAATCAACTTTATCTTTTTTTACAAAGCGTACAGGCATTTGTAGCCCCTCCGATAACCGCTGTGTTTTTATTTGGTCTGTTCTCAAAAAAAATTAATTCGAGAACTGCAATTATTTCATTAGTTATCGGCGAGTCGATAGGTTTTGCTCGGTTATTGATTGAAATACTTAAAAATGTTGGTGTTTCATTACACCCTTGGCTGCTTTCAGTTTTACATATAAGTTTTTTGCATTTTGCAATCTTTTTATTTGTATTCAATGTTTCGATAATTTTAGTACTTAACGCTGTATCCGAAAAATCTCCAGATAAGATAGCCGCCGATTTGCAATCATCGGTAATAGAAAACCTGAGAGACATTAGAAGAAGTCTCTTAAATATAAAAGCCATTCAGGGCCTCCGTAGTAATCTTTTCCTGTCTGCTTTTATTGTTATTATCATAATCGGGCTTTGGAGCATCTGGTATTAATTCATGATAAACTATATAACTAACTAATTTATTAATTAATGAAAGAGGCAATATGAAAAGCTTTTTTGTGACTATGTTCGTTTTATTACTCGCGGTAACGTTATTTCCGCAGACCAGGGTAATGATTGACGATTTTGATGCTTCCGCATCCGGTGTGTATGAAATAAGCACCGAAGGAGCACCGAGTCATATGTACTTATCTACCAATACCACAGATAAGGTTCAAGGTACAGGCGCACTTGATGTTGACGCTGCAATTGGTGCATTCCACCAGTGGGGCAGCTATGCGCAATTAATTTATAGAACAGACAGTACCGATGTACAAGACTGGTCAGTAGTGGGTGATTCTTTAAGCATCTGGATAAAAGTTAGAAGAGCTCCAACAGTTCCGGCTAACATGGTTTTCAGAATTCACCTTGCAGATCGTCTAAGCGAAACCGATCCTATCGAAGAGTACATTTATGAGAACACAACTGTTATTGATAATCAACATGATTGGTATCAGTTAAAAATTCCACTGTTTGAAAGAGATCAGCCGGGTGCTGATGTACCGGATTCTACCGGGTTCATTCTTGCTCCAACAACATGGGGCGGATTTAACTATAATAATAGAACATTAGATCGTGATAAAATTGTTGGTTACAACATTGGAATTATTACTACCGGTTGGGATCCAAATGTAAATCTTCCTGCCGATTCAACAATAATTTCTTTAGATGGTTTTGAGAGATTCGGTGTTCGTGCAGTTCCAATGGTAGTTTTTAATGGAATTACTTTCATGGGCAACATGAGCACATTTGCCTGGGGTCAGTCTTCAATTGCTATTGAAGAAGGCGCAGGACCTGTACCGAATACTAACGCAGTTAAGTGGGTACAAGGCGACGAGTGGAGCAATGGCTGGACAGGTATTGGTCTTAGTGTTGATCCTGCATTTAATCTTATGGGCGGATGGCCTACAGACAGCGTTAAGTTTACATTAAAATGCGAAGAAGGTGTCGGCGCATTAAGGATACAGTTTGAAGGCGGCGGCGGAAAAAAAGGAACAGTATTTACTCCAACCGCAGATAACCAGTGGCACGATTATTCTTTTCCGTTGAGAGATATGGTTGTTCAGGATAATACGACGGGATTCGATTCTTCAGCAATTAATGTAGTTGGAATGATGGCAGAAGCCTCTGCAATTGCCGGCAAAGTTATATACATAACTAACTGGTGGACGGGTCGTCCCACATTCGATGTAATACCTCCAAATCCTCCTTTGAATGTGTCGGCATCTACCGGCGCTTATCAAAACGTAGTATTATGGGATGATGTGCCCGGCGAAACAGGCGAAAAATATGATGTTTATTACAGCAAAGACCCAATTTCTGATGTAACAGCTTATGGAGTTGAGGTTGTTAAATTAAACGTACCTGAAAATAATGGTTTAATAGAACACTTATTATTTGCTCCGAATACAAATCAAAACGTTACTTACTATTATGCTGTTATTTGTAAAGATGCCTCAGGCAATAAAAGTGTTGTAAGTGTAAACTCTGCTCCTGCTACAAATGAAGCAAAAGGCGTTACAACAATTTCGCTTAATGTGCCAGCTTTTGTAGCGGATGGCGATTTAGTAGAATGGCAGTCAATTACACCATTCAGAATGTTCCCATCGGATGGAACCGGTCATGTAGTAACTAATACTTCAATTGACGGCGATGCCGATCTTTCAGTTCTATCATGGGTAGCTGTAGATAACGACTATCTATATTTTGCAGCCGATGTAAATGACGACATCGTTGTTCCGAGTCAGAACAGCACTTCTTATTTAAATGATTGTCCCGATCTTTTCTTAGGTTTGTACGACTTCCGCGGAGTGCCGCATACAAGTTTAATGAGAGGCGCAAAACCTGATTACCATTTCAGATTTTCATTTGACAGAGTATTACTTGATGGAATTTCCGGCGCTGATAGTATTACAGGCATCGGCGCTAATTACTACTGGGGTGAAAAATTCCCTTCAGGTTATGTTGTAGAATTCAAAATTCCATTTACTCAACTTGCTTCCTATGGCAGCGATGATGTATTTGTTCCAAAAGAAGGATACAGAATTCCTGTTGATTACTCTGTGAATGACGCTGACGCAACAGGCGAAAGAGAAGGTATCTTAACTTTTTCACCGTTTAATGAAGACCAATCGTGGGGTGATGTAACAAGATGGTTATATACCTGGATTGGAAATCTATGGGAACCAACCGCAGTACAAGAAGATGGATTATTGGTAAAAGATTATTCTCTTGCTCAGAATTATCCTAACCCGTTCAATCCTTCAACAAAGATAAAATTCTCTATAAAGGTTCCGGGGAATGTTACGCTTAAAATTTATGACGTTCTCGGAAGAGAAATTGCTACGCTGATAAATAACGAATATCAGGCAGGAAGTTATTCAGTTGACTTTAATGCATCCGGCTTATCAAGCGGCATTTATTTCTACAGATTAGAAAGCGGTTCTTTTGTTCAAACAAACAAAATGATGCTGCTTAAATAATTATTATAGGCACGGTGTAACAGCCGTGCCTTTTTCTTTTGTGTGAGCTCAATAAAAAATGAGACATTAAATTTTTCAGGATTATGAAATGAATACTATTTATCAGTTTAGATATAATAAAGTAAAAAAAACAACATTTATACAACTGTTAATCTTTTTTATAACTGTATTCTTCTCGGTATCTATATTTGCAGGAACAACAGGAAAAATTTCCGGTAATATTAAAGACAAAGAAACCGGTGAACCCGTTGTTGGTGCCAATGTTATATTAGAAGGTACATACCTTGGCGCGGCTACAGATTTGGATGGGTATTATTCTATTAACAACATCCCGCCAGGCAATTACAGAGTTATAATAAGTTCGGTTGGATACCAAAAAGTTACGGTAGAAAATGTTCTTGTAAAAATAGATCTTACAACAAATCTAAATATGGATATAAGCAGTTCGTTTGTTCAGCTTAATCAAGATGTTGTTGTTACCTCACAGAGACCATTAGTACAGAAAGATCTAACTTCTACTTCGGTTACTATATCTTCTGATGAAATAAAAATGCTGCCGGTAGAAAGTATCGGACAAATTGTAAACCTACAGGCTGGTGTTATAGACGGACATTTTAGAGGCGGCAGATCAAACGATGTAGCATACCTTATAGACGGAGTAGCGGTAACAGATGCTTATAACGGCGGTTTTGGCGTGCAGGTAGAGAATTCCTCAATCAGGCAGATGGAAGTAATCAGCGGTACATTTAACGCTGAATACGGACAGGCTCTTTCCGGTGTTGTTAATATTGTTACTCAGAGCGGGTCAAGCAAGTATGATGGATTTGTTACAGGATATGTAGGGAACTATTTTACAAACCATTCGGACATTTTTCAAAACTTGGACGACGCTTCGCGCATAGCTCAAAAAAATGTTCAGATGACATTAAGCGGTCCATTAAAACCCATTAATAATCTTTTCTTTTTCCTAACCGGTAGATATTATCAGAATGACGGGTATCTTTATGGGAAAAGAGTTTTTAACACTACAGACGATGTTCCTCTTCAACCCGACCAGCAGAATAAAGCATTTTGGATACCGAGAAACACCGGCGACGGCGCATATATTGCAATGAACCCGGAAAAAAAATACTCTGCAAATGCTAAGCTAACTTTTTCGCTTCCCTCATTTTCAATAGCATATAGTGTTTTTTATGATAATAACGAAAACCGGTATTATGATCATGGCTTTTCCTGGACACCCGATGGTATTATGACCCACTATAGGAATAATACTATTCAGAACCTTCAGTTCACACATTATCCAAATCAAAATACTTATCAAACATTAAAGTTTTCGGCAAACTTTTTTAATTACAAAGGTTACTTATATCCCGACGCCCCGATAACTGCAGACAATCCGTACGGCATTGACCCGAGGTATGTTCGTCCCGATCAAGGAAGTTCAAGTTCACCCTACACTTTCAGGCAGGGTGGTAATCAAACAGGAAGATATAGAAGATATACAAATACTTACATTGCTCAGTGGGCGTTAACATCGCAAATATCTAAAGAGCACAAAATCGGCGTTGGTGTTGAAGGTCGTTATTATGATATGTTCAGTTCAAACAAGAGTCTTGTAAACCTTACAGATGGACAGCTTGACAGTGCAAAGAATATTATATTCACACCTGGTTATCCGAATAAGGGGACTATTACGGATTTAGGTTCTTATATAGAATATAAAAAATATCCTATGGAGGCTTCGGCATACATTCAGGATAAAATGGAATATGATATAATGATTATTAACGCGGGCGTAAGATTCGACTACTTTAACTCAAATTCATCGCTGCCCGCAGATTTACAGAATCCGACTCATAATAAAGATTTCCCGGGAGCAGTCGAAGACCCGAACAACCCTGGTACATATGTTTTAGAAATGAAAAAAGCAGCAGCTAAATTCCAAATAAGTCCCCGTCTTGGCGCTTCTTTTCCAATTACAGATAAAGGTATAATAAGGTTTTCATACGGACACTTCTTTAAAATACCTTCTTTCGAAAATCTCTACAGCAATCCGGATTTTATAGTAAGACCGGGCAACAGTGTTCAGGATATTACCGGCAACCCGGACCTGAATGCCGAAAAAAATGTTATTTACGAAATCGGTTTACAGCAAGAATTGTTTGATAATTTTGCCATCAACGTTTCAATGTATTACCGCGATATTCGCAATTGGCTTGGTATGGAAATTATTAATACATACCAGGGATTTAAGTATGCGAGGTTTATTAACAGAGACTATGCAAACGTTAAAGGATTTATAGTAACGCTCGATAAAAGATTCTCAAACTATTTTAGTGCAAAGGTAGATTATACTTTCCAAATTGCACAGGGAAACGCTTCAGACCCTTACGCGGTTTACAATAACAATCAAACATTTCCACCGGTTGAAGAAACAAAATCGGTTGTGCCGTTAAACTGGGATCAGCGACACACACTAAACGCAACTGTTAACTTTGGTGTGCCAGGCGATTGGACTGTAGGTTTTATATTTCAGTATGGTTCCGGAATGCCGTATACCGAAGACACAAGAGTTTCGCAAGGCGTGCGTTTTGAAAACGGCGGTATAAAACCTTCTTTTTACAATGTTGACCTTAGAGCAGATAAGATTTTTAATTTATACGGAATATCGCTCAACACATACTTAATGGTTTACAATTTGTTTGATATTAAAAATGAATTCGGAGTTTATTCTACTACCGGTAGAGCAAATGCCGATTTGAATACTCAATATGTAAAACAAAGTGACGTTATAGGTCTCAACACAATAGCACAATACGTAAATAACCCAGGTATGTATTCAACCCCGCGCGAAATTCGTTTTGGTTTGGGATTTGGATTTTAGAGATTTTAAACGGAGAACATAATGTTGAAAAAAATGCTTTTAATTTTGTTTGCCCTTGCATTTACCGAGCTTATCTTTCCGCAGGTTACTGCACAGATAACTGGTTACAGGGATGACTCGAAAGGCGATATTCAAAATCGTCGTGAAGGTGTAATGGATGGCAACCAGGTACGAACTTTATTTTATAACAATGGTGAAGTAGGGCAGTGGCCTTATCAGCCGAGCGGTGAGTGGCCTAAAGGCACAGGTCATTCTTACCTTGACGGTGTGGCAGTTTTAATTGCATCTGAAATTAAAACTCCTGGCAACAATCAAATAGTTCACCCATTAGAAACCTCATACAGAGAATGGATGGATAAGGATCCAAGCACAGGCGAAATATGGGGACTCGAACCACTCCCCGGTTATTTTGAACCGACATCAAAAAAACCCGCCATGAATATTGACCCAACCTCCTGGCCCAAAACGTGGCCGTTGGCACTTGGTTTAACCCCAGAATGGGATGGTTATTGGTACGGATATTTCGGTCGCGGCGTTAACAACTCCGATTTTGAAACGTTTTTCGTAATGGATGATTCAAAGGATAAAGAATGGGCAAGAACTCCTTACACATATTTTCCGCTCGCATCCGATCATGATAGAGCCGGTATTGGTTTACGTGTTGAAGTAAGAGGTTTTCAGTGGTCGCAGGTTCTTGCGGAAGATATAATCTTCTGGCATTATGACATTGTTAACTTATCCGATTTTAGCTACCCTACAACTTTGTTCGGATTTTACACCGACTGCGGTGTTGGGGGAACTGATGATTCCGAAGATGATTGCGCTTCATTCGATACAAAGATTGACCTTGCATATTGTTATGATGGTGATGGTTTAGGAATTCCAAATAACTGGAAAACCGGTTATTACGGTTACGCATATCTTGAAAGCCCGGGAAATGCAACCAACAGCATAGATGATGATTTAGACGGATTAGTTGATGAAAGAAGAGATGACGGAATAGACAATGACGGCGATTGGATTTCATACACTGATTTGAATGGTAATGGCAAATGGGATGCGGCTGAAAACGAACCTTTAAATAACGATGTTGGTAAAGACGGTGTTGGACCATTCGATAGACAATATGCCGGGCCTGATGAAGGTGAAGGTGATGGACTTCCGACAGACGGAGAACCGAACTTTGATAAAACAGATAAAGATGAATCCGACCAGATAGGTTTAACATCTCTTGCAATTTATCGTCTCGGACAAGGCGGCACTGGCGGCGGCTGGCCTAAAGATGATGAAGCAATGTGGCTTAAAATGAATTATGCAAACTTTGATACTTCATTACAGCGCGCAAACATTTCGATGGTATTTGCATCGGGACCATTTCCATTAAACCAGGGTTTGCGAGAAAGATTTTCGATGGCATTAGTTTTTGGAGAAGATCTTCAAGATATTATATTTAATAAAGAGACTGTTCAGTTAATTTATAATGCTAATTACAATTTTGCAAAACCGCCCCTAAAACCAATTCTTACTGCCGTCCCCGCAGATAAAAAAGTTTTTTTGTACTGGGATAACGTTGCGGAAGAATCGAGAGACCCATTCCTCGGTTTCCAGAATAATGATCCTACCCAGGGCTTTAAAAAAGACTTTGAAGGTTACATGGTTTTAAGAAGCACAGAGGCTGAATTTGCCGACGTTAAAGTAATTACAGATTCAAAAGGTTCGGCAAAATACTGGAAACCAATTGCTCAGTTTGATTTAAAAGATGGTATTAAAGGACCCGATCCTGTTGGTATAAACGGCGCTCATTTCTGGAGAGGGGATGATACCGGATTGAGATACTCGTATGTTGATAACGATGTACAGAATGGTCAAAAATATTATTACGCATGCGTATCTTATGATATGGGCGATCCTAATTTCGGCACCACAGGTTTACAGCCATCCGAATGTACGAAAAACATCTCTGTAGATTTTGCGGGCACCCTAAAATTTGTTGACATCAACTGCGCGGTTGTAACTCCAAATTCTCCTGTTGCAGGTTATGTTCCGCCTCAAATTAAAGGTGATATTCAGCGCGTTACATCCGGTGTAGGTACAGGTGCAATGAATGTTAACATTCTTAATCCTGAAAAAATTCTGGATGGCGCACAGTACAAAGTTGAATTTAAATCATCACCTAATTATCCTGATTACAAAACACTTTCATACCAGGTAGCAAGAACCTTTGAAGGCGCTACCGATACAATAGTGCGTAATATAGATTCATCTTACATTGGTGTAAATAGAATAAGCCAGCCTTTCGACGGTATGGCATTGACTGTTTTGAATGATACTACCGTTTCGGTTGTTGACTCACTAACCGGCTGGGTTGTTGGTACAAGCAATTTGTTCATCCGTACTTATAAAGATCCAACCCCGGTAAAGGGGGTAGCGTGGCCCGCTGATTATGAAATATCGTTTTCAAGCACACCGAAAGATACATGTTACTTAAACTCGCCGCCTCTTTACAGGAAATTTCCCGTAAACTTTAAAGTGTTGAATAAAACAGAAGGTAAGTTTTCAAAGATTGCGGTAAAGGACGTTGATGGTTCACAATCGTTAACTCCCGGCGATACTATTCAAGTGCTTGAATTTAAGGATGGAATTGTGAGCACCGGAAATGTTCGTTTTGCGTGGGATGTTTCTTACGGTTTCCCCTTAAATCCGAATGAAACTCCAGCAGAACCTGTTGATGGTGATAAATATCAGATATCAACAAAAAAACCGTATAAAACCGGTGATTACTTCACCTACTTTACTGTGCCAGTGGAAATAAATAAAAGTTTAGCGCAAAACCAGTTATCTAAAATAGGTGTAGTTCCGAACCCTTATTTAGGAGCTGCAACGTGGGAGACTAAAAATCTTAACTCTACCGGCAGGGGCGAACGAAAAATTGATTTTATTAATCTACCGGCAACATGCACTGTACGTATTTATACCATAACAGGCGCGCTAATAAAAACACTTTCTAAAGATTCAAACTTTCTTGATGGTTCACTATCGTGGGATCTAGTAACAGAAGACGGCATGGACACTGCATACGGAGTTTACATTTATCATGTAGATGCCCCCGGCGTTGGAGAACATATTGGCAAGTTTGCTCTAATTAAGTAGCGGAGAAATTAAAATGAAACATAAAATTATAAAAGTATTAATGGTTGTCGGTTTAATTCTTCCGCAGTTATTTGCGCAAGGTTTTAAATCAGATGTGTCGAAAAAAGGAACGACAGCAGCGCCATTCCTCTCGATCGGGCAAAGCGCCCGTGCAATAGGAATGGGAAGCGCATTTGTTGGAGTTGCCAATGATGTAAGTTCTATTTATTGGAATCCTGCCGGTTTAACAAAAACAAAAGGAGTAAACGTTATGTTCGACCACACGATGTGGATTGCGGATATAAAGTATAATTTCCTTGCGGCAAGTTACAACATGGGCGACTTTGGAACAGTTGGTTTCAGTTACACAGGTTCGGATATAGGCGAGATGCCCATTACTACGATCTCACAACCTGAAGGAACCGGCGAGATGTTTTCGGCAACACAGGCAGCTTTTAGTCTTGCGTACGCTATTCAACTCACCGAAAATTTTTCGATCGGTTTTAATCCGAAGTTTATTTACGAAAGTATATGGAGGATGGACGCAACAGCTTTCGCAGTTGATCTTGGCGTTCAGTACGTAACACCGTTTGATGACGCCATACTCGCTATGTCAATCTCTAACTTCGGAACATCAATGAAGATGCTCGGCAATTCTAATCTTGTTCTGCACGATTTGGACCCTGAAAATTCAGGGAACAATGGAAATATCCCGGCGTACTTAGAAACTAACGAATGGGCGCTGCCGTTAAATTTTAGAGTCGGCATTGCATACGACCCTGTATTCAACGAAACTCATAAACTTACTGTTGCAGTAGATGCTATGCATCCGAGCGATAATTATGAAAGCTTAAACGTTGGAGCAGAGTATAGCTATACCGATTTTGTTTTTATTAGAGGAGGGTTTAAATCCCTTTTCCTCCAGGAGTCAGAGGAAACTTTTTCTGTTGGTTTCGGCTTAAAGCAAAAGTTAATGGGCAATGTTGCTCTTATACTCGATTACTCATATCAGGATTTCGGAAGATTCTCGGATATACAAAAGTTTTCTCTCGCTATAACATTCTAAGCATAATGTAAACTCACTCCCCGATGAAAAGGGGAGTGAGTTTTTTTTGAAACTATCATATTTGTTCATTATTGTAAAAGAGGCTGCAAATTTTTTTTCTTTATAAAATCATGAGAGTATAGGTAAGGAAATGTTCTTACCTAAAAATCGTTCTGTTTTATAAACAAGTTTTATCATTCATCTGATTGCCCTCTTGCTTTCAGTTTAAAAAATATCTCAAAATTACTTCTAAAAATGATTTAAAAATAGTTAAGGATTTTTATGAAATTGTCATCTTATACATCATTCACTATTATATGTCTTCTGCTTATCACTACTTCTTCATTTTCACAAATTTATACTACTACAAAAGTTGATGCGCAGGTAAAAGAACTTTTATCAAAAATGACTCTTGAAGAAAAAGTTGGTCAAATGACTCAAGTTACTATTCAGGCTGTAAGCAAAGTGCAGGGAACAAAAGATCAAAAACATCAACTTGATGAAATAAAACTTGAAGAGGCTATAAAAAAATATCATGTTGGCTCAATATTAAATGTGTACGATATGATGAATAGTGTTGAGTACTGGCACGAGATAATAAACAAAATTGAAAACATTGCAACAAAAGAAACGCGTTTAGGAATACCGGTACTATACGGCATCGATGCTATTCATGGAGCAACTTATACAAAAGGTTCAACGCTTTTTCCACAGTCCATTAGTCTCGCATCAACATGGAATACCGAATTAGCAAAACGAAGCGGAGAAATTACCGCTTTCGAGACCCGGGCTTCCGGCATACCCTGGAATTTTTATCCTGTAATGGATATTGGTCGTCAGCCTCTTTGGTCGCGCTTGTGGGAAACTTATGGCGAGGATGTTTATCTCGCCTCGAAAATCGGGTCATCTTATATTAATGGAGCGCAGGGAGATGATATCTCGGCAAAGGATAAAGTAGCAACTTGTTTAAAACATTATGTCGGGTACAGTTTTCCGATAAACGGACTCGATAGAACTCCTGCATGGATTTCCGAAAGAATGATGCGCGAATATTTTCTCCCAACTTTTGAAGCAGGCATAAATGCAGGCGCCCCCACAATAATGGTTAACTCGGCTGAGGTTGACGGAATACCAGGACATGCAAACTATCATCTGCTTACAGAAGTTTTGAGAAACGAAATGAACTTTAAAGGGTTTGTTGTTTCCGATTGGGAAGATATAATTCGCTTATATACGCGCGACAGAGTTGCAGCATCACCGAAAGAAGCGGTTAAACTTGCTGTTATGGCGGGTGTGGATATGAGTATGGTTCCGTACGATTTTAGTTTTTACAATTACTTATTAGACCTCGCAAAAACAAATGAAGTGCCGGAATGGAGAATTGATGAAGCGGTAAGTAGAATACTTGCTGTAAAAATGCAGCTTGGTTTGTTTGGAAATCCGTACCCGGATAATGAATTGCAAAAAGACTTTGCAAATAAAACCTTTACCGATGATAATCTTAAAACAGCACAGGAAGCCGTAATACTTGCAAAAAATAATAACGTATTGCCCTTATCAAAAACGGCAAAAGTTTTGGTTACCGGACCAACCGCAAATCTGCTTTCGGTGATGAACGGCGGTTGGACAATTACCTGGCAGGGTAATGAAGAATCGTTATACCCCGAAGAAAAAAACACAGTACTCGAAGCAGTTCAAAATAAACTTGGCGAAGAAAATGTAACTTATGTTGAAGGCTGCAGTTTCGATAAAGATATTAACACAAGCAAAGCAGTTTTTGAAGCAATGAATTCGGATGTTGTTGTTTTATGTTTGGGTGAAGTTCCATATTGCGAAACCCCCGGAAATATTTTTGACTTAACTTTAAACGACGCCCAGCTTAACCTTGCAGCAAAACTTGCTGAGACAGGTAAACCGGTTGTGCTTGTAATGCTTGAAGGAAGACCGAGAGTAATAAGTGAAATTGAGCCTCAAATGAATGCCGTGGTTCTTGGATTTTTACCCGGTATGGAGGGCGGAAACGCGATTGCCGATATTTTATTCGGGGATGTAAACCCGAGCGGTAAATTACCGGTTACTTATCCAAGAAGTCCGAACGGAATAACACTGTATGATTACAAACCTCTCGAAGCATTCGACTCAAATAAATATGACCCTCAATGGTCGTTCGGTTACGGTTTAAGTTATACAACTTTTGAATACAGCAATTTGGTTTTATCATCAAATAAAATGGATTTAAACGAAACAATTGAGGTAAGCGCTGTTATAAAAAATAGTGGTGCTATTGAAGGAAAAGAAATTGTGCAATTATATGTAAGCGATTTATACGGTTGCGTATCAAGACCGAATAAACAGTTAAAAGGTTTTGAAAAAATAAATTTAAAACCTGGTGAAGAAAAAACGGTTACATTTAAATTAACACCGGCTGATCTATCATTCATCGGTTTGGAAAATAAACGCATTACAGAGCCCGGTGATTTTGATGTAATGATTGGAAACTTAAAAGGAACATTTACTCTAACGAAGTAATAATGAAGGAAAAAATTTGACACGATTAACAAAATACTTGTTTGTAATAATATTTTTATTTGAGTGGATTAATTTGTCAGCTCAAACTTGGCAGCTTGTTTGGGCTGATGAATTTGACGGTGCATCAATTAATACGGCTAACTGGACCCGCGAAACCGGCGGCAGCGGATGGGGCAATAACGAACTTCAGTACTACACCAATAGAAGCGTAAACTCATACATAGAAAGCGGAAGTTTAGTTATAAAAGCGCAGAGTGAAAATTACAGCGGTAATAACTACACCTCAGCTCGATTAAAGACGCAGGGTAAAAAGTTTTTTAAATATGGAAAAATAGAAGCGCGTATTAAACTGCCTTACGGGCAAGGTATATGGCCGGCATTCTGGATGCTCGGGGAAAACATTAATTCGGTTGGTTGGCCTGCGTGCGGCGAAATTGATATTATGGAATTCCTCGGTCACCAGACCAACAAAGTTTACGGAACGGGCCACTGGGGAGACGGCGGGCAGCATCAGCAGGCTGGGGGAAGTTATACTTTACCCACCGGCAATTTTTCAAATGATTATCATCTTTTCACCATTATATGGGACAACTATTTTATAAAATGGTATGTTGACAATTCACTTTATTATACGTTGTCAATTACGCCCGCTTATTTGAGCGAGCTTCATGAAAACCAGTTTATATTATTAAATCTTGCTGTAGGCGGTAACTGGCCGGGTTATCCCGATCCCACAACAGTATTTCCGCAGTATTTGTATGTTGATTATGTAAGGGTCTTTAAAGATTCACTGATGAACATAGCAAATGTAAATATAACGTCCCCTTCAAATAATTCTACTTTTCAAAGCGGTTCCACTATAAACATTACTGCCAGCGTCGGTGGTTTTGCTAACCCGGTTAATTATGTTGAGTTTTATCAAGGTGATGCCCGTATTGGAGTTGATACGCAGGAACCATATGAATTTAACTGGACAGGGGTTTATGATGGTGAGTATTCGATTAAAGCAAAAGCAAAAGATAATGCGGGAAACGTAATATCATCGGAACCGGTAACAATAACAGTGGGAGAAGGATTTTTACAAGCGCCTTATCTTGGTAAGCCGGTTTTACTGCCGGGTGTAATAGAAATGGAAAATTATAATCTCGGCGGCGCGGGTATCGCGTACAACGATACAGATCCTGCCATTAACCAGGGCAACCAGACCGGAAACGATTACAGAGTTTCTGAAGGTGTTGATCTTCAGGCAACAACCGATGCGGGAGGCGGATATAATATCGGGTGGAATGAAGCCGGTGAGTGGTTAAATTATTTTGTTGATGTTTCACATACCGGTAATTTCAGATTAGCCGCTCGTGTATCGGGTAATACAAATACGGGTTCATTCAAAGTTGAAGTTGACGGTAACGATGTTTCCGGTGTAGTACCGATTCCATCAACAAACGGCTGGCAAAACTGGGTAGATGTAAATAAGGATGATATTTATTTAGAAAAGGGCGTTCATATTTTAACATTTAATACTATTAGCAGCGGATTTAATGTTAATAGACTTGTCTTCACACAACTCACAGGTGTGGAAGAACAACCCGACATCAATTTGAATGATTTTGAACTTTACCAGAATTACCCGAATCCGTTTAATCCAACAACAAATATTAAATATTCAGTTCCAACCTCACCCCCAACCCCTCTCCTTGCGAAGGAGAGGGGCAGGGGAGAGGTGTCAGTATCGATTAAAGTTTACGACATCCTCGGAAAAGAAATAACCACTCTTGTAAATGAATACAAAGCCCCCGGGGAGTATGAAGTTACTTTTGACGGAAAAAATTTACCTTCCGGAGTTTATTACTGTTCTTTGAGTACCGGAACAAAAACTATTTCAAAAAAAATGATTTTATTAAGGTGAAAAAGAAATTTTTTTCTATTCTGGTTTTGTTAACTATTATAGCCGTTTCCACACCCGGACAAACATTGGATGAAAGGGTAACTTCAATCATTAACCAGATGACACTTGAAGAAAAAATTCTTCAGCTGCACAAAGAAGGGGGATTTAACACTGCCACAAACATCCGCCTCGGTATTCCGGGTTTTAATATGGCAGACGGACCGCACGGTGTTCGTGATGGTTTGGCAACAGCTTTCCCCGTCGGTATTTCTATGGCTGCCACCTGGGAGCCCGATATGATATATAAAGTAGGCAAAGCAATGGGGCGCGAATTTAAAGGGAAGGGAATTCATCAAGCATTAGGACCCTGCATCGATTTAACCCGCGACCCGCGCAACGGAAGAAGTCCCGAAAGTGGTGGCGAAGATCCCTATTTGGATGCGCAAATTACAAGTCATCTTATAAAAGGAATTCAGGATGTTGGAGTTATTGCTACCGCAAAACATTATAACGGTGTAAACAAACAAGAAAATCGATTAAACAATAACGACATAATAAGTGAACGCAACTTAATGGAACATTACGGACTTAACTTCCGAACTGCTGTGCAGGTGGGAGGAGTATTGAGTGTAATGAATGCGTATAATTTAATAAACGGTGAAAAATGCGCCGAGAACCATCACACATTGACCGACATACTGCGTACATATTGGGGTTTCCCATTTTATGTTGTGTCCGATTGGGGTTCTATATGGAGCAGCGAAAAAGCCATAAAAGCGGGCTGCGATATTTGTATGGGTTCCGATGATTATGAAAACGATTTGTTGAATCTTGTTAACTCCGGCGCCGTTTCAATTGATGTAATTAACGATGCGGTGGGGAAAGTTTTGCGTACAAAAATATTAGCTGGTTTGCTCGATTATTATCCCCAGGGCAACCCCGATGATGTGAACAGCGCTGAGAATCAGCAGGTAGCGCTTGATGCCGCGAGGAAATCAATAGTGCTGCTTAAAAATGAAAACGGTATTCTTCCATTAAACAAAAACACTATTACAAAAATTGCTATTATCGGACCAAGTGCAGACGTTGCGCAGCTTGACGGTTCGGGTTCGAGTTATGTTACGCCGTTTTATTCCATTTCACCGCGTCAGGGTTTAATAAATAAACTCGGTTCCGATAAAGTTTTGTACACAAAGGGGTGCGATATAAACAGCAGCAGCACAGCCGGATTCCAGCAAGCTTTAGATATTGCGTTTCAATCAGAGTATGTTGTGTTTGTCGGAGGACTTGATGCATCACAGGAAGGGGAAGGTTTTGATCGTGTAGGCGGCTCAACTGTTTTGCCTGGGAAACAGCAGGATTTAATAAACCAACTTGCGGCTGTCAACGATAACCTTATTGTTATTTTGGAGAGCGGCGGAGTATGCAGCATAAACAATTGTATTGATAACATACCGGGTTTGATTTATGCTTTTTATCCGGGGCAGGAAGGCGGCAACGCGCTTGCCGATGTTTTATTCGGAGATGTTAACCCGGGCGGAAAATTACCTGTAACAATGCCGAAGAGTGACAGCCAACTGCCCGCATGGAACAGCAATTTTAACGATGATTATGGATGCGGCTATAGATGGTATGACGCGGTAAACCATGTGCCTCAATTTGCATTCGGGTTTGGTTTAAGTTATACACAATTTCAGTTTAGCAATTTGATTGTAACGCCTGCAACATGTAATGCAGGTGAAAAAATAACCGCGAGTGTTGATGTAAAAAATATCGGAACAAGGGGAGGGGAAGAAGTTGTACAGATTTATATTTCGGCAGTTTCGCACAATTTTTCGATGCCGGTAAAACAGCTAAAAGCGTTTAACAGAATTTCGCTTCAACCGGGTGAGACAAAAGCTGTATCATTCGATTTAACTCCGGAAAGTTTTTACTACTACAACGAGGGAGTTGGCAGTTATAAAGTTGATGCCGGTGAGTATAAAATTATGGCAGGTAATTCATCGGATAATTTAACTTTGACTCAAACAATAACTCTTCTTGCGAATGAAACGAAGCCAGATTTAAGAATAACACAAATAAAACAATTTCCGCCGTATCCGTTGAAGAATGATAAAGTTGTTTTTCTTGCGCTGATAAAAAATGAAGGCACGGCTTCGAGTCCCACCGGCGCAGTACATAAAGTTGATTTCAAAATAAACGGAGCGACAGTAAGCAGCTCGGTTGAATTTGATGAATCGATTCCTGTAGGTGCAGCGCGTCTTGTTTGTGCAAATGCAAACGGCAGCACCGGCAATTGGTGGACGGCGCCCGAAGTGGGGGATTACACAATCGAAGCGGTTGTTGATCCTGAAAGTATTATAAATGAGTGGCGGGAAGACAATAATAGTTTTGCAAAAGAATTTAAAGTTTACAACAATCCGCCGCACAACATCGCGCAGGGTATGAATGTATCTGTTTCATCGGTGGAAAAACCGGGGACAGAGGGGCCAAAAGCGGTTGACGGCAACCGTACAACGAGGTGGTCTTCGCAGTTTAGCGACCCGCAGTATATAATTGTTGATCTCGGTGAGGTAAAAACTTTTAACCGGGTTGATTTATACTGGGAAACGGCATACGGAAAAGAATACAAGATTGATATTTCAGATGACGAACAAAATTGGAATACAATTCGGCACATAACAAACGGTGATGGCGGTATTGATAGAATTGAAACACCGGCATCGGCACGGTATGTACGAATGTACGGAATTCAACGCGCGACAGAGTGGGGCTACTCGCTGTATGAATTTGAAATATACGATACACTTGCATCAAGTATTAATGATGAAGTGCCCTATATAAAAACAGGTTTTTATCTTGAGAACAATTTTCCGAATCCGTTTAATTCAACAACAAAAATAAAATATTCAGTTCCATCAATCGCAAATCATAATTCATCAATCATAAATCATAATTCATCAATCATAAATCTCAAAGTTTATGATATACTTGGCAGTGAAATAACGACGCTGATAAACGAAGAAAAATCTCCCGGTAATTATTCAGTAAATTTTAACGCTGGCAATCTGCCGAGCGGGATTTATTTTTATACCTTAACAGCGGGTGATTACAAGGAAACAAAAAAAATGGTTTTATTACGATGATGTAAAAAGTTAAGCGCAATGCTTTAAATATTTCTCTGACCCCCTATAACACGATGCCCTGCCGGATTACTTTTTTCGGCGGGGCTTTTTTTTTCAAAATTTGGGAATTGTTCAAAGGTATGGGGGATGGGTGAATAGTATCCTCAACAAAATTGTTGTTTTTTTTGTCAAGATATATTTGAAATAGGA
>CAYJPN010000047.1:0-37061 GCA_964372115.1 uncultured Ignavibacteriaceae bacterium
TGAGTTGGCCCTTTGTCGTTGATTCTTAATTCTCTAATGACGGATTTGGGTTAATGCATTTGTCTCAGCATCTACTAGACCTTCTCTATATAATGAATCAGTACAGATTGAGTGTTTTAATGTAAAAAAAGGATCCATTGTTAATTCCTTCATCCCGAATAATAAACCCAAATTTATATGGTACATCATCTGCTCCGAGGAAGGATTATGATAATTTGGGAAATTATTTATACAAGTTGCTGTATCGCGTATATAAAAATTACCGGATTGCGTGGAGTAAGCAAAAGGAATATTATCTTCTTGTAGAGATTTGAGATTTCTTATAACATAATCATCTATGTTTGCTATATAATAATCCGGTCGCTCTGATGGATAATAGGGGTAATCATAGTTATACAAATTAAATGAAATGTATGGTATTTTTGTTCTATGAATAAACTCAATTACTTTTAATACATTTCCATTGTCTCCATATTCTGGCTGGTTTTGTCCTACTACATCCTTCCAGCCTGTGTTAAATGTTGCGTAATATCTTAACTGGTGATTGGACGCTTCTTGAATTAAGCTGTCTACAATCCTAATCGGTTCGTAGTTGTCTATTGATCTCGGTTCATTAAGTCCCATCCAGCCGAGAACATGGGCGGGATTATTATACATTGAAACTAGATTATAAACTTGTGCTTTTGCACTATTTTGATTTTTAAGTGCGTCCCCCTTGTCATCTTTAACCTCAACATAATCAACATAAAGTTTTACATTATCGAGCCCCGCCCAGTCAATAATAAACTCCATCCACATAGAATCGAATTTATTCGGGTCGTCCATAGACCCGGGATAGACTCCCCGGTATGCCTCTTCGACTTTATTTTCAAGTTCTCTCAAATCATAGTTAAAAAGTAATTTACGCCATATACCCCAGCCGTAAGGTGAGCCTTCTACAAAATCGCGGACTGTCAAAATTCTGCTTTCAATGTCTTTGTAAGTCGGGTCGCCATCAACTTTCGGGTTTGCCGCAACCACTCTTATTTTGCAAACCGGCGCAGCAAGGTCTACATCTAAACTCGGGTCATACTTTTCAATTTTCATTTTGAAAGTAGTTGTATAAGGGATATAACCATCATCATCTATCTTCATTACCGGGTACTTTATGTTTTGAAGATAAGCCGGGCCGAATATTAATTTACCCGGGGTAGAGTTTTTTGTAACTATCCCCCTTGTTTCATCAACCGAGTTGTAAAAGGGGTTTCCAATAGAAGCATCATATTGTAACTGAACCTCACCGGTGTCTAAATTACCGAGGTTACCTTCTGCTTCCCATTTTGTATATACTGCATCAGAATAGTAACTAACCCATGAAGGGTTAGGCCCTGATCCCCATATATTTATAGGTAAAACTTTCAAATTGTTATTAACAATTAAATCATACTCTGCTTGATCATGAATTCTCGAAGCAATGCCAACTGCCCCGAGGTCTCTTAAACTTTGAAAATTTTGCGGAGTTAAATCTCTTGCATCTGCATTTATATATACAGCAACAATAGGTATCCCTTCATAATCATCAAGGTAGTGCATCTGCCCTTTTACAAATGGGGCAGAGAAAAAAAGAATAACAAAAAAGAAGAAGAAAAGATTTTTAAACATAAGTTTACCTTATCATTTATTTTAGAAATTGTCTCCTATTTGAGACCTTTTTATTCGCTTTCTCATTTTCACTTTAAAAGAATCATTTTTTTCATATCCATATAAACCGGTATATTCCCAGTGCCTATAACTTCTATTCTGTATAAATATATACCAGATGCTAGATCGGTACCGACAAACTCAGTTTCATAATAACCGGCTTCTTTCATCTCATTTACGAGTGTTTTGATAAGTTCTCCTTTTATATCGTAAACCATTACCTTTACATAACTTCTTTCTTTTAACCTAAACGGAATAATAGTAACCGGGTTATATGGATTGGGGTAATTTTGATAGAGTTTATACTCCCCGACTATTTCTATTACCGGTTCGCCGGCACCGGTAATTGTAATTACTATCTGTTCTCCGGTTACGCTTTCATTACCCGCACTGTCTACTGATGTTATCTTATAATAGATCTTATCTTTTACAATAGGAATCTCATCAATAAAATATGAAGTATCGGTTTGGCAGTAATAGCTATTACTGTCCGGGATAAAATTATTTACAACCGAGCGGTAGATATTATAATGTGAAAAATCTGCCTCGCTGAATTTATCCCAGCTAAAAATAATTTTACTACTGTCAAACGACGAATGAAAATTAACCGGCGGTTTTGGCGGCAAATCAAGATATGTATATGAAAAGCCAAGAGGTCCGCCGTACATACCGATATCACTTCTACTGCCATCAACATCAAGTATTGATGGATCACCAGCGTCTATAGCGGGGGAGAATTTTTGAAGATGATAATCGTAAGCAAGTGATCGTGCAATTGTATCCTTCACAAACATCGGGTCGGCAAAAATATCATTAGCGCCAAACACACTGCCATTGTTTGCATGGACTTCGTTATTCCAAAACAAATTAAAATCCGAACTAGGATATTCACTATTTATCTGTATACCCTTATCATTATCATTAATACTATTATTTCTTATATAAGCCCTTCTGTTAGGGTCCTGGATAGCTGCATGGCTAGAAAAATCTGATATTTGATCCCGAAGAAGATTATTTATAATAAAAGAGGAATCGTATACACTACTTGCACGAATATTTACAAATCCGCCGGCGATTAGATTATTTTTTATCACCATCCGTTTTGCCGAAACATTATTTATACCGATCGAATTTTCATCACCAATTATTATATTATTTAATATTGTTGGTTGTCCGTTAAACAAATTTAATATTCCATCATCCGCATTTACATCAACAATGATTACTGAATTTCTAATTACAGGTTTGCAAGTATCAGAAGCACATGAAGTATTGATCCCTTTATTTACCCCTTTTACAATTAAATTTTCTAATACCCCACTTGATTGACCTATTGAAAGTCCAAGATTACAGTGAGTTATTTCGCAATTGAAAACATTTAGATTCTTCATGATGTTTACAATTCCTTCATAGTAGGGCGAGCTGCTATATCCCTTACCGATAATTGTAAAACCAGAAATTGTAAAATCGGCAATTGAATAGATTGTATAATAATCTCCTATCCCGGAGCCGTCTAATATAGTGCTGTCCATACTACTACCAAACAGGTAAATTGCTCGATTAATATTTAAGTATTCTTTAAATACTCCGTTGCTGACATAAACAGTATCCCCATCATTACAAATGTTAATGCACTTCTGTATGCTGTCGCTTGCGGTTGCCCAGGTTGTGTAGGGTGGGGTGGCGGTGCCGGTTTTGCTTACAAAGCGCGTGGCGGCTTCGCAATTAAAAATTAAAAATGAAAAATTAAAAATTAATAGAAGGAGTAGTTTTGTTTTCATGGGGTTGCTCGTTTTGTCATTGCTCGTTTTTTGTGGTTAGCGGATTAATAAAAAATCCGTAATAAGTTAGAGCCGGTTTATTAAAAAAAGTCTTCATTTATCCCGCGCCTTGTTTTGTTTGGTTAAAATTTAGGGGAAATATTTATTAATGTAAATAGGGGCGGTTAATTTTATGAAATTAGAAAAATTACATCTTATCTGGGGTGCCGGATTCTGTTAAGAAAGTAGTGCCAGTTATTGAAGGTTGGTTTGGCGCCGCCTAATCAATCGATTAGCAGGTGATAGAAGTAAGTTATTTTTACAAAGGTTTTATTATCTTTGCTTTACGTTTTATTGTCCCATTATTGATTTATCCGAGGGAAAGATGGATTTTTTTGAATCTGAAATATTTACATATAAAAATAGTGAGTTATACTGTGACCGTTTGCCTGTAAGCGAAATAGCAGAAAAGTTAGGTACGCCAGTTTACATTTACGGCAAAAAATTTTTTGAAGACCGTTACCGGGAATTTACAGAAGCTTTCAAAGAAGTTAAACACACAATATTTTATGCAACAAAGTCGAACTTTAATTTAAATGTGATTAAAACATTTACCGATTTGGGCAGCGGTGTGGATGTTAACTCCGAGGGGGAATTATACCGCGCGTTAAAGGTAGGCGTAAACCCGAAAAAAATAATATTAACCGGAGTGGGAAAGTCCACGCGCGAGATAAAACTCGGACTCGAAAACGATCTGCTTATGATAAAAGCGGAATCGGAAGAAGAGATTTATCTTATAAATGAAATTGCGGCATCGCTCGGAAAGATTGCTCCGGTTGCGATACGTGTTAACCCTGATGTTGACGCCCAAACCCATCCGTATATTTCAACAGGTTTGGCTGAAAATAAATTCGGCGTCAATTCGGAAGAAGCATACAGACTTTATAAAAAACAAAGTGAATTAAAAAATATAAAGTTTACCGGCATCGATATGCACATAGGTTCGCAAATTACAAAGTTAGAGCCGTTTGTTGAAGCCGCGACAAAACTTGCAGATATCTTCTTAAAGTTAAAAGCCGAAGGCATTAAATTAGAGCATTTTGATATGGGCGGCGGTATAGGCATAAAATATAAAAACGAAAAAACTTTTCCGGTAAAAAAACTTGCGGAAGCAATAATGCCGGTATTAAAAAAACTTGACTGCGAAATATTTTTTGAGCCCGGGCGTTATTTAACCGCCAACGGGGGAATATTGGTTGGTAAAGTTTTATACACAAAAAAGAATCATGACAAAAATTTTGTTGTAACCGATACCGCCATGACAGACCTTCTGCGTCCAAGCATATACGGCGCGTATCATCATATTCAGCCGGTAAAATTAGAAATCGGCAGACATAATATTAAAGCTGATATTGTTGGTCCGGTTTGCGAAAGCGGGGATTTTCTCGCAAAGGATAGAGAAATTCTTTCTTCAAAACCGAACGAACTTATTGCTGTGTTTTCTACAGGCGCATACGGGATGGTAATGGCGTCAAATTATAACGCGCGCCGTAGGGCGCCCGAAGTACTTGTAAGCGGCGGCAGTTATAAAGTGATACGCAGCCGCGAAACTTTTGAGCATCTTTTATTTGACGAAAAAATTGACGAATAAATGCAAAGGAAAAATTTTATAAAAAGTATTGCCGCCGCATCGATGGGGGCTGCAATTTTACCGGCAAATTTTTCAAGATCGTTTGTTAAAAATGATCCGCGTGTAACAAAACCAAAAAAATTAAACTCCGGTGATACTATCGGCTTAATTGCACCCGGAAGTTTTATAACTGAAGATGAGTTGAAAGAATCGATTGACAACCTGGCACTTCTCGGTTTCAAAACAGTTTATACCGATGCAATTCTTCAACGATACGGATACCTTGCAGGTAAAGACAAACAGCGGGCAGATGACTTAAATATGATGTTTGCGCGGAGCGATGTTGACGGAATTGTAGCTGCCCGCGGCGGTTATGGATGTTCAAGGATTTTACCTTATTTGGATTACAATACAATCTTAAAAAATCCGAAGATACTAATCGGTTACAGCGATATAACGGCTCTGTTATATGGTATTTACGCAAAAACCGGTGTTGTAACATTCCACGGTCCGGTTGGTATTTCTACTTTTAACGAGTTCAGCGTAAGAAACTTTAACGATGTTTTGATGAGTAATAAAAAAAATATTACTCTTTATAATGCAGAAGAAGAAAAAGAAGAGGCGGAATTAAATGTTTACCCGATTGTTACCGGTAAAGGGCAGGGAAAGTTAGTCGGAGGAAACTTATCAATTGTTGTGTCGATGATCGGTACAGAATACGATGTTGACTACAAGGACAAAATAATTTTTCTTGAAGAAGTAAGCGAAGAGCCGTACCGGATAGACCGGATGCTAACGCAAATGATTGAAGCGGGAAAATTTGAGCAGGCTTCCGGAATTATGCTTGGAATTTTTCACGACTGTGAGGCAAAAGAAAAAGATCCCTCATTTCCAAAATCGTTAACACTAAAAGAAGTCTTATTAGATAGGCTTGGCGATTTGAAAATTCCTGTTATATACGGAATGTCGTTCGGCCATGTTACAAACAAATTTACACTCCCTTTCGGAATCGAGTCAGAACTTGATTCGGGTGATGGAGTATTAAAACTATTAGAAAATGCAGTTATATAAACGAGGTGAATTATGAAAAAATTACTTGCTCTGCTGATTTTTATTCCTCTTATAAACGGTTGCTTAACTTTTAACACACTTTCGTATAAAGTAGTATTAAACGATGAGAACAGCGGTGTTGCGTATATTGTAATAAATGATATTCGCTCGGATGCCGAAGATGATAACGAATTTAGTGATGATACAACAAAACTTTTTGATGATTATCTCTACGGCGACGATGTTCTTCAATCATTAAAAGAAGAGGGAAAGGAAGTAACATCACGCAGCTTAAAAGTTGATGCTGGTAAACTTAACGCCTTCATCACATTTAATTTCGATGACATTAACAGTGTAGAAAACCTGGCAGTTGACGGCGATTTTTATTATTTAACACTTCCTCTTGCCGACAGTGTGGTTTCCACAAACGGCCAGATTATTGTTTCGAAAGATTACAAACGTATTATGTGGGACAAAAATGTTGATACTCTAAAATTCGAAATGTTCAGCATTGCGTTTGATGAAGGCAATTACCGCGAACTTGCAAAATATTATAAGCAAAAATAAATGTACGCCGAGCTTGTCTTTCCGCTTCCTTTTAGAAATAGTTTTACATATTCGGTTCCGGCGGAGTTAAAAAACTCCGCCCAAATCGGAGTCCGCGCTGTCGCACCCTTCGGTAAACGCACTTTAACCGGCTTCATTATTAAAATTAAAGACAAATGCGACATAAAGGAAAAAATAAAACCGCTCGATGATATTCTCGATGATGTGCCGATATTTGATGAGGAAAGATTAAAGTTTTACGAATGGGTTAGCGAGTATTATTTATCATCTCTCGGCGAAGCGCTGCGGCTTGCTGTTCCATACGGATTAGATGTTGAATCGAAGAGAAAAATAATTGTCGACAAATTAATCACAGCAAAACTTCTTGCCGAAACGGACTCTAAAAATTCGATGCAGCGCCAGATACTCGAAGTGATAAAAGAAAAAGAAGAAATATCATTTTCTACGCTGCAGAGGTTAACCGGTAAAAAAAATATTCACTCAACTGTTCGAACGCTTGAAAACAAAGGAGCATTAACTGTACTCACGTCTTTAGTTGAGGCTAAAGTTAAAATAAAAACCGCAAAATATGTTCAGCTTGTAAAATCATTATCAGAAGTTTACGAACTCATTCCGGAAATAGAAAGCCGCAGTCCACAGCAGGTAAAAATATTACTCGAACTTACGAAGAAAAAAAGCGCTCCTATACCATTGGCTGCGTTGCTAAAAAAAACAGATGCTCCCGGCTCTTCGGTAGAATCACTTGAAAAAAAAGGTGTGCTGAAAGTATTCGATAAGGAAGTTGAACGCAAATACGAGGAAGAATTTAAAGAAGCTAAAACAGAATTTGTATTAACAAAACAGCAGCAAGCCAGTGTTGATGAAATATCAAAACATATCGATCCGTCCTCATTTAAACCATATTTGCTCCACGGTATTACCGGCAGCGGTAAAACTCAGGTTTACATCGAACTTATAAAAAAAGTTCTTGCCGCGGGAAGGACCGCGCTAATTTTGGTTCCCGAAATTTCTTTAACACCACAGATAACATCACGGTTGTTTAATAATTTCGGCGAGCTTGTAAGTGTCCAGCACAGCCGCATGTCGCTCGGCGAACGGTACGATGCCTGGCGTCGGCTGCTTAATGGAAAATCAAAGGTTGTGGTCGGAGCGCGGTCAGCGTTGTTTTCACCAATAAAGGAAATAGGTATTATAGTTGTAGATGAAGAGCATGACGCAAGTTACAAACAGTGGGAACTTGTTCCGAAGTATCATGCGCGCGATGCGGCAATTTTATTGGCTAAGTACTCCAACTGCCCGGTTGTTCTTGGCTCGGCTACACCTTCAATTGAAACAATGTACAATGCGCTAAACAAAAAATACATACTTCTTAATTTGCCTGAACGAATCGACAACGCAAAACTGCCGAAGATTGAATTAGTAAACGTTATCATCGAAAAGAAAAAAGGAAGGATGCAAAATGTTTTTTCTTCAACTTTGCTTGATAAAATTGCCGATAGAATTACAAAAAAAGAGGGAACAATAATTCTTCAAAACAGAAGGGGATTTTCTACACAAATATTTTGTGATGACTGCGGCGAAATAGAAACCTGTACTAACTGCTCTGTGCCGATGGTTTATCACATTAACAAAAATTATTTACAGTGTCATTACTGCGGTTTAACTATTGACGTTCCGAAAGCCTGCACTACATGCGGTTCACTCTCTATAAAATATTTCGGCACCGGCACCGAAAGAGTTGAAGATGAGCTAGAATTTTATTTGCCCGGCGCAAAAATAAAACGCATCGATTCAGATTCCGTTTCGCGAAAAAATTCGTTGAGCATTTTACTCCGCGATTTTAGCCGGGGCGATATAGATATACTTGTCGGCACACAGATGGTTTCAAAAGGTTTGGATATCTCGCGTGTTACACTTGTGGGAGTAATCTCTGCTGAGACGAGTTTGTGGATGCCTGATTTCCGGGCAGATGAAAGAACTTTTCAACTACTAACGCAGGTTTCGGGTCGTGCCGGCAGAAGTAAAGTTGAAGGGGAAGTGATCATTCAAACTCAAAACGAAAAAAACTTTACATTAAAAAAAGTTATCGCCGATGATTACAACGGCTTTTATGAAAAAGAAATTAAAGACCGCCGGCAGATGGGTTACCCGCCGTTTACCCGTTTGTGTTTAATAGAAACAAAAGACCCTGACGAAGAAAGAGCGCGCGGTGCAATTTTCGATTACTTTTACGAACTAAAAGTTTACAGCAAGTATTTTAAAATAACCCCGCCGTCAACAGCTTTAATTGCGCGTTTAAAGGGTAATTATAGATTTCAGATACTAATTAAAAGCAACAGGGAAACAGACCCCGGCGGAGCGATTCTACGAAAAGCTGTTCTCGATTCATTTATTGAGTTTAACCGGAAATCGAGATTTAAGGACGTTAAATTATTTTTCGATGTCGATCCGCAAAGTATTATGTAGAAGGCTGCCCGGTCATTGTGAGCAGCCCAAAACCATTCGACTAAAAATTAAACCCGATTGCAAATAATATTAAACCGGTAATAATCCAAACACCAAAAGAAAGAATATAATATTTTGTGTTTGATTCGGCTTTAAACATTTTTGCAAGCGCAATACTAAGCACAGCATAAAACCATATCGATATAGGGTCGATATACGAAAGCAGTAATCCTGTTATTGATTTTCTATCTGCTCCTATCACCGAGGCAACGCTCGTATCCATAAAAAGTTTGCCGAGTAAAATAGCAAGCAATGTTGCTACCAATGCCTGTACTGCTAAGATGTAATGGGGAAGACCATAGGCAGTCATTGCAGAAGTAAATGTTCCATCACCTTTAAAGGCGTATTTTGCAAGGAGGAAGAAAATTAACACAAAGATAAAAAAGAAAACAAAACGGGCAACAATAATTCCAACAGATGAGATTACCATACCAAATGGACCGCTCATCATCTCAATGCCCTGCCGCATTGCGTTGCTCTGCTGATCAGCCTGCTCTGCTGTAATTTCACCATTTTTCACTTTTTTCTGCAGTTCAACTTCCTGTTTTTTTATCTGTTCCATCTGTTTATCTTTTATTAAAAAAGATGTTTCAGAATTGCTCATTAGAACAATGTTCGAAATGATTGAAACGACTATAACAAGTAAAAGAGGTAGCAGCCAGTCGCTTGTTCGGGGCGGAAAGAGGGCAGTTTGTTTAAATGTTGCACCGGGTTCAGTGAACACACCCGTCATCTTATCGGAGTGAGTCAATTCGTCCTGCATATCCGGGTCTTGAGGATTATCGTGAACATCGATATTTGTATCGTCATTATCCATTAGTGCCTCATATGAATTTGTGAAAGAATGGCAAAAAATTATCTATTGTTGGGGTAAAAAACAAATGTTTTTGTAAGAAATATTTTTATTTCAATTTACATGCTAAATAATTTGCACATTTACGATGGTGAAAAAATTGATGCTATTCAATTGTTCTCTGAAAATTTTCTTTTCAAATTAAATATGGAAGCTTGAATTATAAAGATTAGTCGAAAAGTTATTGCAAATATCTTTCCGAAGTGTCCGTCCTGTAAAATGTATTAAAAGATGTTTTATGGGACAATATTCAACTGAGCCTCAAAATATGAAATGGAATAGAGAGTAAATTTGAGATAAAATTCGGTATAATTAATTTCGCTTTTGTTATTGCTTGTTGAGTGCTCTAAATAAAATGCTCTACTTATCCGATAATAAAATTAAAAACGGATCGGAACTATGAAAAGACTAATGCTCGGGATAACTGTAGCAACAAGCATGATGCTATTCAGTGCATGTTCTACGGTACTGAACACAACAACACAGGACGTCGATTTAAAAACTACTCCCTCAAACGCCATCATAACAATAGATGGCAAAAAATTCGGAACATCTCCTCAAATAGTAAATATTGACCGCGGGCGCGATCATGTTGTTAGGTTTGAATTAGATGGTTATGATTTATATGAAATTCAACTCACACGCAAAATGTCATCATGGTACTGGCTTAACGCGCTCAATGGGTTTATCCCCGGTATGTTAATCGATTGGTATACAGGTTCAATGTATTATCTACTTCCTAACGAAATTGCGGTCGAATTAACTCAGGCTAAAGTAGTAGAACCAAAAAAGAAGAGATAAAAATTTCTGCCAGGTTCGAGTTACTAAGTAAAAAGTAAAAAGTTAAAAGAGTTTTGATGAGTGGGTACTGTGATAAAAAAATCTACAAAAAGAAGGAATTACTTTAAAACAAGTAAACTAATTGAACCGGGGAAAGGAATAATTGCCAGAAATTATTTTTCGTCAGCCGAAGGTAAAGTGAAAATAAATTTACTTCCTACTCCAACTTCACTCTCAACTCTAATTTTGCCTTCGTTTTTTTCAATCAATTCTTTGCAAAGAAGCAGACCTAAACCTGTTCCAAGTTCGTTTGCAGTACCTTTTGTACTAACATTTTCGTCAATCTTAAATAGTTTTTCGAGGGTATCTTGTCTAATTCCGACGCCAGTATCAGTGACTGATATTTCAACAAAGTCGTTCTCAGCTTTTGCGGCAAGAGTAATTTTTCCGCCGGTGTTTGTAAATTTGATGGCATTAAAAATTAAATTTCTTACAACAGTTGATAACATATTTTTATCTGCTTTCACAGCTATTTTGTTACCAATTGATATTTCAAAATTTATCTGTTTATTTATAGCTGCCTGTGTTAACAATGAAATTGTGAGCTGCAAATCCTGCAGAAGGTCAAAATTTGTCGGGTTAAAGCTGATTCGTCCTGTTTGAATTCTTGACCATTCAAGTAAATTTTCCAAAAGTGAAAAAGTGTTACGGCTGAGTTCGTCAATATGCTTTATAAAAAGCTGCTTCTCTTCTTCCAACAGATTGCTGTACTCAGTGGTTAAAATTTGTAAATAACCGAGCAAACCTTGAAACGGACTTTTTAAGTCGTGCGCTACAATTGAGAAAAATCTATCTTTTGTATGATTTAATTCTTTTAGCTCTTCCGCGTATTTTTTGATGGCTTCGGAATTTCTTTTTCTTTCAATTACAAGCGCAATTTGTTCTGAAACAAATATTAATACCTGTTTTTCGGCTTCTCCGTAAGTTTCAGGGTTATCGTAATCTTGAACAACAATAACACCGATTGTTTTACCGCTAACCTTGAGTGGAACGCCGAGCCATATTTCAGTTGGTGTTCCGATTAGTTCAACTTCACCGGTTTCTCTTAAAGCCAAATCCGTTTTTGCATCCACTAATATTGGCTCTCCGGTTCTGAGCACATATTCTGTTAAACCTTTTCCAAGTTTTTTGGGCGCATACGGAGGATCAAATTCATCTACCATATAAGGAAACGAGAGCAATTCAAGAACTTCATCGTATACCGCAATATAAATGTTTTTTACAATCATCAATGTTGCCACAGCTTCATGTATCTTTTTATACAACATATCCATATCGGAGGCGCTGTGTGCCGATTCCGAAATTTGATAGAGAGCATCGCGCAGACGCTCGGATTTTTTTTGTTCTGTAATATCTCTCCAAACGGTGTGAAGAATTATATTATCACCGTCAATTTTTATAGTAGTAAGCAGTACTTCAACCGGGAAAACTTCACCGTCAGCTTTTTTATGTTCCCACTCAAAACGATGGCTCCCTTTTTCAAGAGCGATGCTCATCATCTCATTTGCTTTTTCAAAAGAAGCTTTTCCATCAGACTGCATTTCGGGTGATAATGCCGAGGGGTGGGTATTAAGTAATTCTTTTTTGTTTTTATAACGGAGCAATTTTACAGTTGCTGCGTTACAGTCGATAAAACTTCCGTTAAAAATTATTAAGTGAGCATCGTCTGATTTTTCAAACAAATTCATGTATTTGTTCTCACTTTCCTGATGAACTTTTTCCAGATGTTTTCGCTCAGTAACATCCCGGAAATTCCATACGCGCCCCAAAATTTTATCATTAAATTTTTGAGGAAAAGAAAGCCGTTCGAAATACCTTCCGTCTTTAAATTCAAGAACATCATAACTTTCTAACTCAGGATTTGCGTAAAGACCTTCAACTTTTTTTATAAACGCATCCGGGTCTTTAAGCTGATCTAAAATAAAAGCGAGCAATTTTTTATCGTCATTCAAATCAATGAGCGTTTGAGGGATATTCCACAATTTTGCAAATTTTTTGTTTGATTTTGAAACTTTACCGTTGTTATCTACTACAAGTATTCCATCTGCAGTAGATTCGATGATAGAATCGAGAAGTGAATGTATGTAACCATTATCATTCTCAATTTCGTCTTTGTTTGAGATATACTGTGAACGGTATTTTTTAATAAGATAAAATGAGGCGAAAGAAGAAATTATTAATACGAAAGCAATAGTGATTAGATGAGACTGCCAGATGGTAATTTCTGAAAATAATAATTGTTTAACCATCTCCAAAATAGCCATGGTAATTGTACTTATAAAAAGTACATTAAATAGAAGAAACACGAAACTATTTTGCTTGTTTGAAGCAGTTTTTTTTGAACGGGTATTCATCTGGAATTATGTCTATTTATATTAAATTTTTTTTGGCAATACAATTTATTAAAAATTTGTTCTATATCCTCACATTATTTTTAAGGAACTGTTGCTGCGAATCTCACACTTTCTTTATGATCGAAAATAATAACAAAATGTTTAATGATTATCAATTAATCTTTATGGCAAAAATTGCATCGATTTTTTTCAGTAGAAAGAAGTGCTCTTTTTTTTATTCAAAATTGTCGGCAGGTAAGCCGCCGTTTTTAGGAGCGAAGTGAAAATTTATTCAATATGATTCATGCATCCAAGAAATACTTCATCCAGCCTTTATAAACTTGCTTCAAATTATAAGGTTCTATTGTCCGGAATTTATCGCTCGCAATTCTATTTATATTTTCCGGCACAAACAATATACAGTTTTCCGTTACTGCCGGTAGTTAACTTGTAATAGGTTGTTTTATAATAGAGTCCTCCCTCCCCCGGTTTTGTATAGATATAATCTTCCCACCCGATTCCGTTAGTAAGTGCGCCGGTTAAAATTTCATCCCTGAATAATTTACCGGCAACATCAGGTTTACCTTTAAAATTACTACCGACTAATAAACTATTTGTAGCATGGGCTACTATTGTCAATGATGTATCATAAACAAAGGCGTATAACGCAGGGAAGTTGGCATCACGATAAGGCTGTTCAGAATTATTTATTTTTACAAAAGTACCCGGCGCATCAGAACCGATGTTGACCGAGGTCGTATTTACAAGAGTGATTACCTGTTCGTTTGTAATGCCGTCATCACTATGGTTAATAATGTTATAGTTTGATATAATTTTATCATAAACACTACTTCCGTCAGTTGTTTTGTCATCCTTTAAATCATTCAAAGCATTTTGAAAGTATGTGATAATATCATTGGATGTATTGATGTTGAAAGCATAATATAATTCATTCACCTTCATCACAAAAGAAATCTTAAAATCCGACTGGTTCAGACTCATTCCACTGATCACAAGATTGTGCCCGATCTCAGAATACGCTATGCAGTCAACGGCGCCGCTTTGAAGTTTGGAATAAAGATCGTCCACATTTTCAGCAAGAATTAATTTATCTTGACTAATTCCAAAACCTACAAGAAGTTGAATGCTGCTGTAATCTTTTATCACACCTATTTTGTAATTGATGAGATCGCTTGTAGAATTTATTGTAACATTTGCGTTTGAAAGAGAAATCAGAACATCCTTCTGAGGTGCGATTGGTCCAACCCACTTAAACAGGTTTTCCCGCTCAGCATTTCTAACGGTAGAAAAAAGCATTGTATTTGCTGACCCGAGTGTTGTTTGATATGCGGCGCTCCAATCGCTCATTACAACTTTTTGCCTGTTAATATTTACGTTCATTTTGATGAAAAGCTGATCCAAAATGTCGATAGACACGCCGTATAAATTCCCGTTTTCTTCATAATTAAATGGAGGATAGTTTTCTGTGTAATATGTGATATTTTTTATATTCTCAGACAACCCGGTATTATTGGAAGCAACCGGATTTCTATCGGAACAGGAGATAAGTAAAAGTGGAGTGCACAGAAAAATTAGAATCTGAACACTAAGTAAAATATTAAAAAAGTATTTTTTCATGGAAACACCTTATAAAGTATAGAACGAAACTAAGGTTTTTTATTATTTCATCAAAACAAATTTCTTTACATCAGAAAATTCCCGGCGTGTAATCTATTTAAATATATGCCGAACCGATATTTAACCTGTTAACTCAATTGGCTCCATTTGAGTGAAAATTAATGTACGGCGACAGTTAACAATTGGAAAATTCCGGGCAACTTTATTTTCATTCAAAATTAACAATTGAATATTGCTCCATCATTGCATTGGTAACTATAGTTGGCGCAGTGGGGCCTGTTCCAAAATCGCCAACTTTTGTGTACTTCTTCAATACAAATGGGAGTCCATTAGAAAAAAGAACATCCGTTCCGTCTGTAATTTGAAAATGTAAGTGTGGGGCATCAGAGTTTCCTGAATTCCCCAACAAGGCGACCGGATCACCTTCCTTAATCACATCGCCGGTATTAACCATAAATGAGTTTGGAACACAATGACAATAAAACGCGTAACGTCCTCCACCAATATCTAAGATCAAATAGTTGCCGCCGTATTCATCAATCGTATTAAGAGGTACATTGTGAGCATCACCGTTATTTTCAGGTCTACCGTCTTTTATAGAAATTACAGTTCCATTAGCAACAGCATAAAGAGTGTCTTTATAATTAAAATAAGACTCATTTACTTTTGGATCTCCATTTAATATATCAGTCATTTCAGAATTCAACTTCAAATTATCGAATGCAAATCGTTCTCCCCGAGCAATTTTTCCATTAATAAAAAACAGCATATAAAAATGATAATCCATCGTCGACTGATTTATGAATGCCCAATTATTTCCTTTTACAGGAGAGGAAATAACCAATGGGCTTTCACTCAAGCGGGGAGAAAAAGAGCCGCCTTCAACAGCAACATCTTTGTTCTGCACGGTATCTCTAAACATAAAACGGTGGGAAACTTTTACCGGCTTTGCTTGCGCTAATGGTATGGGAAGTTGTATTGATAGATAGTAATTTGAGATATTATCATAAGTAACAAAAGGATTTTGCCCCAGGGGATCTTTAAAAATAAACGGCAATTCAGATTGATTAATTGTCAGTAATTCAGTTTTTGAGTTATCATCTAAGACAACTATCTGTTGAAGTTTGAGTCCGTCTTTTTCCCATTCCCATGTTTTTAAAGTGTATGGTATGCGATAATACATTTCAGTTTGAAAAGGGATATCATTGATAACCACTTCAATTTTTTCTACTGGAGTTGGAATCGGCTCAACCGGATTGTCTTTTTTACACCCCGCAAAAATGAAACCGATTATTAAAGCAACGGTAATGATTGTTCTGTTTTTCATTGATCTATCCTTTTAGTTTGTTATTGTATAGAGTTTATTATATAGATAAAAATTAATTTTAAATAATTCGCTATTTCTTAAAATCGAAGAGTCTTGTAATATCCATAGCATGGATTTCCTTTATAAAGCCGCCATGATTTATCCTGAAAGTCAAATATTGAGCTGGAAACTGTTTGTGCGTTTTCACCATGTGTGCAAACATAGTTCGGGTAACCATCATGGTTGGAAAGCCAGCTTACCATTTTATCCGGATTTACTTGATCGATCTTATTCTTATACTCTTCCGCATACGCAGATAAAATATCATAACGAGCATGCGTGGTTCCGTCGGGAGATTGAGGTAAATTCAACATAGTTGGGAGAATCAGATGATTTGTATGAACATAAAATCCGTTCAGTTCTTTTGATTCTGAAGCGCCTGTAGTAAACTCAACTGCATGGATCTTGTTTTCTGTAAAAGAACCAACTTGATAGTGTTCGGCATAACCAGAAGGAAACTTTAATGCGGTAACAGCACCCGCAAGGTTTTCCTGATCTAATATTGAACGTGCTAGAAACATCCATGGTGCGCTATCATTTACTTCCAAGGATGATATAAAGTTGCCCGTTTCAACTAATCCAGCTTCATTCATTCCTGGGGGTATCCCAAATATTAATCCTGGATAGTTTAGTCCAATAAATGTGGGCTTCCCCGGAACAGATACTTTAACAACATACATTAAGTCCGCCATCTTTTTGTCAAAATCCTCGTTATGCGCCATTATAGTTCTAGTACTGCTTGAGTATGATATATCAGAACATCCGAAGTGAGGGATCTTTATTGGGATATTTCCTCCACTTGTTGCATGTCGTATCATAATTTCCATTATCAAATTAAAACACATTATTGTTTTAAATGGAATTCCGGTACCATCTGCCATCCCTTTCAATTCATCTATATATTCTGGAAAGTGTTCAACAGCTGCATCATAAAAGGGGTTAAAATATTTATCCGGTTCGGAATCTGCCAGACCAACTATAAACTGAATAGTTTCATTTTGCCTTCTGAAATTTTCCTCAAAAATCGGTTTAAAAAACTCACCCGTTTTCTTCCCAACGTCATAATTTGTTCCTGACACCTCCAAATATGGGAACGGCGGAACTTCGGATTGAACAATTGGCGCTACCGGATTTTCATCTTTTTTAGAACAGCCAAGAGGAAGGGATAATCCAAGAGTAAGGACAGCGCTGTTAGCAAGAAATTTTTTTCTGTTCATTTTTTTTCCTTTAAATTGTAAAAAATTCATTTATTTAAAATCATTTTTATTACATGTTGAAAAGAACCACTATGCAATTGCACGAAATAAACCCCTCCGGCTAAACCGGCAGCATCCAATTTTATTTCGTAAGTCCCACTTTCCTGGAATTCATTTATTAAAGTTTTAACTTCCTGTCCTAAAACATCAAATAGTTTTAGTGTTACTAAACCATTTTCTGCAAGCTGATACTTTATGTTTGTTGTTGGGTTGAACGGGTTGGGATAATTTTGATAAAGCTTAAAATCACTTACAGCTATTGCTTCGGGTTTATCTTCAACATTTACAAGTGTAGCAAGATGATCGACGGCATACTCCAGTTCGTAATCGATATTTTGTAAAAACATTTTATCAATCGCTTCATCATTAAGCGGCGGACGAAAATCGGGCATTACACCGCCAATCATATTTTCATCGCTGTCCACCTGTATGTTTTGATTTTCATCTAATGACCTTCCGTGAGGAAACCCTACAGCTAAGGGATTAGGATAATCCGACAGCCAAATTGCTTCAGTAAAATCAATTATTCCAAAAGAGCCCTGACTGCCGCATAAACTCACGACATCACAATTGGGCAATTTTTGAAGCGCCATCGCTACACCTTCACCCGAACTTATTTGACGCGTGCTGTTCATTACCACAATTGGCTTGTTAAAATGCAGCTCGGTAGGCTCAATAAACCACGAACCCTGCGGATAGTTCGTGTTTATATAAGGTTCACCGGTTTGACTGTTAATATGAGCCAGAAAATCGGGATAAATTTCAAATTGCCCTGAGGCAGGATTTAAAAAACTAATATATTCATAAAGTGTTGTGTCTGAATAAAAGAAACCGGATAGTGCCGCAGCTAGAAAGTCTTCACCCCCTTCGTTTATTCTCAAATCTAAAATAATGCCCGGCACATTTTCATTTATAAAATAATTTATCGCTTCAGCAAATCCGGAGTAAATTTCGGCTATTGATGAATCACTCCCACCGAGTGAAGTTAATCTTAGATATCCGAAACCGCTTGGCTGCAATTTTTCGTAAGAAACATATGGTAAAGTATCACGAGAACAACTCAAAGAAGTTTTATTTAAAGTCTCATAATTGTCGTCTACTGCAGAAAGCAAAACTGTTTGTGGAGTTGTACTGCCGCGGTTCAAAAACTTAACTTTTATTGTATCACCAACCGTCGCGCGACCAATAAAACGAAATTGATTTAGCTTTTTCCCCTCTGATGTTGCCGGAATCGATTCGGCAAATAGCGTTGAAACAGTATCAAGGACAGAATTGATTTCCTGATCATTTATTTCTAAAATTTTTGCGCCGAACTGCATCCCGGCTAATGCCGCCGATGAATTATCTGCTATTAATCTTGTAACTATGTCGCCATTGTCTAATTCAATTAAAGCAAATCCATAACTGCCTCCTATCATCCGGTATTTAAGTTCTTCCATTTTATCCCACCAGCCGAGTAGCATTACATGTCCATCAGGTATGCTAAATAAATATTGTCTTACTGCAGAATAAAAAGCAATGGAGTCGTTTGTTGTTTGGGCGGCTGCAATTTTTGGCTGAAATTCGTTGTATAAATTATTCCAGTTTATTCCTTTCCATTCAGTAAAAGCGTAATAAACAGACAGCTTAGTATGCAGCGAATCAAATGCCGCGGTAAAAGTTAATGATTGAGATTTTACATTTGTCGAAGCAAGCAGCACAATGATTAAAAACAATACAACTTTTTTCATATCAATACTCCTTCTTCTTTAAATTTTTATTGTTTTATAAGCATTGGCGCATGGATTACCTTTGTATAGTTTCCATGTTTGGTTTTGGAAATAGAATAGCGAGTGAGCTACAGTCAATCCACCATCTAAATGGACACAAACGGCATTCGGATATCCATCATGACTCGACATCCAACCCGTAATAAGATCTCCATCAACCTCGTTTGGTTTATTTTTATAGATATTAGATTTTGCAATCAATGTATCTCGTCGAATTATACTGTTGTCATCTGTAGTCGAAAGACCTTCCATTGTGGGCAGCACAAAATGATTTGTATGCACGTAGAAGTCGCTAACTTCGTATATCTCCGATTTCCCGGGCATAATTTCAGCAGATATTATTTTCTTCTCTTTAAATGAACCGATATTGATATGAGTGCTGTATGCGATATTCGAAAGCTGTACTTTAGATTTTGCATCTTCAAGACTGGTGGCGCTAAGCATATCTCTCAAAACAAAAACGAAAGGAATCCCGGGTGAACTTGCCGGCAGATCAATTTGGTTGCCGCTGTATACAATTCCCGCATCATTCATTGCCGGAGGTATTCCCAAAATTCCATCGGGGTAATTAAGTGATAGAAATGTTGGTTTACCCGGTTGTGTCACTTTAACAACGTACATAAGATCTGCGTATGCGGTAAAAAAATCTTCATTATGCGCAAGGAATAACTTTCCACCGCCGGAATACGAAACTGTTGAACACCCTTTGATTGAAGGCGAGTGTTTTTTTATCGGTTTCTCGCTTTGTATGAGTGCCATTATTTCTAGCATACACATATTTGTAAAAATAGTTTTTAACGGAATCCCGGTTGCATCTGCGGTACCCTTCATTTCCTCGAGATACTGTGGGAAACTGGTTTGTGCTGCGTTGTAAAAAGGATCATAATAAATAGAAGGATCGCTATCGACAAAGCTAAGTAGAATTTCCAAAATGCTCATTCCATCAAAAGGACTTGAGGGATTATGAATTTTATTTGCCATTTGGCGCTTGTATAATTCTTGAATTAACACTTTAAAATGTTCGCCGATTTTAAATCCAATATCGTAATTGGATGTTTCCGATACTTCAAGGTAAGGAAACGGAGGCATTTCTGATTGTTCCACGGGTGCTACCGGATTGTCATCTTTAGAACATCCAAAAGGAAGGGATAAACCAAGAGTAATGACGGCGCTGTTAGCAAGAATTTTTTTTCTGTTCATAATTTTGTCCTTTTGTATTTGACGAAATTTTATTTACATAACATATTTTTGGGGTTAATATTCATGCAACGGCAATTAATACCGTTGTTCGAGCAAATATTTTAGTATTACTTCCAACTCCAAAATGGTTTTCTGCGGACATAGGCTCGTAGTTTTCAATATTGCTTACGCCATGCGCAACAGTCCAATTTTCCCCATCGTCTGTAAATACGCCGATAATTGTTTCGGGAATAGAACCGTTCACCATAACATTGTCTAATTCAATCTCCATTTTATGTACTCTTGCGTCAGTCAGAACTTTTTCTTTTTTAACAGGGTGGCTTATATAGTTTGAGCAACCTAAAATTGTTACAAATATGATGAGTGTAAAAAAAACTTTAAGATTTTGCATTTTGCGTTCCACTTTTAAAAACTTTTAGATTAATAGAAAATTTCTTGTTTCACTTTGTAGAGCAATTGGTAAAACCAGTCAGTTTGCTCAGCATAATAGGTCCCATTTTCTTGCCCGTCTTTATAGTTATAGCAATTTGTATATGCAATAATTTGAAAATCATTTTGTGGATCATAAAAAGCTCTAACCGACATACCTGCTCCGTCCCCGCCGTGACCGTATCCCAAATTATTTAAGTACATTAGTCCGCCGCCAAACGCCATCAAACCAACGTCGGAGACATTTTTACAATCCATCATATAATTGCTTACATTTTTTAGGTTAACACCGGCACTACCAGTTAAAAGATTTTTAAAAAAGGTACCTAAATCCTTCACCGAACTAATCATATTACCTTCCCCGATATCATAAGTCATATTTTGTTCAGTTAAATTGATAGTTAGAGCTGTACTCCATGCCCATGAATCTATATACGGAGAGGGTAAGGTAGTTTCTGTTCCGGAATCCGGGAAATTAGTATCCGTTAATCCTAGCGGAAGTACGAATTCATCGTTTATAAACTGCTTGTATGATTTACCCGAAACTCTTTCGATAACTTTTGCCAGCATAACATATCCTGCATTTGAATAATGCCAACCCCCATTTGGAGGGAAATATGATATCTGATAACTCGCGGCGCACCCGACTATTTCATCCAAAGTGAACGAATGATTAGGATCAACATTTAGTACCGAATCTACATAAGTTCTATCATCATTTATCGGATCAAAAACACCTGCCCGGTGAGTTAACAAATCCCAGATTCTTATCTGATTTTTATAAGGGACATTATAATTAGAATTATTGGGTAAATACGGTTCCGTTGAATTTGGGATGTTATCCGTGATATAATCATGTATATCCAATTGTCCCCTTTGATAAAGAAGCATAATACCAGCTGCTGTAAAAGACTTTGTAATACTCTGAGCTCTTAAATGATAACGGTTTGTTATCTCAGCACTGAATCCTTTATAAGCAAACGCGGTTTCATTTTTATATAATACTTGAACCGCCACTCCACCGGGAAAACCCGGATATTTAGCAATATAAGCATCATACTCTCGAGCGAGTAATGTCTGTAACTTCTCGCCAATATTTGAACTAACCGGCGCAACCGGCGTTTCATCTTTCGTGCATCCCTCGAGTAAAAAAAGCAAAGAAAGAAAACTTATGAACATCGCGATGGATGTTTTTGTTTTGCACCATTTTTTTTCAAACGATTTCATATTAACCTTTTCTTTTATGTTGAAATAAATAATTTCGATTAAAATTTATTCTTCGATCTTGGGATGTATTAATTTCACTCAAGATAAACTCCCGAACCAATAAAATAATTTGTATTAGTTATTGGCTCAACGTATCCCAACTTTTTCTTTTCGCCTGTTTCACCAGGTTTTATCCAGTAAAACTCAACATAACCGCCGCCGCTTTGCGCCATTGCGGCAAGTTCTCTAATTACATATTTGCCTTTGGTATCAGTGTAGTTATAAAGATTTTGTCCCTGCAAATCTTTCTGCCTGGCATGTGCAATATTTATACAGTTGTAATCGTATACGTAAAAGTAACCGGAGCTGTCCGGGTAAAAGCTGATTGGATCAATGGACCGCCGGATAAAATCTATAAAAAGTGAGTCGGATTGAAAACCCGATTTTGCCTCACCAATCAATGAAGCATAAGAGTGAACATAAGCAACGGCAATTTGTTTATTCCACGAAAGATTATCCTCAGACGGCGCCGCCGGGTTGTTTTCATCTTTACACGCAGTAATTGTCAGCAATAAAATTATTAAAATCAGTAATAGGTATTTCATCTAATTCCTTTTTTCATTTTTATTTTTTAAGTAACCGTATAATTGTCTACTGTAATAAGTCTTTCCGGAAGCGACTGAAAATACAGCCTTTACAATTTCCTCTTCGTAGTTATCTTTTAAAACATATCCATCTGCTTTTAGCGCAATTGCTTTATTAAAATTAGTCGAGTCTGAATAAGCCGTGAGGATAATTGTTTTTAGTGGGAGATTATTTCTTTTTATTTCTGCTAAGGTTTCAAAACCGTTTTTTACGGGCATTTCAATATCAAGAACCGCGATATCGGCTCCTTTTTCTTTGATTATCTCTAAAGCTTCTTCACCATTATTGGCAAAACCTATAACTTCTATCATATCTTCAAATCTAAGCAGCAGCTTAAAACCCTGTATAAAACGAGAATCGTCATCGGCTAACAATATTTTTATTTTTTTATTCACGGTTTATATTTAAGGATGAACAGTTTATTTCTCAATAAGTACCACTACCCATTTTTATGGGTGCCGGTACCCATATCCCGAATTCTTAAAAAAATATGAAGAAAGGTTTTTAGTTTGAAAATATTAAGTTATTTTTTAGAAACTGTTTTACTTCATAAACCAAGGTTAGAAATGGTTAAAACAATCCTTATAAGTTTGTTTCTATTATTCAGCTCCGGCAAAATGAATGCGCAAGAAACAACAGGAATTTTAAAGGGAAAAGTTGTTAGTGAGAATGAAGAAGGGATGGTTAATACAAATGTTCTTATTTTCGGTAAATTTTTGCAGGGTAACCGTGGAACTGTTTCGGATGAAAATGGTAATTTTAGAATAATTGCGCTGCCAGCCGGCAGCTACACAATATCAATTCAAAACGTGGCATATCAAAATATTAAATTAGAAAATGTTCATATAAAAATTGGAACTGTCACTGACTTAAGCACAATCAAAATGACGCCAAGGGTTCACGAATTAGACGAAGTATTTGTAATTGGAAATGAATCGCTTGTTGATCCTACATCAACAACCTCTGGGAATAATATATCATCTTCAACCTTTAATCATTTTCCGTTGCAGCGTGATTATTCTTCGGTATCGCTGCTTTCACCTCAAGTTAACGCAGGATTTGGTAATGAGCCGGTTAATATATTAGGCAGTACCGGCCTGGAAAATATTTTTTATATCGATGGAATAAATGTAACTGACCCTGCTGATGCTGCCTCAAGCATAAAACTTCCATACAACTTTATTCAAGAAGTTGAAATAATTACCGGTGGATATAATGCGGAGTATGGAAAAGCGCTTGGCGGAATAGTTAATGTAATAACCCCGGGAGGCAGCAATACTTTTGAAACAAATTTATTTGGTTTTATTACAGGTAATTCATTAAGTGCAAATAAAAAATTGGGGCTTACAGAAGCAGCTGTTCCAAATTTTCACAATTATGATTTCGGAGGTTCTGTAAGCGGGGCGTTTATTAAGGACAAACTCTGGTTTTACGGTGCATATAATCCTTCGTTTGAAGAAGAAGAAATAAACATTGCCGGGTTGGGTAACTTTAAACAGAAAATTGTATTTCACCCATTTGCCGGAAAATTAAAATGGCAGCCGGCAAAGAATACAAATATTGTTTTTAGCGTTCTCGGCGATCCCACCTTTCGGAATTTGGTTTTTATTAATGAGACTGAAGGACTTAAAGTTATAAATGCGGATGCTATTAGAGAAAAACGAGAAATGGGAGGAGTAAATTTATCTTTAATAGTCCAGCAAATAATTAATGAAAATTTTTTTCTTGAAGCAAAAGTTTACAGACTAAGTCAACGCGAAACAACAGAGCCTGAGACAAACCGGGGAAGAGTAGAACCCTTAATAGTTGATTATTTTAATGGAACAATATCCGGCGGCAGACCTATAACGCAGAATGATAAATATAGCCGTACGGGTGTTGATATCAGCGGAGCGTTTTTTTTTTGCAGCCATTCTTTTAAATCCGGTTTTACATTTGAGGATAATCGTTATCAAATAGATATCTCTAATTTATCTCCATACAGTTGGGTTATTAGAACCGCAGACTCAACTTATATTACTCAATATTTAGAATATAAAGGTAGTGTAAGCAATAGAGTTTTATCTTTTTACATTCAAGACTCGTGGAGACTAAATGATTATTTTAGAATTAATGCAGGGGTTCGATGGGATGGACAATATTTTATAGGAAATGAAGGTAACCTGGTTCAATCAATTACCGCTCAAATTCAACCGAGGGCAGGATTTATTTATACTCCGATGATGAATGGAAATTCAAAGCTGTTTGGTTTTTACGGCAGATTTTTTGAGCAAATACCATCCAGATTTTTAGCCTTTAATTATCTTAATAGAAAAAAAGTAATTACTATTTTTAATCATGATCCGGCTGTCAACCCTAATGGCGGTATGGTAAATGATCTTTCATCTTTGGCGCAAATTAAAATTGATGGTTTGAAGGGGGAAAGTTATGATGAGTTTATTCTCGGATATGAACAGAAAATAAGTTATGGCATTAAAGCTTCTGTAAAAGGATTTTATAGAGAAACCAATGATATTATAGATGATTTTATCGATCCATCTACCGGGACGTATATTATCGGCAATCCCGGCAGGGGAAAGTTAGATTTTTTCCCAAAATTAATCCGCATTTATAGAGCGCTTGAGTTTTCTCTTCAAAAAATTGAAAAGGATGATTACGGATTTATAGCTTCGTATGTTTTGTCTTCAAATTCAGGAAATTATACAGGCATATTTAATTCTTATTCGGGCAACTTTTTACCAAATTCAAATTTTATTCCTGATATAATCGAGCAGACAAAAAACAGCAGCGGCTTATTACCAAACGATAGGACGCATGTTTTTAAGTTTTCGGGATTTTATAATTTCGGTTACGGGTTTACTGCCGGAATGAACATTACCTGGCAGAGCGGAACACCATTAACAGAATATGGAGCCGATCCTTACGGGCTGGTTCTTCCTGTATTCGTTAGTCAGCAAGGATCTGCTGGGAGGACTCCCGCTTTATTAAACGCAGATTTGCGGCTTAAATACGACCTCGCTTCTTTTTTACCAGCGGTGAAGAAGATTAACTTGATAGTGGATGTCTTTAATATCTTTAACACATTGAAGCCGGTAACTTTTGATCAGCAGCATTATTTAGGAACTGATGCAAACGGCAATCAAATATTTCCGAACCCTAATTATATGACGCCGATACAATATAACCAACCAAGAATGGTAAGGGTGGGTTTGGAAACAGCTTTTTAATTTGTCAGATTGATTTTATTTCGCATCCATTAAAAGAATCTCTCTGTTTTCGAGAGCAAATTTTGTTAGCGCATTATTACCGGTAAGATTTAATTTTTTACATATATTCGACCGATGCCGGTCAACAGTCCTTTCGCTTATACAGAACTGATCGGCAATTTCGGCAGTTGATTTATTGTGTGCAACCGATTGGATTATTTTATGTTCCATTTGCGTCAATTGATTGAACAGCGGATGAATGGGCATTTCATCATCAGTTTTGCCTACGAGGTAACCGGACATAATAGGACTGATATACATACCGCCATTATTCACTACTTCTATAGCTTTAACTATTTCTTCATCAACACTGTCTTTTAAAAGGTAACCCTTTACACCAATTTTAACTGCTTTTTTTAACACCTCCGGTTCTTTATGCGCTGTTAGGAGGATGATTTTTAAATCAGCATTTTTCGAAAGCACTATTTCAGCGACAGCTAAACCATTATGAAAAGGCATTTCAACATCTAAAACAGCAACATCAGGAGAAAGTTTTTCTATTAACTCAATTGCCGCTTGTCCATTTACAGCTTCACCAATAATTTCAAAATTTTCATTTGTCTGTATTGTATACTTTAACCCTTTTCGAAATATCGGGTGATCATCTGCAATTATTATTATTATTTTTTCTTTCATATCCTTAATTGTTGTTTTTAACTTTTATACTATTCACAATTTTAGGTTGTTCATTTTTAAATGGCTTCATTAAAGTAAAAATAAATTTACTACCTTTGCCCGGAGCGCTTTTCGCGTATATAATTCCGGAGTTTTTTATTATTAACTCATTACAAATTATTAATCCAAGCCCTGTACCTGTTTCGTTATTTGTTCCGGACGTTTTAAAAAATGAATCGGGAGCAAATAATTTTGAGAGATTTTCCTCTTCTATACCAACACCGTTGTCTTCCACAATCACTTCAATATGAGATATTTTATCTTCTGCGCTAATTATTACCGATCCATTAGCGTTAGTAAATTTTATTCCATTTGATATTAAATTCCTTAGTACTATTGCTATCATTTCATAATCGGCAAACGCCAACAGACTTTCTTTTAACCCGGATAGTAAATTAACATTCTTTGACGACAATAATGGCTGAAGGTTGCTAATACAACTATCGAATAACTGCTGCAAATCTATTACTTCGGGTTTAAACTCAAATCGTCCAAGTTGAATTCTCGACCAATCTAGTAAGTTATTAAGATATCTATAGCTGGAATCAAGTGAATGATAAATCTCGTTTATCGAATCAAATTTTTCATCCTCGCTAAACCGGTTAAATTGCTTTTTAAGAATTTTAGAAAGATTTAAAACCGCTATTAAAGGTCCTTTTATATCATGCGCTACGATAGAAAAAAAACGGTCCTTTTCTCTATTAAGTTTCACTAATTCTTTTGTTCGTGCATCAACTAAGTCTTCCAGAATTTTTTTTTCTTTTTTGGTTTTATGTGTCCGTAGTTCAACAAAACCTAAAATCAGCGCGGCTATTGTAACTCCATATAAAAGATATGCCCACCAGGTTTTCCACCAGGGCGGAAGAATAACAATTTTTACGGACGTGTAATTTTCATTCCAGGTACCCGGCTTATTCGATACTTTTACTACAAAATCGTATTCGCCATTCGGAATGTTTGTAAAAGTAGCCGCTCTGTTTTTGGAGTCAGTCACAATCCATTTATCCTCAAATCCCTTGAGCATATAAGCAAACTGCTGCTCATCCGGTTTTATAAAGTTAGGCGCTGTAAAAGTAAACGAAAAGAGATAATCGTCATAGTTCAATGTTATCTTATCAATCATTTCAATTGAACTTTTAAGCGGAGTGTTGTTACCAATTTCGACAGGTTTATTTAATAAAGAAAACTGCGTTATTATTGGACGGGTATTGGTAGAGTAAACACGGATACTATCGGGTTGGAAATACGTTAGTCCTTCAGTTCCGCCGAAATAGATAATCCCGTTTGTTGCTTTAAAAACGGCACCGATGTTAAATTCATTGTTTATGAGTCCATCATCGGTATAAAAGCTCACAAATTTTTCCGAAGTAATATTAAATTTTGATAACCCGTTATTTGTACTAAGCCACAAATCACCTTTTTCGTCGGGTAAAATACCCAATACTACATTCTCGCAAAGACCCTCAGCAGTGGTATAATTTATTAAATGCCCTGTTGATATGTTACATTTTATTAAACCATTCTGCGTTCCTACCCAGATGATATCGTCATTTCGTTCATCCACAAAAAGAGATATTATTACCTGGGCGGCTGGTTGAGCTCTATTTTTTATTAGAGGCACTCTCTTAAATTTTTCTGTAAGCTGATCAAATTTATCTAACCCGGAAATTGTGCCGACGAATAAATCTCCCCGGTTATTATGCGTAATGGTGGTAACAAAATTATTTTGTATTGTAGTTGAATCTTTTTCGTTATGCAAATATCGTTCAACTTTAAAAGTTGATTGATCTAATTTATTCAATCCGCCTGAGGCAGTTGCCAGCCAGAGATAATTCTTAGTTTGATCAAGCGCATTAATGGTATTGTGCCCGATAGTGGCAGAATTACCAGGCATGCTTAAAAATTTTCTAAACGAATTGTTTTTAGGGTCTAATCTAATCAATCCGGAGCCGACGGTACCAAACCATAGTACTCCCTCGTCAGTTTTCGATTCTAAAATTGAAGTCACTATTTCATTAGCCAAATTGTCCCTTTTTGAGGGGAAATTTTTGAGATTAATAAGCCTATTTTGCGAAGGGATATATTTATCCACTCCTTTATTGGTTCCAATCCAAAGATTATCCTGTGAATCATTAAGAACACAATTAATAGCTTTATTACGCAAACCGGAGCTTTCGGTTAAGTGGAAGAAATATTGAGTAGACGGATTAAAATTCAAAACTCCGCTGTTGTTGGTTGTTAACCATATAGTTCCGTCATTATCCATAAACTGAGAAGTAATTAACCGTGATTTTACATTTTCCGGTACAGAATAGATAGCCGGAGTAAATTGGTTTTGTTGGGTATTGAAAAATTTTATTCCCCCCTCGGCAGTGGATACCCATAAACAATTTGGGGTTTTTAAAATAGAGAAAACCCTGTCGATTCTGTTTTGATTTGACTTAAACTGAAAAGTGCTGATCTGAGAAAACTTCTCTGAACTAATGTTAAATTTTAATAGCCCTTTGTTTCCGGTTCCAATCCATAAAATGTCTTGCCCGTTTATTTTATCCCCAATAATTTTGATAATATGATTATCATTAATAGAATTGATATCGGAAGGATTGTGAATAAAATGCTTAGATAAATTTGTTGTTGTGTTAAATCTGTTCAATCCTCCTTTTAATGTTCCAATCCAAAGCGTGCTGTCGTTTTGAACGTAAAGAGTTAATATAAAATCATCGCTTAGCGAGTTATTGAGTGAACTGTTTTTGTAAAGAGTATATTCCCCGGTCTCGGGAAAAAATTTAACTAAACCATATTGACGTATTGCAATCCACAAAACCTCATTGCCATTTTCCTTTGTTTCGGTTATACAAGAAATCCATTCAATTATATTCGGTTTTAAAATAAAATCGAATCTTTTGAAATTCTTTTGTGGATAATTATATAACGATAATCCATCTGCCGTTCCTATCCACATTCTATTTTTACTGTCGATAAAAATAGTGCCGACATAACTATTGCTGAGAGAATTGCTGTCTAAGGGGTTATTCCGGAATGAAACAATATCGTAACCGTCAAATCGGTCTAACCCGGCAGCAGTACCGAACCATAAAAACCCGAATTGATCTTGCACCGCGCAGTTTACGGTATTTGATGAAAGTCCCTCTTTTTGTTCAATGTTTTTAAAGTGAAGTTCGCCGGGCTGGGCAAAAAGGAGTGAAGAAAAGATTAAGAATATTTTGAATAATTTCATTCAGCATGATCTCCTTCTTAGTTGAACTGTCAATTACTTTGTATCAGTTTTGAAGTCGTTTCACGGCAAAAAAGTATTTTGCAAAAAACTATTATAACAAAAACATAATTATATAATCATAAATTGGTGATGCTTTATATTGAGGAAACATCTTAAGTTTTCATTATAAAGATAATTAAAAATAAGGAACTTTTTAATTCCATCAAAAATAAACATGATCTTTGAAGTTGTTATATGCAGCCATTATTTCTTATATGTTCCGGGTGGGTGTTAGAAGAGTTTAAAATTGTGATTTGTATTTCCCCTTAGTAAAATATGTAGTTACGCACCTCGTTTTTCGACTTAAAATAATTAAATTTATAGTAGATTTTAAGGAAAGTATTTTAAGTGCTGAACACATTCGAGTTGCTTACAATTCTCTCTATTGTTTCTGCATTGTTTGTCTTTATATTTACTGTTGCTATCGACAGACTGCAGATACAACGAAGGCTATTTTTAATATCACTTTTGTGGTTAATTATTTTTTGGTGCTCCTATGAATTAACCCAATCATTGGGGTTACTAAAAATTAATATTATTTTACTACCACTCTATCACGCAAGTTTTTTTCTTACTTATCCTCTTTTATATATTTACATATTACGACTCACTGTTACGCCCGAAAAAATAAAACTTCAAAAAGTGGCGCCTCATTTTTTGATAGCTGCCTTAATTTTTGTTTTTATACTTAGTATTTATTCGCCTCTAAATTATAACGAAAAAGTAAAATTTGTAAACTGTCATTTATCTTCCAGTTCGGAACCCTCTTCGCCCTTTGGTTTGTTTCAAATAGTAATTGTCCCATTATATTACTTGCAGTTCATTGTATATGTGTTTCTTAATACCATGTTAATGATAAAAATAAAAAAAACAGCTCCCGAACAAAAAATATTTTTATCCCAGTTCATTCTACTCATGACATTGGGCATGGTGCTTTATGAAGTTGTTGTTGCCTGCGGAACAATATTACGAATATTTGATGCCTATGATATCCGGATATTTGAGCAATTAGTAGGGCTCCTATTTATTCTCTTGATTGGCTACCTGATAATGAAACAGTCATTAATAACAATTCAGTACAAACTGCTTAATTCTGTTTCCGATATTTCAAATAATCAAGTTAAAGCAAAGAGCTCCAATAATCTTAGTGAAGAGACAAAACTCGAAATTATGGATGCAATGGAAAAATATGTTTTTTTACACCAACTTTATCGCGACCCAAACTTGAAACTTGAGCAACTTTCAAAAAAAATTCACATTCCGGTAAAGAAATTATCATTTGTAATTAATAATGTTTACGGATGTAACTTTTCAACTTTCATCAATAAATATAGAATATTGGAGGCTAAAAGACTTATTTCGCAAATTAAAGAATCCGGTTCCCTGGAAGAGATTTATCTAAAAATCGGATTTAACAGCAAATCAACATTTTACAGGGTATTTAAAGAAATAACAGGTTTGCCGCCTGTTGAATATTTAAATAAAACTCAGTCATCCACGGACCAATTAGTCGAAATAATTCCTATTCCCGATTCTCAAATCCCGTTTTAGGACAAATTTGATTTAGTTTCATTATTTACAAAACATATTTTTGTAGGTATTGCGATGATCATTTTTACAAAAAATTTCGCAAACACAAATGAGGACAATTTATCGGCTAAATTTCTTGAAAGACGAAATGCCAATTTCCTTTCTTACAGAAAACTGCGGCACGATGTTTTTTGCTGTTGAAAATTACCGAGGAGAAAATTAAGGTAGTTCTCAATAAGGGTTTAGCCTTAAGGAATTTGAGGGAAAATTTTGCATGCACTATAGATCAAAAAATGAATTTTTCGGAAATAACGGTGAAGCAGAAAAATTTGATGTAAATTTTTTGCATCTGCTCTTAAATTATTTTGAAAATAAATTAGCAATCCCGACCTATACCGAGACACTTAAAAATATTTTACTACTTATAACAAAAATCCATGGTTTAAATCAATCAGTTTTTGAGGCTAAAACCGGCAAGAAAAATACGCCAAAAGCAACTGCACAATTTCCAGAAAGTGAGCCGGAACCTTTCTGTACCGGTAACGGTCAATTTTATGATGTTAATAAATATAAATCGGTTTGTAAAAATAAGGGCATCCTTTTTTATCACAAAGAAAAAATAAAAAAAATTAGTGGAATTTTCTTATCACCCAGTAATGATACACAATTGTTTGAAGTGTTAAGGGGTATTTTAATAAAAGGATCCATGGGAATAGCGGAAAATTTTTTTATAGCAAATAATTCAAAATCATCAAAAAAAATATTACAAATAAATAACCACATTATAAATTCTTCACACAAAGGTTTAATATGAAAACATTTTTTGCATTTCTGTTTTGTTTGTTTTTCGCGGCGTATTCCCTTGCATTCACAACTGTAAGCGGTGATGTCTCGGGGCAAACCTGGTCTTCAGGTACATATTATGTCACCGGAAATTTAACCGTGAATGATAATACAACTCTCACTATCCAGCCGGGTGTGGTTGTAAAATTTGCTTCATCAATTGTAATGATTGTTTATGGAACTATTGATGCTGCAGGAACATCAGGTTCGAATATTTACTTCACTTCAAAAAATGATAACACCATCGGTGAAACGGTTGATGGTTCTTCCGGGTCTCCAGCCGCCGGTGACTGGTATGGGATTTATGTGGATGGAAACGGAACCAATGATGGCATTGCAAATTTTGATTATTGCACTATTAAGTACGGAGGAGGAAGCGGTAGTTACCAAGGAAACATAGCTTTCTATTATTCAAATGCGGGTACTCTCACCAATTCCACTTCTTCATACAGTTTAAGAAACGGTATTTATATAACCAGTTCCTCACCTACAATAAACCAAAATACAATCTCCAACAACTCTTTAGATGGAATATATTCCAACGGTGTTGCCCCAATTATTACAAACAATACTTTCAATAATAATAGTGGATATGCTGCAAATTTAACTAATACCACAACAACAGCATACTCCGGAAATACAGGAAGCGGTAACGGGATAAACGGCATAAAAGTGATTGGAACTGTTACAACAAATCAAACATGGACAATGGGGAATAATATGCCCTTTATATTAGGAGGCACAGTTACAATTAATGATGGAATTACATTGACACTTTCAGAAAATACTATAATCAAAGGAGAAACTGCCGGAGTCTTATATTGCTATGGTACATTAAGCGCGGTGGCAACATCAGGCAATGAGATAAAATTCACCTCAATAAAGGATGACAATTATGGCGGTGATACGAATGGAGACGCTGCCGGTTCAACTCCGGCCGCCGGTGACTGGTATGGGGTTTATGTGGATGGAAACGGAATCTATGATGGTATTGCAAATTTTGACTATTGCACTATTAAGTACGGAGGAGGAAGCAGCGGTTATCCTGCAAATATATCATTCTATTATTCGGAAGCAGGTACTCTCACCAATTCCACTTCTTCATACAGCATAAGGTACGGTGTATATTCGCTTGGTTGCTCGCCCACAATAAACAACAACACAATTTCAAATAACACGTTGGACGGAATATATGCTAACAGTTCAACTCCTATTATAACAAATAACAACCTAAATGATAATATTGAGTATGCTGCAAATTTAAATAGTATCACAACAACAGCATATTCCGGGAATACAGGAAGCGGTAACGGGATAAACGGCATAAAAGTGATTGGAACTGTTACAACAAATCAAACATGGACAATGGGGAATAATATGCCCTTTATATTAGGAGGCACAGTTACAATTAATGATGGAATTACATTGACACTTTCAGAAAATACTATAATCAAAGGAGAAACTGCCGGAGTCTTATATTGCTATGGTACATTAAGCGCGGTGGCAACATCAGGCAATGAGATAAAATTCACCTCAATAAAGGATGACAATTATGGCGGTGATACGAATGGAGACGCTGCCGGTTCAACTCCGGCCGCCGGTGACTGGTATGGGGTTTATGTGGATGGAAACGGAATCTATGATGGTATTGCAAATTTTGACTATTGCACTATTAAGTACGGAGGAGGAAGCAGCGGTTATCCTGCAAATATATCATTCTATTATTCGGAAGCAGGTACTCTCACCAATTCCACTTCTTCATACAGCATAAGGTACGGTGTATATTCGCTTGGTTGCTCGCCCACAATAAACAACAACACAATTTCAAATAACACGTTGGACGGAATATATGCTAACAGTTCAACTCCTATTATAACAAATAACAACCTAAATGATAATATTGAGTATGCTGCAAATTTAAATAGTATCACAACAACAGCATATTCCGGGAATACAGGAAGCGGTAACGGGATAAACGGCATAAAAGTGATTGGAACTGTTACAACAAATCAAACATGGACAATGGGGAATAATATGCCCTTTATATTAGGAGGCACAGTTACAATTAATGATGGAATTACATTGACACTTTCAGAAAATACTATAATCAAAGGAGAAACTGCCGGAGTCTTATATTGCTATGGTACATTAAGCGCGGTGGCAACATCAGGCAATGAGATAAAATTCACCTCAATAAAGGATGACAATTATGGCGGTGATACGAATGGAGACGCTGCCGGTTCAACTCCGGCCGCCGGTGACTGGTATGGGGTTTATGTGGATGGAAACGGAATCTATGATGGTATTGCAAATTTTGACTATTGCACTATTAAGTACGGAGGAGGAAGCAGCGGTTATCCTGCAAATATATCATTCTATTATTCGGAAGCAGGTACTCTCACCAATTCCACTTCTTCATACAGCATAAGGTACGGTGTATATTCGCTTGGTTGCTCGCCCACAATAAACAACAACACAATTTCAAATAACACGTTGGACGGAATATATGCTACCAGTTCAACACCTATTATAACAAATAACAACTTAAATGATAATAGTGGTTATGGAGCTTATATTGTTTCATCGACTTGGACTTCATACTCAGGCAACTCCGGAAGCGGTAATGGCACCAATAGTTTTGCTTTCGCAAGTTGTCAGCCAACTTCAAATGATATTACATGGAGTTCAACCGACCTCAGTTTCCCTTTTCATTTGCTTACAAATCATACAATAAATTCGCCAGGTACGCTTACAATTTCAAGCGGCAGTTTAAAGCTTCCCTCCCCGTATTACTTAACAGGAACCGGCAACTTTGCACTAAACAGTGGCGCCACTATTGAAATCGGTTCATTGATATCATCTAACGGAGCTGCCGGTAATATTCAAAATTCGGGCAGCAGAATATTCTCAACTGGTGCGAATTATATTTACAATGGAGCGTCGGCACAAAATACCGGCTCGGGCTTACCATCTCAGGTAAATGATTTAAAAATAGACAACTCAACCGGGGTTAGTCTTACTGCGCCTACCACTATTAATGGGATATTGTACTTATCTAACGGAGAATTTGAAAACAATCCGGTGAATGTAACTCTTGCCAATGGAAAAACTATTTCCATAAATTCAGGTACTTTTTCTGTCGCACCGATTTTCGGCCCGGCTATTAATGTTGAATATACAGGCTCTACCCAAGTTACAACCGGTTATGAAATCCCTTCATCGGACATTATAAACAATTTAACAGTTAACAAATCGGGTGGAATCATTCTTAACCAGAATGCAAAAGTAAATGGGACGCTTACTTTAACATCCGGAAATATTACTACAGGCGCAAATACACTAACACTTGGCTCATCCACATCTAACCTCGGTTTACTAACTCCTGGAACCGGAAAAATTGTCGGTAATTTTAAACGCTGGTTTGCGGCTTCAACCATAAGCGATGTGTTGTTTCCGGTGGGAACTACCGGCAACTATAGGCCTGCAAGCGTAAGTTTCACTACTGCGCCGGGAACAGGGGGAACGATCACTTCGTTTTTTACAGCTACTAACCCCGGGACTAATGGTTTACCTTTAAATGACGGCGGAATTAGTTTAACTAATGTTAGTCCGGACGGTTATTGGACATTACAAACCGGCGACGGGCTTACCGGTGGGATTTACACTCTTGATTTATCTGCCGATGCATTTTCCGGTGTTGACGATTTTTCAAAATTGCACTTAATAAAAAGGGGAAACAGCGGAAGCGCCTGGGCTTTAGAAGGAACGCATAGTGCCTGCACAGGTTCCAACGCTTGTCCTATTATTCACCGGGCAGATTTGAATACATTTTCTGAATTCGGTGTTGCTTCGACATCTGATAATCCTCTCCCGGTTGAACTACTTTCATTTAATGCAAATAATATTTTCAATCAAGTAAAGTTAAACTGGAAAACCGCGACAGAGATTGATAACTATGGATTTGAAATAGAAAGAAAACAATTTTCAGTTGGCAGTCTTCAGCCTTTAGGGGGCATTTGGGAAAATATTGGTTTTGTAAACGGGCATGGAAACAGTAATTCGCCAAAAGAATATACATTCATTGATGAAAATCCGGGGAGCGGAAAATTTGAATACAGACTAAAACAAATGGATAACAATGGCAATTTCGGTTATTCGGCTGCAATTGAAGTTGAGATAAACCAGCTTCCAACGGAGTTTAAGCTTTATCAAAATTACCCTAATCCGTTTAACCCATCAACAACAATTAAATATTCAATTCCTTTTGTAGAGACGCGTGGCGGTGCGTCTATACAAAACATTTTATTAAAAATTTATGATGTGCTCGGCAACGAAATTGCCACACTTGTAAATGAAAACAAAGCAGCCGGGGTTTATGAAGTTGAATTTAATGCATCCATGCTGCCATCCGGCATATATTTTTACAGGCTGCGGGCTGGCGATTATGATATGGTAAAAAAATTAATTTTGATGAAGTAATTTAAGGTGAAAATAGCACGCCGACGACACGGATTGCACGGATTAACACGGAAGGGGCAATAAAAAAATAGTCTGCGGATATATGTTTCGTCTGAATAAAACTGCTGGCTGCGTTTGCGGGTATGGCACACAGACAGACACGGATTGCACGGATTAACACGGACAGAAAAAAAATAATAATCTGTGCAAATCTGTGAAATCCGTGTCTTTTTTTTCCCCCCGCTAAAATATAATTGCTTGATGGAGTGGACAATTAATAGGAAT
>CAYJPN010000048.1:0-34401 GCA_964372115.1 uncultured Ignavibacteriaceae bacterium
CACTTTCATTAATTGAACAATTAACAACATTGTATAATCTAAGACAGCCGGGCATGCCGCCGGATTTGTTGCCGAATATTTTAAAAAACTTTTATTAGAGGGGTGTATCGAAGTCACCGGTATGATGTATCCACACTATTGGCGGGCAAAGTCACCGGCGAAATTCTATTTTATCTTTTACAGAGGGTCTATCAGTAAATTAATGTTCAAACTTTTTCTTCAGTTTATCTACAGGGAAAAAATTGTTCAACTCTTCGTAAAATCTGAATACTGCGGAGGGCATAATTTTTCTTTTTAAAATTGGGTAATAATAATATTTATTGTTAAAAAATAAATAACCAATTATTTCTTTCTATTTAGAAAATAATAGAATATTTTTAAATCATATTTTTCGGCTCATGGATGAATAAATTTTACTTAGTTTTAAATTACATATTCGTTATGCTGTTTACGGTGCTTGCTGTTAGCTGTAATGCGCCGCGGACAAATCCGCTTGATCCGTTAAACCCGGACAAGCCGTTTAACAATATAAAAGGTACGGTAAAAACAATTAGTTTTCCAAACGCACCCCTTGCAGACGTGCGCGTGTACTGGCATAACGACAACATCCTTGTAAAAACTGATGTTGACGGTCGGTTTAATATGGATAACATCCGCCCGATTAACGGCTGGCTTTTTTTTGAAAATGAAAGTTTTGTAACCGACTCACTTTATATTAAGTGGGACGCCCAGAAGAAAAAAGACGTCGCTGTATTCTTAAATGCAAAGCCACTGCTCGAAAGTTTGCAGTTTTACAGCATTGTTTTAAACCGCTTCCAATACAGCCAAACAACCGATTTATTTATCAGCACAATTATTTCTGACCTCGATGGTGTAAACGATATCGATTCCGTTTATATAAAAAATGAAGAGCTTAATTTTTTAAAATTTTTAAGTTATAATGTAAACTCACATTTTTACGAAACAAAAATTACTCTCAGCGAATTAAACCTTTCCTCAATTGATGAAGTAATAGGAAAAATTTTTGAAATCTTAGTGAGCGATTTACAGGGGAGAATATTTCTGGCAGGGAGTTCGAACATAAAACGAATTATTAAACAGGAAATTGAAACTATTTCACCGACCAACCATCAGGAGGTAACAACCCCCATCGTCCTTTCGTGGAAAAGATTTACTCCCGGTTTTTCATTTAAATATTTTCTGCAAATAAGCACAGATAATTCTCCCCCCGAAGTTGTGTGGCAGGCTGAAAATGTTTCTGCCGACTCAATTTCATACAAGATAAATCAATCACTCCCATCCGGTGAATATTTCTGGACGATTTGGGCTATTGATGAATTTAACAACCGTACCCGTTCAAAACCGGCTACATTTACACTCCAATAAGTATGAACGAATATTTAAACAAAGATTTGTCGTCAATAAAAAAATTAAGCCCGGAGCAATTCGAAGCATTATTCGAAATAAATCGTGTATTAAATTCAGAGGTTTACAGGCAATCTTTAATTGAAAACGTACTCGATATTATAATCGATGCGCTGAAAGCTGAGAGAAGTCTCTTCGCTCGTTTTGAGCAGAACGAAACAAAAATTATTGCTGCCCGCAGCGCCGATAAAAAAAATATAATCGATATAAAAGAATTCTCATCCGGTGTAATTCAAAAGGTAATTGAACTTCACCAGCCCATTCTTTACCACGATGTACAGGGCGACCCGCAGCTTTCGCAGTTTGAAAGTGTGCAGCTAAAAAAGATAAAGTCCGTAATTGGTGTACCGGTTTTTCGCGAAAAAACAATTTGGGGAATAATTCTGGCGGATACACAGTTAAACCGAAAAGAGTTTACAGAAAGTAACCTTGTCTTTCTTCAGTTTTTTTCAAATCTTGTTTCACTCGCGCTTGACCGTATAGACAGCATAGAAAAGCTGAAAGATGAAAACGATTTATTGATAAGCCGAATATCTCTGGTTGATAAAATGCCCGATATTATCGGCGAAAGCAAACCTATGCAGGAATTGAGTGCGATTATTCACAAAGTTTCCAGAACCGATGCAACGGTTTTATTACTCGGCGAAAGCGGAACCGGAAAGGAACTTGTTGCTCGGGCTATTCATCAATTAAGCGCAAGACGGGATAAACCGTACATCGCGCAGTTCTGCGGCTCAATACCGGAGTCGTTACTTGAAAGCGAATTATTCGGTTATAAAAAAGGGGCATTCACCGGAGCGATAGCCGATAAAAAAGGATTGCTCGAAGTATCGGATGCCGGAACGTTTTTTCTTGATGAAATCGGCGAAATTTCCCCGGCGGTTCAAACAAAACTTTTACGTGTTATTGAAAACCGGGAGATTATCCGGGTTGGCGATACTTCCAGTAGAAAAGTTAATATCCGTTTAATCGCCGCAACAAACAAAAATCTTTCGGCAATGGTTGAGGACAAAACATTTAGGGAAGATTTATTTTACAGACTGAATGTTTTTCCGGTAACTCTGCCGCCGCTGCGCGATAGGTATGGCGATATCCCGATCCTTACAAAACACTTTTTAAAGCATTTCAAAAATGACGACGTAATTATTGAACCCGATACATTAAAAAAATTAGAAGATTATAATTGGCCCGGCAATGTTAGGCAGTTAATAAACGTGCTTCAGCGCGCGGCAATATTAAGCGAAAATAATAGAATTGGAGCTGAGCACATTCATCTGCCTGAACTAAAAAATAATATCGATTACAGCGGCACATTAAAAGAGGTAGAAAAAACATTGCTCGAACAACGATTAAAAAAATTTAATGGGAACAGAACGCACACAGCGCACTCGCTCGGTGTTTCCGTTAGATGGGTTCAACTAAAACTAAAAGAGTTGAATATAGAATAAATATGCCGGGAACAAACGAAATAATGTTTGAAAAATTTGAGATATTAGAGTGTTTAAAAAAAGATGAACACTCGGGAGTATATCTTGCCAATCATGTTTACCTCGGCAAAAAAATAATATTAAAATCATTAAACACCGCAACCGCGGCTGATGAAGAAAAGATTGAACGATTTAAGCGCGAAGCAAAAATACTTGCCCAGCTTGATCATCCGAATATTATAAAAGTGCTCGACTTCGGGACATACAACGAATATTTTTATATATCGTTCGAATATTTTGAAAGCCGCAGCCTTAGGCACATATTAAAACACAACAATTTAACCCAAACTCAAAAAGAATATCTTCTTACACAATTATTCAAAGGTCTGGCATTTGCTCATCAACACCAGATTATACACCGCGATATAAAACCTGAAAATATTTTGGTGGATGATAAATTTAATTTAAAACTCAGCGATTTCGGGTTAGCGCTTGTAATGAATGAAAATTTTGTGTCCGGTCAATTTTCGCTCGTTGGTACGCCTTGCTACATGTCACCCGAACAAGTTCAGGGGGAGCAGTTAACCGAAAAGACCGATTTGTTTTCTTCCGGCATTGTTTTGTTTGAACTCTTTAAAGGATACAATCCTCTTCTTGGCAGCGACATAAACGAAAGCTTTAATAAAGTTTTAGCGTATGATGAAAATAAAATTGCCGATGAGCTTGGAGACCTTCCCGATAGTTACAGAATTATTTTGGAAACGCTGTTAAAAAAAAATCCGTTTGAAAGATTTAATACCGCAAAGTCAGTGCTCGAATTATTACGGCAGCCCGAGCATGAGGTAATTGTTGAAGATGAAGACCTCGTACCAAAAAGAAAATTAAACCCTGTAGTTTATGTTTCATTGGTAGTCATTCTTTCTGCAATAATGTTATTTTTGATGTTGACAGAAAAGAAGAGCGAACATAATCAGAACCAAAAAACAAATGATTCTTCAAAAGCAGCAAATTACCAATCAATGGTTGTCGACTCTTTAAATAATATTTCCCCGAAAAAGGAAAATGTAGAAGCACCCATAGAAAACAAAGAAAAAATTCCCGCTAACACTCTCCTACAAACTGATAATAATATTACCAATGAAAAACCGATTGATGGCAAACTATATATTGAGTGTTTACCCTGGGCAAATGTTTACTTAAACTCGCGGCACGTAGAAACTACGCCTATAAGTAAAGATATTGTTTTACCGCCGGGAAAATATTCCTTGCGACTTGCACATCCCGACTACCCTGAATACAAAGGAGAGGTATTAATAAAAGCGGGTGAGACTACAAGTTTATCTGTAAATCTTGAAACACTTTTCGGATATATAGATTGTAAAGTCTACCCGTGGGGAGATGTTTATCTCAACGGAATAAAAAAAGGTTCGACGCCGCTGCAGGCTCCGATAAAAACCGCACCGGGAGATTATACACTGATGGTAAAAAATCCAAATTATAAAACCAGTACAAAAAGTATTTCCGTAAAAAAAGGTGAAACATTATTAATTGAGATTGATTTGACTGCGGAATGATATGGTATAGTAATTGAAGAATGAATAATAAAATTAAATTGATTGTCATGAAAAAACTGATTCTAATTTTCCTATTTCTGTGCATAAATTTATATGCACAAGACCCCGCCTGGATTATTCGTGGGGAAATGCCGATTCCGGTTGCCGGGGCTGCTTCCGCAGTTCATAATGGAAATATTTATGTCCTTGGCGGCTACTCAAGCATAACTCAAAACAACGTTGATTATATTCAAAAATATAATCCCAGCTTAACACTTTGGAAAATTATTGCGCATATGAAAAACTCCCGGTTTGGATTGTGGGGCGGTGTTGAGAGTGATTCGGTTTATTATTTTGGCGGACTAACCGATACGGTCGCAAATGCTTCAACATTAGAACTTTGGAATATCGGAACTTCGGTTAGTACCGAAGACACAAATATAAACTTTAACAGAATTTTTTCATCTGCAATTTTAGACAATGATAGAATTTTCATTTTCGGCGGTAATTCATCGGGCGATGCCGGCATTCAAAAAATTCCATACATAGTTGAATACCGGATACCTTCAAAAGATATTGGCTATCAAAACGATACCTTGTATGTGGGTGGAGATTTACCCGAGCAGCAGATGATTGCAAAAAAAGGGAATTACATTTATTTATTCGGCGGTGTTATAAACGGTATTTCGAACAGGATTTTTAGATTTGATATTTTAACAAACTCATTTGAGCGTCTCCCCGTAAATTTGCTTGAACCAAGAGCCGGCGGACGGGCAGTATTAGACTACTCGAACGGACAAATTTATATAATCGGCGGATACAATGAAAACTCCTCTGCGCTATCATCTGTTGAAGTTTTTAATGATTACTACGGTGCCTGGTTTGAGGTGCAGCAGGGTCCGCCGTTAAACTACGGCAGAACTTACCCGATAGCTGAATATGTAAATGGCTATCTTTACGTGCTCGGGGGATACAATGTAAACAATGAACCGGAAACCGCCATTGAAATTTTATCCGCAAGCGTAACAGGCTTTAGTGAAAATTCTTATCCGGCTGAATATGAGCTTATGCAAAATTATCCAAATCCGTTTAACCCGGAAACAAATATCTCATTCACCTTGCCTCATAATGAGTTTGTTTCGCTCGATATTTATAACACACTTGGTGAAAAAGTAACTAATTTAATTAGCGGTAATATTGAGCGCGGAACTCACAATGTTAAATGGGATGGGAAAAATAATCGTGATGATTTTATGCCGTCTGGTATATACTTGCTTAAATTTAGCTCTAACTCGTTTTCCGCCACAAAAAAAATGATGCTTTTACGATAATATGAATTACACAAGGTATATAACTTTAATAATCTGCCTGCTTACTATTAATATAAAAGCACAGGGTTTACTCGAAAAACTTGAAGACAGTTATAAAACATTTCATTATAGTAATGTTATAACCCTATCCGGTTTAATTACTGCCGATACCACTTCGTACACAAAGGTTGAATTAATTAATGTTTATACAATGCGCGCGGTTGCTTATTACTCTCTTTCGGAGGTTGATTCCGCGCGTAAATGTTTTGTGGAAATTTTACGGTTAGATAAAAATCATCAACTCGATCCGGTAAAAATTTCACCAAAAATTGTTTCTTTATACGACGAGACAAAAAATGATTACGAGAGGATTGCCTTTAATAACACCGAGGAAAAAATAAAAGATGTTCCGGAAGAAAACATCAAAATTATTGAAAAACCTGTTCTCGACAATTCCATCATAAAAAATTCTATCGTTCGTTCAATTCTATTGCCCGGTTTGGGGCATATGTACCTTGAGGGAAATACAAAAAGCTGGTTGTTAACCACAGCATCATCAGTAGTTTTAAGCGGAATGATTTATTACATCATCAAAGCAAAAAAACAGGAGGATGAATATCTATTACAGGCTGATCCCGTACTCATCGAAAAGAAGTATAACGATTACAACAACTCGTACAAAATAAGAAATTATTTTATTGCCGGATATGCTGCGTTGTGGTTATACTCTCAAATCGATCTACTCTTTTTTTCGGATGATAACTACGACAAAAAATTTAATGCGAATCTTTCCATATGCCCGATAAATAAAGGAGGAATAAATCTGAATTTTAAATTAAATTTTTAATAAACTTTCTTTATATTTTTTTCTTCTCACCAAAAACGAATGAGTAAAAATCAGGCTTTTTAAACCATCAACTTCGCTCTTCTGCTGCGAATAATATTCATACCAACTGCAAAATTATTTCGCAGTAAAAAAGCATATCCACAAGTATTGGCTCGATCACTTTTGCATTTTCCACTTCATTTACATTAATGTTCACTATTCGCAACGCTCTTATAGTGGCATCTAAGTTGCATGTTACAAATCAATTAAGATTGATTTTTTTTGGAGCTATTATGAAAACTTTGCTAATTGTTTTGTACGCATTTTGTTTTTGCTATCCACAGTGGGAAAATAAAAGCAAAGGGTTACCGGATGATTGGATTGCGTATTCGATGGATGCTGATGACAGTTTAAATGCTGTAATTTCAGTAAACTTTCATCAAACCGGATTTGGTTTATCATCTTTATTTAAAACTACAAACGGCGGAGATGAATGGGCGCAGCTCCCTTCACCCGATAACGAACTTATTGTGGACGTTGATGTATTAGGCGAAAAAATTTGGGGCGCAACAGACTGGGGTCGCCTAATATATTCTCCGGATGGCGGACAAACATGGAGTGTTCAGTTTGTCGATTCTTCAATTACAGATTTTATGAATTATGTTGAAATGTTTGATGAGGATAATGGAATAGCAATGGGTGATGTGTATGCAGGCAACCCGACAAGCAACCCGGGTCCTGCATTATTTTTGAAAACCACCGACGGCGGAGTAAATTGGGTATCGGTTAACGATTCCGCCTTCGGTGGTATTTCGGGGGATACATGGCGAAGGCTCGATTTTGTTTCCCCTTCGGTTGGGTATTTTAGAGAAAGCGGCGGTCCGAGTCCGGAAGCTATATTTAAAACTACAGACGGCTGCAATAGCTGGCAGAGGCTTACACTATCGTCAAACATTATACTCTTAAAATTTTATAACGAATTTATAGGTGTTACAGCTAATGTTTCGGGTGGCGGCACAACTGTTTCCCGAACTACGGATGGTGGCATTAACTGGCAGACATTTCCGCTTGGAACAAGTTGGAGCAATGATTTTGAATTTTTACCGGACGATCCGGATAATATTTGGTGCGTTGATGGTGATAATCTATATTTCAGCAGTAATTTTGGGGAAAGCTGGGCAATTGTTAATCTTCCGGTTACTCAGGTATATGGGAGAGACCTTGTTTTTACAGGTCAATCGAATATGTGGCTCTTATGCGATGGGGTTGTATTACGGAATGCTAACATAAGCACAGTACTAAACGCAGGGGAAAATACTGCTGAAATAATTGGGGATTTTTCATTAGAACAAAATTATCCCAACCCATTCAACCCAACAACAAAAATTCAATTCACCCTCCCCTCTCCTTCAGAAGGAGAGGGGTCGGGGGTGAGGTTTTCGACACTAAAAATATACGATATCCTCGGACGGGATGTATCGACACTCGTAAACAAAGACCTTGCTCCGGGAAGTTATGTTGTTGACTTTGATGCTAAAGATTTAGGAAGTGGAATTTATTTTTATAAACTTAATGCCGGTAGTTTTACAAAAACAAAAAAGATGATTGTATTAAGATGAGAGATTTCTTATGAATAAATTATTTATACTAGTTGTGTTTTTTTTTATCAGCGTTTCAATAAGCGCTCAGTCAATTCAGGTAATTTCACCAAATGGCGGCGAACAGTTGAATGCATTTACTACTGTAACCCTTCAGTGGAACGTAGTTGATGTTCCATTTATCAATATTGACTACAGCACTGATAACGGTAACAGTTGGAGTTCTATAATAAGTTTTTTACCCTACTCACAACCGATGAATTGGAATGTCCCTCTTTTAAATTCAAATTTCTGTTTACTAAAAGTATCCAGCAGCTATAACCTTAGCCTCTTGGATATTTCGGACTCATCCTTTACAATAGAATATAATTCCCCGTACGATTTTATCGCCGCAAATGAAATCCTGATGTGGGTTGGAAACAACGGCGATGGTTCTCACGATCCAAGAACCGATGGCAACGGTTTTTATTGGCCCGGCGGTATTAATAGCGACGGTGAGTCGGCAATTTTTGAAGACGGTTTATGCTGGGGCGGTAAGGTCGATGGTGAAATAAGAGTTAATGGAAATACCCACCGCCAGGGTTTAAAACCGGGGAATATCCTTCCGGATGGTATAGCGGCTAATCCCCTTGATCCCAAATTCAGAGTTTATAAAACAAAGAAGAACTGGGAGTATCTGCCCCCCTCACCCGAACGCGATAAATATGAATACAACTTCATGAATTGGCCCGCAGATCTTGGAGCGCCCTGGATTGATAATGACAACGACGGCATCTACACACCGGGAATTGATAAGCCTGATTATGTTGGCGACGAAGTTTTGTTTTATGTTGCAAATGATCTTGATACGGCAACTACAAATTTTACTTACGGCTCAAACCCAATTGGCTTAGAATTTCAGACTACAATTTATGCCTTTAATCGTGAGGATTTGAAGAATGTAGTATTCAAAAAATATAAAATAATAAATAAAGGTATAAATACTATCAATGATTTTCTCTTCAGCTATTGGGCTGATGATGATATGGGAGATCCTAATGATGACTTTGTAGGTTGCGATACTTTGCTGAATCTCGGTTTTACGTATAATGGAGACAATGATGACTACATTTACGGAACTCCGCCGCCTTCGGTTGGACATTTGTTTTTGCAAACACCAAAGATTCCCTCTGCAATAAATGATAGCGCCTATTTTAACGGAAAATGGATAAAAGGTTTTAAAAATACACAGCTAACTTCGTTTTCTTTATATCTTGGAGGAGTTTCAGATTATCGCGATCCTCAATTCGGGAATTATAACGGAACAATTGAGTTTTATAATAATATGAATGGGAAAACATGGAACGGCAGCGATTTTATAGACCCGACAACAGGAATTGTGACAAGCTTCGTCCTGGCTGGCGACCCGGTAGCGGGAATAGGCTGGTATGAAGGTGATGGCTGGCAGGGTGGACCCGGAAATGGCGATAGAAGATATCTAATAACATCCGGTCCAATTACAATGGCTCCTTCCGATACACAGGAGGTTGTTATAGCAATACTAATGAACAAAGGAACTGACAGATTAAATAGTCTCTCTTTATTAAAACAAGACGCGGCATATTACAGAGATTTATACTACAACAACTTCCCCGTTTCGGTTGAAGATAAAAAGTCTATTCAGCCCGATGAATTTGTTTTATACCAAAACTATCCAAACCCGTTTAACCCAACAACAAAAATTAAATTTTCAATTCCTTCCCTCCCCCTCCGGGAGAGGGTGTCCGAAGGGCGGGTGAGGGTTTCATTAAAAATATACGACATCCTCGGACGCGAAGTATCGACACTCGTAAACAAGGAACTTGCGTCCGGCAGTTACGAAGTTGAGTTTAATGGAAACGGGCTTGCGAGCGGAATGTACATTTACACTCTGCAATACGGTTCATTCTCGGTAAGCAAAAAAATGCAATTAATAAAATAAATTCAATAATTAAACATGGGTTAACAAAATGAAAAAATTACTCGGTCTTCTAATATTATTAATTTCAACCATTACTTTTGCAAATGGTGTGGGAGTTATCGATGCTTCCAATGCAACATATCTTAAGATCTTATCCTCCAATGTTGATGTGTATGTTGAAAACCAGGTTGCTATTACTACTGCAACGATGACATTTAAAAACACACTCAGTTATGCAGCAAATTTCAAATTTGCTTTTCCGATGCCGCCAGGTGCAAGCGCAACAGAATTAAGCTGGAAAATTAACGGAAACAGCTACACTGCGCAGGTTGGAGAAATTCCGCAGGATACTACACTGCCGGGCGGTACAATAAATTATCAACTACAAACATATCTCGGCGCAACACCTCTCTTTTTCGCAATACCACAGTCAATTGGAATCGATTCTACAACAGAAGTAACTCTCACTTATGTTGAACTTTTAAAATATGAATTCGGTGAAGTTTCATACATGTATCCTAATGATTATATGCTGATACAAACCGCACCGCTTGATCTTCAACAGTTTGATTTTAATTTGACATCGGCGCGCACGATTGAAAACATACAGATGTTAAGTCATTCAACATCTCAGCTAAATAACAACGGAAACGAAGCTCATGTTTTAGTTTCCCTCGAACAAACAGCGGCAAACGCTAACTACGAACTCAGTTATACACTAAGTTTAAATCAACTTGGTTTATTCGACTTCAGTACAAAACTTCCATCATCACTTGTACCCGATACTCTTGGTAACGGCTTTTTTGTTTTTGTCGCCGAACCCGATCCTTCGAATACTACAAATGTTATTGATAAAGTATTTACTTTAATTATTGATCGCTCCGGAAGTATGGGAGGTGAAAAAATAGTTCAGGCAAGAAATGCCGCAAAGTATATTGTAAATAATTTAAACGAAGGCGATAGATTCAACATTGTCGATTTCGAGACGAATGTTTATAGTTTCAGTAATGAACATGTTCCGTTTAATAATGAAAACAAAACCGCGGCGCTTGCTTACATAGATAATATTTTTGCAGGCGGCGCAACAAATATATCGGGCGCATTCAGCACTGCTATTCCCCAGTTTTCTTCAGCATCCGATTCTACCGCGAATATAATAATATTCTTTACAGACGGGCAGCCGACTGTTGGGATTTTAGATGTACAAGGAATTTTAAACCATGTACAGGACTTGGTTAACCAAACTGAAAATGTAATTTCTCTTTTCTGCTTCGGTATTGGTACAGATGCAAATCAGCAGCTGCTTACACAGCTTGCGGCAAATAATTACGGCATTGCAGAATTCCTCGGCAACGACGAGCTTGAGGCAAGAATTACACGCTTCTATTTAACAATTAGAAACCCCGTTCTCTTGAACACGCAGATAGAATACCCTGAAGGGACGCTTTCCGAAGTATTTCCGAATCCGCTTCCTAATCTTTACAAAGGGCAGCAGATGATTGTTAGCGGAAGATATAATACCGGCGGAGATGTAAATATTATATTAAAGGGAACCGCATTCGGGCAAGATGTACAATACCAATACCCTTTAAATCTCTCTGATACTATTGTACAACAGTATCATTTTCTCCCAAAGATTTGGGCAAAACAAAAAATTGAAAATCTGATGGTGCAATATTTTAGTCTCGATCCCAATTCTACTCAGGCACAAAACTTAAAAAGCCAGATAATTGCGCTAAGTATTGCATACGGAGTGATTACAGATTTTACAAGTTTTACCGGCGGTTTTACAGGAGTTGAGGAAGAGGTTGTAAAAGAAAAAGATCTCGAAACACCGAAAGATTTTGTACTGCTTGGCAATTACCCTAATCCATTTAATCCGTCAACAATAATTCGTTTTAATGTAGGCAGCGATATCTACGATATGATAGTCATAAAAATTTTTAATGCGCTCGGAGAACTTGTTCGCGTCCTTACTATTCATGTTAATGGCAGCGGCGCTTACGAAGTAATGTGGGACGGCAGGCTGATGGACGGCGCGGCAGCTCCTTCGGGAATGTATATTTACACGCTTGAATATGGCAATTACATATTAAGCAATAAAATGATTTTGATGAAATAAAAATTAGTACGGGAAACAGCCGGTTGTTCAAAACTAAAATGAGTAATACGGACAGTTTTGAGCAACCTCCCGTATTTATGAACGTGCGACCGCATGGATGAATGGATGCATGATTGAATGATTAAAAAAATTATTTTTAACAACCGGTACAAGAAACTTTAGTCGTTATTGAAGGATAAAAACTCAACTGATTAACTAACTATTTTTTTGCGGATAAAATTTTGTTTTAACCTGTGTACCGGCGGGATGATTCAATCTTTTATCCGCAGTAATTTTTTTAGGATTTCATAATGAATCTACCGGTACAAAATAACTTACCAGCAACGAGTACTATCAATTTTAATTCTTTCATATATAAACCAGCATCCCTTAATTTAGCACCAATGAGGAGATGGTGTTTCGATATGAAGCTACTACTATTCTGGATTATAATTATTATAAGCGGATTTCAGTTCATTTACCCCCAGCAGCCAGCGTTTTCTCAAATCTATAAATTTAATTCGTCGTATTTGACTATTGAACTTTTTGGGCAGCACAATTATTTGTGTTGCGGTACAAATCCTCACAACTTAAAAAATAATTTTACAATTGCCTGCATAAATTCCGGCGGCAATGTTGAATGGCAGCATGTTTATACCACACGTGCCAATTCCCCTAAAGTATATCAGTCTGTTGCAGTTGACGGAGACACCGCATTCATGTTTATAGTACCGCGGACTGAAAATGATATAGAATACTTAGAACTTGTGCGAATGAATAATGGTGGAGAAATAAAATTCACAAAAAACATTAGCCGTAATTATAATTTTTACTCGGGTATTATTAAAAGAAGCCATGATGAATTTGCAGCAGCAATTACCTCACACGATACCCTCAGCCTCATTCTGTTTAATGTTTCAGGTAATATCATTGGGGAACACAATTATAAAATATATTCTCCTCTGGGTGCGAGTGCATCATTTTCAATGATAAATACTTCTGACGGGGGTTTAATGATTTCTGTTTACAACTCTACAATAAAGCTCGACAATAATTATCAGCAAGAATGGATACGGCACGAACCAAACATTATTTATTTAGCTAATGCTGATGGAGATAATTTTGTTTCGCTTTACAAAGGGAAATTGATTAAGTACGACAGAGTGGGGAATACCATCTGGCAGAAAAATATTTCCGAGTTCGCAAAGTCTGTTTTGTACATTCCAACCGGATATTATTTAATCCCTTACCGTAATCCAACTGCATATTATTTTTTAACAAAATTGAATAGTGAGGGCGACTCTTTATCTTCTTTTCCAATACGTGGTTCAATTTCTGATATGAAATTTTGCGAGGACGATTATTTTATAATGGGCGGTCAGCTTTATGGCGATATTTCCTGGCTTACAAAAACTGATATTAACTGCCGGCAAAAAATTGTTGATTTCGAAGATTATCGTCTTCCCAAAAGGTTTAACATATCTTCTTATATCAAACTTTACTGGTACATGGTAAATGTTCAGATGGTTGATATTGACTATAGCACGGACAGGGGGCAAAACTGGATTAATATCGCTAAAAATATCACTGCCCGACCGTTTAACTGGGCTGTTCCATGGACTCCTTCAAATGACTGTTTGTTAAGAGCTAGTGAAAGCGGCAATCCCATCATCTATGATATTTCTGATTCGAATTACACTATCATTCTTTATAAGGACTACTCATATATAGCGGCAAATAATGTTTTAATGTGGGCTAGTAATTTCGGTGATGGCTCGCATGATCCTATTATTACGGGGGGAGGATTTTACTGGCCGGGTGGGATTAATAACGATGGGAAGTCGGCTATTTATGAAGATGGGCTTTGCTGGGGCGGTAAAATAAACGGGCAGATTCGGGTAAACGGTTCTACTCACCAGCAGGGAATAAAACCCGGTTCTATTTTACCTGATGGTTCCCCTGCCGATCCGCTTGATTCCAAATACCGGATGTATAAAATAAAAAAGGGTTGGGCTGATTTACCCGACACGAGTATTGAAAAGAAAATTTATGAATATGATTATTATAATTGGGCAGGTGATATTGGCGGCGAATATAATGATGTTAACGGCGACGGAACTTTTACTCCTAACATAGACGTGCCAAAATTTTTGGGGGATGAAGAATTATTTTATACTGCTAACGATCTTGATACAACCGCAAGCAGATTAATGTTTGGCTCCGATCCGATAGGCCTGGAATTTCAAACGAGCATTTTTGCATTTAATACAACAGATCCTCTTGCAAATGCAGTGTTCAAGAAATATGTAATAATTAATAAAAGCGGTCAGCAGATCGACGATATGTATCTAACTTACTGGGCGGATGACGATCTCGGTTATGCTATTGATGACTGGAGTGCGATTGATACTAATTTGGCTTTTAGCTATACATATAACAGCAATAATGACGATGAAATTTACGGTACAGCTCCTCCGGCAATTGCACATCAGTTGCTTCAATCCCCGATCGTTCCCGGCGGAATTAACGACTCCGCATTTTATAAATCTCGCTGGATAAAAAACTACAAAAATATAAATATCAATTCGGGCGGGATGTTAATAAAATTCAGGGCGCCATGGGGTTTTCCAAGTTCTCCGGTTTCTGGATATTATCAAGGGACAATTGAGTTTTATAACATTATGATGGGGTTGTCTAATGATGGATCTGAGATTAGGGATCCGATTACAAATGCTGTAACTACATTTTGTGTTCCCGGTGACCCGGTCGCAAATATAGGATGGTATCATGGAACTGGCTGGCCGGGTGGACAACCACCGGGAGATAGTTATAATTATTTAACATGCGGGCCATTTACTATGGCGCCCGGCGATACGCAGGAAGTTGTGTATGCAATATTTATTGCTAAAGGAAATTCTAATTTAAATAGCATTACAATACTGAGAGAAAATGCGGCTTTTATAAGAGATAAATTTTACAAAAACTTTCCCGATTTTGAAGATGAGGCTTATGTAATTCCAAAAATCAATTTTGAGATGATGCAGAATTATCCCAACCCGTTCAACTCGTCAACCAAAATAAGATTTTCTGTCCCGTTTGATGATGACGGCACACCGACAAAGAAAAATGTAACAATAAAAATATATGACATTCTCGGCAGAGAGATAAAAACTATAGTCAACAACTATTTTGCACCCGGGAACTATGAAACAGTATTGAACGTAAGCAGCATCGCAAGCGGTGTTTATTTTTATAGACTTGAAGCGGGAAGTTTTACACAAACTAAAAAGATGGTTTTGATAAGATAGAAGGATTATTATGAAAATATTAATTGTTTTTTTTATGATTTTATTATTCAGCGCTCTAATTAGCGCTCAATCAATTCAGGTGATTTCACCAAATGGCGGCGAGCAGTTGCAGTCATTTACAACTGTAAATCTTCAATGGAACAGCACGGATATTCCATACATAGATATTGATTACAGCACTAACGGCGGAGTAAGCTGGGTTTCGATAATGAGTTTTTGGCCTGCAAGCCAGCCGCTGCAATGGAATGTTCCAGGTGGTAATTCATCTTTATGTTTGATAAAAATTTCTTACAGCTATTATCCTTCCATCTTCGATTTATCCGATTCCTTATTTTCAATTCAATATAATCCGTCGTACGATTACATAGCGGCAAATGAAGTGCTAATGTGGGTCGGCAATAACGGCGATGGTTCACACGATCCGAACACAAATAGAAGCGGGTTTTATTGGCCGGGAGGAATTAATAACACAGGCAAATCTGCAATATTTCAAGACGGCTTATTCTGGGGTGGAAAAGTTAACGGTGAAATAAGAGTTAATGGAAATGATTACCGTCATGGATTAAAACCGGGGAATATTTTGCCCGATGGAACAGCTTCGAATTTTTCCGATCCAAAATTTCGAGTTTATAAAATAAAAAAGGGGTGGGATTATATTCCTCCATCAACCGAACGCGACAAATATTTTTACAACTTTATTAACTGGCCGGGAAACCTCGGCGCCCCATGGATAGATAACAACAATGATGGAATATTTACGTCCGGAATAGATCAACCTGATTTTATTGGCGATGAAGTGTTGTTTTATGTTGCCAATGATCTGGACACAAATACCTCAAGATTCACTTATGGCTCCGATCCAATAGGGTTGGAATTTCAAACAACAATTTTCGGATTTGAAAGAGAAGATTTACGAAATGTTGTATTTAAAAAATATGTTGTAATAAATAAAAGCACTAATACAATAAATGATTTATTCTTCAGCTATTTTGCCGATGATGATCTTGGAAATGCAAGTGATGATTATGCTGGTTGTGATACTATTCTCAATCTCGCGTTTTGTTTTAACGGTGATGATAACGATGAGTGGGTTTACGGTCTTCCCCCTGCTGTAGGACATATGTTTCTTCAAACTCCACACAAACCTTCTACGTATTCAGACAGTGCATTCTTCAATAATAAATGGAACAAAGGATTCCGCGATACACCCTTAACTTCATTTGTAATGTATATCGGAGGAAATTATATATACCGCGATCCACAACAGGGCTCTTATGACGGATCACTTCAATTATATAACTATATGCAAGGTAAAATATGGGATGGGAATCCTTTTATCGATCCCCTCACCGGAAATGTGACTAAGTTTATCTTGTCCGGCGACCCAATTAACAGCACAGGATGGTTTGAAGGCCCCGGTGGTTGGCCGGGAGGACCGCCTCCAGCTGATAGAAGATATTTGATTACTACAGGACCTATCAATATGGCTCCTTCAGATACACAGGAAGTTGTTATAGCGATTCTTATTAATAGAGGAACTGACAGACTAAATAGTCTCGCACTGTTGAAACAAGATGCAGCATATTACCGAAATTTGTATTACAACAACTTCCCCGTTTCGGTTGATGATAAAAACTCTACGCTGCCCGATGAATTTATTTTATACCAAAACTACCCCAACCCATTTAACCCGACAACAAACATTAAATATACAATTCCTTCCCTCGCCCTCCGGGAGAGGGTGTCCGAAGGACGGGTGAGGGTTTTATTAAAAATATACGACATCCTCGGACGCGAAGTAACCACACTCATCAACAAAGACCTGGCGCCCGGCAATTACGAGACTGAATTTAACGCCAATGGATTGGCAAGCGGTGTTTACTTTTATAGATTGGAAGCGGGGAGTTTTACCCAAACAAAAAAGATGGTTGTAATTAGATAAGGAAAATAAATCATGAAAGAAAAGTTTTTGTTTTTATTGTTTTTCGGTTTGCTATCTATACAAGCATCGCCGCAGCTCCCACAGTTTTCAAAAATTTATACTGAACGCTATTCCAATTTGCTTTACGGCGAGCAGTTTGATTCATCGGGTTATTTATTTTGCGGTATCCGTGAACAGATAAACGCCGACTCGCTTGCGGTTATCAAAACAAATAAAAAAGGAACTATCGAATGGTATTACACACTTAAAACTGCTTCTTCTTTTTCAAAACCTAAATTTGCGGCTGTAATAAATTCAAATTTAATAGTGGCAGCTACACAAAAAGCATATTCCGGCGAACTGACTATTACCGGATTGAATTCCGGAGGAGAAAAATTGTGGACAAAAAGTTATTTCATTAACTCAAACTTCTTTGTTCTTAAAGTAATAAGCAGAGGTGACGACTTTATTGTTGGTTTGCAAACCGATAACATAAATCTTGCAGTATTGTGCTTTGATACTGAAGGCAACTTAAAATGGCAGAAAAATAATACTATCGGAACGTTTTCAAATAAGGCTGATATTGTTATTCTTCCTGATTCATCCTTTGTTGTTGCGTCAAGTGTCGGGTTAGTAAAACTAAACAAATTTGGTGAACTTGTTTTTACAAAAAATACCATAGTGACAAAACTTCACCTTGCTGAAACGGAAATGTTAATAGGTGTGAGAAATAATTCATTATTTAAAATGGACTTTGAATGCAATTTTATCTGGGGAAAACCGTTTACGAGCCAATCACTAAGCGATGTAGTTTATTCCCCCTTGGGATATTACTTAACGAGTACGAGTGGTTCTACTATACTTAAAATTGACCTTGATGGGAATAAGATAGGAGAAGAGGATAGTAGAAGAATCAGCAATTCTTTATTTATTTGCACAGATAACACTTTGTTGATGGCGGGGCAAAACTTTGCGTGTAAAGCTGATGAGAATGGTAAAAGTACCGTTATTGATATTAGCCAGCCAGCAGCTGGAGAATTGGTTAACAATTTGAGCGAATATTATATCCGCTGGTATTCTTCCAACGTAGAGTTTGTTAATATCGAATACAGTACAAACAGTGGAACCGATTGGAATACTATAATAAATTATTTCCCGTCATCAGCTTATTTCATTTGGAGTATTCCGGACATTTCATCGGACTCATGTTTAATCAGAATAAAAGACAGCTACAATTATTCTATCTTTGCAGTAAATGAAAATACTTTCCGTATTCAAAGTTTTAATTCTTATGATTACATCGCTGCAAACGAAATATTGATGTGGATCGGCAATAACGGCGACGGCTCACACGATCCGAATACGGATGGAAGCGGTTTTTATTGGCCGGGAGGAATAAATAACACAGGACAAACAGCAATTTTTGAAGACGGTTTATGCTGGGGCGGTAAGGTCGATGGTGAAATAAGAGTCAATGGAAATACCCACCGCCAGGGATTAAAACCGGGGAATATCCTTCCGGATGGTACGGCTGCCAATCCCATTGATCCTAAATTTAGAGTTTATAAGATTAAAAAAAATTGGGAGTACCTGCCGCCATCACCCGAAAGGGACAAATATGAATACAATTTTTTAAACTGGCCTGCCGATCTCGGCGCGCCCTGGATAGATAACAATAACGACGGGATTTATTCACCCGGTATTGACCAACCCGATTATGTTGGCGATGAAGTTTTGTTTTACGTTGCCAATGATCTGGACACAAATACTACTCGTTTTACATATGGATCTAATCCCATAGGATTTGAATTTCAAACAACCGTTTATGCTTTCGAGCGGGAAAATTTAAAGAATGTTGTATTTAAAAAGTATCAAATTATAAATAAAAGTGAAGCTGATATTACAGAATTATATTTTACGTACTGGGCAGACTGTGATCTCGGTGATGCAAATGATGACTGGAGCGCAATCGATACGAATCTATCTATTTCATACATATATAACGGGGATAATGATGATGGCATGTACGGTGTCCAGCCCCCCGCAGTAGCCCATTTGTTATTGCAGTCGCCTATTGTTTCTGCCGGCATTAATGATTCTGCGTTTTATAAATCCCGCTGGATAAAAGGTTTTAAAAATATAAAAATTAATGCCGGTGGAATGATTTTGAAACATGGACTTATGCAGCCTTATCCAGGAAATCCTAGACAAGGGATTTACGAAGGGAGTATAGAATTTTATAACATAATGAAAGGTTTAGCAAATAATGGAGAACCAATAATAGACCCTAATACTGGAGATACTACAACGTTTTGTGTCCCGGGTGATCCGGTTGCCGGGACAGGTTGGTACCACGGTCAGGGATTCCCCGGTGGAAATCCGCCCGGTGATAGTTATTATCAGTTGGCATGCGGTCCTTTTAACATGGCGCCCGGCGATACGCAGGAAGTTGTTTATGCAATTTTTATGTCGCAGGGAAGCAGCAACATACAAAGCATTGCGGAGTTAAGAAAAGATGCCAGTTATTATTTAAACAGTTATTACAACAACTTCCCCGTTTCGGTTGAAGATAAAAACTCCTTGCTGCCCGATGAATTTGTTTTATACCAAAACTACCCCAACCCATTTAATCCAACAACAAAAATTCAATTCACTCTCCCCTCTCCTTCAAAAGGAGAGGGGTCGGGGGTGAGGTTTTCGACACTAAAAATATACGACATCCTCGGACGCGAAATAACCACGCTCATCAACAAAGAATTAGCGCCCGGCAATTACGAAGTAGAATTTAATGCAAGCACACTTGCAAGCGGAGTTTACTTTTATAGAATTGAATCGGGAAGTTTTTCTCAAACAAAAAAAATGGTTTTGATAAGATAGAAAGGCATACAAAATGAAACGTTTATTATTCGCAATTTTTATCCTTGTGTTATCGATCAGATTATTTCCGCAACTACCGGAGTTTTCGCGAATTTACCCGTATACTTTTTGTAACTTTTACTGGGTAGAACAAATAAATGACGGATATCTTCTTCAATCATATTTTACAAATACCAACGACTCCATGGCAATAGTGAAATTAAACTTTAATGGTGATTTGGAGTGGAATCATACTTTTAGATATACACAATACCCGACTATATATCCTAAAACAACTGTTGCTGTAGATTCGGATTTAATAATTTCAATTCGAAGGAGTAACAGTCCGGCTAATGGTTTACTCATTGATTCCTACAGCGGGGATGGAGATAGTCTTTGGTCGAAAACTTACAATACTAATTATGGCTGGATAACATTAGTAAAAGCGGCTAAAATTAATGAAGATATATTAATTGGTCTCGGGGGAAACTTTACAAAAATAGGTGTTGTTTGTTTAGACAAGGATGGAAATTTTAAATGGGAAAAATTTAATGATTTGATAAGCGGGGGCGCACCGAATGATATGGTTTTGCTGCCAGATTCATCTTTCCTTTTTTCAACCAATACTGGAATGGTTAAACTTAATAAATTCGGTACAATTGTTTCGCAAAATAGTAATATTAAAAATATTACCAAGCTAAACCTCGCCGAAAATGGTTATGTAATAGGGGTTGCCGAGGATACTCTATACAAACTTGATTATGATGGAAACTTAGTTTGGAGGAAATTTTTTCAAAACAAAAAATTTTGGGAAGCAATCTATTCTCCGTCAGTATATTATATCGCTTCTATAGTTGAAAATTATCATCGGTTTTTATTAACGATAAATGAAAACGGTGAAGTTCTGAAAACTGTCCAACTAAGCAACGAAATTAAAACTCTTGCATTATGTTCCGATGGCGGACTAATTATGGCGGGGAATAGATTTGTACAGAAAACAGATTCAACCGGCATAATAAAATATATAAAATATGTTAACCCGAGCGGAGGAGAACAAATAAACTGTTCTTCAAACATGTATATCTCCTGGTACTCACTAAATATAGATTTTGTACATATTGAAATGAGCACCAACGGCGGAAATTCGTGGAATAATATAATCAGCTATTATCCTTCTTCCGGGTCATTTAATTGGAGTGTCCCGGTCATCAACTCGGATTCTTGTTTGATAAGAGTAAAAGACAGCTACGATTTTTCAATTAATGATGTGAGTGATACCTTTTTCAGCATAAAACCATTCAGCCAGCATGATTACATTGCGGCAAACGAAGTTTTTATGTGGGTTGGAAATAACGGCGACGGTTCACACGATCCGAATACGGATGGAAGTGGGTTTTATTGGCCGGGCGGAATTAATAACACAGGCAAATCAGCAATATTTCAAGACGGGTTATGCTGGGGAGGAAAAATAAACGGAGAAACAAGAGTCAATGGAACTACTTATAGGTCTGGGCTGAGACCGGGAAATATTCTGCAGGATGGAACTGCCGCAGATCCTTTCGACCTTAAATACAGAGTTTATAAAATCAAAAAAAACTGGGAGTACCTCCCTCCCTCGCCCGAACGGGACAAATATGAATACAATTTTTTAAACTGGCCAGCCGATTTCGGCGCACCCTGGAAAGATAACAATAACGACGGGATTTATACTCCCGGTATTGACCAACCCGATTATGTTGGTGATGAAGTTTTGTTTTACGTTGCCAATGATTTTGATACCGCCGCTTCACGCTTTACTTACGGTTCAAATCCGATTGGTTTGGAATTTCAAACAACAATTTATGCATTCGACAGAGATGATCTGAAGAATGTTGTTTTTAAAAAATATAAAATTATAAACAAAGGGTTTAATAATGTAACCGATATGTACTTCGGATACTGGGCAGATGATGACCTTGGTGATGCGAATGATGATTATGTAGGCTGCGACACTTTGCTTAATTTAAGTTTTAGCTATAACAGCAGCAACAACGACGGTCTATATGGTTCTCCACCGCCTGCTGTAGGGCACATGCTGCTGCAAACTCCCAGAAGTCTTTCAACGGAAAATGACAGTGCCTATTTTGATGGGAAATGGGTTAATGGTTTTAAAAATATCCCGCTTTCTTCCAATGTAATTTTTATTGGGGGCGTTTCTGATTACCGCGATCCTCAAGCGGGTGTTTACGCTGGTACTATTGAACTTTATAATTATATGCAAGGGAAATTCTGGAATGGATCAAATTTCATCGATCCTGTAACCGGGCTTGTTACCAAATTTGTTTTACCCGGCGATCCGGTTGCGGGTATTGGCTGGTACGAAGGCGATGGTTGGCCTGGCGGTGCCCCACCGTTTGGTGACAGAAGATATATAATATCAGCCGGCACCTGCACAATGGCTCCTTCGGACACGCAAGAAGTTGTAATAGCAATACTAATTAACAAAGGAACCGACAGATTAAATAGTCTCTCGTTATTAAAACAAGATGCGGCATATTACAGAGATCAATTCTACAACAACTTCCCTGTTTCGGTTGAAGATAAAAACTCTACACTGCCGGATGAATTTATTTTATACCAAAACTACCCCAACCCGTTTAACCCAACAACAAAAATTCAATTCACCCTCCCCTCTCCTTCAGAAGGAGAGGGGTCGGGGGTGAGGTTTTCGACACTAAAAATATACGACATCCTCGGACGCGAAATAACCACGCTCATCAACAAAGAATTAGCGCCCGGCAATTACGAAGTAGAATTTAATGCAAGCACACTTGCAAGCGGAGTTTATTTTTATAGATTGGAAGCGGGAAGTTTTTTTCAAACAAAAAAGATGATTTTGATAAGGTAAAAAAAAAATGAGGACTCTCCACTTCTTTCTTCTATCTGTTTATATGCTCTTAACAACTAATTATGTTTATGGTCAGATTACTTCATTCTCGAAATTTTATGACGTGAAAACTAAACCAATTTCTGTTCAGCAGTTTGGCACCGACAGCTATCTATTCGAAGGTATCAATACAAACAGCAGCACTAAGTATTTAACAATCGGTGTAATAAACCTTGATGGCAATCTCTTATGGAAAAGAAACTTTGACACCGATTATCCCTTTAATTTACTTCATCAGGTGGCCGCTATAACAGATGACTCAACATTTATGTTTGCAATGCCGGTTACCGACGATGGGACAAAATACTTAACTGTTTTAAAGATGAATAAAAAAGGGAATGTGTTATTCAAGAAAAATATTCAACGCAATTTTGATGATTATCTCGGCATCATAAAAAGAAATAATGATGAATTTGCGGCAGCAATTTTAACCGATAAAACATTAAGCTTACTTTTACTCGATAACAACGGGAATGTAAAAACCGAGTTTACATACACCATTGCAATGGCTTCTAATTATATAAAAATATTTTCGCTTATTAATTTTCCCGATGGAGGGATGATTATTTCTAACTTTAAAACCATTTTAAAACTAGACAATAGTTATAACGAAGTTTGGAATAAATATAGACAGGGAGTAATTAGCCTTGCAAATGCCGATGAAAATAATTTCGTTGCAATTCTAGGAACGCCAAGCTTTCCCTCCTTTAACAGCACCCCATTAATTAAATATGATGAAGACGGAAATATTGTTTGGCAAAAAAATATTTTCCCTTACACAGGGAAAGTTTTATATCATCCAGATGGATATTATTTTTATCCTGATCACAAACTCGGAACATTTTATTACGATTTAACAAAATTAGATGAGAATGGCGATTCTATTTCTTCAACCCAAGTTAGAGATTATACAACTGCAATAAATATCTGCCGCGATGGAAGTCTATTAATTGCTGGAAATATTCCACGGAGTTTTATGTGGCTCTCAAAAACAAATACGCAGGGAGAACTTAAGTCGGTTGATTTCGAAGATTTTCGATATTATAGTAAATATATTTTTATTTATAATAACATGCCTATCTATTGGTATTCAGGTAGTATACATGCGGTTGATATTGATTACAGTACCGATGCAGGAAAAAGCTGGATAAAAATTGCAAAAAATCTAACAACACCGCCTCCTTATAATTGGTCAGTCCCGTTTACTCCATCCGATAAATGTCTGTTTAAAGTAAGTAACAGCAGCAGTCCTTCCGTTTATGATTTATCTGATTCTTTGTATACTATAATTTTTTACAAAGCTTATGATTATGTAGCCGCAAATAATATTCTGATGTGGATCGGTAATAACGGCGATGGTTCACACGACCCTAAAACGGATGGCAACGGTTTTTATTGGCCCGGAGGAATTAATAACACCGGTGAATCAGCAATTTTTGAGGATGGATTACTGTGGGGCGGCAAAGTAAACGGAGAGATTAGAGTAAACGGCAGTGCGCACCGACAGGGAATAAAACCTGGAATAATTTTGCCCGATGGTTCACCTTCCGATCCGTTTGATTCTAAATACCGGCTATACAAAATAAAAAAGGGGTGGAGCAGCTTATCTGACAGCAGTATCGATAAAAAAGTATTAAAATATAATTATGAGAATTGGGCAGGCGACATTGGCGCTGAATACAATGATGTGAACGGCGATGGTCTTTATACAAACGGTTTCGATGCCCCTGTTTTTTCGGGAGACGAAGTTTTATATTATGCCGCAAATGATCTTGATACAACAGCAAGCCGTTTCACTTACGGTTCCGATCCGATTGGTTTGGAATTTCATACAACCATTTTTGCGTTTAACACAAATGATGCACTTGCAAACGCAGTATTTAAAAAATATGAAATAATTAACAAGAGCGGGAACCCGATTGAAGAATTATATTTGACCTATTGGGCAGATGATGACCTTGGCGATGCAAACGATGACTATGTCGGGTGCGATTCTACTTTAAATCTTGGTTACACATATAACGCAACCAATAATGCTGGGATATACAATTCACCTCCCCCTGCAGTTGGTCATATGCTGCTGCAGGGACCAAAAGTGGCTTCATCACAAAACGATAGTGCTTTCTGCAATAAAAAATGGATGAAAGGTTTTAAGAATTTAAATATTAGTTCCTTCACTCCTAATTTTAAGTCGTCCGCTTTTAATTTAACGCGCGATGCATCTCAGGGAAACTACAGAGGAACAATTGAGTTTTACAATTTGATGCAGTGTAAAACAAATGACGGCAGAGATATAATAAATCCTCAAACACAACAACCCGCGAAATTTCCTCTTGCCGGAAATCCTGAAACAGGCGAAGGCTGGTACGAAGGCGATGGCTGGAGCGGCAGTTTACCTCCCGCAGACAGAAGACATCAGATAAATTTAGGCCCTTTTACAATGGCTCCAGGCGATACTCAGGAAGTTGTTTACGCAATCTTCATTGCACGCGGTTTATCAAACTTAAACAGCGTTACGAAGCTAAAAGAAAATGCAGCTTTTATAAAAGATAAATTCTATAAAAACTTTCCCGATTTTGAAGACGAGATTTATACAATTCCTAAAATAAATTTCGAATTATTTCAGAATTATCCTAATCCTTTTAATTCTTCAACGAAGATTAGATTCTCTGTTCCGTTTGATGATGACGGTACTCCGATAAAAAAAAGCATAACCATAAAAATTTATGACATACTCGGTAGAGAAATAAAAACAATAGTAAACAACAAATATGCACCGGGTAATTATGAAGTAGACTTTAACGGAAATACTCTCGCAAGCGGAGTTTACTTTTATAGAATTGAAGCGGGAAGTTTTTTTCAAACAAAAAAGATGGTTCTTTTACGATGACATGCCGCGGCATCGATGGGAAAAATATCAAAACAGACTGTCTGTAACAATAAATTTTTCAATCGGTAATAAATATATAAAGTGGGCTCTTGAATTAATTACCGAATCATTATAAAAAGAGGTTGATTATGAAATCTAAATTTTTACTTATTTCGTTCATATTATTCATGTGTAATTTTTCCTTTCCCCAGCAGATATGGAATGTCTGGTATCAGTATGGACCTTATGGCGGTAATGTTACCGATATTACTATTTCCTCATTTCATCAGCTTGCCTTAATAGCAAATAACAGCGGTTCCGTAAAAGTATACGACTGGGTCGATCTACTAAAAAATGAAGAAGTTTCTGCAATGGAGTATGCCGCAATTGGAAACCGTTTGTATATCGTTACGAATGATTCCTTAAAAAGAACAGACGACAACGGTTACCATTGGGCGGATGTTTTGTCTCCCGGCATTAGTGTAAAAGGATTAAGTATATCATCTTTGCTAACCGGAAATATATTCCTCTGGTCAGATTCTGTTATTGTTTTCGGTAAAGATGAAACTTACCCCTGGGAAAAAATTTATTTTCATGGGAACAAAATTAATGAGGTGCACCCTTCCGTAACTTCCGATTCGTTATTTTTTGTTGCATCAGAAAATGGATTATTTCGTTCCGATTTAAATGGCTTCATCGACACTCTTCTTTATCAACCGGTACAATCCATCTGCTGTGCAAATAATATGCTTAACAGATTATATGTTTCAAACAGTAAACGGAATACGATATACTTTTCTAATGACGACGGGGCAACGTGGGATTCTTCATCTATTGGCATACCGGAAGAACCCGTTAATGATATCGCAGTTTATAATACAAATCCGCAAATTGCTTTTACAGCTACAACAGATGGTGTTTATAAAACGGTGAATGGAGGTGCTGTTTGGTTTAAGTATTCGAATAATTTGTCATATGCGGACAGCGGCAGAATAAAAACTTTGGAATCAACAACGCTTGCTATAAACGGAGAAAATATTTTTGCTGGAACACCGGAAGGTATTTTTAGGGCAACTATTACAAATGATAGCTGGGAACATCTTGGAGCTAACAATCAGAGTGTAAAATCAATCGCAAAAAAATCTTTCTACTTCGGAGACAATTTATTCATCGGTACTTCAAAGGGTGTTCAGAAATCGGATAGTTATGATTGGACTACGAGTTCTTTATATTCACAAAACGGTCCGGAGATTTATAAAATTTTCTGTAATCGAGAGAACAACGACAGTCTTGTGATTGCTGTTGAAAAAAAAGAAAACGGCAGTTCACTTTTTTATCGTTCTATGGATGATGGCAATACTTTTTCACCGGTATTTTTAACCCCTGACGGAACCGGAAAAATAAACTCATTTTATGCAAGAGAAGATAGCAGCAACATAATATTTGCGTTAACGGATAATGAGAGCAATTCTTACGGAATGTTTGTTTCCCGATCTTACGGCGATTCGGGGTCATGGCAGCCTGCATTGTCAACATTCAACAAAAAATTTAATACTTTTACATTCCATCCTTATATTGACACATTATGCTTTATTGTAAACGATAATGAGTTATACAAGAGTACCGATGGCGGATGGACTTTAAAATATATTTCAACGATACCGTCAAAAAAAATTAATGATCTTTTAATAGCTGAATATAATTATATGTTCGCTGCTGGTACCGGGGTTAAACTAAGTACCGACTTCGGTTACACATGGTCGGATTGGGGATTGGATTCGATAGAAGTTTTTAAGGTTGTTTACGATTGGTGGTCGCTCATTGCGGCTTCTCACACAGAGGGCATTTTTGCTAATTATCATTTGCGGGGTGAGTGGATACCGTTTAATGTTGGAATCCCGACAAAAAGAATAAACGATATGGTAAACTTTACGCACGGTTACCTGCATGCCGCGACAGAATCAAATTCAATTTTTATGATGTATTTGATAATCAACAAGACCGAAAACGAAATAAATATTGCAAAAAGTTTTTCTCTCGAACAAAATTATCCCAACCCGTTTAACCCAACAACAAAAATTCAATTCACCCTTCCCTCTCCTTCAGAAGGAGAGGGGTCGGGGGTGAGGTTTTCGACACTAAAAATATACGACATCCTCGGTCGGGAAATAACCACGCTCATCAACAAAGATCTTGCGCCGGGCAATTATGATGTTGACTTTAATGCCAATGGATTAGCCAGCGGTGTTTATTTTTATAGATTGGAAGCGGGAAGTTTTGTGCAGACGAAGAAGATGATCTTACTAAGATAATTTTTTTAATTGTGCGTCATCAAAAAAAGAGGTGTATAAACTCTGCACCTCTTTTTTGATTTTAAAACATTTACGTTTTTTAAAGAGCCTTTCGCAAAAATAACACAATTTTTGAATTAGCAATTTATTACTAAATTTGCGGCAGTAAAGTATAAATTATCAGCCATTTCTCCTTTTCCTTTATGATCTGGTGCTAAATTAATGCAATATTACTTCGATTATATAACATAATAAATATTTCGCATCCGAAAGCTTTGATAAAATGAACCGGTTGAGTAAAATAATTACATTCAAAGGCATAATAGCTGCAATTGTTTTCGGATTGTTGGCATTATTAATAATCTATTCAAAAATTCATTTTAACATACCCGGTACAAATATGCTCACCGATCCAAGGGAGCTTTTTGTACTTATCGGGGCAGCACTGACGGGCCCTGTTGGTGGTATTATAATAGGAATATTAGCTTCAATTTCTGACCCCACACCTGGATTAATCTACTATGTTATGGCACAGCATATTGTAGGTGCTGTATTTATCGGGTATTTTTATAAAAAAACAAGAAATCAACATCTCAACATATTATATCACATTTTTGTTTGGGTCATTCTTGTTCTCTGTTATTATTCTGTTTTTTATATGCCGGTTTATTATATAACATATTTCTTTTTTCCCTCTACATATAAACTTATAACTATCATACCGGGTGACCCCACTGGTGCGATAATAATTATACTCAAAGGATGGATTCCTGAATTTATATTTACTTCGGTAACTTCATCTATAGTACTGTTATCACTGACCGATAGGTCGCGAACTCCAATTTGGGGAAACCCGAATACTACTCCATTCCCGAATTATAAAAAGGAATTTTTTCTTTTTCGATTTGAGATTTTCAGAAACAATATCTGGGTTCGAATGTCGCTTTGGTTCTTATTATTTACCCTGGTTCCAATTTTAATAATTGCTGTTTTTGTAACTGATCTTATGAAAGAATCTGTGCTTCGTACGGAAGCCGATCAAATTTTAGCCAATGCACAAACATCTGCATTTCTAATTGCAAAAGTACCTGCTTTTCCCCAAAATCATTATCAAACATTTGAGTTAAACGGGCATAAATATTTTGTTATTTTGAGCGAAACAAGGGAAGATAATGATATAATACGGGGGAATAGTTTTGTGCCCGATTACTTAACAAAGATTGATAGTCTTAGAAAATTAAACAAAAAGGGTACCTACTCTGATGTTGTAAACAACCTATGTCTTGGCTACTCCAGGATAGATGAACAACGAACATGTGTAACTTTTTCCGGACCAAATAAGTTTAAAGCTATTATGTTGGGCGTTGAATGGCTATCGGGTCGAAATTTATTTTTTGGTTTAATTTTGCTTTCCTGTTTTGGCGGGTTCATAATTTGGATTGTAATTGCGCGACCGTTAAAGAAATTAAAAAGTGCCGCTGAAGCTGTTAGCCACGGGGATTACTCTGTTCAAATAAATACGGCAGATATGGATGATGATATTGCCCTTTTATCGGCTTCATTCAACAACATGGTGTCGAGCATAAAAGCTGCACAAAACAAACTTATTCTTGAAACAGAAAAAAGTTTAAAAACAGAAAAAGAAAAATATATTTTTGCGACCGAGCTTAAAAGAATTTCGGATAATATTCTGGATGTTATAATAAAAACCTCGACAGATGGCGTAATTTTATTTACCAACCCGGCTATTTATAAAACCTTTGCGTACAGCGAAAAAGAAATTATCAGCGAATACTTAAAAAATTTCGTTCACCCGGTAGATATAGAAACGTTTAACAGTAAGTTTGATGTCCTTGTAAAAAAACAAATGTCTGTAAAATTTCAATTTCGTTTTATCAACAAAGACGGATCATCTGTTTATGTTGAAATAATTGGAAGCCCTTTAACTAATGAAGTTGGTGTAACAACCAGTTTAATTTTTACATTAAGAGATATCACTTCTATAAAAGAGATTGAAGACTCTCTGAAAAAAGCAAAAGAAGAAGCGGAAAAATCGAACCAGTTAAAAACTGACTTTCTCGCACAGATGTCGCACGAAATAAGAACCCCGATTAACAGTATATTAAGTTTCAGCCGGTTGATTAAAGACGAGGTTCAAGATAGAGTAAGCGCTGATATCAATTACAGTTTTACAGCTATTGAAAACAGCTCGCAACGTTTGATCAGAACAATTGAATCGTTATTGAATTTTTCGCAGTTGTTAAGAAAAAATTATGACGTAACTCTTGAAGAAATTGACTTATACAATATTTTAGGTAATTTGGAACACGAGTTCTCAATACACGCAAAGAACAAATCACTCCAACTCGTTTACTCAAATAATTGTAAAGACTGCAAAATTATTTCGGACAAGTATATTACACAGCAGATAGCTGCAAACTTAATAGATAATGCCATTAAATATACGCAGCATGGCTCTGTTGAAATATATACGGAAAGAATTGAGGATAGGGTTGTCTTAAAAATTATCGATACCGGCAAGGGGATGGCACAGGATTATTTGAGGCATCTTTTCGAACCATTTAGTCAGGAAGAAACCGGCTATAACAGAAGGTTTGAAGGAAATGGACTCGGTTTGGCGATTGTAAAAGAATATTGCTCTTTAATTGGCGCCGAAATAAAAGTGGAATCTGAAAAAGGTGTCGGTTCAACTTTTACAATAATTTTTTACAAAATTGTGCATTAATCTGTTTATTACCTTATTGTCTATTTGAAACAGAGCTGAAATCTTATTATTATTTTCCCCGAATAATAATTTACCTGGAGCCTGTATGAAATCCCTCTTTTCTTTTTTGCTCATACTATTTTCGATTATACAACTTAATTCGCAATCGTTAAAATCTCCCGAAGAGTTTCTTGGTTTTAAACCTGGCAGCGACTATAAAATTGCTGATTACCAGACCATTCAAAATTACTTCAAACATCTTTCGGAAAATTCTGGTTTGATAAAATACGAGGTTGTTGGAAAAACTTGTCTCGGTAAAGATATGTTTCTTGCTGTTATCAGCAGCGAAGAAAACATGAAATATTTTGATAAATATGCCGCCATCTCAAAAAAACTTTCAGACCCCCGCATGCTTACCGATAAAGAAGCTAAGGCACTTTCGGAGGAAGGGAAAGTAATTGTGTTTGTCACCTGCAATATTCATTCAACTGAAATTGCCTCATCTCAAATGTCGATGCAGCTTGCTTACGACTTGATAAGCGGAGCAGCGCCGGTAAAAAGTTTGGAGGCTTTGAACAATGTAATTTTTATTTTAATGCCGTCAATAAATCCTGATGGTACAACTATGGTTGTTGATTGGTATAACAAATACCTTAACACCGAGTTTGACGGAAGCGGACTGCCGTATTTGTATCATAAGTATGCCGGGCACGATAACAACCGCGACTGGTTTATGTTTAATCTTCCCGAAACAAAAGCTGTGGTTGATATAGCTTTCAAAAAATATATCCCCCAGGTTTGGCTTGATGAGCATCAGATGGGAAGCAGCGGCGCGCGCCTTTTTGTGGTTCCGTATAAAGACCCGATTAACCCGAATGTTCACCCATTAATATGGCAATGGCAAAAAGTAATCGGAGGTTTAACAACATTGCGCCTGGAGCAGCAAAAGTACACAGGTGTTATTGACCACGCATATTTCGAAGGCTGGTGGGAAGGACCGGCAAGTGATTGTGGAATGTGGCATAATCAGATTGCTCTGCTTTCCGAAATGGCTTCCTGCAACATCGCTTCGCCGATTTATATCGATCCATCGGAAGTAAAAGCAACGGATGAATTAGCCACTTACGATATCCGTACGAACTATCCGCACCCATGGCGCGGCGGCTGGTGGCGTTTAAAAGATATCGTCGATTACGAATTAGCTCTAACTTACACTTTGATAGAAACTTCAGCAAACTACAAAAATGATATTTTATATGACTACTACCTCATGGGCAAAGACGCCATTGAAAAAGGGAAAGAAGGAAAACCTTTTGCATATGTTATTCCCCGCAATCAAACCGATCCTGTAACAACATCAAAGATGATTGAGATATTACAGGAAGGCGCTGTTGAAGTTCGCTACTCGGAAAAAGAATTTACCATTAACAATACTATATACCCGGCTGATAGTTATGTGATTTATTTAAGTCAACCGTATGGCATATACGTTAAAGATTTGTTTGATGACCAGTTTTACCCAGATTTACGAAGATCAAAAAAAGAAACGCCTATACGTCCTTACGATGTTGCAGGCTGGACTCTTCCCTACTTAATGGGTGTTAAATTTTTCAAAATTGATGAGCCTTTTACGCTGCAAACCAAATTGTTGGATTCACCGAATTATGTCACATCAATAGTTCCGGATGGTGAACCGCAATATTATGCGGCGCCGGCAGGCTTAAATGTAAATAGTTCATTGATAAATAAACTTCAAAAAGAAAATGTAAAAGTTTTTTGGAATACAAAAAAAGTAACAACCGCTGACAAGGATTTTAAAGAGGGCTCGGTATTTATAAATAGTGAGAACATAGATCGTGATGCGCTTGCAAAAATTGGCGATGAACTGCATCTTGTTTTTTATGCTGCAAACGAAATTGGTGATTCGGCGTTAAAAGAAATTAAAAAGGTGCGTGTTGGTTTGTATAATTCCTACACTGCCAATATGGATGAGGGATGGACACGTTTACTGCTTGAAAACTACGACTTTGAGTTTAAACGGATGGAAAATAAAGATTTTAAAAGTAAAAGTTTGAAAGATGATTATGATGTTATAATAATTCCCGATATGAACGGCGATGTTATTAAAACAGGAAAATACAGCGGCGAGTATGCAAGATATAACAGAGCCAAACCGAAAGAGTACGAGGGCGGTATCGAAAAGGAAGGAGTGGAAAATTTAAAGAAATTTGTTGAAGATGCCGGAGGTTATCTAATCGTTACAGGGGATGCATGCAACTTTGCGATTGAAGATTTAGGACTGCGTGTAAACAACGTTCTAAAAGGCGTAAAGAGTGATGATTATTACTGTCCCGGTTCATTGCTTAAAATGAACATTAATAATACAACACCGCTCGGTTACGGATTTGAAGAAGAGATAACCGGTTACCAACATAAAAGTATCGCATTCTCAACATCAGTTCCGTTCGGTGAGTTTGATAGAAATATTGTTGTCCGCTACCCCGAAAAAAATTTGTTAAAGTCCGGGTTCCTGCTTGGCGAAGATTATTTATACAAACGCGCGGCGGTTGTGGATGTAAAGCAGAAAAAAGGGCATGTAATTTTATTAGGGTTTAAAGTACAAAATAGACATCAGACTTTTGGTACATTTAAGCTATTGTTCAACGCAATTCACATGGCGGGTTTACAATAATTAAAAACGGCGGGGTTTCTCTCCCCGCCGCTTTTTTAGAAGACAAATATTATTTGCCGTTTATTATTTGGTCATAGGTTTCTTGATCTAAGTATTGAGGTGAATAAACAATTCCTCTTATTTGCAGATTTCTTACAAACGCTCTTAAGTGAAAACCACTTGCGCGTTTTAAGTTAGAGTAAACTTTTATAATATAAATGTTGTCAGCATTATCAATTTGTTCCTGTAAATCTAAAATATCAATTTCTTCAATTGCTCCACCCACTAACAAAGCATCGTTTAGCGATACACTGCCTTGTTCGATTAGAGTAGTGTACAGTTGCTGTAGTTCTTCATTCTGAAATACACCGGGTATATCATTCGCCGCCGGGTCATCAATCTGGTAAACGTTAAGAAGATATTTTATTGCGTTTGTATGCGCCTGTTCGCTCTTACTTATATTATTGAATACAAACAGATTGTAGGACTGATAAAAGTTTTTGTAAACATCGCGAGCAAGTTTTTCTTCTTCGCGCATGTAAATTAAACCGGCAGTTTCTTCGGGACTCAGTTCGTCCCATGACTCTACTTGTGCGGCTTTAAGTAGTCAGCCCTTAAAAAGCGGCACAAACTGAAAAAACAGATAGAAAAGAAA
>CAYJPN010000049.1:0-33841 GCA_964372115.1 uncultured Ignavibacteriaceae bacterium
GTTCCGCGATACACCCGGGGTAACCATTTACACAATCATTTTTACACTACCAATTAAAATAAAACATGGCATCTTTTTGAGGTGCCATGTTAATATTACATTACGCTGCTAACTCATTTCCTTTCTTTTATCAGATCATAATTGCCTTACTTACGGTAAATTGTCTGCTCATTCAAAAAAAATGCAGTCTAAAGCCTTCGCCTACAGAAGCAATTTATTTTCTAAAATATGACCGCAAGCTTCAGTTTGCGCCATACTTTTTCAATGTTTTAGTATAGAGGCTGTCTCAAAACTCTGGACGAGTCATTACAAGGGGCATTACACCGAAGAAATCTAATTAGTTTATAAGTGACATCTAACACAGTGACATGACTAGAACAACAAAGCCACAATTACTTTATAATTATTTAGTATTATTCGCAAGAAAAGATATTCAATTATTTAAACTTAGAGGAATAATGAAAGCAAAATCTACTTTACTTAGAAATTTTTGGCTAATCAGTTTTTTGTTAGTCATACTTTCTACAACGCACTACTCACAAGTAATGACATTTGATGTTACCGATTTTGAAGCCGGGCCTGCCGATGCTGCATGGATGTTTGATGCTGATGACCCGACTTATCAGCACAATGATCAAAATCCTTTTACTTATGAAAATCTGCCGTTTTACAGTAATTATGCTTATAGAAAATTTACTTGGGATGAAGATAGCAGCGATGTTGATGGCAAATTGTCAGGAAGCACTTGTACTTTTGAAGCAATTTCTATTCTCCCCGGAACAGCCGGAGTGACTTTGAAACTCTACAATTTTGTAATTGCAAGTTTTGAACATATTAATACAACCGATAGAAATGCAAATTGGGCTATTTCCGGGCAAGCCGGTGATAGAAGAAATTATGTTGGCGGAATTGGCGAAATTTATGAAAATGGCGATCTAAAGTTTCGAGCAACAAATTGTCGATTAACAGTAACTGTTCCATATCCAACCGATGTTCAGATGGAAGCTATTTATGGGGGAAATTTTACAAATAGTATAGGAACTGGTGCAGCAGTTACCGGTTCCGGCTGGGGAGAAATTGATGCCGCCGCAAGTGATGATACATGGGAAACCGAAATTGATGTAAACAACACAAATCAAGTATCGTTTTCAATATCTTCAATTAGTGCGGTTATTCAAGGTGTATATGGTTATTATGATATGACAATAAATGTTAATGGCTCAAATGTGGTTAATGATATGAGATTTGATGCGGTAGCGGTTGGTGGTGATGGAGTTTTTAATAATGGAGTTTCGATTCACCTTGCTTCTGGTACAGATGGACATGAGACTTCAGATTTGAGCGATGGAAATAGATTATTTGCTAATAGAATTGGTGACGCAGCTGGTGGAACTCTTCCTGATGGTGTAAATACAATATATGATGGTCATTATTGGGAATTGGGAACAACCTATGGAACTTTTCTAACGGATGTAACTTTTGACATTTCTACAATACCAGGTGTTACAAATCAGGCAAATTTGAGAATTTTGAAACGTGCAACTCCAAATGGCAATTGGGTTGTTTATGGTGATTACAGTCTTGTGGGATCAACTCTTAAGGCAAATAATGTTACAAGTTTTAGTGATTTTGCAATTGGTAGCATTGGCAGTGATGCTTTACCGGTTGAACTAACTTCCTTTACAGCAGCTTTAACAAATTCAGCCACCGTTGTGTTAAACTGGCAAACAGCAACAGAAGTGAATAATTACGGATTTGAAATTGAGCGGTCAGTTATCAGCGGTCAGCTTTCAGATTGGGAATCAGTTGGTTTTGTGAATGGACACGGTAACAGCAATTCGGTAAAGGAATATTATTTTACCGATAAACCTAACGGCGGAACAAAATTTAAATACAGATTAAAACAAATTGACAATGACGGCAAATACGAATACAGCAAAGAAATAGAAGTTGATTTGGGAATACCACAGGAATTCTTATTAGCGCAGAATTATCCAAATCCGTTTAATCCCTCAACCCAAATTGAATATTCACTTCCCCAAGATACAAGAGTAATTTTGGAAGTTTTTAATATTCTTGGTGAAAAGGTTGCTACTTTAATAAACGAACAAAAAGAAGCCGGGCATTATAATGTGGAATTCAGCGGAAAAGGATTAACCAGCGGGATTTATATATACCATATTAAAACAAATGAAAACAGCGATTTGAAAAAAATGATTCTATTAAAATAATTTCAAACGTATAATTTATTATCTCCTGATGATTAAAATCTTCAGGAGATAATATATAAATGCCGAATAATTTTTAAGATTATTTCAACTCAGAATGTGAATCTTAAACAACGGTTTCTTATAGACTAAAATAAAAACCTAAATTCAATTTGTAAGTGCTTTACCCAAGATAAGTTTTCAAACTGCTGCTGCGCGATGCGTAACGTAAACTGCGCAATGCTTTTTCTTTTATTTGTCGTACTCTTTCGCGCGTTAAATTAAACCGCTCACCTATTTCTTCAAGCGTGGCGGGGTGGTCGTTATTTATACCAAAATACATACAGATCACTTTTGATTCTCTTTCTGGAAGTTTCGCCAGCACTGTTTCAACTTCTTTTTTTAATGACTCTTTCATAAGTTCGGTATCGGGCGAAGCCTGCTGATAGTTCATCATAACATCCAGCAAACTGTTTTTGTTTTCGTCATCAGATGAAAACGGCGCGTCTATAGATATATGCCGTCCATATAATTGAAGTGTATCGGCAACCGCATCAACTTCCATATCAAGTTCGGTCGCAAGTTCTTGTGCGGTAGGTTTTCTTTCGTATTCCTGTTCGAGCGAACGAAAAACTTTCGCCATTTTATTTAATGCGCCCACCCTATTTAATGGAAGACGTACCATTCTGGATTGCTCCGCAATTGCCTGCATAATAGATTGACGAATCCACCAAACGGCATAAGAGATAAATTTGAATCCGCGCGTTTCATCAAACCGCTTTGCTGCTTTTATTAAACCAAGATTTCCTTCGTTAATTAAATCTTCAAGCGAAAGACCCTGGTTTTGAAACTGCTTGGCAACGCTAACGACAAAACGGAGATTTGCCTTTGTAAGCATTTCGAGAGCTTTTATATCACCCTGCTTTATACGTATCGCTAATTCAATTTCCTGTTCCGGCGTAATCAGGTCAACCCTTCCAATGTCCTGCAAATATTGATCGAGTGACTTACTTTCCCGATTGGTAAATTGTTTAGTTATTTTCAAATTAATATTTCCTAAGTTTCGGGTGATATTTTAACTGCCATTACTAAAACGCAACGTCATTTTTTTTTAACAATACAATTAAGTTAATTGAATCTAAAAATCAAGAGTAATTTGTATCCGTCAGATTAATGGTTTTTATTCTATTATTTTAATACTTCCTTTTACAGGGTGTTTTATTTTATAAGTTTCCCCGGTTTTGTTTGTTAATATATTATCGCGCAGCCAGGGGTTATAATATTTTAATATTTTGTAATTCGCTCCTTGTTTATATGCGTAATCGGCAAGGTCAACAGCTTGCCCTGAAAGCTCAACTTCATTCCATTTTAACGGGGTATAAAGATTATCTTCTTCAATCAGGAAACCGAAATTCTTCGGGTTTGCCATAATTACTTTCATCGCCACCGCGCGCGCAATATAACGAGATGTTTCTTCTCCGAGAACAAGATTATAATAATTGTTTGTTTTTTGTCTTTCAAGCTGCCGCGCAACGCCTGTCATCCCCATATTGTAGGATGCCGCCGCGAGAGTCCAATTTCCGAATTTATTATAAGCCTCACGTAAATATTTACACGCAGCTTCAGTTGCCATCTCAACATCGTAACGTTCATCAACTTCATCGTTAACTTCAAGTCCGTATTTTTTTGCAGGTTCTTCAAGCAACTGCCAAAAGCCGGTTGCCTTTGCAGGAGAAACAACATTTATAAGCCCGCTTTCAATTGCGGCAATATATTTAAAATCATCCGGAATATTATTTTTCCTCAAAATATTTTCAATTACAGGGAACCATCTGTTCGCTCTTTTTAATGTGAGTATAGTTGCCGAGTGCCAGTATGTGTTTACAAGTATTTCCCTATCTATACGTTCAAAGACCTCAAAATTATCAATAGGTACGCCTTCCCCCGCAAAGCTTAAATTTGCAGGGAATTTAGGTGAGACGATTTTATAGTTTTGTGGAAATTCATCGCTCCGGATTGTAACGGTACTTTTTGTTTCGGTTGATGAATTACCGAGTATTAAAAATAAAATAAAACATACAGCAAACCCAGAAATAAAAATTGCGGCGGATTTAAATAATTGTTTTTTCAAGTTTATCTTTCCTCTCTCGATCTAATAAATAATCGAACAGAAATATCTATTTTTTAGTTTAAAATTCTTTTTCAGTCTAATGATTTCGCGGGGTGGTTATATAACGAATTATTTTTTAAAACGAAAGGGAATGCAGGAGTATTTAGCTAAATGATTGTTGGAATTACATAAATGGGTTCACTCTAAAAAGGTATAAAAAATATTATATGAATGAGTGGTCTAAAAAGGTCGTTTCTGTCATTGCGAGGTCTCTGTCCGTCCGCAAGCTAATAGAGCTAACCGATATTGAAGCAACTTTGCAATTTCTATACTAATTCTGAAGATTGTCCCAAGGGAATTCCTTCGGAGCTTCGCATAGTTTATACTGAACAAAGTGAATGTATTCGCAATGACGAAAAATAATCTTTTCAGAGCGGACTAATCATAAAATCGAAAACCTGTTTCACTCAGAAATAAATTTGATTAAATAATATCACAAAAAATCTATTGGATAAAAATGGGCGTACCGCCGAACTCTAAATTCGGCGGCTAATTTACAAATATTATTTTACGACAATAATTAAATTTTAATCGCCCACAACTTCGCTGTCTTTATTAACAAGGTATCGTTTAATTTTTTGCGTTGTTGTTTTTTCAAACTCATGTTCGCGGATGTAATATTTTTTTATCTGCTTGTATGATGACAATTCTTTGTTCGATTCCTTTATAACCGAATCAATAGTCTTTTTTATTAATTCATCTGTTATCTGGACGTTGTTTTTTTCAGAATACTCAATAAATGCTTCGGCATCAATAACAAGCTGCACAGCGATAATTTCATCCTGCTTCGGATCTTTTTCGCCGTAAACAAGAGATTCGAGAATGTACGGACTCCGGTTTAATATATCTTCAACTTCTTCGGGAAAAACGTTTTTACCATTTTTTGCAATTATTACATTTTTCTTTCGTCCGCTTATGTGAAGAAAACCATCTTTATCAAAATACCCGAGATCGCCGGTTCTAAACCAGCTGTCATCAAAAGAGTCAGAAGTTAACTTATCGTTTTTGTAATATCCAATCATCACATTGGGCCCTTTAGCGTAAACTTCGCCAACACCGTCACTATCCGGTTTGTTTATTTTTAATTCGACGCGGGGAAGAGGTAAACCGGCTGCGTCATCTTTAAAATTATCAATCTGGTTTAACGCTAAAATAGGGGCTGTTTCGGTTAATCCGTAACCCTGTATAAACGCAAATCCGAATTCGCGTAAACCCTTAGCAACTTTCGGGTCGGGTGCAGCGCCGCCGGCTATAAATACACGTATGTGTCCGCCAAACCTTTCATGCAGTTCTTTAAATATTTTTTTCTTAATTCCTTTCCAACCAATTTTTTCAAACAAGCCGGTAACCGCAACCATCGGCGGAACTATCTTCGATTTCACCTTATCATCTTGTATTGATTTATGAATACGTTTAAACATTTTATCGTACAACAACGGTACTGCAAGCAGCATGGTTGCTTTTACTTTTTGAAGATCTTCAACTACAGTTTTTAACGAGCGCGCATAATGTGCAGATGCGCCGCTGTAGAGCGGGCACAAAAATCCACATGTGCATTCGTATGTATGATGAATCGGCAGTACCGACAAAAACCTATCGTCCGGGTATATGAACATCATGCTAACCATGCTTACAAGATTTGCGGCAAGATTTTTTTGACTTAACATTACACCTTTTGCTCGTCCGAGCGAACCCGATGTGAAAATAATTTCAGCCATATCTTCCGGGTTAATTTTAGGCAGTTCATCCTGCCCGCATGGCTCCGATCCCGCAAGCATATTTATCATCGAAAAAAAACCATCTTTGTCGGCGGGCATATCCATACTAATAAACGTTTTTAATTTTTTAAAAACATCACGGCGTTCGCGCATCATCGAATCAAATAAATCGCTGAAGACAATTACTTCGGCGTCTGACTCATGAATGATGTTCATTATTTCATTCACGTTTAAGTTTTTATCAATAGGAACAATAACATAATTAAAACACATAGCAGTTAAATAAGATATACCCCACTGCACGCGGTTTTCGCTGATTAGAGCTAGGTGGGTTCTCTCTTTTATTCCCATCTTTTTTAATGCGCATCCAAAACGTAAAACATACTGAAGCAATTGGTTGTATGTTACTTTCGGAATCGGAGTTGCGGCAAGGTCTTCGAGGGCAAGTTTTTCGCCATACTTGCGCGATGATTGAAGAAGCATATCCTGTATTGATGATACTTCGGGGACATTATGTAGTTTTATATTATTCATGGTGCTTTAACTTTTAGTTGTTAATTATTTTTATAATTGATACAGCTCCCCTTAAATCACCCGGCGAATAACCACGCGCTTTATCGTTCGGATATTTCCGAATTAAAATTGCATTAACTGCATCGGGTATATATTCGCTGGTTCCGTGGCAGGTAAGACATTCATTCTGTAAAATTATCGGTTTCATATATCTTATAACTTTTTTCCCGTTTAGCTGTGTAATTTCAGCATACTCGGTCTTAGCATCAATATTTTTTGATGACTGAAGCTTCTTAAGTTTTTCGAGTATGTTCAGTTCGAAAGCATCCGGGATATTGTTTGGATTTCTATTTTTTTCGCTCACCCTTTTAATTGAAATATTTTCCGATTCAGCTATTTTTGCAGTTAGAATAAGAGCAGTATCGGAACAAACACTTACTGCTTTAATTACTCCGTTATTTTGCATTTCGCTTACAAGAACAGATTTCAATTTTTTCATAAAACCGCCTGCCGCAGTGCGAAGTTCTGCAACCTGTTTTTCCGAGGGTTTATTTTTCGTACTTTCATTGCTGCACGAAACAAAGAGAATTATAAAAATTAAACTTAAAAAAAACGGCAGCTTATTCATCAAACTCCAATTTAAAAATAAAAACCTCCGGCAGCAGCCCGGAGGTTTAGTATTAGAAAAACTTATGTGTAAGCTGTTACCAGCGGCAGCGTCCGCCACGTCCGGCTCCGCGTCCATATCCGCGGTTATCATTGTTGTGGTTGTTTCCTCTACCGCCTCTCGACCATACAGGGACTCCATCTTCATCGGCTAATTTTATTTCTTTTCCATTTTGATTAATTACGTACGGGTAAAGATAAGATTTACCGTTGTCATTCTCAATTTCACCTGAAATTTCTATCTTTCCGCCGGTCTCTAATTTGTAATCGTTATTTTTCCAGAACCAAACTGGGCCCATGCGTAGTTCGTATTCTTTACCATCGTTTCCATTGATTACAGCTACCGGATGATTGACACTTTTAATTGTTCCTGAAACCTTCACTACTTCATCTTTATCCAATCTTTCACCCATTTTGCCGGCTCTTCCGTTTTGTGGAAGAATAGAGATAGTCGCAAATAATAGTAGAGTTGCAATTAATATTAATTTTTTCATTTTGTTTAACCTTTATATGTTATTACTACAATTTTCTTTGTTATTACTTGTTCAATTCAGATGCCAAAAAAATAATCTGAATACAGAACAGTTTTGCTGTTATTAAAACTTAAAACGTCATCATCGTCGAGTGGAAAGCCGGAATAGTCGAAGAATAACAGCGTTTTTATTCTTTTTTAATATCGTTTTGTTATATTCGCACAACATTAACAAATAATTCCGGTGATGGATCAGATAAAGGGCGTATTCGATTCTTATGTTTATTATAACGAACTGAACGGATACAGCGTAATAAAACTCGAAGAAGGAATAACCGCGGTTGGTTATCTCCCGCCGTTAAATAAAGCCGATCATCTTTTGCTTGATGGTGAGTTTGTATTTCATCAACGGTTCGGTAATCAATTTAAAATAAACTCATACGCTTTTATTCATCCGGTCTCGGAAGATGAAATAATAAAATACCTTGGTTCCAGAGTTTTAACCGGTATAGGCGAACGAATGGCAAAACGTATTTATGCAAAGTTCGGTAATGAAACAATGGAAATGCTCGATAACAACATTGAGCGGCTGCTTGAAATTGACGGCATCGGTAAAAAAAAATTAAAGTTAATAAAAGAAGACTGGCAAAAACAAAAAAGTGTGCGCGATGTAATGTTGTTTTTGCAGAAGCATGGTATAACACCCGCTTACGCCCATAAAATATTTACTGCATATGGTGAAAAAACAATCGAATTAGTTTCAAAAAATCCATACCGCCTGGCTGATGATATTTGGGGAATAGGATTTAAAATTGCTGATTCGGTGGGGAAAAGTTTCGGCATTCAGGATTACGACCCTAACCGGATAAAAGCAGGAATAATTCACACACTAAAAGAAGCCGCCGCACAGGGCAATGTTTTTATGCCCGCGCTCCAACTTACTCAGTCGGCAAGCGAAATGCTTCGTGTTCATCTTTCGCCCGATGATAAACTGCTCGACGAGATGTCCGGAGATAAAGATATCGTCATTCATCAGGATAAAATTTATCTTCCATCGCTATATTATTCCGAGCGCGCAATTGAACAAAAATTATTATCGCTTCTTAATCAACCCGACAAAATGACAAAAGAAGAAATTGAAACACTTGGATTGTTCACCTCGTTGTTTTCTGAAGAACAATTGGAAGCAATAAACAGTTCGCTTATTCATCATGTTATGATTTTAACAGGCGGACCGGGAACCGGGAAAACTACAACGCTGCGGGGAATTATAAACGCACACATAAAGTTAGAAAAAAAAATAGCACTTGCAGCGCCAACTGGCCGCGCCGCTAAAAGAATGACCGAAGTAATCGGGTTGGAAGCGCGCACAATTCACCGGTTGCTAGAGTTCGTTCCATCTACAGGCTATTTTTCTGTAAATGCCGATAATCCCATCCAGGCGGATTTGCTTGTTATTGATGAAGTTTCAATGTTAGACACCCTGTTAATGTATTCGCTGCTTGATGCTGTGGCTGACGAAACTACTGTTGTTTTTGTCGGAGATTCAGACCAGCTTCCCTCAATTGGGCCCGGTAATGTTCTGAATGATATGATCTCCTCAAACTTAATTCCTACTTTCCGGCTAACAAAAATTTTTCGGCAGGAAGAACAAAGCGAAATTATTTTTGCAGCCCACAAAATCAACAAAGGAGAAGTTCTAAAAATTGTAAATAAAGAAGAAAGTGATTTGTTTTTTATTGAAGAAACAGATTCGGCGGAAATTCCGGGCATTATTTTAAGCCTTTGCCGCGAAAGGCTGCCTCTAAAATATAAATTTAACTCTTTTACAGATATTCAAGTCATCACACCGATGTACAAGGGTGATGCCGGCGCCGATAATTTAAACGAGTTACTTCAATTCGGTCTAAACGAAAATCCTCCTCTTCATAAACATGCCGGCAAAAAATATAAAATAGGCGACAAGATAATGCAGTTAAGAAACAATTATGAAAAATATGTTTTTAACGGCGATATTGGTTTGATTCAGGATATCAGCAGCCATAAAAAAATTATGTCTGTAAATTATGGGGGCAAAGTAGTAGATTACTCTTTTACGGAACTTGATGAAATAACACTTGCTTATTCAATTACAGTGCATAAAAGTCAGGGCAGCGAATACCCGTGTATAATTCTTCCGCTTACTACAAGTCATTTTCCCCTTCTTCAGCGTAATTTACTTTACACCGCCGTAACGCGCGCTGCAAAGCTAATGATAATTATTGGTTCGAAGCAGGCTATGGGAATGGCTATAAAAAACAACAGGGTTACAAAAAGGTATACATCGTTGTTTAAAAAATTGAATGAGGAAAATTTTAAATTTTAGACAAAACATAAAACTGCTCTTTTTCATTCCTAAAAAAACCAATTATTGCAAATAAGAAAACGTTAACTTTTGTGTTGAAAAATTCAACTCTCATTTTAAAAAATACCTGTTTAATCGTTCATTTTTGAGCATCTGATAAACCGTTCAAAAAGACTCTAAGCTGGCACTATTTATGTTTAGTATATGGATTCAATTACCAAACATGGTAGATTATGTATAAAATATTATCCGCAAAATTTCTCGCTCCAAATATAAAACGCTTCGATATAGAAGCCCCAAAAATTGCTCTTAAACGAAAAGCAGGGCAGTTCGTTATAATACGCATAAATGAAACCGGCGAACGTATACCCCTTACAATTGCAGATTCCAATACGGCAGATGGTACAATAACCATTATTGTTCAGGGAATCGGGAAAACCACACAGGAACTTAATCGTTTGGAAGCCGGCGACATTATTAGAGATGTTGTTGGTCCGCTCGGTAAACAATCGCACATAGAAACCTTCGGTACGGCAGTTAGTATCGGCGGCGGAGTGGGCACAGCTATTGCGTTCCCAACTGCAGTTGCGTTAAAACAGGCAGGCAACTATACAATTTCCATTGTGGGCGGCAGGTCAAAAGAATTTGTAATTCTCGAAGATGAAATGAGAGCGGTTTGCGATGAAGTTCATGTAACTACAGATGACGGCAGTTACGGCACAAAAGGTTTTGTAACAGACAAGCTTGAAGAGCTGATATCAAAACAAAAAATTGATTTTGTGCTTGCAATAGGTCCCATTCCGATGATGCGCGCGGTTGCAAATGTTACCCGCAAATATGGAATAAAAACTGTTGTAAGTTTAAACCCGGTTATGGTAGACGGCACAGGAATGTGCGGCGGATGCAGAGCCACCGTAGATAACAAAACAGTGTTCGTCTGCGTAGATGGTCCTGAGTTTGATGCTCATCTTGTTGATTTCGATACTTTAACCCGGCGTAATCAAACCTACTTTATGCAGGAACAAAGCTCGCTTGAAAAACATAAATGCGAAATTGACAAACTCGCTGAAACAGCAGAAAAAACCGAATAAATTTTTCATCATAAAAACTAAAGAAAATTATGCTTTCCAATAAAGAAAGAATGAAAATACAGCGGCAGGCAATGCCGGAACAGGAACCAACAGTTCGCAATAAAAATTTTGCGGAAGTTAATCTTGGTTTTACAGAAGAACTGGCGGTATTAGAGGCACAACGATGTATTCAGTGCCCAAAACCAAGTTGTGTAGAGGGCTGCCCGGTTGGAGTTAAAATAGGTGATTTCATAAATTTAGTTGCACAGGGCGATTACCTCGGCGCTGCCGCAAAAATAAAAGAAGATAATCTGCTTCCGGCAATTTGCGGTAGGGTTTGTCCGCAGGAAGAACAATGTGAGGTAAAGTGTATTGTCGGCAAAAAAAATGAACCTGTTGCAATAGGAAGATTAGAACGTTTTGTTGCCGATTATGAAAGAAACACAATTGGTATTAGAACTCCGCAATTAAAACCTAAAACCGGCAAAAAAGTTGCGGTAGTTGGCAGCGGACCAGCGGGCTTAAGCTGTGCCGGCGATTTGATACAACAGGGACACGATGTAACAGTGTTTGAAGCGCTGCACGATCTCGGTGGAGTTTTAATTTATGGAATACCGGAATTTCGTCTTCCGAAAGAAATTGTACGTGCGGAAATTGAATCGCTGCAGACACTCGGAGTTGATTTTCAAACCAACGCGGTAATAGGGTTAACCGATACCGTTGATGAGTTGATGAGCAATGGTTATGATGCCGTGTTTATTGCGGTTGGCGCCGGCCTACCATACTTCCTAAATATTCCAGGTGAAAATTTTAACGGGGTTTATTCATCAAACGAATTTTTAACGCGCGTTAATTTGATGAAGGCTTACAAATTTCCGAATAACGATACACCCGTTTTTAATGTGAAAGATAAAAACGTTGCGGTTTTCGGTGGCGGCAATACAGCAATGGATGCGGTAAGAACGTCAAAAAGATTGGGCGCAAAAAACGCTTATATAGTTTACCGCCGAAGCGATGCCGAAATGCCGGCGCGTAAGGAAGAAATACATCATGCAAAAGATGAAGGAATAGAATTTATTCTTCTTTCGAACCCTGTTGAATTTATTGGCGACGAAAAAGGATGGCTTAGAGGAGTTAAACTTCAGAAGATGGAACTCGGTGAACCCGATGCATCAGGCCGCCGCCGCCCGATGCCTGTTGAAGGTTCTGAATATGTTCTCCCTATAGATATGTCTGTTATCGCTATCGGCAACGGTTCGAATCCAATTATTCAACAGACCACCCCCGATCTCGATTACAACAAATGGGGCAATATAAAAGTTGATGAAACCACAATGAAGACAACCAAAAAAGGTGTGTTTGCCGGCGGTGATATTGTAACAGGCGGCGCAACGGTAATACTTGCAATGGGCGCTGGTAGAACTGCAGGGGCTGCTATTCACGAATACCTAACTACCGGAAACTGGTAATATTTTGTTAGAGACACGATGCCCGCGAATGTGTCTCTTTAAATTTTATGATTCAATTCCAAGCTGCGACAACAGCTTGTAAAAATGGGTTCTGTTTATTCCAAGAAGTTGCGCCGCTTCCGATTTTGAATTTGTTTTTCTTAGTGTCCGAATAATATACATCCGTCTAAATTCAGTTTCGGCATCAAGAAGGGTTCTGCCGGTTTTTATTATCGGCTCATCGCCAACTTTTTGGATAAGTTCCGGCGGCAGATCATTCGTATCAATGTGATCATTTTTTGCAAGTACAACACATCTTAAAATTACATTTTCAAGCTCCCGTATATTGCCAGGCCAATTGTATTCTTCTAAAATCTCAAGAGCTTCCTCGGTAAGTGTAAACTTTTTATCGGTGGAATGTTTTGTCAGAAAATATTCGCATAATTCTTTTGTATCCTCTTTTCTTTCACGCAGCGGGGGCATAGTAAGTTCTATCACTTTTAATCTATAATACAGGTCTTCCCTAAACCTGCCCTGCGAAATCATTTCGCTAATGTTCCGGTTAGTGGCGCAGATTATTCTCACATCAATTTTTCGCGTTTGCACAGAACCGAGACGTTCAAACTCGCGTGTTTGTAAAACTCTTAAAAGTTTTGCCTGCAGGTTTATACTCATTTCTCCAATTTCATCAAAAAAGATGGTGCCCCCATCAGCCATTTCTAATTTGCCCGGCTTCTGTTTTGTCGCTCCGGTAAATGCGCCGCTTTCGTATCCGAAAAATTCAGATTCGAGAAGATCAGCCGGTATTGAGCCGCAGTCAATAGTTATAAAAGGGTTTTTTGCCCTTCGGCTGTTTTCGTGTATTGCCCTTGCAAGTAAATCTTTACCGGTTCCGTTTTCACCAAGCAAAACCACAGATGCCTCTGTCGCCGAAATTTTTGCGGCTATTTTTAATACTTCAAAAATGGGTTTGCTGCTTCCAATAATTTTATCACACTTAAATTCATTTCTTAAATCTTCAAACTTTATTATCGCTTCGGATAACAGTTTTTTTTCGAGTGACGATATTTCAAGAGAGATTTCGAGACCGCGTACAATTTGTTTTGCAAATGATAAAAGAAAAACCAAATCATAATCACGAAATGCATTTTCTTTATTTCTTCTGTCAATATAAACCGCCCCGAGAACCTTATTGCCGGAGGTTAAAGGAACACACAATACCGCCGAAATTCCTAAACGGATTATACTCTCCGATGAAGCTCGTTTGTCAATTCCCCCGGGGTCAAACTGCTGTGGCGCAGAAGCATTAATTGTATTTCGAATAACAGTGGTACTCATTTCCATCGCTTCCGGTGATTCGTCCGGTTTCATATTTTTTGCAAAGATTGAATCTGCCTCACCGTTTTCGTCTGCTAATATTATAAAACCGGCATCTGCTTTAAGTTCCAGCACCACGGTGTTAATGGCAATTTCCATTAATGCCTTCATTTCAGTTTCCGAAGTAAACAAAATTCCCGATGAGTATAACACCTCCAGTTTTCTTTTTTCTTCTTTTAACTGGTCGCAATTTAATTCTATTTTATTAAGATACTCCCACAGTTTGTTCATCTCTGATGTTAAACCCTGGTTTGACTCCATCAATTGCTTAAATATTTTTTCAACCTTTTTTAGCACTTCAGGGGTGGCCCCTGCCGCCTTTAAATCTGCATTCAAATCCATAAAGGAAATAGAAAGTTTGCTTAAAGTTTCGCCTAATTTTTTTTGAAATTGCTGTTGTGTTTCCGACCAGCCTATCATAAATTAATCTCACTTGGAATAATGGTTGGATGGAAATTAACATTAAATAAATTGTTTTCAAAAAAATTATCCATATATCGGGACAATAAACTACCTTTCCAGCAAAGTTTAAAGAGATAACATTTTCATTATTTTCTTGATAGGCTAAAATTTATATTTTTACTCAATGTGATTTACACTTAAAAATTTTATGGTCCTTATTTTACATTATAAAATGGTTTGGAATAGTAAAAACCTAACCGCAGAACAACAACTTCTTGAAGGCGGCAAAAATGAAATACGATTTTATACTCGCTACAAATGAAATGCTCGGTGTGCTTTTAACAATGATGAAAGAATTTTATCAGTTGGAGCAATTAAAATTTAATGAAGATAAACTTACAAACGCAGTGACATTAATGCTCGGCAATAATGATTTGGGACGTATATTTTTAATTACGAGTGATGGTAGATTTGTCGGTTATTCCGTTGTTACGTTCGGTTTTAGTCTCGAATTTTTTGGCAGGGACGCGATTATTGACGAAATATATGTGCGTGAAAATTTTAGGGGCAAGGGGATAGGCAGCAGATTATTAAAATTTATTGAGAACTTATGCCAGGAAGAAAAAATTTACGCTCTGCACCTTGAGGTGAATAGGATAAATACAAAAGCACAGGATCTGTACAGAAGGATGGGCTACAAAGATCATAACCGCTACCTGCTTACAAAGTGGCTTTGAAATATTATCCTTTTTTCCACTCTCCCTTAAAAGGCAAATCGACTTCAAAGAGGTTCTGAATGAGTTTATAATTTTTTAGAGCAGACTCAAATTCGATAGAATTATGGCTTATACATTTTCCAATATTTTCAATATCGGAATCTGCTATTTTGCATCGGGATACAACTTTCGCCTCAATTTTGGAAACCCCGCCTGACTTTTTCTTTTTATCCCCAAAAAGAAACTCCGACATTTTTTCATTTGGATTTATTATTGAGTAATCAATTCCTTTTGTAGAGAGTACTTCATTAAAAATAGGAATGCTATATTCATAATGAGTGCAGCATAATGCTACGTTTATTTTTCGGTTTAACCCATTAAGACTTTTAACCGCTTCATCGATGTATTTCTCAATCAATAAATTAGTATCCTTCGATGCCGGATTAACCTGAATTACTGATTCTAAATTATTACATGCCTGAGTAACAATTCTGTCTTCTTCAATGCCCATCTCAATAAGCCTTTTTTTATGCACATTACCTTTAATAGTAGTTTCCGTTCCCAAGATTATGGCAGAAGAATTTTTAGCCTCATTTAGTTTTTGCGCTATCATATTTACACCAAATTCCACAATACCAACTACCGGAATTAACGAATGTTTTGAAAAATTTGTAAATGGGAACACAACTGAAAGTGTGTTGCACGCTATTAAAATAATGTCGGGAGAATAATTTGATTCCATACTCCTTAACGCCGCATCAAATACTTCTGCCTTTCTTTCGATATTTGGCATCTGGTTATAACCAAAATCCGGGTGAGCAAGTGAATTAAAGAAAATAATCTTTACTGTTTTAGCCGATGAATAAAGTTTGAAATTATTTAATAAACTTGCAGCAACCGATAGACCACCAAGCCCCGAATCGGTAACTACAACCGTTATCTCTTTTTTGTTTAACTGATCGAATGTATTTGAGTTAAAAATCATATTGGTTTGGGACTAATTTATTGCGATTCATTTTTTCTGTAAATTACCCCTTGTTGTTAAGTAATTTAAAGGCAAATGTGAGTTCAATATTTTTATCAAGATTGTTTAATGATTATTCGAAATATATCGAAGAAAAATTAGAAAATAAAAGATTTACACATTCTGATATTCTTCCATTAATTTCGAAAGCGGGAAACAGTACTAATTTTATTAAAACCTCTATTGGGCACTCAATAGAAGACCGCGAGATATTTTCTTTACAGTATGGTAATGGTACAACAAAAATATTGTTGTGGTCGCAAATGCACGGAGACGAGCCCACGGCAACAATGGCGATATTTGATATTTTTAACTTCCTGAACGCGGATGATGGGTATAACGATTTTCGAAATTTTATCAGGAAAAATTTAATGCTTAAATTTGTTCCGATGTTAAACCCGGATGGAGCTGAAAGGATTTCGCGTCGTAATGCCGCCGGTATCGATTTGAACCGCGATGCAGCCAGGCTGCAGTCACCCGAATCAAAAATATTGATGCATTTAACAGAAAACTTTTTACCTCAATTTGCATTTAATCTTCACGATCAGGATTTTAGATGGTCCGTTGGTGATCTTAATAAACTTGCCGCCATCTCTTTTCTTGCACCAGCATTCGACGCACAAAAATCGATAAGCCCGGCTCGCGCAATTGCTATGCGGTTAATTACAAAACTCAGGAAAGATTTTGAATTTTATTTACCCGGACAAACAGCCCGCTATCCGGAAGATTATGAATCCCGTTCATTCGGTGATACAATTTCAGGGAAAGGTGTGAGTACAGTATTAATTGAATCCGGGAGAGATGTTAGTAATATAAATAAAAATTTTCAACGTAAAATAAACTTTATGATGTTGTTAAGTTCTGTTAAGGAAATAGCAGAGCAGAATTATATAGAACAAAATTCTCTCGACGATTATTTTTCAATTCCAACAAACGGAAAATTTTTGTTTGATTTAATTTTACGAAAAGTAAATTTTGTTGCAAACGGATATAAATATCAATCGGACATTGCTATAAACAGGGAAGAAATGTACATTAAAAACATTCGTCAGCCTTATTATTATGGGCGAATAGAGGATATGGGTGACCTTTCACCATTTTATGGTATTGAGGAATTTGATGGTAGCGATTTGTTTTTTGAAGAAGCCAAAGTTGCCCCGAATCCGTGTAATCAGTTAACTGAATTGAATCACGATTACATAACAACTCTCCTCCGCAATGGATTTGCGTTTTTAAAATACAACGGCGATGAAAGGCAAAATGCTTCCATCCATCATCCCATAAATTTGATAGGGAAAGACTCAACGTATATACCGGCAACATTTCCTGAATCGGCAGCCAATTTTAATTTATTTCGCGGCGGTACTCTTATAAAGCAAGTTGTTAATGGCTGGCTTATTAATCCAGGCGATACATCCCGAATAGAAAACGGACTGATTTTTTAATTTTCATTACTTTAGGAGGGTCAAAACAGTTGACACTTCTTTATATTTAAAGTAGATTTTTGTTAATAACTATCGAATCGAAAAAAATGACAGTTCTAAAATAATTTTTCCACTTCGGCGTTTTACAAAAGGGACGTGCACAAGCGCGTCCCTTTTTAATATCAAACAGTTATGTTTTCGGAACTATCGAGTTAACCATTGCGGCAACCTGACGCGAAACTTTCTGATTAAACTCAAGCGTTAATTTTTTGTGATTAATTAAATCGACTATAGTACCGATTAAACATAATCCGCCGGTAAAAATGTATAATATTCCCATTCCTACCTGGTCGAGAATAAAACGATGAACCCCGTTAACACCGAGAAAACCGATGAGAGTAAGAAGTAGAATTGTCTGCGGGTCTTTTCTTTTTGCATTATATAAAGTAGCAAACTGGTTAAGCTGCACATCCGAAAACTCGCGAACCAATCCTTCAACATAATATAGTTCTTCGGCTTCGAGGTTGGGCATTAGTAGTAAAAGATTAGCCATAACATAACTCCTTTTAGTTTTGAGTAACAATAGTTTTATATTTAGTCATTGACATTTTTGTTAAAACATAAATGCGATGAAGTAAAAGCGGCAGTGCAATAATACCAAGCGGATGCGCCGCAAACGAACTTTTTATATCCAGATGAAAAAGATAGTGAATTGAATATCCTAACCCGCAGCCCGGACAAAAATCGAAACCAAGATTTTTTATAGGGCATACAGTAAAATGATTTCCGCTGCCGAATTGCATAAATGCAAGAAATAATAATCCTGCCGTCCAGATTAATGCTTCAAGATTAACACACTTCAATAATATGTATATCTTCTTTTTCATACTGCCGGTAAAATAAAGTAAAAAAAGGAGTCAATCAAAAATTATTTTGATGAGTGGAAAAAATGAATTGTGAAATGTTAATTTTTACTGCCCTGCCGGAAAAGAGAAAATCAAAATAAAACGAACAAAAAAAACATTGCGGTAGCCCGGGTATAAGGAGTGGTGCTTCCCGCAATGTTAAAAAAGTATCATCATATAATTTTATTTATACGAATGAAGCACTTTCATATAATTTGCACGTTCGAACTTTGAAGGATCAGCAACATTTTTATAACTCATACTGCCTCTCATCTGTTCGAGTGATTCATACTCGTGTACTTCCATCCAGTATTTTAAGTTGTCGAGAACTTCGGTTAAATGTCCTATGCCGAACTTTAACAAGCACGACAACATTTGTGTAACCTTTGCTCCTGCCATAATCATTTTTATTACATCTTTTTCGTTATAGATGCCGCTTGTTGCCGCCAAATCGGCTTTCACTTTATCATAAAGTACAGCAATCCATCTCAATGGAAGTCTCATAGCCATAGGTGTACTTAATAATACATTCGGTACAACTTCGAGTGTATCGAGATCAATATCCGGTTGATAAAAACGGTTGAATAATACTAACCCGTCTGCGCCGGCGTTGTCTAATTGTTTGCTAATATTAGCAACTGATGTAAAGAAAGGATGCATTTTTACCGCAACCGGAACAGTTACATTTTTTTTAACCGCCGATACGATATCAACATATCTTTTTTCTACTTCTGTTCCCGCCAAACCCATATCAGTTGCGAGCAAATAAATGTTCAACTCTAATGCGTCTGCTCCGGCATCCTGCATTTTTTTTGCATACTCAACCCATCCGCCGAGAGATTTTCCGTTTAAGCTGGCTATAATTGGAATATCAACCGCATCTTTTGCTTTGCGGATATGTTCGAGATATTCATCCGGACCGGTTTTAAATTTAAATGGTTCCGGGAAGTATGAAGTTGCTTCTGCAGATCCTTCGGAAATTGACTGTGTATGGAAATCGAGTTCGAGCGCTTCGTGCTCAATCTGTTCTTCGAACAATGAGTATAACACAACCGCGGCGGCGCCGGCATCTTCCAACGCTTTTATGTTTGCTATGTCTTCGGACAATGGGCTTGCGGAAGCAACCAATGGATTCTTTAATTCTAAACCTAAATAATTTGTTGAAAGATTCATTTTACTACCTTGCTGTTTTCTTTTCTATTATCAAAATTTTATTTACACTTTTCACCGAATTTTTATCCGGCAGCCATATCGATATTATACTACATCTTTTGTTTAACTTAACTATTTAATCGATTTGTATGTAAACCACCAATCATAACCTTCGGCGGTTTTTAATCTTTCTTCCGCTCCTTTAACATCTTTGGGCGGAGGGTTAATCACTTTATCGCCAATCAATTCATTCTTCGGCCAATTTTCGGGCATGGCCACTTTGTATTCATCCGATATTTGAAGCGCTTTTAAGGCTCTTAAAATTTCGTCAACCTGTCTGCCGACTTCCTGCGGATAATAAACCATTAATCTTATTAACCCTTTCGGGTCGATAACAAACACCGCACGCACAGTATTTGTTCCTTTATCAGGATGAATCATCCCAAGTTTTTTTGCTACTTTGCCTGTATCATCCGCAATTACCGGAAACGGTATTTCAATACCAATATGATCCTTTATCCACTGAACCCATTTTATATGCGAGAATACCTGGTCAATTGATAATCCGATTAATTCTGCATTTAGTTTTTTGAACTGCTCATCTCTTTTTGCAAACGCTACAAATTCTGTCGTACAAACCGGTGTAAAATCTGCAGGATGACTAAAAAGCACAATCCATTTACCGGTATAATCATTCGGAATTTTTATTCTGCCATGAGTTGTTTGGACTTCAATCTCGGGCATTTTATCGCCGATGAGCGGTATACCGATTCTATCTAATGTGTCCATTTTATCCTTCCGGAGTTATTCAAATTTTTCTTTAGACTGCGTGTGCTGTAATATCCTTAAATGGCTTTCCTCTCCTTAAGTACTGTTACAGCACGCCGCTATTCTTTTATCATCGGAACGATGATAAACTCTGAAAATCAATGTACAATGTATAATGTACAATGGTTTTACAAATTTACAAAGAGCTGTTTACTTTTATTTTTCTTCCGGTTTTTCAGACGCAAGATATTCATACTGTTTCCAGCGTTTTACAACATCTTCCTGTGCTTCAACCATCAACTCTTCTGCAAGCTGCGGATGAGTTTTTGTTAACATCTTGTATCTTGTTTCCATATAAGCATACTCTCTCAGTTGGATTTTTAATCCTTTTGAATCGAGTTTAAATGGGTTTTTACCTTCGGCAGCCCATACTGGGTTGTAACGGTACAAAGGCCAGTAGCCGGAGTCGACGGCAGCTTTCTGGTTATGCATTGCCGTGCCCATATTAATACCATGTGCAATACAGTGGCTGTAGGCAATAATTAGCGAAGGACCTTCGTAAGCTTCTGCTTCGAGAAATACTCTAACGGTATGCTGATCGTTGGCGCCCATTGCAACTTTTGCTACGTAAACATTTCCATAACTCATCGCCATCAAACCGAGGTCTTTTTTTGCACCCGGTTTACCGGCAGCGGCAAACTTAGCAACGGCAGCGCGAGGTGTGGATTTAGAACACTGTCCGCCCGTATTTGAGTAAACTTCTGTATCAAGTACAAGTACGTTTACATTTTTACCCGATGCCAGTACGTGATCTAATCCGCCGTAGCCTATATCATAAGCCCAGCCGTCGCCGCCCATAATCCAAACAGATTTTTTTACAAGATAATCGCTCAAACTTAATAACTGAATTATATCGTCAGTATTACCATTAGCTTCTGCTTTTAGCAAATCGTTTAGCTTGGTATTTAATATTTCTATTCTTTGACGCTGCTCGTATATTTCTGCTTCGTCTCTCTGCTTTGAATTCACGATATCATTAACAAGCTGTTCGCCTATTACAGCTGCAAGTTTCTTTAAGTAAACGTTAGCCTGTCCGTTATGTTTGTCTATTGCTAATCTAAAACCAAAACCAAACTCAGCGTTGTCTTCAAATAACGAGTTCGACCATGCTGGTCCGCGTCCATCTTTGTTTGTCGTCCAGGGTGTGGTTGGCAGGTTACCGCCATAAATTGATGAACATCCGGTTGCGTTTGCCACAACCATTCTGTCGCCGAATAACTGGCTGGCAAGTTTTACATAAGGAGTTTCGCCGCAGCCCGAGCAAGCGCCCGAGAACTCAAACAATGGTTCGAGAAACTGCGAATCTTTAACTTTTTCAACTTTTACTATTTTTCTGTCTAATTCAGGAATTTCTAAGAAGTAATCCCAGTTTGCTCTTTCAGCTTCTCTAATAGGCATTTGTTCTGCCATATTAATTGCTTTTAAGCGTGTTTCTTTATTATTCTTAGCAGGGCAAACATCAACACAAAGACCGCAGCCGGTACAATCTTCAACGGCAACCTGCAGCGAGTACATCATTCCTTCGCCGTAATCTTTCGATTTGAATTTTGTGGCTTTAAAAGTTTCCGGTGCATTTACAAGAAGTTTTTCATCATAAACTTTTGCTCTTATTGTTGCATGAGGACATACGATAACGCATTTATTACATTGAATACATGTGTCCATATCCCAAACAGGAACATCGAGAGCAATATTTCTTTTTTCCCATTTTGTTGTTCCAAGAGGGTAAGTGCCGTCAATCGGCATTTTGCTAACAGGTATTGAATCTCCCTTACCGGCAATCATCTGCGCGGTAACCTGATGAACAAATTCCGGCGCGTTTGCCGAAACAGGCGGCTGAAGTTTCATTTTGCTTGTAGCCTCTGCCGGTATATCAACTTGATAAAGATGCGCAAGTGTCTGATCAACTGCGGCAAAATTCATCTGAACAATTTTGTCACCTTTTGCGCCGTAAGTTTTTTTAATTGATTTTTTAATAAGCTCAATAGCTTCTTCTTTCGGGAAGATATTTGAAATAGCAAAGAAGCATGTTTGCATAATTGTATTGATCCTAACACCCATACCCGTTTCACCGGCTACCTGGTAAGCGTCGATGATATAAAAATTCATTTTCTTTTTTATAAGATCTTTCTGAACTTTTTCCGGTAAGGTGTCCCAAACTTCTTCTTTAGACGCTTTGGTATTCAGTAGGAATGTTGCGCCTTCTTTTGCGTCTTCAAGCATATCCATCTTCTCTAAAAATCCCTGCTGGTGGCATGCAATAAAATTGGCTTTGTTTATTAAGTATGTCGACTTAATTTCTTTCGGACCAAATCTTAAATGAGATATTGTAGTAGAACCCGATTTTTTTGAATCGTAAACAAAATAACCCTGCGCAAAATAATCGGTTCCTTCACCGATAATTTTTATTGAGTTTTTGTTTGCTCCTACTGTTCCATCTGCGCCCAAACCATAAAACTTACCTCTAAATGTTTCTTCCGATTCAACCGAGAAGTCGGCATCAAACTCTAAACTTGTGTGCGTAACATCTTCATTAATACCGATTGTAAAATGGTTTTTCGGTTTGCTGTTTTTTAATTCATCATAAACTGCTTTTACCATTGCCGGTGTAAATTCTTTTGAAGAAAGTCCGTAGCGACCGCCGATAATTTTAGGATATGCAAACGGAAGATCGCCGGTAATGTGCAATTCTGAAATAGCGTTTACTATATCGAGATAAAGTGGTTCGCCCGATGCGCCGGGTTCTTTTGTTCTGTCAAGTACTGCAATAGATTTTGTTGTGGTTGGCAGGGCTTCGATAAAATGTTTTATTGAAAATGGTCTGTACAATCTTACTTTTAATACACCGACTTTTTCTTCTTTATTAACAAGATAATTTACAGTCTCTTCAACTGCTTCCGCGCCGGAACCCATTAGAATAACTATTCTTTCTGCATCGGGTGCGCCAACGTACTCAAATAAACGATACTGACGACCGGCAATACTTGCAAACTTGTCCATTTGTTTCTGAACAATCTCCGGGCAGGCGTCATAATAAGAGTTTACAGTTTCTCTTCCCTGGAAATAAACATCGGGGTTTTGAGCTGTACCGCGCATAACCGGTTTATCAGGGGTTAGTCCTCTTTTACGATGAGCTATAACGAGATCGTTATTTATCATCGCTTTCATATCATCTTTTGTTAATTCTTCAATTTTCATCACTTCGTGGCTTGTACGGAAACCATCAAAAAAGTGTACAAAAGGTATCCGCGATTCCAAAGTGGCGGCTTGTGCAATAAGCGCAAGGTCCATTACTTCCTGCGCGGTATTTGAAGCGAGAAGACCAAAACCGGTAGAACGGGTTGCCATAACATCACTATGGTCGCCAAAAATTGAAAGCGCTTGAGCCGCGATTGAACGGGCAGAAACATGAAATACTGTGGAGGTTAATTCACCGGCAATTTTGAACATGTTGGGAATCATTAAAAGGAGACCCTGAGAAGCGGTGAATGTAGTTGTTAACGCGCCTGTTTGAAGCGCTCCATGTACGGAACCGGAAGCTCCTCCTTCACTCTGGAGTTCGCTTACGGAGGGGACCATCCCCCAGATATTTTCTTTTTTTACTGCGGCCCAGTCGTCGCACCATTCTCCCATGTTGGAAGAAGGGGTGATGGGATATATAGCAATAACTTCATTCGTATTAAACGCAACATAAGCAGCTGCTTCATTTCCATCTATCGTTACTTTTCTTCTATCCATTTTTTTTCCAATTATTTAAATAAAATAAACTTTTTTGCCCACACTATGAACCTCTAATTTGCCAAAAACTATACCAAGTTCAAATATCCCAAAATGAGTTGTTTTACCGTTCCTTTTATCAAAAAAGATAAAATAGATAAACCCATCTTTTACATATTCTTAATTGTGAGAATGAGAGATTATTTCATTTTTCTTAACTATTTTTATTTCGAATATTTTCAAAATTAGTAGGTTTGGATTAAAATGAAAAAAACTCCACTTTTTTTAGCTTTCACTCTGGCTTTATCACTATTTTCATCAGTTTTTGCCCAAAATTTCAAATTCGCAATTATGTCCGATAGCCGGGGCAGATTTACAGGGGTAAACGACCCGGTACTTTCGGCGCTGGCAAATCATTTAGTAAAAAATAACCCTGACGCAAAATTTTTATTTTTTCCCGGCGATATGGTAGACGGCAGCAAAACAAACCCGGCTCAAACTATAAAAGAACTTTTACATTGGAAAGAAGTTATGAGTCCAATTTATAATAACCCGAACATGATTTGGCCGAAAATTTGGACAACCGTTGGGAACCACGAAGTTCAGCACCGTGATGATGAAAAAAACTTTAAAAAAGTTTTTGCGGATGTTTTTATGAACGGTCCTGAAGACGAACTTGGATTAACTTATTCTTTCGATTATGAAAATGTTCACTTTACTATTATCGACAGCGACAGATGGTACCACGGCGATCCGGAAGACACGCTTGATGACCGACGTGATTGGCACTCAATTAAACACTTAGATTGGGTTGAAAATGATTTGAAGTCCGCGCAAGAAAGAGGCGTAAAATGGATTTTTGTTATTAGTCACGAAACTGTTTTTCCTACCGGCGGACATTTGCGCGACGGGCTTGCGAACCTAGGAATGGGTTTAAAACTTCCGATTGATTCGACGCAGCAAAAATCTTTAAACGAACGAAATAAATTCTGGGAGCTTCTGAAAGAGTATAATGTTGCCGCTTATTTTTGCGGACACGAACATCTTTATTCGCGCCAGTCTGTTGATGGAGTTTACCAAATAATAGCAGGCAGCAGCGGTGCGCCGATTTATTATTTTAATCCCACTTTTGATGAAAAGCGCGATACACTTGTTGCCGGAATGGAAATGTTGTACGAACAATCCCTGCCTTATTACAAAACATTAAATTACAATTTTGGTCCCGGTGAAAACTCTCAGGCATCAAAAGATTTTGTTGGCAAACGCGCTTTTCACTACGTTACTCTTAACATAAATAATGATGAAGTAGATGTTGAAACATATGGCGCTTATGTAAAAGAAGGTACTATGACAGAAATGGGAAGCGACATACAGTTGATTGATGAGTTTGTTATAAAAAGAAAAAGGGATTGAGGCATCGGAAAATTTATGATTTATGAATGATGAATGTTGATTTATGATTTATGAATGATGATTGATGATTTGCGAATTGAGACCAGTGCATGAAGAAATTGATCATTGATCATTGACGATTTACTTCTTACTAAGCTGGCTGCTAAATAAAAGAGAGTGCGATAGTGAGGGAATTAGTAGTAAATGTTTGTGAAGACAACCTCCCGGCGATAAAATTATACGAAAAATTCGGCTTCGTAATTGAACGCCGGAAAGAACGACTTTATTCTGCCGGCTGCAAAGCGCGCCCATCATTTTTTATGAAAAAAACTTTTAAACCTACATTATCTCTCCCCGAAATAATTAATTGCAGCAGGTGGAAGAACTGTTGCAATTTAATTTAGTTATTAGTAAGTTTTTAACAAATAAAATACGTGGGTTAGTTATGGCAGCAAAAAACATATTTTCGGTTTTCGGGTTTTTATTAATAACCGCTTTTTTTAACTCCTCTATATATGCGGAAAGCCGCATCCAGGGGGATGCACCTTTATATAAAATTTTTCAACTCAACCTAAAAACATTTCCGGAATCAATTTCCCCTACTGTTCCGAATCTATATTCTCTTAACATCAAACCAAACTTAAATGCAAAATATCTACCCCCTCAATTCATAAATCATAAATCGACAATCAAAAAATTCAAACATTATACAATCCTCGGCAACGAAATTGCTACACTCGTAAACGAAGAAAAATCGCCGGGAGAATATGAAGTTGAGTTTGTTGGGAGTGAATTATCGAGCGGAGTCTATATTTATAAATTAACAGCCGGCTCGTTCAGTTCGGCGAAAAAACTTGTAATAATTAAATAATAAACATTTGTTTTAGGGATAAACATGAAACTAAAACTACTGATTGTTCTAACCTTTTCTATCGGTTCTGTATTTGCTCAAAACTTTTTCCCTCTGAATAATGGAAACAAGTACCAGGTGAAGTATTTAGATGAACTGTACCTTACTTTGAATGACTATACTACCATAAAATATACTTATCCATTTTCAACAATAAGTGACTCATCAATTATTGACGGGAATGTTTATTACAAGTATAAAAATTATAATCCTGATCCCTATGCCCCATATGAGTATAGTTATTATTACTTTGACTCACTAACCCAAAAGCTTTTTGTCGATTTGAATGGTTCACCTAAAGTAGCGGTAGATTTTAACTTGCCCAATGGTGTTTCTAAGGTGCTATACTTTCAAGGTATTCCAAGCACATGGAGATCTTTTGGTAAAAGTTACAAAACCGTCCTGGGACAAAATCGTCTGGTTTATACTTTGGATTTTGATACAGTTTTTTTTAACTCGCCCAGAAATGAAATTACCACCAGGCTTCATTTTGCAGAGGGCGTTGGACTCTATTATTCTAGATATTGGCATTGGATTTCGGAGATAACTTATCATTGGTATTATACCGATGAATATACACTTCTTGCAGCTAAAATTAGTAATAATGAGTATAGAGTAAATACGGGTATTATGTTGTTGGATTCCGTCACAAACCGTAAAATTACCGACTTTCCATACCCACTCGCTGTAGACATTCAATCAAGTATTCCCGCTTTAGTAAAAGAAATTTATGCTGACTTCTACATCTATAGAAATGATTCGCTTACTCTTCAAAAAAGATTTTCCATTGATACGGAAAACAATCTCGGATTCATAAATATTCAGCAGGAGGAACTGCAAATTGGGGACAGAATTGAATTTACATGTTCATTGCTCGACAGCTCTATTTTTAATAATTATATAACTATACCCGATAGTGGGCGGTTTAGTTATTTAGTGCTTGCTGATCCTTCGACAGTAAAATCTGAAGGATCATTATCTATGAAATTTTCTTTAGAGCAAAATTATCCTAATCCTTTTAATTCGGCAACTAAAATAAAATATTCAATTCCATCTGCCGAAGACTACCAGCCTATTTTGGTTTCTCTAAAAGTGTTTGATTTACTGGGCAGAGAGATTAAAACCCTTGTCAACAAATTTCAAAATAATGGGAAATACGAAGTTGACTTTGATGCATCCGGATTGCCAAGTGGTGTTTATTATTACAGACTTTCGGCAGGAGTACTTAATTCGACGAAAAAATTAATTCACTTAAAATAAATTTGAGTATTTAATGAGAATAGTAATAGCTATAGTAATTTGGTTTTCATTATTTCCCACTAACTTTGGTCAGTGGAATAGGGTATGGACAAATTCATCGGTGAATCTTAATGGTGTTTATTTTATAAATAAAAATCTTGGATGGATTTGCGGCGATAGCGGAGTGGTATTAAAAACAACAAATGGCGGTGAAACGTGGGATACAAAAACTTTGAGCAGTTATATCAATTTAAAAGCTATTGTATTTAAAGACGCATTGAATGGAGTAGTGGTTGGTTCTAATGCTTCAATTTATAGCACTACCAATGGAGGGGAATCGTGGATTTTGCGCTGGTTGAATCCGGCGTTAAATCTAAATGCTGCGGTTTATATTGATTCGGTCCGGATAGTTGCTGTTGGAGAAAATGGACTCTTCTTGCAGTCATCAGACAATGGGAAAAATTGGAACAAAAGTATGCTTGGGTATTATTCTTTTTTTTCAGCCGTCAGTTATTCTGGTTTAACTTTTCTGGGTGCATATAGTTCGTTGTTTAGAAGTAATAATTTCGGAGTTAACTGGTCAAACCAGTCAGATGGTGATTTAACCAATTCAGGAGTAGCAATCTTGAATAATAATGAAATAATAAGAAATGCCTGGAAGCCGCCTCTTCAACATGATTATCCACCATTTGGTTATATAAAAAAATCAACTGACGGCGGAATAAGCTGGGTTACAAAATATTCTGATAGTAATTTAATAAAGAACATCACATTCTTCAATGAACAAGTTGGTTTTTGCTTGGGGAAGAGAAGAATTTATTTCACTACAACCGGAGGCGATACATGGGTTTTGAACTTTGAACTTAACTTGAACCCTTTAGAAACTTTTAACTATATGTGTTTGGCAGAAAATAAATATGGTTGGGCGGTGGGAAGCAACGGATTGCTCTACAAAACAACCAACGGCGGCGGATTAATCAACACGGTCGATCAAACACCGGTGCCGCATGTTTTCTCATTATCCCAAAACTACCCCAACCCATTTAATCCTACAACAAAAATAAAATATTCAATTCCTTCCCTCGCCCTCCGGGAGAGGGTGTCCGAAGGACGAGTGAGGGTTTTATTAAAAGTATACGACATCCTCGGCAACGAAATAACCACACTCGTAAATGAAGAAAAATCGCCGGGTGTGTATGAGATAGATCTTGATGCTGCAAAATATCACTTAGCAAGTGGGATTTACTTTTATCAATTGAGAGTGGGAAGTTTTATTCGGACAAATAAAATGGTTTTAATGAGGTGAGAAATGATAAATAAAATACTCATTCAGATTTTTGTAATTAATCTTCTCATCTTACCAAATCTTTTTGCTCAATATTATTTGGGATATTATTTCACTCCAACTGATTACGATTATTTTACAGAGATCACCGGTGGAACAATTAGTACTGCTACTGGAGTTTATGGGGCACAAAATATTACTCTTCCTTTTCCATTTAAATACATGGGAATAAATTATACAACTGCCAGAATATCTGTTAATGGCTGGCTTGAGATGGGTCAGACTTACACCGGTCTTGGATACTCAAATAACCTTTCAAGCACAATAAAAAAGCCACTTATATGTCCGCTTTGGGATGACCTTTATGATGACAGCCTGAGCGAAATAAGATATGAAACATTAGGCGCTTATCCAGCAAGAATATTTGTGGTACAATGGGAAAATATCAGGTGGCGAGATGTAAGCAGTGTTAGAAAAACCTTTCAAGTTCGTCTTTGGGAAATTGACGGTACGATAGATCTTGTCTATGGTCCTGGAACTTCAGATGGCAATCTTTCTTATTCAATTGGTATGAATGATACTACAGGAGGAACAGATCATTTCATTAGTATTTCACCTGCTTATTCTTACTATATGCCAACTGTTTCTACTAGTGTAAGCAATGATACGATTAAATCTATTTCTCCCTTGCGGAGTGGTATGGTCTATAGTTTTGTACCTGTTGATCCTATGAGTTATAAACAGACGTTACAATATCAGACTCCTGATAGCATTGTATTAGGTGCAGCAAATCAAAAAATATTGGCGATTATAGTTCCCTGCCATGCCGGCAGTGTTTTAACGCCGCCATGGGTTACAGGTTTTAATTTTAGTACTTATGGTACAACAAATACAAACGATTTATTAAATGCCAAGCTATTTTATACTGGATCATCTCCCATTTTTTCTTCGCAAACTCAGTTAGGTCAAACTATAACAAATCCTAATGGATTATTTACTATTAGTGGATTTAGTACATACTTGATAAATAATAATGTAAGCTACTTTTGGCTGGCATATGATATATCCCCGGATGCAGTAGTTGGTAATTTTGTTGACGGAAACTGTTACAAAATTGACAGAACCGGCTGTTGCCCTCCTCTTTTTCCTGATTCATCTTTAACCACGGCTGTATGTGTGATAAAACAAAATCCTACAACTGTACATTATTCGGTTGGGATTGACGGACATTTTAATTCGCTAACACAAGCTATTTATACTTTAAAAAATACGACCATAACATCTCCAATTATTTTGGAACTGACGAATAATTATGATTCAAGTAATGAAACTTTCCCAATTATTATTCCTCGATTTAATGGAAGTTCAGCAGTTAATACTTTAACAATAAGACCTTCTTTTAACATTTCTAATAAAATAAATTTCACATCAAATGATTCAATTGTTTTCATATTCGATAATTCCTTACATGTAACATTAGATGGAAGACCAGGTGGAATTGGAGACAGCAACTACATTTTAATTAGAAATAATTTATCATCATTTAGTACGATTAAGTTTTTAGATAATTGCCGCTTTAATACATTGGAATATTGTGATATTTTTGGAAGTGATTCAACAATGAATGGAGGTGTAATTTATTTTCAGAACACATGGGACCTATTATCTGCTGAGAATAATACAATTAAAAATTGTTTGGTTGATAAATCATATTTTGACTTTCCTTCTAATTGTATAAAAATCTTCAGGACAAACTATTACTCATCCGCAAACAATAATAATGAAATCATTAAATGTGAAATAAGAAATTTTACACGTGCTGGAATTGAATTCAACGGTTGCACTAATATGCTTATCGAAAATAATTTGATTCATCATACTATACCCACACCTGGAAATAATTTTTTTGGCATTATTAATAATGTTTGTAGAAATGTAAATATAAAAAAATGTAAAATATTAAATATTACTCCTTCCGGTAACTCCACTAATTCAATTACTGGCATTTACAACTATAATTGCAATGGTTATAAAATTGAAAATAATTTTATCAGCCTTGCAGGAAATAGTTTCTCTAACCTAAAAGGGATTTACACATATTTTGGACATACTAATTTTACACTTCAATATAATTCGATTTTAATTTATGGGGAAAGTCTTTCTTCTGCGAGTAGTTTTGGATTTGGTGTTGCTAATCCAACAACTGGTTCAGGTAATTGGTATTTAATGTGCAACATAATTCATAATATTAGAACGAGCCTTTCTGGAAGTAGCGATCACTTAGCTTTAAAGATACTAGGTAATAATAGTTATGCGAATTTGGATTATAATAACTACTATGTCCTTGCATCAAATCCATATATTGGACTATGGGGATCAACATTAGTTTCTAATATTCAACAGTGGAAAACGATAACTGGCAGAGATGTACATTCAATTAGTAAAAATGTAAACTTTGTTTCTAATACTGATCTTCATCTTACTGGTTCTTCACTCGGTGACACAGATTTAATCGGAACACCAATTTCATCAATTTTAACCGATATTGATGGCGAATCAAGGCATCAATTTTATCCATACATGGGTGCAGATGAAAATACAGAGTTTCCTTTACCGGTTGAACTTATAAGTTTTAATGCAGATAAGGATGTTAACATTGTAAATCTAAGCTGGACTACTGTAACGGAAACAAACAACAAAGGATTTCAAGTAGAAAGGAAAAAAGCTTGCACTGAGATTGTCGAAGTGGAGAAAGGAAATAGTTTTGAAGCAGTTGGTTTTGTAAATGGAAAAGGAACATCGACAGAATTAAATTATTATTCATTCAAAGATGAAAATTTATCTCCCGGCAAATACAAATACAGATTAAAACAAATTGATTTTAACGGCAGCTTTGAATACTCAAACGAAATTGAAGTTGAAATTGCCGTGCCGGATAAATTTGCGCTTTACCAAAACTACCCAAACCCATTCAACCCAACAACAAAAATAAAATATTCCATTCCTTCCCTCGCCCTTCGGGAGAGGGTGTCCGAAGGACGGGTGAGGGTTTTATTAAAAGTATACGACATCCTCGGTAACGAAATAACCACACTCGTAAATGAAGAAAAATCGCCGGGAGTTTATGAAGTTGAATTTAATGCCTCTCAACTGCCCAGCGGTGTTTATTTTTACCGGCTGCGGGCTGGTGGTTATGATATGGCAAAAAAATTAATTTTTATGAAGTAATATCATATAACGTTACACGGATTCATACCGAACCCCGAAAAAAAATAGCGGGGTAAGCCGCGCTGAGGTACAATCCGTTAGCCAACGGATTGACGGTTAACATGCAGTTAGGTTGCTCTTAAAATTGATTTGATGTTGTCGTAATATGGGCTTATATTTAGACCGGAATAAAGACAATAAAAGGATGCAATAATGAAAAATATCTTGGTCGCAAATGATATAATTCCAGTCGGTCAATTCAAATCCGGTTTGGCTAAATACCTCAAAGAAATTCAGAACAAACGTAATTCTTTGATTATCACTCAAAATGGCAAACCTGCCGGAGTATTAATATCTCCATCAGAATTTGATGATTTGAGACAAACCAAACTCTTCATTGATTCAATTTCACGTGGTTTATCAGATTCTGAAAAAAGAGATGTTTTGTCTACCTCACAACTTCGAAGTGAATTGAAAAAAACAAGGTCTGGAAAAGAAAGATGAAAATATTCTGGACGAAAGAAGCATTACTTCGGTTACAAGATATTGTTGGATACATCTCAAGAGATAGTCATATCGTAGCAATTGAGTTTGTCGACAAACTAATATCACTTGCCGAAACTTTAATTGATAATCCAGAAAAATGTAGAATCGTGCCCGAATTATCTATGAATAATATCAGGGAGTTGTTACATAAAAATTATCGGATCGTATACTTGGTTAAGAAAAACTCTATAGATATTCTTACTGTATTTGAAGGTCATCAACTATTGAAGAAGGAAGAAATATTTAAGGGTAAAATTTGAGAAACGCGTATAACGTTACAAGGATTCATGCCAAGCCCCGAAAAGAAACGGGGTCTATGGATGGACCAAGCCCCGCCAAACAGATTGGCGGGCAAGCTCCAAGCGGCTTAACCCGGAGGCTTGCATTTGCGAAAGTACATTTTATAAGTGTGTTAACTCTTACGGGATGTTGTTATCCCGAAAGAACAAAAACAACCCTTTCTTTTTGCGTATGTAAAAAGTGGAAGGAAATCTTTTCCTGCTAGAAGCGGGATGTATTCTAAAAATAAAATTAACTACGGTGTTGTGTTTTAACATAACACCCCATTATACGCTTTAAAAGTTAAGTATATTTATAAATGCTAGTTCTACTTAAATTTGCATTTTTCATTGAATAGTTGAAAGGATATTAAAATGGATAAGAAAATGAAATCAATAGGAGCTTTTATTATCGCTAGTGCCATAATTTGGGGAGTAGTAATTATAGGATGTTCATTTGTGTTAAAAGAAACTGAATGCTATGATGGGATACAATATATTCTTTATGGTGGTGTGGTGACTCACATAATATTAATATGGGCTCCTTTAGCAATGATATTTAATAAGATAAAAAAAAATTAGCCTGAAGACGTCATAAAAAAATAGGGTTTAAACTTCTGAGATCATCGATACTATTGATTGATAGCAAAAGGATAGTTTTTTGATTAAAAAATTATTCGCGTATAACAAGCAACTGCTAATGAACCATTTCCCGCATTATGTTAGTACTTGTTTTTACATTCTTATATGCTGTTGGAATTGGAAGTATTTTGAAAAATTTATCCGTTAGCTAACGGATAGTTGCGTTTCTTTATTACAATCGGGCGTAGT
>CAYJPN010000050.1:0-32746 GCA_964372115.1 uncultured Ignavibacteriaceae bacterium
AAAATAAAACTAAAAAGCATCAAAACTTGAAATTAGCTTTTTAGAGCGGACTCATAAATAAAAATGCAACACAAAAAGAACTGATTAATATCTTCATAACAACCCTAACCCACGCGATTAATAATTATTAAATGTTCTATGCAAAAGATAAATAATTGTGAAAAATAAAAAAGTACTATTATCATCTCTTTTTTACAGGCGAATCCCTGTGATAAAAATTAAAATAAGTACTTATACTTTGTACGCCCAAACTTAATTGATTCAAATTTAATGTCCATAATTTGTATTTTACAACATTACTTGAGAAGAACCATTTTTTTTACCTGAATAAAATTTCCCGCTACAATTCGATAAAAATAAAGACCGCTTGCTAACTCACTTCCGTTGAATAAAAGAGAGTGATTTCCGGCGGACTGAAATCCATCGATTAAAGTTTTTACTTCATTCCCGAGTATATCATATACAGTAATACAAACCTTCTGATCTTTGGGCAAATAATATTCAATTTGTGTTGTTGGATTAAAAGGGTTTGGATAGTTTTGGTATAGATTAAATGAGTTTGTCAAAATATTATCATCGCACTTTAAACTGGTGATTTGGTCTATGCTTCTTAAGACTCCTCCGTTTTCTGTTGCAGCATAAAAATATCCATCATTGTTTAAAATAAAATCTGTTATCCTAAAAGGATTTTTTGCATCTGATAAACGAACCCAGTTCTGACCTTCATCATCGCAAAGATAAAATCCTTCATCGGTTAAACAGTAGATTAAGCTATCCCCAACAATTTTTATAGCATTAATAGGATGATTGAAATTGGGATTTAATGGGAATAAAGTCTTTGCACTATCAATTGATTTGTATAACCCAACAAATGTTCCAAAATAAATTTCACCATTTGACTTTATATCAAGGCTTCTAAGCCAAACAGGGTAAGCAAATATATTATGAGCAGACCAGTTTTTCCCATCGTCAAGAGATACTATTACGCGATCTGTTTTGGGTACACAAATCATATTATTTTTACTAACTCCCCTACCACCATCACCCACTAAAAGGCCGCTAATACTCTCCCAGGAAGTACCATCGTCAGTACTTCTAAATGAAATAAGTTGGTAACCCCATACGAGTAATGTTCCTTTATTAGTCATTGTCAAACCATGGCATTCAAATCCAAACTGATTTGGTACAGAATAAAACCAATTGTTACCTCCATCCAAACTGCATTTCACTTTATTAGAATCAAGCATAAATAGTTTATTTGGATCACTTGAGCACATAAAATAACCCATAACCGGATTTTGTATAGTTCCGTAAATATTCCATGTGTTTCCATTGTCGGAGGAATGATAGATTGCTCTAAATGTTCGAACAAACAATTCTCCCGATTTGTTGCTAGTGATATCTTGAATGTAAGAATTATTGACTCCGATTTGTTTCCAACTATAGCCATTATCCTCAGTTTTAAACATTCCGCTGAAAGTTAAAGCTACAATTACTCTCCCGTTTGACAAATAAACAAAACCAGAAATACCATCATTGATGTTATTTATATTAAAAAATAGTGTGTCCCAAGTTAATCCTCCATTAGTAGAACGTTTCAACAATTCATGTGAACTCTTTAAATATAACAGCGAATCATTTTCAACATCAATTAAATAGCCGCTAATACTATCAGCTATAAAATTCCAGTTATCTCCATTATCTAATGAAGAAAATAATTGTGCGTATACCGTAGCAAAAAGTTTCCCCGATGGAGAGCTTTTAATTGAGACATTAAAAAAATGCGTCGGCAAACCATTATTACAAGTCGTCCAGTTGATACCAGAGTTAGTAGATTTGAAAAACCCATATTGTTCTACCTGAACAATTAGGCTTCCTCTGCTTATTATTTCCAAATTAAATATTTGTAGATGAGGAAGGTCGCCATTGATTTTATCCCAATTTTTTCCATAGTCCGCGGATTCATAAATATCGTATGCATCAATTAAATAAACTTTTTTACTAATCGAATCGTATTTAATTTTATTAAAAGCACCATACGTATAATCAGGTTCCTTCTCCCAACTTTTCCCAAGGTCTGTTGATCGATAAAAGCCCTGCATTGTACCGGCTAACAATGTATCGGTACCAACTAGCAGTACAGAAAGAGAGTAAGTTTGAGAATCAGGATAATCTGAAGTTTGTATCCAATTGGTTCCTTGATCAGTTGAATAAATGACATTTCTATCTGTCCCGGCTAATAAAACAGTGTTACACATTTTTAAATCCTTTACAACGCCACCCATGGGACCTTGTGTTTTTTCCCAAAATGACTGTGAATATGTGTAGCTTAACGATAATAGAATAGTAATAATTATAAGACCTAATTTACTCATATTTGTCCTTTCCCTGATAAAAATAAATATTAAATACTTAAGTGAATTTAGGCTTATCGATCCAAAACTGCAACAGTAATACAAAAAAAACGGACTAAATATTTTCAAGAATAAAATAACAATGTTTTCTATACTTGCCCGACTCTTAGTGCTCTATAAACTATTAAAATACTATTACTTCAAATCTCCCTGCATCGGTCTTAATAATATTTCTTCGCTAACTAAATTTCCTTTTTGTAAATACGCCCAAACAATTACATTTGCAATTTCTTCGGGTGTCATCATTCTTTCCGCATTTTCTTTTCTTACTTCACCCGGCCACATTGCTGTTACAGTAGCGCCCGGCACAATATCTATAACGCGAATATTATATTTCCTCACTTCTTCCCTTAATGAATCTGTATAACCTTTTAAACCAAGCTTTGACGCCGCGTAAGCAGAGCTGTGAGTAAAAACTTTTTTTGTTACAACAGAAGAAATGTTAATGATTGTTCCGCCGCCGTTTTTAATCATCCCGTGTAATACCGCTTTTATGCAGTAAATAGAACCCATTAAATTTGTGTGGATAATATCATCGATTTCATTGATTGAATTATCCTCAGCTTTTTTGAACGCCGTAATACCGGCATTGTTTATAAGACAGTTGATATAAAAACCATCGGCAGTAATTTTTTTATACGACTGTTCAACATTTGCAGCAGAAGCAACATTGCAGGGGAATATGTTCACTCCGAGTTTTTCATCGGCAAGTTCATTATTTAACCTTTCAAGTTCGGTAGTTCTTCTTGCAGATACAATTACATTGCTTCCTACGCGTGCAAATTCTTTTGCAGCCGCCTTCCCTATTCCCGAACTTGCGCCGGTAATCCAGATACCTGCTTTTTTATCTTTTTTTGTCATATTATTTTGTGCGATATAAATGTTAAAAACTCCGATCTCGTTCGTGCATCCTCTTTAAAGATGCCGTGCATTGCGCTTGATGTTGCGGAACTGTTTTGTTTTTCAACCCCGCGCATCATCATACACATATGAAATGCTTCCGACACAACGCCTACTCCCTGAGGTTCGAGGTACTCGTTTATTGTATCGGCTATCTGCTGGGTCATTCTTTCCTGCACCTGTAAACGACGGGCAAATACTTCAACGATTCGAGGGATTTTACTTAACCCTATAACTTTTCCATTAGGAATATATGCCACATGAACTTTACCGAAAAAAGGAAGCATATGATGTTCGCACATACTATAAAAATCTATATTTTTTACAACGACCATCTCATCATACTTTTCAGTAAAAACCGCGTTGTTAAGAACTTCTTCAATATTTTTATTGTACCCGGATGTTAAAAATTCATAGGCTTTAGCAACCCGTTTCGGTGTTGATAATAAGCCTTCCCTTTCGGGATCTTCACCTATTTCCGATAATAAATCAGTAATAAGATTTTCTACTTTTTGCAAATCCAATATTTACTCTCCTCGATATTCAAAAAAATTATTTTCAGTTTCCGACAATCGTACGGAATATAACTTGCCACCCGTAATTTTTGCTTCAAGTTCTTTCCAAATAGCAACAGTAATATTTTCACTCGATGGAATTAAACCCTGCATAAAATCTGTTTCAGTATTTAGGTTTTTGTGATCGACTTTTACAATTATATTTTCTTTAATAATTTTTTTAAGTTCGGTAAGGTTCACAACAAACCCGGTTTCCGGTTCGGGTACTCCGGCTACGGTTACTTCAAGAATATAATTGTGTCCGTGCCAGTTTGGATTGCTGCATTTTCCAAAAATTTTTTCATTCTGTTCATCAGTAAATTTAGGATTAAATAACCTGTGTGCAGCGCAAAATGTTTCCCGCCTTGTAATATAAACCATTGTTAGCCTTTCAAAGCTTCAAGCAATTCGTTATTATGATTTTTTACTTTTACTTTCCTAAATATTTTTTTGATTTTCCCTGCCGGATCAATTAAAAAAGTAGAACGTTCAACGCCCATATATTTACGTCCGTACATACTTTTTTCTTTCCAAACTTCGTATTTCTCAAGCACTTCTTTTTTCTCATCGCTAAGCAGCATAAATGGCAGTTCATATTTGGCGGCAAATTTTTTATGCGATTCTACAGAGTCGGGACTTACACCAAGAATTACTGCATCAACACCTCCAAATTTTGGAAACTCATCTCTAAAGTTGCAAGCTTCTTGCGTACAGCCCGAAGTGTTGTCTTTCGGGTAAAAGTATAAAACAACATTTTGCCCTTTAAAGTCAGCAAGTTTTATAGTTTTACCATCCTGATTTTTTAATGAGAATGACGGCGCTTTTTTTCCAACTTCAACCATATTTTCTTCTCCGTTTTTAATATAAGGGAATAGAGGGATCAACCTGCTGAGACCAGGCATCTATCCCTCCTTCAAGATTTATTACATTATTATAACCGTTATCAATTAACAAAGAGCAAATACTCAAACTTCTAACACCATGATGACATATTATTAAAAGGTTTTCATTTTTTCCGAGTTTCTGCATATACTGATAAAAATTACTCATTGGCATAAGTTCTGACCCGTTGATATTTGCTAACTCATATTCCCATGTTTCGCGAACATCAATAAAACGCCATTTACTATCTTTTAATAATTCTTTTGCTTGTACAGGTGTCACACTTTTTATCATTACTGCAAAGCTTTTTTTATCTCTTCATAGCTTGGCTGGTCACCCGGAGTAGGGCAATATTCTGCATATTTTATTTTGCCTTCCGGGTCAATAACAAATGCCGCTCTTTTACAAACACCTTTGTAATCTAGCTTACCCGGTGCAAAAACTTCATACATTGCATCAAATTTTGGGGCAGCTTCTTTATTAAAATCGCTGAGTACCGGAAAGTTTAGATTGTTATGCTCTGCCCAAAGTTTTAATGTAAACGGGCTGTCGACTGAAACAGCGAGTACCTGAGCATCTAACTTTTCGTACTGTTTATAGCTGTCTCTCATTGTACACATTTCTTCGGTGCAAACGGAAGTGTTGGCAAAGGGGAAAAATAAAAGAACAACATTTTTCCCTTTAAAGCTGCTTAGGGTTACGTCTTCCACAAATTGATTTTTTAATGTAAAATCGGGTGCTGCATCGCCTTGTTTTAATGACATATCATTTTCCTTTTGTTTTTACTTTAATTGATTTTTGTTTGAATGAGTTCAAAATTACCCAAATTAGGATGCACATTCAAGCCATGAATATTTTGTGAATCTCACCTAACTAACAATTATTTTTGGTTAAAAGTTCAGATTAAATTATTTATTTTTTCTATTGTTATCGGCGCACAGCCCTCGTAATGATTATTGACGTTCAGGTATATCGAAATATCATTATCGAGCATCCCCTTTATCATATCAGTTATTTTTCTGATTTCAGGGTCGCGGTTTATATAAATTTTATTACAATTTCTCCCGCTTAATTTTTCAATGCCGCTCCGAGCGGGCCCGTGAAGACGAATAATAGTAAAATTTTTTATGAACACTTTATATTTTTTATAGAGTTCAACAATTGGAGGCATAAAATAACCTTCAAGAAAAACGTGTGAAAGATTTAACGAGTTGAGCGTGGAGAAATAATCGTTTGACAAATAATTTGGGTTTCGCGTTTCGATAGCGAATGGCGGGGAATTCGGAGGCATTTCCGCGACAAATTTTTGAATGTAATTTTGAAAGAATTTTACAGAACTTATTTTTTCTTTATTCAGATATTCAAATTGAAATATTATGGAGGCTGCCTGTGGAACTATTAATTTAATTTGTTCAAGAAATTGTTCATAAAGAACAACCGACAAAAAATGCGGATTTCTCTTCAATGGCTCAGCTTTTTTCTTATTGTAATAGTGAGTAAGCGTAAGGGAGTTTGGCGCTTTTATCGTGAAACTAAATTGCAGCGGCACTGAATTTTTGTATCCCTCAACCACCTTTGGATCCGGAAGTACAATTTTATCAAACAACGACCAAAACCACTGATCGACTTCAACGGTTGAATATTTTTTGGAATATTCTTCGAGGTAGTTAATATTTGGGTTATCACTATAAACATGTCCCCGCCATGAATCATACTTCCAACTGCACGCGCCAATTTTTAATTCTGCCATATTATTTATTTTTTTAGCGGAAGATAATAACTTTAATGAAAAGTATTGTAATTCGATTTGATGCAAATTTTCTTCTCTTATCATTACTTTTTAACACTATTGGAATTTACACCACGATTTTTTTAAGATTATATACACATGGGCTTGACAGTGCACTACTCTAATCGCTATATTTTGCATCCCGATTTTGAAATATATAATAAGTCGTGTGGAAATGGATTTGCCGGAGTGGCGGAATTGGTAGACGCGCTGGACTCAAAATCCAGTATGGCTCAAACCATGTGCCGGTTCGAGTCCGGCCTTCGGTACAAAAACCTGCTTTAAAGCAGGTTTTTTTATTTTAAAAACAATTTAGCTGCAAATGAAAAATTAATTATCTTTTCAATATCAATATTTATTTTTTAAACGTCTGAAATGAAATTAAATTACCGGTCAATTATTACGATCATCGCTGTGTCCACTCTTATCGGTTTGTTTGTTAATTACCTGAGTCTGAGAGGAATTCCTTTTTTACGCGAGAGCAACCAGCCTCCCAACAGTGGTGTAATTGGTGGGCTTAACAATGCTGAAGCAGAACCGCAGCAAATTGGGCTTCCGCAAGCATATAAATTCTACAAAGAAAAAGTTGTGTTTTTTGATGCCCGTGAGGAAGAAGATTTTATAGCGGGACATATTGACGGAGCTATAAATATTTCCTACATGCAATTCGATAAAATGAAGAGTAAACTTACTCCTATTCCCAAAGATGATATTGTTGTTACATACTGCGGTGGTGATGATTGCGATTTGAGTTTACTGCTTGCCAATGAGATGATGAAAATGGGTTATAAAAAAGTGTTTGTGTTTTTCAGCGGCTGGAAAAAATGGCTTACCTCAAATTACCCTATAGTGGTTAACGGCGAACTTTATAACGCGGAGACGGAATGAAAAAAATAATTTCAAATGAATATTTTCTATTCGCCTCAAGAACGTTTATAGCCGTCATTTTTATTTTTTCGGGAATCGAAAAAATTGGTGATCTTCAAAATTTTTCATATGCAATAACAAACTACAAGTTGCTGCCGGTATCGCTCGTAAATATTTTTGCAATTTCACTCCCCTGGCTCGAACTTACTGCCGGGTTACTTTTATTATTCGGAGTCTGCGTAAAAGAAAATTCCGCTATTATTAGTACGCTGCTTGTTATTTTTATTGTGGCTGTCGCAATCAGCATGATGCGCGGGTTAAACATCGACTGCGGCTGTTTCGGTACCGCAGGCGGGCAAAAAGTTGGACTGATAAAAATTGGAGAAAACATTTTACTGCTAATATTATGTTTCCAATTAATGTTTTTTGGTAGTAAGAAATTTACAATAAAATCTTAATCTTGTGATTTACTGATTGTTTATTAGTTATTTACTTCAAAAACTATGGTTAATATTAATAATGCCAAAACAAAACATCTCCTTTTTTTGTTCGCTATTTTTCTCTCTTTTCTTATACAATTTGTTATGGAAATTTTAAACTATAATGAACAGTCTTAGTGATCATCAAAAAGGAATTCTCGGTGTTGTGGCTGCTGCGGTTTTATGGAGCTCTGGCGGGCTGCTAATAAAATTAATTTCATTAAATGCAATGCAGCTTTCTTTTTTCAGATGTCTGATTGCTGCGATTGTCATCGGCGTTGTGTTCCGCAAAGATGTAATTTTTGCAAACGGATTAGCCCTGATTAACGCGGTGTTTTACGCGGCTGTGCTTATACTTTTTGTGATAGCTACAAAAACCACAACCGCAGCAAACGCTATTTTTCTTCAATCAACTGCGCCTATTTATGTTTTAATTTTCGAACCGCTAATTAATAAAACTAATTATGAGAAAATAAACATAATTACTATTGTGATTTGTTTTCTCGGTATGTTTTTATTTTTTATGGGTGAACTTACGCCGGGACATTTTGAGGGAAATATAGTTGCACTCGCCGCCGGTATTGCTTTTGCCGCTTTCTTTTTAGGGATGCGAAAAAACAAAAAAGAGTATCAATTCAGTTCAATTTTTTATGGTAACATTCTCGTCGCATTAATCTGTATCCCTTTTGCGCTGGAAATAAAAGATTTAACATTTTCCGATTTATGGATGGTATCATTTCTCGGAGTTTTTCAGATTGGCTTGGCTTACATATTTTTTACCTATGGTCTACGCCGCGTTTTTGCAATTGAAGCTTCGATGGTTTCATTAATAGAACCTGTCTTTAATCCAATTTGGGTTTTTATCGGTTATGGTGAAATACCATCAGAGACAGCAATAATTGGAGGTATTATTATAATAGCCGCTATTACTATTAGAACGATTATCGTAGAGATGAGGAACATGAGACAAAAATTGGTTTAAGGCGACAGTCTTTTTATTGCCCAATTACTCTCACTTTTTTCATACAATATTCTGTCATGCATTCTGTTTTCTCTCCCCTGCCAGAACTCAAAGACAGAAGGCACAAAATTATAACCTCCCCAATGCTCGGGCAACGGCACATATGAAGGATGCTTCTGTTTCATCTCATCAAATTTATTTTTAAGAAATTTTTTATCTATAATAATTGAACTTTGATTGGATATTAAAGCGGCGATTTTGCTCTCATACGGTCGTGATAAAAAATATTTTTCCGATTCTTCGCGGGAAGTTTTATTTACTCTTCCGCCAATTCTAATTTGCCTGCCCAGTTCCCTCCAAAAAAACAGTAATGATGCGTTGTTATTATTTTCCAAATCGTTTGCTTTGTTGGAGGAATAATCTGTAAAAAACTGTAAATTATTTCCATGTATACCCTTTAACAACACAACCCTGGATGATGGTTGGCAGCCCGAATTAACAGTGGAGATAACCATTGCATTGGGTTCTATAATTTTTGATTCAATTGCCTCGGTCAGCCATACTTTAAACTGTTCAAACGGATTTTGAAGAACATTTTTTTCGTCTAAATCCTTTCCGGCATAATCGCTTCTTATTGAAGCCAATTTTTCATTTTTTAACATAAACTTCTTAAATAACTTTAATTGACTATTATTTGTTGTTATAAATCTATTAAATTTGCAGAACATTTCCCTTGCTTAAGAATAAATTATAAATCGCAAGAAAAAGTTCACAACTTATAACAGTAAACTTGTTGTAATAAATTTAAAATTAAATAGAACTTAAACAAAATTATGATGGAACCTGAAGAACGCACACAACAGATAAAAGATGAATTAGAACAATTCGGAGCAAACACCTGGTTTGTTGAATACCTTTTTAAACAGTATAAAGATAATCCCGAAGAGGTGCCCGAACAATGGAAACATTTTTTTGGAGGCACACCGGCAAAAAAAGAAGAACAAATTAGCGCAAAACAGCAAGTTCAATCAGCAGTTGCAGCAGATAAAATTATGCTTCCTCAACCAGGGAAAGATGATGAAGTAAATGTTATTGCCGGCAGCGCCCAGCGTATACTTGATAATATGAACAGTAGTTTGTCAATTCCTGTCGCAACAAGCCAGCGTATTATTGCAGTAAAATTGCTTGAAGAAAACCGTACGCTGCTAAATCGCGAACTCAATAAACGGGGAGCTGGAAAAATTTCGTTTACGCATTTGATTGCGTGGGCAATAATTCAAGCCGCTAAAAGAATACCCGCAATGAATAATGCTTTTACAGTTATTGAAGACAAGCCGCGGCTCATCAAAAGAAAACAAATAAACCTCGGACTTGCAATTGATATTGAAAAAAAAGATGGTTCCCGCTCGCTTGTCGTCCCAAATATTAAAGAGTGCGAAAAATTAAACTTCAAAGAATTTGTTGATAACTATAATGATATTGTAAAACGCACCCGAACCGGACAAATTGATCCCGCCGAATTTTTTGGTACAACAATTACACTTACCAATCCGGGTACCATAGGCACGGTTTCATCAATCCCCCGTTTGATGGTTGGGCAAAGCACAATAATTGCAACAGGTTCAATTCAATACCCGGTTGAGTACGAGGCTATGTCACCAGAAACTATTTCTGCACTCGGTATAAGCAAGGTAATGAATATTACAAGCACGTATGATCATCGTATAATTCAAGGTGCGGAGTCAGGCTTATTTTTAAAAGAAATAAGCAATTTACTACTGGGTGAAGATGATTTTTACAAAAATATATTTGATGCTTACAGAATAGCTAACCTTCCTTTAAAATGGAAAACCGATTATTCGCCCGGTGCATTCAGCCGCAACGGAAATATGGAAGAAATTGAGAAACAAGCGCGCATTTTACAGATGATAAATATGTACAGGGTGCGCGGACATCTTATCGCAAACCTCGATCCGCTTGGAAAACAAAATAATTACCACCCCGAACTTGATCCGTCGAATTACAAATTAACTATATGGGATTACGACCGCGAGTTTATTGCCGGGGGTTACGGCGGAATTAGGACCGCACCGCTTCGTGAAATTCTGGATATGGTTCAAAAAACATATTGCGATAAAATTGGGGTTGAGTATATGCACATACAAAACCCGCGTGAAAAAGCATGGCTTCAAAACCATATGGAACCTGTAAAAAATATTTCATTCTTCGGAACCGAGCAGAAAAAAACAATTTTACAAAAACTAATTCTTGCAGAAGCATTTGAGCATTTTATTCATCATCGTTTTGTGGGACACAAAAGATTTTCAATCGAAGGCTCTGAAACATTAATTCCCGTTCTTGATATACTTTTAAATGAAGCAACGGAAGCTGATGTGCAGGAAGTTGTTTTTGGTATGTCGCACCGTGGCAGATTAAATGTACTCGCAAACGTTATAGGCAAATCGTATGAGTCGATATTTTCAGAGTTCGAAGATATAAAAGATTTGAATTCGATACAGGGTTCCGGCGATGTTAAATATCATCTTGGCGCTACCGGAAGATATGTGACAAAAAACGGCAGAGGTATAACAGTTTCTCTTGCTTCGAATCCGAGTCATCTCGAATGGGTTAATCCGGTTGTGGAAGGCATCGTTCGCGCAAAACAAACACGTCAGCGGGATGTAGATCGCAAAAAATCAATGGCGCTGCTTATTCATGGTGATGCTGCATTCGCCGGACAGGGTGTTGTTGCGGAAACATTAAATTTGTCTCAATTAAAAGGCTACCGCACCGGCGGAACCCTCCATATAATTGTTAATAACCAGATAGGTTTTACAACCACACCCGATGAAGCCCGCTCATCAGAATACGCGACGGATGTAGCAAAAATGATTCAAGCTCCAATATTTCACGTAAACGGCGATGATCCGGAAGCGGCTCTTTGGGTTGCAAAACTTGCTTTTGCATATAGGCAGGAGTTTCAAAAAGATGTGGTTATTGATCTTTTTGGTTACAGAAGGCATGGTCACAACGAGGGTGACGAACCTGGCTTTACCCAGCCGTTACTTTACAATAAAATAAAAGCGCACCCGACAGTTAGGGAAATTTATGCAAAAATTCTTGTGTCAACAGGTGTGATGAAGCAGCCTGAGATAGATTTGATGGCGGAAGAAATTTCGAATAAATTAAGCAGTGCATTTGATATCATCAAACAAAAAAGCACTTCATTCGAACCGGATGTACCTCTTGCTGTTTCAAAAGAAAAGATGAAACAAACATTGCCGGTTGAAGATACTTCAATTAGCGAAGAAGAACTAAAGGCTATTGTTAAAGGAATTACTTCGGTACCGGATAGTTTTAATGTTCATCCTAAACTCCAAAAATTTCTTGAAAAGAGAAAAACATTAATTACCGGTGAAACTAATGCTGACTGGGCATTTGCCGAACTTATTGCCTTCGGCAGTTTGCTTTATGAGGGTACACCTGTGCGTTTAAGCGGACAGGACAGCGTTCGTGGTACTTTCAGTCAACGCCATATTGCGCTAACCGACATTCACACCGGAGATCAATACATCGGTGTAAATTATATAAATGATAACCAGGCGCAAATTGAACCGCTCGATAGTTTTCTCTCGGAGGCTGCTGTGCTCGGATTTGAATATGGCTATAGTACTGCTGACCCGCTGGCATTAGTCTTATGGGAGGCGCAGTTCGGTGATTTTGCAAACGGTGCGCAGGTTATTATTGACAATTTTATTGTAGCCTCGTATGAAAAATGGCAGCTTCCGAATTCTGTAGTAATGCTGCTTCCCCATGGTTTTGAAGGACAAGGACCGGAACACTCAAGCGCACGACTCGAACGGTTTTTAATTCTTTGTGCCGAAGACAATATGCAGGTTTGTAACGTTACAACCCCTTCACAATATTTTCATCTGTTAAGACGGCAAATAAAGCAGGCAATGCGGCGTCCTCTTGTAATAATGACTCCTAAAAGTCTGCTTCGTCATCCTGAAGCCGTTTCACCCAAAGAAGATTTTCTAAATGGAAAATTTGTTGAAATATTGGACGACAAGACAATTTCAAATAAAGAAAATGTTCGAAGGTTAATTTTTACAAGCGGCAAAGTATATTACGATTTGATAAAGCATCGTAAACAGGCAAATCTCGAAGGTGAAACCGCCATCATTCGCGTAGAACAGTTTTACCCTTTCAGAAACGATTTGGTTACAACAATATTAAAATCTTATCCCGATGCTAAAAAAGTAGTTTGGGTGCAGGAAGAGCCAAAAAATATGGGTGCATGGAATTTTATAGCGCCCCGTTTAATCGAGCATTTAGGGAGCGAACAAAAACTGCTTTACTCCGGCAGAAATGAAAGCGCATCGCCGGCAGTGGGTTCCTCAAGGATATCCACAGAACACCAAAAAGATTTAGTTGAAAAAGCATTTACAAATTAGTTGCAGTTAATTTAGCGGTGAAGTATTTTAGTGAAGTTCTTTTTAAGTTGTTGCGGGCGTAACTCAGTTGGTAGAGTGTCAGCTTCCCAAGCTGGATGTCGCGGGTTCGAACCCCGTCGCCCGCTCGCACTATTTTTTTGATGTGCTTGTATTATTTATAAAAATACCACATATTTGTCTTCCAATTTTTAATTGGTTCTTTAAAATAAAATTACATGGGAGCATAGCTCAGCTGGTTCAGAGCACCTGCCTTACAAGCAGGGGGTCCTTGGTTCGAATCCATGTGCTCCCACCATTAAAAACTTCATTACGGTAGTAATGAAGTTTTTCTTTTTTAAACATAATTATCAATTCAATGAAAAGTTTTTATGTTTATCTTATCGAATCCGATTTAGGTTTCCACTACATCGGCCAAACCGCAAATCTTGATGATCGGCTTCACAGACACAATTCTAATAGAAGCAAATACACAAGCAATAAAGGCAAATGGAATTTAATTGTGGCTGTACAAATGAGTTCTCGAAGTGAAGCAGTCAGATTGGAAACGAAATTGAAAAACTTTAAAGATTTCAATAAGGCAGTAGGCTTTGCAACGAAACTGGTTCAGAGCATCCCGACTTGAAAAGTCGGGAGGGTCCTTGGTTCGAATCCATGTGCTCCCACCATTAAAAACTTCATTACGGTAGTAATGAAGTTTTTCTTTTTTAAACATAATTATCAATTCAATGAAAAGTTTTTATGTTTATCTTATCGAATCCGATTTAGGTTTCCACTACATCGGCCAAACCGCAAATCTTGATGATCGGCTTCACAGACACAATTCTAATAGAAGCAAATACACAAGCAATAAAGGCAAATGGAATTTAATTGTGGCTGTACAAATGAGTTCTCGAAGTGAAGCAGTCAGATTGGAAACGAAATTGAAAAACTTTAAAGATTTCAATAAGGCAGTAGGCTTTGCAACGAAACTGGTTCAGAGCATCCCGACTTGAAAAGTCGGGAGGGTCCTTGGTTCGAATCCATGTGCTCCCACCATTAAAAACTTCATTACGGTAGTAATGAAGTTTTTCTTTTTTAAACATAATTATCAATTCAATGAAAAGTTTTTATGTTTATCTTATCGAATCCGATTTAGGTTTCCACTACATCGGCCAAACCGCAAATCTTGATGATCGGCTTCACAGACACAATTCTAATAGAAGCAAATACACAAGCAATAAAGGCAAATGGAATTTAATTGTGGCTGTACAAATGAGTTCTCGAAGTGAAGCAGTCAGATTGGAAACGAAATTGAAAAACTTTAAAGATTTCAATAAGGCAGTAGGCTTTGCAACGAAACTGGTTCAGAGCATCCCGACTTGAAAAGTCGGGAGGGTCCTTGGTTCGAATCCATGTGCTCCCACAAAAGTAATAAAGCCATCAAATTTTTTGATGGCTTCTTGGTTTTAAATTTTTTCGAAGATTTGCTAGAAATATTTTGTCCCTACCGGGACATTTCCACATCAAAGACGGACATACGAAACAACCGGAAAAACCACCACACAATATCTTTTGAAATTTCCAACCAAACAAAAAACATTTACGTCTTTCCGTTTATATAAATTTTCAGCGGCAACTTATAGGCACTGTGGTAAGGGATAATCCTGTGTTCACTTATAAACCAATAATTATATTCTCCGAACTGAAATGTTTGGCAAATAAAAATTTACTGTTCCCCTCTATTCTAAATGGGTTCAATTAGAAGCCCTGAATTATCTTCTCCCCAAATAAATCCTAAGTTAAAACGATGAAAGATTTGGACTTTCAACCCGGGCATTTGGTCTTTGAACCCGGACATTTGGTCTTTGAATCCGGACATTTGGTCTTTGAATCCGGACATTTGGTCTCTGAACCTAAACATTTGGTCTCCGAACTCAAACATTTGGTCTCCGAACCCGGACATTTGGTCTTTGAACCCGGACGTTTGGTCTCTGAAACCAAACATTTGCTCTCTGAACCCGGACATTTGGTCTTTGAATCCGGACATTTGCTCTCTGAACCCAAACATTTGGTCTCCGAACCCGGTCATTTAGACTCTTAACTCAAATGTTTGATCTTTGAATCAAAATCACACATCCGCACGACGAAAAAAAGCAATCTGATTTGAAAACCGCTCTTCGACAGCTTTATGCCCCGGGGAAATGACGTTTGAGCCAGCTCCTTAATGTAAAATTAAGTGATAGAAAAGACGCGGGGTTATAATTTATGCAGAATCAAATAAGCAGTACGCAGTAAATTTAACGGGTGCCGCACTTAAGACGGCACCCCCATTGTAATCAAGCAGACGGCGGCGGAGTTTTCCTGCTTCGTTTGAAGTAGGTTTTCATTTCCGCTTCTACCGCGTCGAGACCCGCAACTTTATCTTTATTAAGCCGCACAGCCTGATACACTTCGAGCGATGCATTGAACAGGTCGCTCTTCAACGCCATGACTGTATCATCAAGAGCTTCAAAGAGTTTCTGCAGTTCCATGTGGATGGGAGTTAGCGCCCGAAGCAGTTCCCCATCCCTTAAATATTCCTCTTTATCGAAGAGTGCCGCCATTATACCGGGATTTTGTTCTACGGTAGTAACCGCGCGGGTGATAAATGAAGAATAAAGATTACCCGCTTTAAGAAGATACCGTCTCTCCTCAGCAGACAACCCGGTTAAAAACGGCATTTTACCTCTAAGTGTTTCAACAGAAGTAAGAATATCGTTTTGCTCTTCCGGTGTTAAAGCGCCGGAAACCAGATTTTGGGCCATAAGACCTCCATAATTTGTTTATATGATTTTTTATTTGTCCCTGTAACAATTGGAGGATTAGGGGCAATAGCAATTAAAAAAAATGAGTTGATAATGTCAAGTAAGTTTTGGAAAAATTGGTGATAGATGCGGAAGGGAAACTGTTTGGGCGAAAGAGATAACTTTATGTATCATAATAAAGCAATAGATGTTTGAAGGGATAAAACTGATTATTATTCTTGCACTGCTTATTTATGTTTCATTAAGTTATTCAACTGAAATTTTATTATATCTTTGATTATTTAAAGTAATTTATTAGCTTCGTTTAGAAGGTTTGTTTAAAAATCATTTATCAGGCGAAAATTTAGTTTAGTGCCAAATGCCATTATTGTATTACTGGAGAAGTGATAATTATTATAGAGATTTGGGTTATAATCTTAATGAATCAAAGCCAGAGTTGCATACTATTGAAATTAAAAATAGCCTTTGGGCTTTTACCAGAACCAAGGATAATAGATATTTATAGCCGGGGAGATGTTGATGAAAACAAATATATGATTCTATTATGTCCCAATCATCATTCTGTCGTTCACAAAACGGATGCACAATTTGATTTGAGTGATAAGAGTTTTGCTTTTGAAAAGTTGAAAGAAACCGTTCGTCATAATATACACTTTTAAAATACCATGAAACGATATTTCTATTCTGATTCAATAAAAAAATTTTTACTTCTTTCGACAGAAGAGATAGTTGGGCGTATAGCTTTAAATAACAATTTCCCTAATGAATATACACAAAGAATAGCCTGGCAAGAGGAGATTAAAATTCTCAAGAATGCTTTATACGATCAAAATGGTTCAATTTATTTTGAATACTCAATTCCTCGTATGGGTCAAAGAATTGATGTGTTATTAATAATAAAAGGTATAATAATAATATTGGAGTTTAAAGTTGGGGAAACAACATACCCTTCACATGCGATAGATCAGGTAATGGATTATGCCTTAGATCTGAAAAACTTTCATGAAACAAGTCATAATAAATTAATAGCGCCCATACTTATTGCCACGAAAGCTAAAAATACTTTTACTGAAATATTGTTAACACCTCATCAAGATAAAATTTTATATCCAATCTGCTGTAATGAAAAATTATTGAAGGAAGTGATAAGAAAAGTAATATTATTCTATGAAGACGAGGAAGTTGATATTTATTTTTGGGAGCAAGGAAGCTATAGACCAACACCAACTATTATTGAGGCAGCACAGGCTTTATATAACGGACACACCGTTGAAGAAATAACAAGAAATGATGCTGAGGTAATAAACATAGGTATTACTTCAAACGAGATAATAAGAATTATCAATTACTCAAAAAATAATTCGCGCAAATCCATTTGTTTTGTAACGGGGGTTCCAGGTGCAGGTAAAACATTAGTCGGATTAAATATTGCCAATAATTATTCTGACAAGGAAGATAAACTGTACAGTGTTTTTCTTTCGGGAAACGATCCGTTAGTTAATATTTTAAGAGAAGCATTAACACGCGATAGACAAAAAAGGAATAGATTAGAAAATAAAAAAGAAAAGAAGGGGGAAATATTTAGCGCTGTAAAAGCAAAAATTCAAAACGTTCATCATTTTAGAGATGAATATTTATTAGATAGTAAAGCTCCAATTGAACATGTCGCCTTGTTCGATGAGGCACAAAGAGCTTGGAATGTGGAACAGACAGCTAATTTTATGCTTCGTAAGAAACGAATCCCAAACTTTTATCATTCAGAACCTGAATTTTTAATCTCATGCTTGGACAGACATATGGATTGGGCAGTAATAGTATGTTTGGTTGGTGGCGGACAAGAAATAAATACTGGCGAAGCCGGTATAAGTGAATGGATTAACTCATTAGAAAAAAGGTTTAACCATTGGGATGTTTATATATCGCCAAGATTAACCGATAGTGAATATAATTCCGTTGTCGCTTTGCGGAGTTTCTCAAACTTGAATAAAATAATATATAATGAGTCCCTTCATCTTTCTATTTCTTTGCGTTCTTTTAGAGCTGAAAAGCTATCGTTATTTATAAAACAACTACTCGATTTAAGTAAAGATAGCGCAAGATTAACGCTCAAAGAAATAAAAAATAATTATCCAATAGTACTTACAAGAGATATTAAAAAAGCAAAAGATTGGTTAAAACATCAGGCGAGGGGATCAGAGCGGTATGGTATTGTGGTTTCGTCCCAAGCGGAAAGATTAAAACCACAAAGTATTTTTGTTAAGTCTCCGATGAATCCAATAAACTGGTTTTTAAATAATAAAGATGATGTTCGCTCTTCTTATTATCTTGAGGATGTTGCTACGGAGTTTCATGTTCAAGGTTTAGAACTTGATTGGGTTTGTATTACGTGGGATGCCGATTTCAGATATACAGAAAAAGGTTGGCAACATTGGTCATTTAAAGGAAATAAGTGGCAGCATATCAAAAAAACAGATCGCCAAAATTATTTGAAAAATGCATACAGAGTACTTTTAACGAGGGCAAGACAAGGAATGATTATTGTTGTCCCTGAAGGAAATAAAGATGATCACTCAAGGCAACTTGCATTTTATGACGGCACTTATGAGTATCTTAAATCTATTGGTATTATTGAAGTTTAATTGTCGATTTTCTGTTCTACAGTAAAAATTCTTTCTTGTTCTCCTTTATGAACTATGCTCTGAATGCATTGTTTAATCACACCATCCGCGTAAATCATAAAAGATCAGCGTCATCTGCGTGCCATTAACCCCGCTGCTTTTAAGCCAGCCCCGGGTCCTGGTTCGAATCCATGTGCTCCCACAAAATTAGAAATTAAAACTTCATTACTACGGTAGTGGAGTTTTTATCTAGTATAGAATAATACCGAATCGATTTATTTTGATGAAATCTGCTTCAGCACTATTTTGTCTAAATCATAAACATCATCTCTAAAATTTACGGTTCCCTTCTCATCAACCCATGCGGTGTAGTAATCAACAAAAAGGGGTACTTTATTAAAAAGCTTTACCTCTGTGGTTTTTCCATAACTTGAGTTTCTTCGAAGTTCATTCCGTTTTTTTCTAAACTCTTCGGCAACGGTACTGTTATTTACTTTTGTTCCAACTTCAAGTTTTAAATAATCGATATTCCATTTTGAGTTATTTTGAAGAAGATACTCCGCAAGAAGCAGCGGTTTTTCAACCCTCATGCAGCCATGACTTACAGCCCGGTTCTGGTAACCGAACGGCGCACGTGTAGGAGTATCGTGAAGATAAATTCCGAATGGATTGCTAAACATAAATTTAATTTTTCCTAAAGCATTTCCCGCGCCTGCGCCCTGAACAATATTAAACGGTATATTTGCCGTAGAAAAATCTTGCGGTTTCACTTCCAAAGGGTCAATTTCATTTCCGTTTCTAAAAACCTTAAAGTTTGCAGTCACTAAATAAGTAGAATCTTTTCTAATCTTCGCCGATATTTCTTCGCGCATGATGCTTGGTGGCACCGTCCATGTGGGATTTAGAATAAGATAAGAAATTTGCCCGTACATCGCGGGTGTTTCCCAATCTTCAGGTTTATTCTGCCAGCGTTTAGTTTTTTTGTAATACAAATATTGTTTTTCATAACTTGCGTATCGTTTTCTGCCCGTACAAATTTTTATATCAAATTTATCTTTACCGTTTTCCATTACATGCAATTTAAAATCGGGAATATTAACAAGTATATAACGCGAAGTATCTGAATAATCTATCCATCTAAATCTTTCAAGGTTGACTTCTAATTTATTGATGTATTCCGCAGGGGTGGTATTGAGTTTTTCAATTGTGTTTTTACTTATTACACCATCAACAACCAACCCGTTTGCACTCTGAAACTTTTTAATCGTGCTCTCCAATAAAGAGTCATAAATAGCATAGTCAAAAATTTTTACTTTTGATGTATCAATAAAACCAAGTGTAATAAGTCTTTTATTTATTTGAACAAGGGTTGAATCCCTATCACCTAAGATTATTTTTTTAGGAGGCAGCGGAATTTTACGCCACTCGATGCCAACATAATTTTTAAAATGCTTATAAGCCGCTTGCAGAAGTTTATACTTTTTACTTTTCGGCTGAATATCATTTAGATATTGGATTAAATTACACCGGTTTAAAGGTTCTAAAAGATCTTTTTTTGATGAATCGGGTATCGGTAAGTTGTAACGCTCGCCTAAAATAATTTTTGGGTTGACAACACCATATTTAATATCATTTGAATATCTCAACACTGCATCGCAAACAAGAAGTTCGGTGTTTGCAAGATTTTTATATTTATCCGGATGATCGGTACTGTCCCCTATCGATTTTAAATATTCCATCTTAATTTGCGCGGCATGATACCAATCCGTGTTCAACCCATGTTCATCTGCTTTGTACAGAATGGAGAGTAATGAATCAACAAACGACTGGTCCTCAAAGTTTTTGATAAACCGGGGTGTATAATCTCTACCGGCATAAATATATTTTAAGGTGTCTTTATAAAACAAGTATAATGTTCCCTTAGAGGTAGAATCTGTGGAGATAAAATTATTCCGTAGTTCTGTTTGATATTCGGTGGGGGTGAAGTTTAGCTTTTCATTTAGTCCGACCTCATTTTGAGTGGAATCCCCACAACACGCAAAAAGGATGACAACCAAAAGCGCCAAACTCAAAACATATAATTTTTTAAACCGTTCGATAGGACTTCTCCTCATTTGCCAGACTCGTTTAAATAACCTATAAATTTACCGCACCAAAAATAGTGAATTTATTTGAAGATTTTAGCAGTCTTAAATCACAATTTTAGTTTTTTTACCCCAATAGCTTTAATTGGGAGACAAAACGATTTAAAACTTATGATTTTTTTCTGCTCAGCAAATACAGATAGCTGCTTAAAAGTATTGCTGAAAGTATTTGAAAATAATAGGGAGTTGAGAATAATTTATCATCCAGTAAAGCAAAATTGATAAAAATAAATTTGAGTAAATAATAGATGACTTTACTGACAGCGATACTTAGTAAAAGGGCGGCAAAAACATTTTTAATCCTATCGTTAAAAACGAAAAATAAGCCAAGATTTATCAACAATTCTGCGCTCAATAAAAATGTTTTTACAAACTGCGGATGAGAAGAAATGATAAAAGAAAACAACGGGAGAGTTAAAGCAATTAAATAAGCATTTTTCCTGGAAGTATAAATAAGCGCCACAACTAAAGCGATTCGCATCGGATCGAGATAATATACCGGAAATGCCAACAAATGTGACAGGGCAGGTAGAAAATAAATACCCGATAACAACGAGAGATCAATCAAGAAAGTTTTAATATTTGCTTTTAACTTGGTTAGACTTATAGCTTGTTCCATTTTTCTTCCGTAATTAAAATTTAATCGGGATAAAAATACTTTAATTCTTTTTTTATTCAAAGTAGAAAATTATTTATACTCTTTTTGCGCATTATTTTTTATCTTAGCAAACAAAAATCAAATATCGTTTTTACCAAGAGGTATCATGAAAAGAAGAGATTTTATTTCCAAAACTATTAAAGCCGGTCTGGTTACAGGCGCCACGCTCTCATTGGGTAATTATTCAAAGCTGTTTCCTTCAACTTTCAGCCCATATGCCGCTGACTACTCGCTTGCTGCAATAAAAGGCGGAGAGCCGGACACGATGTTTGATGAAGCAATTAAGGCGCTTGGCGGAATAAGCAGGTTTGTAAAAAAAGGTCAGACTGTTGTAATAAAGCCAAACATCGGGTGGGATGTTGAACCCGAAAGAGCTGGAAATACAAACCCTCATCTTGTAAGTAGGATTATCAAACAATGCCTCGATGCTGGCGCAAAAGATGTTTATGTGTTTGATCATACATGTGATAATTGGAATAAATGTTATTCAAACAGCGGTATTGAACGCGCGGTAAAAGATGCAAAAGGTAAAATTGTTTCGGGGGCAAGTGAAAGTTACTACCAGGAAGTTACAATCAAACAGGGCAAAAAATTAAAAACAGCAAAGGTTCATGAACTGATTCTCGAATCGGATGTTTTCATAAATGTGCCGATTCTTAAACATCATTCATCAGCAGATATAACCATCGGGATGAAAAATATGATGGGTATTGTTTGGGATAGGAGATTCTGGCACGCCAACGATCTACATCAGTGCATCGCCGATTTTACTGCATTCCGCAAACCCGACCTTACGGTGGTAGATGCTTATTATGTTATGAAAAAAAATGGCCCGCGCGGAGTTTCTAAAGACGACGTTTTAAAAATGAAATCACTAATTATTTCAACCGATATTGTCGCCGCTGATGCTGCTTCGGCAAAATTATTTGGTGTGGACCCAGCCAAAATTGATTATATAAGAATTGCCAACGAAATGAAACTCGGCACCATGAATTTGGATAACCTTTCAATTTATAGAAAAATTTTGTGATCGATTGAAAAGCTCCAAACTAAGAAAAATACGAATTGTTGTTTCTCTTTTATTTTTTGTCCCTGCATCAATTTTGTTTTTGGATGTAGCTAATCTTATTCCTCCGAGTATTTTTGGTTACATCACTTTTTTTCAATTTACTCCATCCGCTGTAAAATTCTTTAGCTTGGTAATCCCCTATTCAATTGGTTTTGTAATTATTTTGGTTTTTACGCTATTGTTCGGGAGAGTATATTGCTCAAGTGTTTGCCCTTTGGGAACTGTGCAGGACATCGCTTCGCATATTGCCAATAAAAAAAAACGAAAGAAAAAATTTCTTTTTTCAAAGGAATATTTCAAGCTAAGATATATAATTCTTGCCGTTACTATATTGTCAATTTTTACCGGGCATTTATTAATATTAAATCTACTTGATCCGTTTAGTAACTTCGGAAGAATATTTTCTCAGTTATTTAATCCGCTTATCAGTTTTGTAAATAATTTTTTCGCATTTACCCTTGAAAAACTGAATATCTACTTCTTATACCCTATAGAAATTAAATCCGGTTATCTCGTTGCCGCTTTGTTCCCGCTTATTTATTTATTAGTTGTGCTTTATCTTTCTTATAAAAGAGGAAGGTTATATTGCAACACTATTTGCCCAGTGGGAACTTTGCTCGGATTATTCTCGAAGTTTACAATCTTCAAACTAAAAATTGATAAAACAATATGCGAGAACTGCGGCGATTGTTCCAAAGTTTGCAAGGCGGAGTGTATTGAATTAAAATCTAAAAAAATTGATTTCAGCAGATGTGTGGCTTGTTATAATTGTTTAGATGTCTGCCCCAGCGATGCGATAAAGTATGCAATTATTCCTTCTGAAAAAATGAATAAGAAACCCGACAAATCCCGAAGAGATTTTTTGTCAAGAACTTCACTGTTTTTTATCGGGTTGACGACAACTGCGCTGGCGCAAATAAAAATAATCCCTCAAAAGCAGAGCAAAATAGTTGTAAAGAAAAATTCAGTTTCATCACCACCCGGATCAAAATCTATTGAACATTTTACATCAAACTGCACAGCATGTCATCTCTGCGTAACAGCATGCCCGACCCGTGTTTTGCAACCGTCATTTACAGAGTACGGGGTGTTTAGCATCTTCCAGGTTTTTATGGATTATAAAACAAGTTTCTGCAATTATGATTGTATTGCCTGCAGTGAAGTCTGCCCGACATCAGCAATACTGCCGGTAACTGCTGAAAAGAAAAGAAGCATTCAAATCGGCAAAGCAATATTTGTTGAAGATAATTGCATTGTTAAAACCGAAAACACCGCGTGCGGGGCATGTTCCGAGCATTGCCCAACAAAAGCAATAGTAATGGTTGATTATAAAGGTAATCTAAAAATTCCTGAAATAACAAATAAATATTGTGTGGGCTGCGGGGCGTGTGAGTTTGCTTGTCCCACAAAACCCTACAAAGCTATTTACGTTGACGGCAATTTATACCATCAAAAAGCAGAAAAAAAACCGGTCGAAAAACTCAATCAAAAAATTGATTACAAAGAAGATTTCCCGTTTTAACAAATAACTTTTCGCAGTGAACAACACAAATTTCCATTTCTAACATGACGAAATTTTGCATCATTGGGATTACCGCAATACCGCCCGATTATTTTCTAATTTGAATCGAATAATTTAAGAATATATTATCGGCTCAAGTTGAAAATATATAAATGCATAATTGTGTAACTTTATGGTAAATATAATTGAGAGTATTATGAAAAACTTAAAAAATGATATCATTAAATCTGAGGTTGTTTCACGTGTGCAGATGCTCGAAGAAGATTCGCCTGCCCGCTGGGGTAAAATGAATAGTCATCAAATGATCTGTCATTGTTCCGATCAACTCCGTTTAGGTAATGGCACAAAATCTTCTCCTTTTATAGGTAATTTTTTGATGACATCGGTTTTAAAATGGATGGTGCTAACTTTATTTAAGGCACCGAAAGGAAAAGTTGAAACAGTTAAAGAACTAAAGCAGGGCTCCGGAGGAACGAACCCAACTAATTTTGAATTCGACAAAAAAAGTCTGATTGAATTAATTAACAATTTTGATGAGAGCTTTAAAAAAAACAAAACAGTTATTCATCCGGCATTCGGAAAAATGAATCACTGGCAGTTCGGAAGATTAGCCTATGTTCATCTCGATCATCACCTGATACAATTTGGAGTTTAACAAAACCTCAAAGAAAAAATTATCAATTCCAACTCGAACTCAATAATTTATTTTAGGAAAAAAATGTTGCCTTAAAAAAGGCGACCGATATTTAAAAGCACATTTAATAGCAAAACTTCCCTGGTTTGCTCAAGGGCAAAACCGATTTGCAAATTTGTAACTCACAAGTTTTTAATTCTGGCTAAACTTTGATAGAAACGCCTTAATAAATCTGTTTATATTGCCGTCCATAACTCCCTGCACATCACTTGTTTCTTCATCAGTACGGTGGTCTTTAACCATGTTGTAAGGATGAAAAACATAGGACCTTATTTGGCTCCCCCACTCAATTTTCATTTTGCCTTTTTCAACCTCATCAAGTTCGGCTTCCTGCTTTTCTAATTCGAGTTGATAAAGTTTCGCTTTTAACATCTTCATTGCGTTTGTTCTGTTCTGAAGCTGCGAACGTTCTGTTTGGCATGCGGCAACAGTACCGGTAGGAATGTGAGTAAAACGAACAGCTGTTTCTACTTTGTTAACATTCTGCCCGCCTTTGCCGCCTGAACGATATGTGTCCACTCTTAAATCAGCAGGATTTATTTCAATAGTTATTGTATCATCCACTTCGGGATAAACAAACACAGAAGCAAATGATGTGTGTCGCCTTTTATTTGCGTCGAATGGCGAAATTCTAACAAGCCGGTGAACACCGTTTTCAGCTTTTAAGTAACCATAGGCAAACTCACCTTCGACTTCAATTGAAGCGCTTTTTATTCCGGCGCCGTCACCATCAAGAATATCGAGGATATTCATTTTAAAATTATTTTGTTCGCCCCAGCGAAGGTACATTCTAAAAATCATATCAGCCCAGTCTTGTGCTTCCGTACCTCCCGCACCAGAATGAATTGTTAAAATACAATTTCGGTTATCATCTTTACCGCTAAGCATATTTTTAAATTCGGCGTTCTCAACTGCTTCTTCGAGCAATTTTACTTCACTCTCAATTTCACCGGTTAATGAGTCATCTTCTTCCATTTGGGCAAGCTGAATAAATTCATCTACACTTGTAAATTTTTTTTCAAGGTTTTTCCATAGGTTTACCCAGTCTTCCAGCCCTTTTATTTCCTGAAGAATTTTTTGCGCACCCATCTGGTCATCCCAAAATCCCGGCTCGGTTGTTTTATGCTGAAGGTCTCTTATTTTTGCGTCTTTGTTATCGACGTCAAAGATAACCTCGTAACTTGTCGATTCTAACTTTATATTCTTTTAGTAGTCTTACTTCGTTATCGTACATAATTATCCTAATAAATTTTTATTTCAAATTTAAACAAAATTATTGATTAAATATTTCTAATGTGGGTTAGTTGTCCAAATCAATTTCCATACGAAGCAGTGCAGCAGCAAGGGTTTTCCCCTGTGCATCATGTTTTAGCGAAATTGTTCCGCCCCCGCCAAGTGTGTTGTGTAATAAAAAATTTAACGCACGTAAATTCGGAAGATCGAATCTTTCAACCTTGCCGAAACATATTCCTTCGAAATGTTTCTTAACCGCTTCGGCAGTTAAATATTTTTTAATTATTTCGTAACCTTTATCATCGTTAGCAATAATACCAACATTTGCAGCGTCACCTTTGTCGCCGCTGCGACCGTGACAAATATCTATTAATTTAATTATCATATTAAACCTCTATTATTTTAACAACCGGTTTAACCAAATTTTTCGGCATAAGCGCAGGCCAATAAGCAACCACTTCGCTTGGCTTCGGACGTCCGCCGGCAAACCCGGTAACGGCAGGCAGACCGGTTAATATTAACGGCGCAATTTCTTTCCCGAATCTTTCAACAGATTCAAAATTGGTTGAGCGAACAGAAAACCTAAGCATAATTTCGTTTATATCATCTTCATCTATTATTTTTGCGAGGGTTTCATGAGTAGCATTATAACCAATAAACTCAGCGCGTATTTCTTCAAAATGAAGATCGAGAATTTCGAGTCGTTTTCTTAATATTTGTTAGGCAGCCCTTGCCTTTGTTAAAGCTTTTGGCCATGAATAGGTTAAACTGCCGGAAGCGGAATAACCGTAAAAATAAGAACATGAAACTTTGTAAAACTCGGTTTCTTTAGTGCCGGAAACATTAAACATTTTTACTCTATTATTTCCAAGGTCTTCGAGTTTAATTGATGTAAAATCAGCGACACAATCGGGGGTGATATAATTTTTAGGATCCCCGATTTCATAAACCAACTGTTCGGCAACTGTTTCAAATGAAACCCTACCGCCTGTGCCGTCGTGCTTTGTAATTATAACAGTGCCGTCAGGGTATGCTTCTGCAATTGGGAACCCGATCTCTGCAAAATTTTCAATCGATTCCCAATCGCCCAGAAAGTTGCCGCCGCTCGCCTGCGCACCGCACTCAAGAATGTGTCCTGCTATTGTACCGGCGGAGAGTAAATTGTAATTTTTTTTATCCCAACCGAATTCATAAATCATCGGGGCTAATGTTAATCCGGTATCGGTAGTGCGCCCCGTTATAACAACATCTGCACCTCTTTCTAAAGCTTCCACTATTGGGAATGCGCCGAAGTAAACATTAACACTTAGTAATTTATCCTTTACCGTTAAAATTGATTCGCCCGTTTCCATGTTGTTAAGTTCGGCTCCCTGTGCAATTATATCATCAAGTGAATCTTTGATATCATCACCGAGAACTACCCCGACTTTTAAATTCTGAATACCGAGTCCTTTGGCAACTTCAATTACAGCTTCGGCACACGCAATTGGATTAACTCCACCGCCGTTTGTAATAACTTTTATATTTTTTTCTTTACATTTCGGAAGTATCCGCCTCATCAGTTGGGGAATATCGCGGGCATAACCATATTTTGGATTTTTAATTTTTTGTTTTTGCAAAATTGACATTGTTACCTCGGCGAGATAATCCATAACGAGATAATCAATTTCACCTTTCATTACCTGGTGATATGGGGCATCAATTAAATCGCCCCAAAATCCCTGTCCAGATGCTATTTTAATTTTTTCTTTCATAAAGTCCTTCAACTCTAATTATTTTTTCTGCAGCCATTTCGAAATCATCGGTATTAGAAACATCAATCCAATTAATTCTTTTATCCGCATTAAACCAGGTCATCTGGCGTTTTGCGTAACGGCGCGTATTCCTTTTTATTAATTCTACAGCCCGTTCAAGAGTAATTTCCCCATTAATATAGGAAATGATTTCTTTATAACCTACTGTATTTAATGAGTTGAGATTCTTATCATACCCCATCGAGAGAATACCTTTTACCTCGTCAACTAAACCGGTTTTTATCATCCCGTCAACTCTTTGTTCAATGTTCTCGTAAAGAATTTCTCTTCTCCAATTTAATCCGTACTGAACAAAATTTACATCCACTTCGCGCTGATGATTTTTCTGAAGCTGCTTTATTGTATTACCTGTAAGATGAAATACTTCCAGAGCACGTATTATTCGTTTCCAATTCTGCGGCAGCATGTCCGAGGCACTTTCCGGATCGACTTTGCAAAGCTGTTCATACAAAAATTCATTCCCGTATTTGCTTTTTTGATGAAGCATCTCTTGCCGAAAATTTTCATCGGTATTAACCGAATCAAAAATGCCATCAATTAAACTTTTTATGTACAAACCGGATCCGCCAACTACTAATGGAGTATGGCAGTTTTTTAGAATGTAATTGATGCGGCTTAAAGCATCTTTTTCAAATTTACTTACATTATATTCTTCCCAAAGATCAAACTCGTCTATAAAATGATGTTTGATTTTGTGAAGATATTCTTTTTCAGGTTTTGCGGCTCCTATATCGAGTAATTTAAAGAACTGCCTGCTGTCGGCAGAAATAATTTCTACAAGAATTTTTTCTGCAATTTTAAGGCTTAAATATGTTTTGCCGGAACCGGTTGGACCGACAATTACAACTACCTTTGCTCCCATCCTTCCCTTCCTATAAGCGGGACAAAAGTAAATTGGGGTACATCCTCAACATCAAATTTATCTTCTTCAATTTTAGTTATAATTTTCAAAGTCTGGGTATTTTTATCACCTACCGGTATAACAAGTCGCCCGCCTACTGCAAGTTGTTTTTTTAGTGAAACCGGCACAGAAGGTGATCCGGCAGTTACTATTATTCCATCGTACGGAGCAAATTCGGACCAACCAATTGTACCGTCGCCGCATTTTGTATTTACCCGAATTCCGTTTTTATCTAAAAGTTTTCTCGTCTTGTCATAAATATCAAATTGTCTTTCAATACTATAAACAGTCATGCCCATACTTACCAGAATCGCTGCCTGATAACCGGAACCGGTGCCGATTTCCAAAATTTTAGAATTTGGAATTTTTAATCTCATTGCTTGAGTCATATAAGCAACTGTATAAGGTTGCGAAATTGTTTGACCGCTCCCGATTGGAAGGGCAATATCTTTGTATGCATGATGTTTCATAATATCCGGCACAAAATGATGGCGTTTTACTTCACCCATTGCTTTTAGTACCGCAAGGTCGTAAATACCTTTTTCTGATAATTTATCTACTAAAGTTTCTCTATCGTGTTTAAATGTCATTTTATTTTATTATCTGATTTGCGTTTCAAAGATATAAATAATAAACATAATTTATTTAATTTTACAAAACACTTTTGATATCTAATAGGAGAAAAAATGTTCGAGACCATATCCGGTGCATTGTTAATAATGGTAATGAGAATCTGTGACGTTTCAATTGGCACCGTGCGCACAATTATGGTTGTGCAGGGAAGAAAATATCTGGCAGGCTTAATAGGTTTTTTTGAAGTTCTTATTTGGATTTTTGCTATGCGATATGTTATGCAGCATCTTGACAACATTGCAAATTTATTTGGTTACGCTACTGGTTTTGCGCTGGGTAATATTTTGGGCATTACAATAGAACAAAAAATCGGGCTCGGGTATGTTCAATTAAATATTATTTCAAGGCATTTCACGGATCTCATCGCCACAACTCTTAGAAAATCTAAATATGGTGTTACAATACTTCCAGCCGAAGGTGGAAGCGGTGGTGTAGCAATCATCGTAGTTATTGTTTCAAGGAAAGTTCAAAAAAAAATTATTTCACTCGTCGAGTCTATAGATGCAAATGCTTTTATTACTGTTCAGCACTCTCTGCCCTACAGGGGATTTATGCATGGAGCCCGGAAATAATTCAATTGCAAATTAATTTCTCTAAAGTTCATGTTTTTTAAGATAAACGGAAAATTTTTCTGATAAGAGAAAAAAACTTGTTTTTTTTAAGAAATTTTTCGTAATATTCCACTGTTCGCTTGTCACTTGCTTTATTGAAGATAAAATTTTGATAAATATTTATAACGGGATCATCCCAATTCACTAACTCAACACATAATGGAGGCTCCATGAAAAAAGTGTTCACATTTTTATTCATTCTATTCTTTGCTTCGTTAATTAGCGCACAAGACTGGACATCAGTTACATCCGGACTTACAGGCGATATTTGGGGCATTGATTACGCAAACGCAAACGTTGTTTGGGTATCAGCAAGCAACGGCGAAGTTGCCAAATCAGTTGACGGCGGTACAACCTGGACAGTGTGCGCAGGAAATGCTGGCGATGGCTCTTATGCAATTTGCGCACTAAGTGATATGGTGGCTTTTGTCGTAACCGGACCTGGCAGCGGCAGCGGTCAAATAGTAAAAACAACCGATGGCGGCTCTACGTGGAATCAAGTATATACTGCCACTGGTGCTTGGTTTAATTTTATTGATAATATTTCCGATACAGAATTATGGGCTTTGAGCGATCCTATTGGCGGAAATTTCCACATTGTTAAATCTATGGATGGCGGAAACACCTGGGCTCCTATAGCAACCCCAGTTCCTGCACCGGCTACAAACGTATTTGGAGCAGTCGGTTCTTTTTATAGAATTGGAAATGTTTGCTGGTTTGGAACCGGTGGTTCAAGTTCAACACTTGGCAACAGAGTTTATAAATCCTTAAACGGACCCGACGGTCCCTGGACATTCGCAACCACTTCAGTTCAATACCCTGGAACAATTGCTTTCAGTTCTCCGAATGGAATGGGCGTAACCGGTTTTTGGAATCAAACAACTTTAATTAACCGTACTATAGACGGCGGCGCCTCATGGGCTGCTCAAACAACCGCAATTGGCGGTGTTGATGGTATGGAATATATACCTACTACATCAACAACATTTGCAGCTTCTACAACCGGTCTTTGGAAATCTACCGATGATGGAGTTACATGGACACAATCTCAAGTTGTAGCAAATATGCATGTTGTTAAAGCATTTGGCGATCAAAACATGGCATTAGCAGGCGGTACAGGTGGAATACTTTTCAAGAGTGCAATGCCCTCTATTTTCCCATATACTTATACTCACAATACAGGTGATCTTCAGATATCCGCATTTAATGATGGATATATTGGACACAATTTTGATGTAACTGCAGGCGATGGATTAGTTTATCAGGGAAAACCGGATGCTATGTATACAGCAGGTATGATGTTCGGGACCCCTACCACAGGTGTCGTAGGTATGATTGGAAGCTTTACATCTAGCAACCTACCGATTATACTTGATTTCGAAAACTCTTCCCCATTAGTAGGTCCTACATCAGATCCAATGTTTGATAAAATAACAAATTGCTCATTCACAACAATACCTACCGCTCCATTAAGTGGCAAGGTTTACCAAGAAGTCTTATCAAACACAGGTGATAAATTTGTATTCTATCATTATACACTTATGAACACAACTGCTTCACAATTATCGGATGTTCGCGTTGGTATTTTTGCTGATCTCGATGTTGGTGGAGCAAATTACGCAAGCAATCTTGGTGGTGTTGATGCTTCTCGTAATGTTGTTTATCAGTACTTAAACATGGCTACTCCAAACGATCCGAACTACTATGGTATTGTTGCTCTTAATGGATTAACCGGTGCTAAACTGTCCTCAGTTTTCCCGGGTACTGGAACCACAATAAGAAATGAAATATTCACATATATTTCTTCAGTGGATAACACTCCAGTAACAACCATGGGTGATTTCAGAACCTACGCCGCATCCGGTCCTTATTCAATTGCTGCAGGCGGCAGTGTTGAAGTTTGGTTTGCAATTGTTGCAGGTACTAATCTTGCAGATATGCAGGCAAATGCAGATCTTGCTTTCCAGAAGTATGCTACTTATGTTCCTGTTGAAATGACCTCCTTTACAGCAGCCCAAGTTGGAAACACAATTCGTTTGGATTGGCAGACCGCTACCGAAACAAATAATAAAGGTTTCGAAATTCAGCGTAAAGTTGAAAATAATCCTTGGACAACAATCGGTTACAAAAACGGAAACGGGACTACCACAGAACCGACTTCCTATTCATTCGAAGATAATCTAGAGGTTGCTCAATCTTCAAAAATCCAATATAGATTAAGACAAATGGATTTTAACGGTGTTAGTGCATTCAGCGATATCGTTGAAGTTGAGTTCAATGCTCCGATTGAATTTAACCTTGCTCAGAATTACCCGAATCCTTTTAACCCTTCAACTACAATTTCTTTCAGAATTCCTGAAGCTGACTTTATTACGCTAAAGGTATTCAATGCACTCGGAGAAGAAGTTGCAACTTTGGTTAATGGATTCAAACAGGCGGGCGCATATAATATTCATTTTAACGCCTCAAATATTCCTTCCGGCATTTATTTCTATTCAATCAAAGCCGGAAATAACGCACAATTTTCTGCAACAAAGAAGATGATGCTGATTAAGTAATTTGAATAAAATTATTTTGAAAAAAGCCTGCCAAATTGGGCAGGCTTTTTTTTACAAATAAATTAAAAAGATATTGCATGAATCTTCTATTCCCATTATATTTGAGCCTCAAATTTGAAAATTTAATAACTGCGGGAATAGCTCAGTTGGTAGAGCGCAACCTTGCCAAGGTTGATGTCGCGGGTTCGAGTCCCGTTTCCCGCTC
>CAYJPN010000051.1:0-25746 GCA_964372115.1 uncultured Ignavibacteriaceae bacterium
AATCAGTTTTTTTACTCTCAAAAAGAAATTTGGGTTTTTAAGGGTTGACTATTTATCATCGCCTCACACCTCTGCAATGAAAAAATGAACTTTTTTTATCAGAATCAAAAAAATCGATTAGTAGCCCTATTACAAACTAAAAGGATATTATTATGAAAATAGATACAAGTAATTTAAAAACTCTCTTAAGCGGTTTAATGCGTTCTCTCGCGTTAATGCTTATGATAGTGTTCCTTTTCCCCGGCACTGTTGTGCCGCAGCGTTCTCAGTCGCCTGTAAACCTTAGAACAGCCGGTGATTTTGTGATACTTGCAAAAACAGGAATTTCAACCACAGGAACTACACTGATTACCGGGGATATTGGAATTAGCCCTGCGGCAGCAACTTTTATAACAGGCTTTGGATTAATAATGGATGCCTCCGGTATATTTTCAACATCATCTTTAATTGTCGGCAATGTATATGCCAGCGACTATACTGTTCCGGCTCCGACCAAGATGACGACGGCAATAGGCGATATGGAAACCGCATACACCGATGCAGCCGGAAGAATGTTACCTGATTTTACCGAATTGTATACAGGTAATCTCACAGGTAAAACTCTCACTCACGGTCTCTACAATTGGAGCAGCGGTGTAGTTGTAGGTGCCGGTGGTGTTACTATATCGGGTACCGCAACCGATGTCTGGGTATTTCAGATAGCACAGAATTTAGAATTGGGGAGCGGTGCAATGGTTTCGCTAATTGGCGGGGCACAGTCTTCCAACATTTTTTGGCAGGTTGCCGGACAGGTAACTCTAGGAACCACATCAGCGATGAAGGGGATTATATTGTGTAAAACCCTTGTTGAGATGCGGACAGGTGCGGCTTTAAATGGAAGAGCGCTGGTACAGACAGCAGTTACATTAGACGCTAATGCCGTTACAAATCCGGCAGAAGTTACAGTTGTGGGCACCGGTTCAGCACCACACGAATTTGCGCTTTCCCAAAATTATCCGAATCCTTTCAATCCAACTACAAAAATAGAATATTATATTGAGCAGCCGGGTCATGTTTCTCTAAAAATATATAATATACTTGGTATTGAAGTTGCCACACTTGTAAACGGCAATCAGGCAGCAGGAAGTTATACGGTAGTTTATAATACGGATGAATCGAAACAGCATCTTTCAAGCGGCGTTTATTTTTACCGTTTAGAAACAGGTTCATTTGTTTCGGTGAAGAAACTGATTTTATTGAAATAATTTTTAATAAATAACAGTACAAAAACTTTTAAACCCGGATTTTCGAAGAGAGCCAATTAAAGTTTTTAGATATGCCCTTAATTTTATTTTAAAGAAGTGATTTTGTGATGGCGGAGTAGAACAAAGTAAAAACAGTTGAGCGGAAAGAATCGCTCAACTGTTTCCATGATGCTGTTTTAACTATTTCTATTAATCCTCGACGAATAAATTAACTTCGCACTATTACGCCGTTTGCACGAACGGCTAAACGACTTTTCATTTTTCCAGCAGATTCATCGACTTTAAATTGTGCGGTTAATTCTTGCAGATTAACGGTTAATCGGCTTAGGTCTTCCGCTGAACGGGCTATTTGTTGCACACCGGCAGCGCTCTGATGGGTTACACTGCTAATCGCCTCTATATTTTTACTTATCTGTTCGGCGGCGCTTGATTGTTCTTCACTTGCCGCGGCTACCTGCATTGACATATCAACCACCTGTTCTACTCCCGTGATGATTTCTTTTAACGATTTTCCCGCTTGATCTGCAAGCGCCTTCCCTTTTTCAACTTCTTCCGTTCCTTTTTTCATCGAATCTACCGCTCCGTTTGTATCTTTCTGTATCTGTTTGATCATCACTGCAATCTCTTTGGTTGCTTTCGTTGTTCTCTCTGCTAATTTTCTTACTTCATCAGCAACTACCGCAAAACCTCTTCCTTGTTCTCCGGCTCTGGCGGCTTCAATCGCAGCATTTAACGCTAATAAATTTGTTTGATCGGCAATATCGTTTATTACTTGTACTATTTCTCCGATCTGATCGCTTCCCTTTCCTAGAGCGTTTACGGTTTCCGCAGATTTTCTTACTACTTCTGCTATACGGTTCATCCCTTCAATGGTTTGATTTACTACCGTTCCCCCTTCTTTGGCAATGGCGCCTGCGCTTTTTGCCGCTTCGGCTGACCTTGATGAATTCTGTGATGTTTCGAGAATTGTTTTCGTCATCTCTTCAACCGCGCTTGCTATCTCCGTGGTTTGGCTGCTCTGTACCTGGGCGCCCGCTGCCATTTCTTCCGTGCTTGATGATATTTCTGTCCCCGCGCTCGCTGTGGCTTCTACGGCTTCATTTATATTCTTCAATGTTTTTTCTAACGATTCTATCACAGTATTAATGCTGTTTTTCATTAATTGGTGGTCACCTTTATAATCCCCATTAACTTTTACTGTAAAATCTCCTGAAGCTAAATACTTTAGAACATCGGTGCTTTCTTTAAGTGGTTCAACAATAGCATCCAAAGTATCGTTAAATCCTTTTACTATTTCTCTGTAGCCTCCACGGTAATCATTAGAATTACCTCTTTCTGATAATCTTCCTTCGGTGGCTGAATTTGTTAGTGAATTTACTTCTTGAATAAGTTTTCGTAGAGTAATAATTACTTGATTCATACTCTTCGATAAAATGTCATTTTCTGATTTTACATTAGCCTCTTGATTCAATTCACCATTTGAAATCATTTCTGCAATATGGCTCTGTTCCTTTATAGAATTAACAATAGATCCAAATGATTTTTCAAGTTGTCCAATTTCGTCATTTGTTTGCGAATTAATTTCAATATTTATATCACCTGTTGAAAGCTTATCGGCTATTGAAGTAAGATTTTTAATTGGCTTAATAATTAGCTTCATAAGCAAAATTGAGATTATTCCTAGAAAAAGTACACTCACAAGAAAACCACCAATAATTATATTAAAGCGAGCATCATTTACTCTAGAGGTGACATCATCTTCTTTATAAACCGTAAGAATATTATAATCCCACTTTTCATAATTCTTTATATTGATTTTCCAGTCTTCATTTTCTCCGGACTTATCATTTTCCAATATTCTATAAATTTCATCCGTTGTAATATTATTTGAGTTAAATAGCACTTTATTTTTATTGTCCATTATGGCAATAAAACCATTTTCAAGAATTTTGGAATTTGAAATTATCTTCTGAAGTCTACTCAAAGATGAAAGCTGATATCCTACGTACCAAATTCCAATTATTTCATTATTTTCATTTTTAATAGGTTCATAGCCGGTTAGATAAGGCTTATTTAATATTTCGACTAATCCATAATATGCCTTGCCATCTAAAATGTTTTTTATTGACTTCCCATTTGGATTAAGAATTGTTCCAATTGCCCTACTTCCATCATCTTTTTGAACATTTGTTGATATTCTAATAAACTCATCATTATATCTACTGAAAATGGTGGCAGTTCCACCAACAATACTCTTTAAATTATCTACTAAGTCAAAGTTATTAGCAACGTTACTCTCCCCAAATAATATATCATTTGTTTCTTTTCCAACTACCTGGGTTTTAGTACCAATGGATGGAGTCCCTTTTGCTAGCGTTATTGATTTAAGCAGTTTCATTCCGCTTTGAACTTGCTGCATAACTAATTCATCGCTTAATTCTATCTCCTCAAGTATAAACTCGTTTCTATCTTTAATATTCTGGGATAATTGTTCATAAATACTTGTTTCCTCATAATGCGATACTATTAATGTTAGCACTAAAAAAGAGACGAAAATTATAGGAGTAGTAACAATTAAAAATTTGGCTGATAACTTTTTTTTCAGTGCCAAATTTTCTAAGAATGTTAACTTCATTTTAAATATCCTTCTATTTCTTATTATTATGCAGTTTCTTTTTTCTGTTCGTCAAAACTCGTCATTTTGGTCCCCTGCTTATTACTTAAATTTCTATAAGCATGTATTGTTGCGTACATTCATTATCGGACAAACTTTTGATTAATTTAATTTTATTTTTGTGAAGTTATTTTGTGATGAGGGAGTAAAACAAAGTAAAAACAGTTGAGCGGAAAGAATCGCTCAACTGTTTCCATTATGCTGTTTTAACTATTTCTATTAATCCTCGACGAATAAATTAACTTCGTACTATTACGCCGTTTGCACGAACGGCTAAACGACTTTTCATTTTTCCAGCAGATTCATCGACTTTAAATTGTGCGGTTAATTCTTGCAGATTAACGGTTAATCGGCTTAGGTCTTCCGCTGAACGGGCTATTTGTTGCACTCCCGTCGCGCTTTCATGCGTTACATTACTCATCACTTCTATGGTTTGATTTACTACCGTTCCTCCTTCTTTGGCTTTGCTTCGTACTGTTTTCATCGCGGCAAAAATCGGAACCGTTAACAATACTTTGTTTAGTTCTGTCATGACTTGTTTAAATATTCCGGTACTATGCTGTTCTGATGTGTATGTACATACCGCCCCGGCAGAGAGAATTAACTTACGCACTTGGTCTACTTTCCCGGAAATGAGCGTGCTTTTATAGAGGTCATTAAAGAAAAAATAGCTAATAAAACCAATTATAAGCGAACCAATAAAGAAGGAATCAGAATCTTTTTTTTTGGGGATCGTCAGTCTTTTGAACAAGTTTAACATTGAGGTTTCTTTCTTTTTTTGGATCAATTTTTTACCCACACTCACCACATAATTTATCGCCACATTAAAACGCTGTTATGTCGGGGTTAACTCCCAATTGAAACAAAAATTATTAATTCACTTTATATTTATCGTTTCTCTCACCCAAAAGATGTAGTTCCTTTTTCATCCTTTTGTACGATTGAAAAATTCTAAAATACTTTATATCATCTTATAGTAATCAAGGAGCTTTTACAAAAGATATCAATTATAATTTTAAAGGAGCTATCCAATGAATACTGTGTTAATTAAAGGAAACTGGAATGAAGCCGCAGGTAAACCAAACAACAATTTGCAAACCTGATTGATGATGATTTGCTTTACAAAAAAAGCAAGGAAAAAAGTTACGCAAAATAATTTCGAAATTGTAACGGTTTGTGGACAGTAAAATTTGATACAATCGTGAAAATATTTCAAAACATCTGAGAAGGAGAGTTATGAAAAACAAACATTTTATCTTAGCAGCTATCCTGCTGATTGCAGGATCACTATTTACCGGTTGTGATAGTAACCGTGAAAACGCAAAAGAAAAAGTTAAGCAAGCAAATCAAGATATGGTAGATGCGCAGGCTCAATATGAGAAGGAATGGCAGCAATTTAAAAGCGATATTGAATTAAAAATTAATGCCAACCAAAAAAATATTGACGATTTTAAAACGGCGATGAAAACAACTAGTAATAAATTCAAAGCTAAATATGAAAACGAAGTACTGACGTTAGAACAAAAAAACATCGAACTGCAAAAAATATTAAATGATTATAAGTATGATGGAAAAGATAATTGGGAAAAATTTAAACAAGAGTTCAATAAAGATATTGATAGCGTTGAGAATATGCTCAAAAGTTTATTCGAGAAAAAAGATTAACCGTTAATCGATTTTTTAAAGCAGAAAAACAAAGAGAATGTATTCGCTGCAAGAAATAGTAATTATTTAAATGGAAAGACATGATATGAGAAATTCAAAAAATACCTGGCTAATCGTACTAATAGCAGTCATCGTGTTGGCAGTCATTATACTGTTCCTTTTGTACTCCGGTAACGGAACAATGATGAATGGCGGAATGAATGGACGGATGAATTGAAACTATAAAAAGTGGTAAAACTGTTTCGGAAAGAATTAGAAATGACAATGAACATAAAGCTGTACGTATTTATAATGATGCAATCAAATACGCACGCGAGGTTGATGATCAAAATCTCGTTGACTTGCTGATTAAGATACTCAAGTGGAAGAAGTTCATATCGATAGGAAATACAGATTGGAAAATTATTTGGATAACCAAGATGAATGTGCGGGAAAATGAATTATCAGAATTGTTAAAATAAATTTATTAACCTACTAAGGAGACTATTATGGCAGAAATTAAAATTGAAAAGAAAAAATTAGTGTGGCCGTGGATTTTATTGGGCATCGGCGTAATTGCCGTCCTTATTTATTTCCTGGCATTTCATGATTACAATGAAAAAATGAATGAAGCGCCCAAAACATCCGAACTTATCGGTACAAAAGAAACAGACCTCATAAGTGTAAATGAAAATAACAGCACCGTTGAAGCTTATGTAAATTTTGTGGAGACCGGCAAAAATAAGATGACTTTGGACCACGCATATACCAATGAAGCGCTTTTAAAATTAACCGAAGCTACAAATGCTATTGCCGATGAAGTTGGATATGAAGTTCGGGCTGATTTGGAAAAAGTAAATGAATATGCAGAAATGATTACAAACGATCCGTTTGAGACCACACATGCGGACAACATTAGAAACGCGGATGATATTTTAACCAAGGTATTGCAAAACATCCAGAAGGCTAAATATCCGGGATTGACAAATGAAGCTGCGGAATTAAAAATTGCATCAGAATCAATTAAACCGGGAGTGCTTACTCTTGATCAGAAAGATGAGGTTAAAACTTTCTTTAGTAAAGCTTCGGACCTGCTCCAAAAAATGAATTAAATATTTTAAAAGGAATAAAAATTATGTCTGAGAATAATAAAAACCTATACTATTTAGAAGAGCTTCCCGATTATAAAGTAGCATCTGATTATTATGATGTAAGGGGTTGGGATGTTATAGATGCTGAGAACCGCACCATTGGGAAAGTGACCAATTTACTGGTTAATAAACAAGCTGAACGGGTTGTTTATCTTGATGTTGAGGTTGATGAATCTTTGATAGAGGTTGGTTATAACACTTACCAAATTCCTGCAAGCGATGGTGTGCATGGATTTTTAAACAAGGATGGCGATGAACACCTTATAGTACCAATAGGAATGGTGAATTTAAATAACGAACAAAAGAAGGTGCTCACAAACCAAATAGATTATAATACTTTTGCCAAAGCTAAACGGTTCAAAGGAGGTGCCACTATCGATCCTGATTACGAATTAATTTTGTTCCGCCATTATACTCGTGATGATAAAATTGATACAACGATTATGGACGATGGATTTTATAAACGTAAAGAGTTTGAAAATCCCTTGCGCCGTAACGATGAGAAATAATTTTTGATCATTAATTAATTGTAGAATCCAGTAATCGGTTCTCCTACACAAAAAAGAAAAATATTATGGAAATACTTAATCGAGAATTGATTAAGGAACTCCTATCCGTAAGCTGTACTCCCTGTCTTTCACTTTACATGCCTACTCATAGAAGTCATCCTGAAAATCTTCAAGATCTTATCAGGTTTCAAAATCTCGTTAAACAACTAGAGAAATCGTTATTAGAACAATATTCAGCTATCGAAGTGAAGAAATTTATTGAACCTTACATAACTCTTAGCGATAACAGCGAATTATGGAATCATACGTTAGATGGACTTGTTGTTTTTAGTACGATTGAACTTTTCAAAGTTATCAGTTTACCAGTACCTGTTGATGAATTGGTAGTTGTTGCTGATAGTTTCCATACAAAACCCCTTCGACAATATACGCAATCCATAGACCGCTACCATGTTTTATGTTTAAGCCTTCATGAGATTCGACTCTTTGAAGGTAACCGTCATTCACTAGTTAAAGTAGAACTACATTCTGATATTCCCAAAACCATAACAGAAGCGCTTGGTGATGAATTGACCGAAAAACATTCCACGGTTGCTTCTTATGGCGGCGTGGGTGGAGAAAGTTCTGACATGCACCATGGGCATGGCGGTAAAAAAGATGAAGTAGGCAAAGATGCCGAGAAATTTTTTCGCCAAATTGCAAGCGCTATTTACGACAACTATTCAAATCCTACCGGTTTTCCTCTTATACTGGCTGCTCTACCGGAACACCATAATCTATTTCATAAAGTCAGCAAAAATCCGTTTTTGTTGCCCAATGACATTTCAGTAAATCCTGAATCAATTTCACTAGATAAACTTACAGAAATGGCGTGGGAAGTTATAGAACCGTACTATTTAAAAAATCTTAAAAATCTGACTGACAAATATGAGCAAGCAAAGGCAAATAATTTAGGTAGTGATAATATTAAGGAAGTAGCCGAAGCTGCCGAAGCCGGAAGAGTAGAAATACTTCTTATAGAGGCAGAAAGGGTAATTGCAAAGAGATTAAGAAATAAAAATACCGGTACGTTTAAACGAGCAGATTCAACCCAGCCAATATTAGACGACCTCCTTGACGACATTGGTGAATTAGTAACCAGAATGGGCGGAAAGGTTTTGATGATTCCGGCAGAAATGATGACTGCTAAAACCGGTCTTGCAGCAGTATATCGTTATTAAATAAAATATTTCAAACTAATTTATAAGGAAAGACAAAATAATACAACGAATAAACAAAAAGGAGATATGATCATGTTACATCAATTTAAAAATAAAACAATTATCACTGTCCTATTTTTCTTTGCAATAACATTTTAATTCAATGATGACGAGCATGAATTCGGTGATGAATAATTATAAAGGCATGATGATTTATCTTCAGAACAATAACAAGATAAAGTGATTCTTATTTGAATAGGAATTTTATTATAAGGAGAAAAATATGTATCACAATATGTTTGGTGGAGGAATGTGGTTTAGCTGGTTATTCTGGTTAATTATCATAGCAGTGGCTGCCTGGCTTATCATGAATATGGTTAATCGTTCACAAAAAAATTCCGGTTCCGACTCTGCAATAGAAAGCGCATTGGATATTTTAAATAATAGATATGCAAAAGGTGAAATAACCAAGGAACAATTCGAACAAATGAAAAAAGATCTAACATAATTTTTTAGTTCGATTAATTTGATAGGAGAATAATCATGTCATACTATTTCTCAAAAAAAACAGATTTGGGATTTACAGAAGCAATTGAAAAAGTAACAGAAGCTTTAAAGAGTGAGGGTTTCGGTATTTTAACTGAAATTGACGTAAAGGAAACATTAAAAAAGAAATTGGATGTTAATTTTCGTCCTTACAAAATCCTTGGCGCTTGCAATCCTCCTTTTGCTTACAAAGCGCTGCAAGCAGAAGATAAGGTGGGCATCATGTTGCCCTGCAATGTTATCGTCCAGGAAAAAGAGGATGGAGTTGAAATCGCTGCGGTCGATCCGGTGGCTTCGATGCAAGCTATTGATAATCCCAAACTTGGTGAGATTGCCGAAGAAATTCGGGTACGGCTTCATAAAGCAATTGACAGTCTATAAATGATAATTTAGCCGCCGTATTGTAAAGAACAGTCGTCAAAAATAAAGAATGCCTTATGGAAAACGAACATCAAAATCATAAAGACCACAATTTAGATCATGACAAACATTCAGAACATGATCATGCAAAACATAATGATCAAAGTCCTTATGAAAAGATGAATCATAAGAATGAGCATAGCGGGCATAACCACTCTGAACACCATGGACATATGATTGAAGATTTTAGAAAAAGATTCTGGATTTCATTAGTGATCACAATTCCTATCCTTCTTCTCTCTCCCCTGGTTCAGCAATTTCTTGGACTTAAAGAAGCCTTTCGTTTCAATGGTGATATCTATGTTTTGTTTACACTTTCCTCATTCACATTTTTCTATGGCGGCTGGCCCTTTTTAAAAGGACTGGTTGATGAACTGAAAAATAAGCAGCCCGGAATGATGACATTAATTGCACTTGCAATATCGGTCGCATACTTCTACAGCAGCGCAGTTGTGTTTGGTGTTAAGGGGGAAGTCTTTTTTTGGGAACTTGCAACTCTGATTGATATTATGCTTCTCGGTCATTGGATAGAAATGAAATCAGTAATGGGCGCTTCAAAAGCCCTTGAAGAGCTCGCCAAACTTATGCCGGATGAAGCCCATAAAATTGATGACGACGGGAATGTTACTGATGTTCCGGTTTCCGAACTTAAACACGAAGCAAAATTATTAATAAAACCCGGAGAAAAAATTCCTGCCGATGGAAAAATCTTTGAAGGTAAAAGTTCCATCAACGAAGCAATGATTACAGGCGAATCGAAACCTGTTTCTAAAGGAGAAGGTGATAATGTAGTCGGCGGATCAATAAACGGCGGGGGCTCAATAAAGATTGAAGTTGAGAAAATAGGTGATGAAACTTTTCTTTCACAAGTAGTGAAAATGGTTAAAGAAGCACAGGAAAGTAAATCCAAAACTCAAAACTTTGCTAACAAAGCCGCATTCTGGTTAACTATTGTTGCGATTACTTCCGGCGCGTTAACAATGTTTGTATGGCTTGTGTTTACCGGACAAAGTTTCAACTTTGCATTATCCAGAACCGTAACTGTAATGGTAATTACATGTCCGCACGCTCTCGGTCTGGCAATTCCTCTTGTTGTCGCGGTTTCAACTGCTCTTTCTGCAAAAAACGGATTACTCATTAGAAATCGAAATGCATTTGAAGAGGCAAGAAATATTCATGCAATTATTTTTGATAAAACCGGGACATTAACAAAAGGTGAATTCGGTGTAACAGAAACTTTTTCATTTGATGATAATTATGATGAAAAGGAAATATTAAAATACGCTGCAGCAGTCGAATCGGAATCAGAGCATCCGATTGCCCAAGGGATAGTTAAATCAGTTGAAGATAAATATCAGTTGAAAGATTTCAATTCAATTCCTGGCAAAGGTGCAGAAGGGAAAGTAAATGGTAAAGATGTTAAAGTTGTCAGCCCTGGTTATCTCGAAGAAAATAAAATTGAATTACAAGAAAAAGACAAGATTGAAAAATTATCTGCTCAGGGTAAAACAGTTGTTTTTGTTCTTGTTGATAATAAACTAACCGGCGCAATAGCGTTAGGCGATATTATCCGCGATGAATCCAAAGAAGCAATAAAACAACTTAAAGAGTTGGGGATAAAAACGATGATGCTTACCGGTGATAACAAGCAAGTTGCAAAATGGGTTGCCGATGAGCTCGGACTTGATGATTATTTTGCCGAAGTGCTGCCCGGTAAAAAAGCGGAGAAAGTAAAAGAAGTGCAGAGCCGCGGAATGATTGTGGCGATGACAGGCGACGGGGTGAACGATGCGCCTGCACTGGCGCAAGCCGATGTTGGAATCGCAATAGGCACGGGAACCGACGTAGCGGTTGAAACAGCCGATATAATTCTTGTGAGAAGTAATCCTAAAGATGTTGTTACACTAATAAAATTTTCAAAAGCAACTTATAATAAAATGGTGCAAAATCTAATCTGGGCTACCGGATATAATGTAATAGCAATTCCTCTAGCTGCGGGAGTTTTGTTTTCAGCAGGGATTGTTCTAAGTCCCGCACTCGGTGCGGTATTGATGTCGGTTAGCACGGTGATTGTTGCCATTAATGCGCGGCTTCTGAAAATAAGATGATAACAAGTTAGTAAAAACAATTAGGAAATGAGAAAAATCCAATTAGTAGACTCAGTTTATAGTTATAACATAATTCACAAAAAAAAGGAATTAAATGAATATTCAAATCAATACAGGCCATAATATCCAGGGGAATGAGGCTCTAATTGCTAAGTTCAGCAGCACAATAAAGAGTGCATTAATTAGAATGAGCGATCACATTACCAAAGTGGAAGTCCATCTGAAAGATGAAGACGGCGATAAAAAAGGAAAGAATGACAAACGCTGCATGATCGAAGCGCATTTAGAAGGGTTTCAACCCATCGTTGTTATAGACCATGCTGACACATTGAACCAAGCCCTCGAGGGCGCTATTGATAAACTAATAAATATGATTGAAAGAATCCTTGGGCGTCAACGCGATCAAAGGATCAGCCAAACTGAACAACCCAAACCTGAAATGAAATTTCCGGATGAGGAATGATATGCATTAGCATGGTTTAGGATTATGGTAGTTTTTATTGAAAGTGAAACATTATGAATTGATTAGTAATTGATAATATTATTGAGGTGTCAAAGTAAATTCACAAGACATTATACACTGCAAAGATGTTAGTTGCCGAATATAAGGGCTTATTTGCAATGGCGGCGAATGCAGTAATGAAACTGAAAAGACTATAAGGAGATTTCAATAGTCCTTTCCGTGATGAAGATCCCTGCTCATCCAAAGGATGTAGTTCATTTTTCATCCCTTTGCTCGATTTTATAATCCTGAATTACTTCCTATTATATTGTATTGATTACAAAACTATTGTAGAGATATAATTTTGCTGTAAAATATTGAAGATTGTTTTGAGGAAGAACAACAGTGAAAACTCAGTTAATAGTTTAAATAATTTATAAACATTTCTGGAAAGGAAAATAGTGATGTCACTCTTATCTTTAGTTATCGTGTTAGTAGTTGTAGGTGTAATTCTTTGGCTGATTAACAGTTATATTCCCATGCAGCCAACCATCAAGAAAATTTTAAATGCTGTAGTAATTATAGTAGTTATTCTATGGTTATTAAGCGCCTTCGGAATAATTGACAGTATTGATACAATTCATATTTGATCAGTGTGTGGGTAATTTCTTTTTTGAAATATTTAGTTGGATTGGAGAGAGACTATTATTATTAACAAAGTAAGTTAAGCATATAATGGAACCGACTTTTATTCTTCGAGGAATTGTTATCGGTTTTGCAATGGCAGTACCTGTTGGGCTTATTAGATTGAGGCGGGTTAACCGTATCGTCGGATATTAATAATTCTTTTCGGTGTTATTGCTTTTGTAAGTTTATTATAAAAACAATCTGATTTTCTAAAACCCTCAACAGCTAATAGAAAAATCAAAAATACGTTTGTAATAAACTTTTTATACTATCCAAAAGATGTAGACCCTTTTTCATCCCTTTGGACTATTAATAGTTTTCATTCCTTTTACTACAATTAAATGGAATTATTTTAAACTATTTAAATGGAGCAGATGTTGAGAAAAACTAAAATAATTAGAGAATATTCTGCTTCATATTATTTCCTTTTATCAAAAGAATACCGCATTAAAGAAACCTTATTAGCTGATGAAGGAGATATTATAGAAGCACTGGAGAATTTTAATAAGGTTATCGAAGTTGATCAATTCAATCCTATAGCGTACTTTAATCGCGCGACAGTGAAAGTTGATACGCGGGATATTGAAGGCGCAAGAAATGATTTTTTCAATTTTGATATACAAAAAATAAAAGCGAACGACAATGAAAACAATAAAAATGAAAAAAGTTCTGATTGCACTGGATTATGATCCCACTTCACAAAAAGTGGCTGAAACAGGTTTTTCAATGGCGAAAGCCATTAAAACTGAAGTTATATTATTGCATGTAATATTAGACCCGATCTATTATTCCTCTACAGATTATTTTCCGATTATGGGTTTTTCAGGTTACACCAATTTGAATCTGCTACGACTAGAAACCTTCGAAGGACTTAAAGAAGAATCTCAAAAATTTCTAGATAAAGCAAAACACCATCTTGGTGATAAAACAATTAAGACCGTGGTAAAAGAAGGTGATTGTGCCGAATCCATAATAAAGACAGCCGAGGAATTGAATATTGATATTATAGTTATGGGCTCACACAGCAAGAGATGGTTGGAAAATATACTTATGGGAAGTGTCACGGAAAAAGTTTTACATCAAACTTCTATACCGCTTTTTATAATTCCGACCAGGAAAAACAAATAACGGTAATCAAATTCATGTACCTATATAATAGAAGTAATTAAAATGAGAAAAAGCAGTTCTTTTGCAGCATTGATCTTCACTATCATTTTTGTAATTGGTAGAGGATTAACATAAGCAAAGGATAATGCCATACGTATCACAGATAGCGTGTGGGTCGTATTCATTATATTTTTATAGCACTCTTTGCAACTCTCGCAATCAAAGTTGCGGATCAACGGGAAAGAGAGGTGATTTTGCGCTTAGGCAAGTTCCGCCCTTTGAAGGGACCGGGACTTTTTTTTAATTATCCCGATCATCAATGCAATGCCCTTTTGGATTGACACCCGCATGATCACAGCATCTTTCAAGGCAGAGAAGACACTTACCAAAGATACGGTGGATGTGGATGCAGTGCTGTTCCGGAAAGTTATAGAGCCAAAGAATGCAGCTTTTGATGTAGCTGATTATCAAAGCGTTATAAGCCGGGCTTCACAAACTGCCCGGCGGGATGTCATTGGCAAAACAATGCTTTCGGATATGCTGGAAAGCAGAGAAAAAATAAGCAAGGAGTTGCAGATAATCTTTGATGAAAGCACTGAACCATTGAGAAATAATGTTACTTCGGTAGAAGTTAAAGACAAACTTATTCCTTCGGCTTTGGAAGATGCAATGTCGATGCAGGCACAAGCAGAAAGAGAACGCCAGGCAAGAGTAATTCTTGGAGATACGGAAAGACATGTTGCTGAAAAATTTGAAGAAGCGGAAAGAGCCTTCACAAACAATCCTATTACATTACATTTAAGGGCTATGAATATGCTCTGCGCAGGTTTGAAACAAAACTCAACAACTGTAATAGAACCCGCTACAGCCGTGAATTGTATGCAACTTAGTAGTATGGCTGGGTTAACAGCATTGACAATTAAAATTGGACAGGAAAAAGTGAATAAAGAAAAAGAGGTCAGAAAATAAGAATGATATTTTTAAAATAACGTTTAGTCGGAAATTTTATGAAATGATTTTGAAAAATAAAAATATTAATAAAAGGATTCTGCCTGGGATATTAGCGCTAATCGGTGCAAGTATAATTTTACTACTTACAAATCGTTATGGCTCCGGGCTCACAACTGACTCTGTCGCCTATATTTCAGCAGCAAGAAATTTAGCAATTGGCGCCGGTCTTTTAACTTATGATGGATCTGCATTAGTTCTTCAACCTCCGCTTTACCCCTTTCTATTATCTGTAACTGAAAAAGTGTTTTATATCGACCCGATGATCTCTGCAGGTTATTTAAATGCCTTTTTATTTGGTCTCATTATTTATTCCAGCGGCTTATTTTTATTGCGGCATTTGAATTCACTTATTTTAATTTTATTAGGAACAACGGCAGTTCTAATTTCATATGCACTTGTTCAAGTTTCATTGACGACACTATCAGAACCGTTATTCATTTCTCTAGTACTTTTATTCTTTCATAGCTTCGAACGATATCGTGTTAAACAGGATTTAACTTCGATAGTATTATTATCATTGCCTGTATCATTGGCATGTCTTACACGATATACAGGTATAATTCTTATCCTAACCGGTATAATATGTTTGCTCCTCGTGTTGAAAAATAACACCAATAGATATCGGCATATAAGTATTTTCACAATTATTTCGGTTTTACCTCTCGGTTTGTGGATTATCAGAAATTATTTTATTTCGGGTACGCTTCTCGGCCAAAGAGCTGCATCATCATACATGTTTACGGAAAATATTATGTTTTTGTTAAATACCGTCTTGCCCTGGTATTTACCGGTGAATGATCCCGGGTTGTATTTGTTCATTCTTTTTGCAATTGCAATTGTGCTGCTTTTTGTAGGATTAAATCCGAAGATAAAATGGAATGAAAACAGTTTTAATTTAATTGTACCGGGCATTGTATTTATATTACTTTATTCCGGGTTTATTGTACTTTCATCTACCACAACTGCGTACGACCGGATATCGAACAGACTGCTCTCCCCGATTTACATTCCGTCAATATTTATTTTGTTTTTCATCTTCGATAGAATTCAAAGCCGGTTAATAAAATTATATTCTCCAGGATTAATAATTGTTCTCTTAACTACCGGTATTATTTTTATGATGAGATACCCGGTAATGAACACGGTTTATATTGTTAAAGAATTTATCAGGCAAGATGGATTCGGATATGCCGGCAAAGTGTGGAAAGAAAATGAAATAATACAATATCTTATTCAGCAGAAGTCAAAGCAAGAAAGATTCATATTTTATAGTAATGCTCCTGAAGCAGTTTATATTTTGTCCGATATCGAAACACAATGGAGCCCCGCGAAAACATTTTATAATTCGCCTCAACTTGTTATTAATAAAGTCGGACAAAAACCCACTCGCTATAATGAGGAAAAAAAAATACTTGTTTGGTTCGATAAGATTGATCGAAGATTTTTATTTACTATCGAAGAACTTCAAAAGGACAGAAATATAACGGAAGTTGTTCGTTTTAATGACGGCGGTATCTTCACTTTCTCGAAAAGATGAATTTTAAGTTATCCGAAATATAAGAATGATTTCATAATTCGAAGTACAATTAAGAAAGAGTATTCATTTCAAAATTTATAACTACATAAGGTTAAGTATGGGCTAAAATTATTAATTAGTTCCGCTGCATAATTCTGTCTAACCTAGGTCGGTAAAAAGATAGAAGAGACTGAAATGAAATATTCAATTGATTATGTGCCCGATAAAAAATTTGTTAAAGTTATTAACCAAGGCAGATTAAATTTTCAGAAAGCAACTTATAGTAAAATGGTTCAGAATTTAATCCGGGCTGCCGGATATAATGTAATAGCAATTCCTCTTGCTGCGGGAGTTTTGTTCTCGGCGGGAATTGTTTTAAGTCTTGCACTTGGCGCGGTGTTGATGTTGGCAAGTACTATAGTCGTAGCAATAAACGCAAAGATGTTAAAGATAACTTGATTGACCAACTTATGTTATGCATTGTTAGAAGTTTGATTTCCTAATCTTACTCTTAATCTTATTTTGCATAACTGAAGTTGTTGGAATTAAGAATTTAGTATTTCAATTGCCAAAACATTTTTTCACGATGAATAATACTCAGCAAAAAATCACCACCATCTATCTCACCTGAAGGATGTAGTTCATTTTTCATCCCTTTGCTCGATTTTATAATACTGAATTACTTCCTATTATATTGCACTGATTACAAAACTATTGTAGAGTTATAATTTTGCTGTAAAATATTGAAGATTGTTTTGAGGAAGAACAACAGTGAAAACTCAGTTAATAGTTTAAATAATTTATAAACATTTCTGGAAAGGAAAATAGTGATGTCACTCTTATCTTTAGTTATCGTGTTAGTAGTTGTAGGTGTAATTCTTTGGCTGATTAACAGTTATATTCCCATGCAGCCAACCATCAAGAAAATTTTAAATGCTGTAGTAATTATAGTAGTTATTCTATGGTTATTAAGCGCCTTCGGAATAATTGACAGTATTGATACAATTCATATTTGATCGGTGTGTGGGTAATAACTCTTTTGAAATATTTAGCTGGAATGGAGAGAGATTACAAAGTAAGTTAAGAATATAATGGAACTGACTTTATCCTTAAGGTAATTGTTATCGGTTTTGCAATGGCAGTACCTGTTGGACTTATTAGATTGAGGCGGGTTAACCGTATCGCCGGATATTAATAATTCTTTTCGGTGTTATTGCTTTTGTAAGTTTATTATAAAAACAATCTGATTTTCTAAAACCCTCAACAGCTAATAGAAAAATCAAAAATACGTTTGTAATAAACTTTTTATACTATCCAAAAGATGTAGACCCTTTTTCATCCCTTTGACCGATATATTTTTATTCGTTGAAGTTTTATCTTATTCACGCAAGCATAATCAATTACTTGAATGACTTGTAAGATTCAAACAATAAGAAAACTATTGTGAAAAAAATTAAATGCAATTTTATTGGTTGTAGTTTTTGCTTTATGACTTGTTATGTATAGTTGCATTGCGAGTGGTGCAGTTACTGTCGGTAAACAAAAAAGTAAAGATGTTGTAAGAACAATAAAATCAAATTTGAACCGGTATTATAATTACAAAAACACCCTATAAAACAATGGAAATAAAATAAAAGGAAAATTCAGATGTCTAACTTTGCAATTTATTTAATAGGGATAGTCATTTTAGCCGGTGGATTAGGAATGGCAGCCCATTTATTAGGGGCTTCACCAATCTGGATTACCGTTGGAGTCATTGTAACGCTGGGTTTGGGTATTATGGGCGGAGTAATGAAAACCCGCCAGAAAGAAAAATCCGATTCAGAAGATTAGTGTTAAGTTATGTTGATCTAATTAAACAAAACAGAAGGAGAAAAAATGTTTAAGAAAATTGCAGTTATAATTATTTTGTTCGCAGCTCCTGCATTATTGGCACAAGATTCCCTTGCCAGCCATTCATTTGTAGGCGTTGAGACCTGCGGCATGTGCCATAAATCTGAAAAACAAGGTGAACAAATTGAAATCTGGAAAGCCAGCGCTCATTCCAAAGCCTATGAAACTCTAAAAACCGCGGAGGCAGATAGTATTGCTAAAGCAAAAGGATTATCAACAAACGCAGTATTAAGTGAAGCCTGTTTAAAATGTCATGTTAGTGGATACAACATTAATGCCTCATTAAAAACAGCCAAATTCAAAATGGAAGATGGCGTACAATGTGAGACCTGCCATGGAGCGGGAGCAGACTATAAAAGTCTTAAAGTTATGAAAGATTTAAAAGCTGCTGAAAAAAATGGTCTCAGAGTGTTTAAAACAGATGAAAAAAGGGTTGCTTTATGCGAAGAATGTCATAATTCTGAAAGTCCGACTTTTGATTCCAGCAAATCCGACTTCTCAGAAATGTGGAACAAAATTAAACACGATATTCCAAAGAGCGGCAAATAAGAATTAAATACTAAATAAAGTTTTATCGAATAAAAATTAAATGGAAATAAAAAGCCACTCTTCTTCATTTCCATTTTTATAATTGTTTTAATCCAGATTTTCCGGAAGGAAAATCTGCCCCTGGTGCCGATAATTTGTGAGATAATAAATATCAAATATTTAGACAGAAGAATTATCAGAACTTCTGATATGAGCTATATTTGTTTCTTACAAATTGTCGGGGGTTTAACTCCCAATTGAAACAAATTTTTTTTTTTATTAATTCATTTTATGTTTATCATTCTTCTCACCCAAAAGATGTAGTCCATTTTTCATCCCTTCGGGCTATTGATTAACTCCATGGTTATTCTTACTCTTGTGGCGAAAAAAATAGAAATCATTTTAGAGTGCATTTATGAATGAAATGATTTTGAGAAAAATTTACAAAAAAAGTTAGAACTCACACGGCGATAATACAACAACGCTCGATGTACGAGCAGGTTAAAAGTTTAGCAATATTCTTTAAATTCACACATGCAGTGGTAGTGAAATTAATAATGATAGATTGTAATAACCTTAAACAGCAAAATAACTAATGGGGCAATTTAACCGGAGGCAAATCGTATGAAAAAAAAAGCAAATATTAAATTAAAAACTCTGCCTAAATCTCCCACAAGTATTCAGGGATTTGACGAAATTACAGGAGGTGGTTTACCGAAAGGAAGACCGACGCTTGTATGCGGAGGCGCAGGCTGCGGAAAAACACTGTTTGCTATGGAGTTTCTTGTTCGCGGGGCAACACTCTATAATGAACCAGGCGTATTTATTTCTTTCGAAGAAACCGCAAAAGAATTAGCGGCAAATGTTTCTTCACTCGGTTTTGATCTGGAAAGTCTTGTAGCAAAAAGAAAAATATGGCTTGAACATGTTGATATCGATAGGGGTGAAATTGAACAAATTGGCGAGTATGATTTAAAAGGGTTATTCGTTCGGATACATCGTGCAATAGAAAGTATTGGGGCAAGGAGAGTAGTGCTCGATACTATTGAATCGCTCTTTATGGTAATGCCCAACGCTGCAATTGTGCGCCTGGAACTACGGAGGTTATTCGGCTGGCTGAAGAAAAAAGGTGTAACCGCAATAATTACAGGAGAACGAGGGGACGAAACATTAACGCGTCAGGGTTTGGAGGAATATGTTTCCGATTGTGTAATTCTGTTAGATCATCGTGTGAGTGAACAATCATCCATCAGACGGCTGCGTATAGTAAAATACCGCGGCTCAACACACGGGACAAACGAGTACCCGTTTCTTATTGATGAAGAAGGTTTTTCTGTTCTTCCTGTAACTTCCATCGGGTTGAATCACATTTCATCTCGAGAGAGAATCTCTACGGGCATCCTTCGTCTTGATACAATGCTTTCAGGCAAAGGTTACTTTCGCGGAAGTACAGTGCTTGTTTCGGGTACAGCAGGTACCGGCAAGACGAGTCTTGCTGCACAATTTGTTGAAGCAGCATGTAAGCGTGGCGAGTGCGTTCTTTATTTTGCTTTCGAAGAATCACCAAGTCAGTTTATGCGTAATATGTCTTCGATTGGAATAAGTTTGGAACCATGGACGAAAAAAGGATTGCTCCACTTTCATGCAACCCGCCCTACTCTACACGGTTTGGAACATCATTTGACCAGTACTATTAAATTAATTAATAAAGTTAAACCACAAATAGTTATTCTCGATCCTATTGACGCTTTTGTTATTGGAGGAAACGAAACTGAAGTAAAGATAATGTTACTGCGTCTTGTTGATTTTTTGAAGATGAAGAATATAACTGCATTTTTCCTAAGCCTTACAAGCGCAGGTGACAAGCAGGAGATGACAGATATATCGGTTTCTTCCCTGATTGATACCTGGCTGCTGCTTCGTGATATTGAAAGGGAGGGTGAACGCAACAGAGGATTGTATATTCTTAAATCAAGAGGAATGGCGCATTCAAATCAGATTCGAGAGTTTAAACTTACCAACCACGGAATTGAATTACTTGATGTTTATGTTGGTCCGGAAGGTGTTTTGACAGGTTCAGCGAGACTATCTCGAGAAACGAAAGACGAAGCAGAACAATTAATGCGGCAGCAGGAAATTTCGCGCAAACAATTTGGAATAGAACGAAAGCGTGAAGCGATGGAAGCGCAGATTGTTGTACTCCGTTCCGAATTTGAAGCCGAAAAGTCCGAAGCTCTTAAAATTATTGGAATTGAGTCAGAAAGAAATAAACGCTTTAAACAGGACAAGATTAAAATGAGGAAAAGTAGAAAAGGAGATGTTTCCGCAAGAGTATCCGGCAAAAAATAATTAATTGGTTTTAATTTTTTTATCAGAATAAATCGCTGCTGCAATGCATCAAGTTTATTCAGATTGTTTTTAGCGCGATTCTTCAAACAGCATTTTCCTATGGAACTATGGGTTCCTCTAAAAATCCGTATCCGTTTCCGAACCTCACTGAGTATCAAAGTGGTTATAAACAGAAACCGTACTATGCGGGATTAACTCCTCAATAGGGAAATTTTTATCTCATGAAAATTTGTCAGTCGATTATTTTTTAGAAATAATGAAGATCATTTTTTGCGGGAACTTTAGATGGGAGCAATACAGAGCAGGTTTTACGGAATATTTTGTTAATAAATAAATCCAAAAGAACTAATCCCTTTTTCATCCTTTTAACCGATTTAATTTAGAACCTATATTAATTCATATTTATAGTATATAACAAGTTTGGTTTAAGGTTGTGCTGTCCACAGAGTTTTCCAATGGGCACTTGATTTTCCGGATGTTACCGCAAAATCTGGGTTTTGAACTTTGCTGTGGAGTGCCTTATTTCTTTTACTATGATACGTTCCCTTTTTTTAGTGTTAAATCTAACTCTATGAAAAGTATCTTTTTAACTTAAGCATTATAATGCTTATCGTTTATTCTAAACATGGTCTTTACTTCTTTTGTCCAATTTTGTTAACAAATACACTTAAACTATTTTTACTTGTCATGTTTTTCTGTATCTTTTTGCAGTGGACTCATTATTAATTAGAAAATTTATTTAATTAAGTAACTTTAAATTCATTGTCCGAATGAAATTACGTTTTTGTTCAATAATTTTCTTTATTTTTTCAACATGTCAATTGTTTAGAGCACAGGCTGTAAATCCTAATCAACCTATAACAATAAACCAGGGATTATCACAAAATTTAATTTACTCAATTTTTCAGTCGAGCGACGGATTCATTTGGTTTGGAACCAAGGATGGGCTGAATAGATACGACGGTTACGAAATCCAAATCTACCGTAATGACCCCGATGAAATAAACAGCCTCAGCAACAACGAAATCCGTGCAATTACTGAAGATATTAACGGGAATTTATGGGTTGGGACTTATGGCGGCGGTTTAAACAAATTTAATCCAACAAACGGAAATTTTACAACATATAGGTTTAAAGAACATGACAATAAAACCATTTCTAGTGATTTCATTACGGATCTTAACTTTGCAGTTGAAGATGAACCCGTGATTTGGATATCAACAATTAATGGATTTAACCGTTATCGAATTGATTCAAATTATAACGAAAGATTTTATCCGAGTGTTTTTAATATCGACGAAAACAGCAATAATGTTAGAGCCTTAGAAAAAGATAAAGACGATAGAATATGGCTTGGAATAATGAATGGCGGGCTTTATTATTTTAATTACAATACTAAACAACTTATTAAACCTATTTATGATAAAGGAGTTATACCTACTAACATTACTTGCGTTACTACCGATAAAAGCGGGAAAATGTTTGCTGGAAATCATAACGCAATACTTTTCTACGATGACAAAACAAACTCGCTGCATAAACTAAAAGGGAGTGAAGAGAATTATTTAGTTGTAAAATCGATTTTGGCATTTAAGGATAACATTTATTTTTCAAATTTTAACACTCCGGGAATTCTTTTTCAATATAACCTCAACAATGATTCTTTAAGTGTTTTCTCGGATAATACTTCAATCTTTGAAGGCACCAATTCAGGAAGAATTATCACTTTACTTAATGACAGTTCCGATAACCTTTGGATTGGAACGAACGGTCACGGAACATTGAAAAAAAATATGCGCTCAAAAAAATATGAAAATTTCCTCTTCCAAACCAATGATAAAAAAGAACTTAGTTTTTCAAGCGTTAATGCTATTCACGAAGACCATTCAGGAAATATTTGGATTGCTGGATACGGCGGTCTCGACAAATTAGATAAAAAAACAGGAGAAATATCTCCGGCAAAATTTTTATCTGCCGGGAACAGAGATAATCCCAATCTGCCGTTTCTCGGTTTATATGCGATAATTGATTCGCCGCTTGAAAACGATGCACTATGGATAAGCGACCGGGTGAACGGTCTTATTAATTACAATTTTAAAACGAAAAAGTATTCCGTTATTCCGGGTTCAATAAAAAATTCAGGTGATTCATTTGCAGGTATGCAAGTATACGATATGAAATACGATAACCAAGGGAATCTATGGATTGCTACAGAAATAGGATTAAGTAAATATAAACGGGATTCAAAAACTTTTGAATGCTTCAATAAAGAGGCCATTAAAAATTTTCCCGAAATAAAAATCAGTGCCATAATTATTGATTCTACCAACAATATATGGATCGGTACGGAAGGAAATGGAGTTCTGAATTTTGATCCAATAGAAAAAAAAATAATTAACTATTATTATGAACCGACTAATAATAATAGCCTTAGCAGTAATAAAATTTTGTCGCTTCTCAAAGATAAAAAAGGAAATTTGTGGATAGGTACAAACGGAAGCGGCTTAAATAAATTGGTTATTGAAAAAAACAGATTTACCCGTTATACAACAAATTCAGGTTTACCCAATAATGTTATTTACGGAATATTAGAAGATGAAAATGGTTTTATCTGGATGAGTACAAATCTCGGATTATCAAAATTTGATCCGGCTAATGGGAGTTTTAGAAATTATGAATTCAGCGATGGACTGCAAAGTAATGAATTCAACAATGGGGCATATTACAAATCATCGGACGGCACATTTTATTTTGGCGGCATTAAAGGAGTAACTTCATTCAAGCCGGAGAATATAACCGTAAGTGAATTTAATCCGAATATTGTGATCACAAAATTTGAAGTTAATAATGAACAAGCGCCGCTTGCTGAATACCTGGATAAATCACTTAAACTTATTTTGTCTTATAAAGAGAACATATTCTCCTTTCAGTTCTCTTCTTTGGATTTTACCAATCCGCTAAAAAATAAGTATAGCTATAGGCTGAAAGGCTTCAATGATGAATGGACATTTGCTAGCGCCGATCACCGGCACGCCGCTTTTACAAATATTGATCCTGGCGAATATTTATTTGAGTTAAAAGGGACAAATTCAGACGGTATCTACAGCAGCAAAACATTTTCCCTCCCAATCATAATTGTTCCGCCTTATTGGAATACGCTTTGGTTTAAGTCGTTGATCGTTTTAATGATTATTTCCATAACCGTTTTATTATATAGAAGAAAGATTAATGCATTAAAATATCAACATGAGCAGCGTCAGAAATTTTCACAGCAGCTTCTCGAATCACAGGAAAAAGAAAGGAAGAGAATTGCAAAAGAACTTCACGATGCCGTAGGCCAGGATTTGCTGATCATAAAAAATCTTGCTGAATTAGCTCGCAGAAAAACAGTCAATACCGAAAGCAGCTACCTGGAAGACATTTCCGGTAAATCGCAGAAAGCCATTGATGATATAAGACAGATTTCGAGGAATCTGCGTCCCTATTTAATAGAAAGGCTCGGCTTAACAAAAGCAATAGAGGCTATTGTCAACGATTTGGATGTTTCAAGTGAAATTACTTTTCATTTTCATTCGCAAAATATCGACGGTAAATTTTCAGACGCAAGCGAAATTCAGATTTACAGAATCATTCAAGAGCTTCTAAATAATATAATCAAACATTCAAAGGCATCTGAAGCAGTTATAACAATTGTTTCGAAACCGGATAGTATTTTTATTACAATAAAAGATGATGGCATTGGAATTATGACAAAGGGAAGCGAAGAAACATTAAAACATAAATTCGGATTCGGCTTAACCGGGATAATGGAAAGAGTTAGAATCTTAAAGGGTAAAATCGATATAAAATCTTTACCCGGTAAAGGAACCGGGGTTTTTATTAATTTACCTTACGACAAATAATGTATTTAAATTATTAACAAAACTTTATTTATGAAAAATAGCGTAAATATTTTAATAGCCGATGATCATCCAATATTTAGGAGAGGATTGAAAGATCTGATTGAAGAAAGCAATTCGGATTATATTATTTATGAAGCTGAGGACGGACAAAAAGCAGTTGATGTTGTGAAAAAATACAACAGCGGTGTAGCTATCCTTGATTTAGATATGCCTCACTTAAACGGACTTCAAGCGGCGGAAGAATGCTTGAAAATAAACAACAGCATCAAAATAATTATTCTAACTATGTACAAAGATGAACATCTTTTTAATCAATCCATCGATATCGGTATCCTTGGTTACGTGTTGAAAGAAAATGCCGTTAATGAAATTCTGAATGCAATCAATTCTGTTATCTCCGGGCAGCCTTATATAAGTCCGGCTATATCGAGCTTTGTAATAAACCGGAGCAGAAATGTTGAAAACAAAAATTCTGAATCTGGAAGTAGTAGATTAACAGAGACAGAACGGAATATCTTAAAATTAATCTCCGAAAGTAAAACCAGTAGAGAAATTGCAGAAGAACTTTTTGTAAGCATTAAGACAATAGAAAAACACCGCTTCAACATTTGCAGCAAATTAAATATTCACGGCACTCATGCATTAATCAAATACGCATTTGAAAACCGTAGTAAATTCTGATCAGTGGTAATCTTAATCAATCTGTATCATCTGCGTTCCATAAATCACGATTTCCAACCAACAACCTGAATCCATCCACTCATCCTTAGCGCGGCATAGCCGGCAACCAAAAAAATATTTATATTTAGGCCAAAC
>CAYJPN010000052.1:0-22767 GCA_964372115.1 uncultured Ignavibacteriaceae bacterium
TATAAAACAGCCGGGTAAGGCTGATGCCTCACAAATAATTTTTAATAACTAATTTATTAGGGACGAAAAATGTAAAAAAACATGTCCGCTTTTTAATGGACTTAGGTATGCCTGGGAACCGTAAAGGGCACAAAAATTATTTCCGTTATTTAACGGACGGTTCTGCAGATGGAATAAATTTGTTATGTGAACAATTAAATTGTAAAAATATATTAAGCATACACCCTATCCTAAAATTTTAACTCTAACCGTATTTAATATAAAAGAATACCTATTAATTGTCCACTCCATCAAGCAATTATATTTTAGCGGGGGAAAAAATAAGACACGGATTTCACAGATTTGCACAGCTTATTATTTTTTATTTTCCCGTCCGTGTTAATCCGTGCAATCCGTGTTTGTCCGTGTGCTATTCCCTCAAAAGCAGCATGCTGATCCGTTAGCTAACGGATACATGGCATTATTAAAGTTTTAAAAAATAGAAGTGAAATATTTTTGTTGGGTCGTGATTACCATTTTTTAAAGATGAAAAAAACCGCGGCTATGATAAACGCAAATCCAACTGCATAATTCCACTTAAATTCTTCTTTAAGGTACAAGATTGAGAAAATTGAAAAAATGATAAGTGTGATTACTTCCTGGATAGTTTTCAACTGAGCGGCATTAAATTGCCCATAACCAATTCGGTTTGCGGGAACTTGAAAAACGTATTCGAAAAATGCTATCCCCCAGCTAATCAGAATTACAATCCAAAGCGCTGAACTTTTATATTTTAGATGACCATACCAGGCGAATGTCATAAAAATATTTGAAATGCTTAATAATATAATAGTCTTCATAAATTCTTAAAAAAATGAAAATTAAACATAACGCAGCATGCCGCGAGCCGCAAGGAAAAAGTTAAAAGTTAAAAGTTAAAAACATAAAAAATCCGTTGGTTAATCCGTTAGCAAACGGACTAACGGATACATGACAATACTATATAGCAGTGCGTTGTCTCTGTCAATCTACTTCCAACACAAATTTTTATTGAAAAACTTTTTGTGGATTACCAATAAATGCGGGCTTCCGATTATTCAGCTTTTCGGACCGTAAGGATTTATCAAACTGTTTTAATCGCCAAAAGATACAATGAAAAATTTTAATAAAGGGACAGTTTAACACCGTCCCTCCAAAAATTTAAGCTTTCGTGCCGGGATGAAAAGCAAATTTTTTTCTCTTCGTCTATCTCCAAACCACACCCATTTACTTTACCAGAAGCATCTTTTTCGAACTTAAAAATTTTTCTGTTTCAAGGCGGTAGAAATAAACACCGGTGGAGACGCCGATGTTCATACTGTTTGTACCATCCCAACTTATTTCGTGCCGCCCTTGATCTTTCACTTCGTTAACAAGTGTTTTAACAATTCGACCAAGTATATCATAAACAACAAGTTTCACTTTTGTTTGAAGCGGAATGTTATAACGAATTAATGTTGCCGGATTAAACGGATTCGGGTAATTCTGCTTTAGAGAATAATTATTTGGTATAACTTCATCCTCAACATTTGAAAGCACCGAGACCGTTTTTAATATCCAGTTATTGGGATCAAATTGTAGTTCGATGGGCTGCGATTTTACATTAAAACTGTAATTCTGTTCCTGCTGGTTGTTCATTAATGTAACGGTGGTATCACCGGCTAAGGTTGTAACTTTAATTTCAACCGGCATCGTAAAAAATGCAGGGTTACTGTTTACACGCTGTTTAATGTTCACATCAATATTAAATGAGCTTTTACCCGCTTTTGAATAACCCCACGTAACAGTATAAACGGGATAGTTTTCACCGTATATCCATTCGTTAAAAAAATATTCGAGGTCTAACCCTGAGAGATTTTCAGCGACACTTTGGAAATTTTCAGTTACCGCTGTACCGTATTTATAGTCAGGGTGATTGGCATAAGTTTTCATCGTGTTAAAAAACAATGAATCGCCCAGGACTCCTCTTAGCATGTGAAGTATAACGCCGCCTTTTGAGTAGGAGCGATTAGAATTAAAAATACTTCCGACCGAACTTATATCTTGAACATAAACGCTGCCAACAGCCTGCCTTGCATAAATCATTTCATTTGTAATGAAGCTTAAATACTGAGGTTTGCCAAGGTAATCTTCTATATAAACACCCTCGCAATAAGTTGCAAAACCTTCGTTAAGCCATATGTTTTGCCAATCGCGGCATGTAATCATATCACCGAACCATTGGTGCGATAACTCGTGAGATACTAATCCCGAACCGAATGAACCCATTGAAGCAATTGTTTGATGCTCCATTCCCCCACCCCAGCCAAATTGCACGTGTCCATATTTTTCACGAATGAAAGGATAGAGTCCGAACCTATCACTAAAAATCTGCAGCATCATAATCGTTTGATCGAGCTGCGCCTGAACCTGGCTATTAAAATATTCAGGGTAAATATAATGCGTTACCGGCATTGAGTCGGTGGGTGAATACTTAAAATAATTTGTATATAAATGATAGTTTGCAATCGCAAGCGAAATTAAATATTGCGCAATCGGATAACTATTTTTCCATCTGTATGTTGCTGTATTATTGCCATTGTCTATTACATCTATCAGCGCACCATTTGATACGACGGTTAACCCTGTGGCAACTGTGCACCACACATCCGAGGAGTCGGCTTTATCCGCCGGAGTATCTTTACAAGCCCACCAATCACTTGCTCCGTACGGTTCACTCAACGTCCATATTGCCGGCTGTGTGCCGCTGTTATGTGTACTAAACTCGAAGCTGCCGAACCCGCTTGAGCCAGGAACACCTTTGTAATAAATTACTGCGCTTAGCTCTTCATTTGCATTGTAGTTCCTGTCTAATGTAATATTTATTTTATTCGACGAATGCGAGTATACCGGCTGATAATTTTCATTTATTAAGATGGAGTCGATGAGAAGGTTATTCTGTAAATCGAAGAACACTTGATTAATAGAACTAAGAGCTGGTTTAAATTTTATAGTTACCGCGCCCGTTAAATAATTTGGGCTGTATGTTATATTTAAATCGAGTTTATAATATTTTATATCGATGGTTTGATCGCCGGGATACTGTACTTCGGAAAACTTTTTTAGGCTGTTATGAACCGCTTGTCCGTTAAAAAAATAATCTTTATCAAAATTAATTTCCTGCGCAAATACGCTGACCGATATTGAAATAAATAATAAAAATTTTATCATCATCTTAATTCCTTAAATTAATAGTCAAAGACTAATAATATTTTCGTCCTCAATCAACGACCAATATTAGTAGTTATTTATGAGTTGGCTCTAAAAAGGGCCATAACTCATATTTTGGATGGAAATACAAACTGTTGAAACTGTTCGCCAGTTTATTGAGTTGTTATTAACCCACGACCTAAGTCGTGGGTTAATGAGAAAAACGAAAATTTTTAACGGTCTTAACCGTTTATTACGTTTTCCAATGTTCTGCAAAATGTTTTCTTTAAACACAAAATTAATTTTATAACGGTGTTAAAATATAGATAAATCTGGGATGAAATATTGGCTAAGGGAATTTGTTAAGCGATACGAGTGATTGAATTAAAAATTAAAAATTAAAAATTAAAAATTAGAAAGTGGGGAATACAAATGTCGATTAAGTTTTTACAGATAGCGCAATAAAAAGGGTATCTTTCTTTTGGAAAGATACCCTCGATAAATCAACTCTACGAACTTATTTTAAAAGAGTCATTTTTTTAGTCATTACCGAACCGTTAGCTTCGATACGGTAGAAATAAATTCCACTGTTCAAACCGGCTGCGTTAAATGATATTTCGTGTGTTCCGGCTTCATTAAAACCATTCACTAAAAGAGCAACGCTTTGACCGATAGTATTAAAAACTTCAATCTTTACATTTCCTGATTGTGGAACTGAATAGCTGATTTTTGTACTCGGGTTAAACGGATTAGGATAATTTTGTTCCATTCCGAATTTTGTTACAACGTTTGCAACGTTAACTTCAGTCGATGCAACTATGCTACGTGTACCATCAAGATCAATTTGAACTAACTGATAGCTGTGTGAACCAACTGCAACATTTTTATCAGTGTATGCGTAGTTATTTATTTCTGTGCTTGTACCAACACCGGCAACAAAAGCTATTTTTGAACCGTCGCGAACAACTTCAAAACCTGAGTTGTTTGTTTCCGTAGCAGTTGACCAGTTCAATTGAACGTTTTTATTAACTGCGTTTGCAGTAAATGATGACAACTCAACAGGAACAATAGCAGCCCACGTGTTTGAAATTCTGATACCATCAACAATAACGGCTACAGAGTTAGATGAACTACCCTGCCGAAGAGCAACAGCATTAACACTATCTTGTCCGTTTACTGTTTCCTGTAATCCGTCAGGAACTCCTGCAGAAGCTTCATCAGCCGGAACACCGGTTGCTTTAACCCAGAATGCCACCGTATCAGCACCGGCTTGATTAATTTTGTATTTTATAATAATTAAATAGGTTGTATTTGTAGCATAATCTACCGGTGAATAAACCTGAGTTCCGGCAGTGCTCGCGTTTGAAATTCCAAAATTAACAACACCAGCAGCAGTAATTTTAGCATACAATCTTGCGCAGAACATAGTGAAAGTCGCCGGGGCTGCACGATAACCAATATGAAAAAAATAATCGCCCGCTTTAAGAGCAGAAGCATCCGAAACATTTACCAAAAGAGAAGTATACATTGTAGCAGCGTCTGTATTTTGTGTAGGATAATCTCTGCTAACATCTTCACCACCAGCATTATTTATAAATGCTGCGTTGCCAATACCCGATCCAAGATAACCACCGTATGTTAAACCAGGTGTAACTATCGCAGGCGAGTTTGTTCCAATTCCGCTATGAGCCGACCAGCCGTCTGCCGATAACAACGTTCCTTCCCCGTAATCAAAATTTTCTTGGAGGAGTAATAGCTGACTGAATGATGTGCTTCCTAATAAAATGAAAAACACAAAAAGAGGTAGAAAAATTTTTTTCATTTCTGTTTCCTTTATTTAATGTAATGTGGTATGTAATTTAAGAATTTTTTTGGCAAAATAGTATTAAAAAATTATTAAGCAAAGATCATCTTTAAAAATGGCGCCATTTTATTGTAATAAGCAAAATATTTTTGGATTCCGTTAGTATGGTAAATTTACTTTCATCTGAGTTTAACTGAGTCATAGAAAAAATTCTATCATTTCACTTTTACCAAAACCATCGTCATGTCGTCGTTTTGTTCAGCGGCGCCTCTAAAGGTTTCTAAATTTTTCCAAATGTCATCCATCACCTGAGATGAATGTACCCCGCTATTATTTTTTAGCAATTCGCTAAGATTATCTTCACCAAAAAACTCAAGTTGTTCATTCATCGCTTCGGTAATTCCGTCAGAAAAAAATGCATAAAGTTCTCCCCGCTTTAACGGAAGTTTATATTCATTTAATGTACGTTCGAATATAACTCCCTTTTCCAAACCTATTCCGAGCCCTCCGCTGCGCAAAACTTCTACTGATCCGTTTAAAGCTTTAAGCAATGGAACATGCCCCGCGCGGCAAACAGTTACAGTTTCTGCTTCCATATCAAACAAAGCAATCGTCATAGTAACAAACCAGTGTCTTTCTATAGTCTGATATAATCGTTTGTTTATTTCAATAAGAATATCGCCGGGTGTTTTATTATCCATACATGTTATTTGCACCATTGTTTGAATTTTCGTCATGTACAGTGATGCAGATAATCCTTTGCCCGAAACATCGCCTACGATAACAAATAATTTTTTATCCGATACCGGGATTAGATCATAATAATCCCCGCCAACTTGCATCGCCGGAAACATTTCACCGCAAATATCGAGTCCGCTAATCTCGGGAATACACTTAGGGAGAAGGCTTTGTTGTATCTGGCGTGCAAGGTCTAAATCCCTTTCTAATTTAAGTTTTTGTGCTTCTGATTCGTACAACCGTGCATTTTCAAGAGATATTGCAGCCTGATTTGCGGAGGCGCAAAGCAGTTCGAGATCTTTACCGGCAAACTGCGAACCGCTGTATTTTAACCCGAACAGGAGCAAACCTAAAACTTTTCCTTTAATTAACATCGGGATGACTGTATAAATCTTTTCCTCCTTTAATCTTTCTGCCTGTAAAGGAAAAACTGTCTCAAACTCGTTTTGGTCAATAACTATAAAATTTCCGGCTAGTTGTTTTTCGGCAACAAACCGGGAAAGCGGTGTATTTGATATTTCGCATTTTTCTGATGACAATCCGGTTGAACGAACAAGTTTAAAACTATTTGTCGATTCATTTTTTAGTAAAATTCCGAAAGTATCAATCTTTAACGCTTCTACAAATGTTTTCTGCATTGAGCCAATAATGTTTTCAAGTCCGACGACTGTTGATACATCATTGCTGAATTTTACAAGTACTTTCTGGTGAATAAATTGTTCGGGATAAAATTTGCGCGTTATAAAATCCTGGAATCTATCTTTTGTTGACTGAAATATTAATGCAAATGCAACAAAAATTAAACCCGCTATAATACCTTGATATTCTGTTCCTATGGCGCTGCTTATGCTCTGCCCAAGCACATATATAACGAGAAAGTATATTGCCGCTACAGTTAATGTTGCAACTCCATAGGTTACCGCATTTTTAACAAATACCGATATATCCATCAAATGGTATTTAAATATAGAATAAGTAAATGAAATAGGAATAAGAGTAATTAAAATTACCGGAGTATAAAACTCAGGCGAGTTAAAAATAGTATCTGCAATAACCGGCGCAAGAAAGTTGCTATAATAAACCCCAACTAAACCTATTATATAAGAAAACAATATTATAAAATAAGGCTTCCTGCCTTCCTTATCGAACCGGCGGTAATTGATAATTAAAGAAACAAAACCAATTAAAAAAGCGATCCCCACGAAACCGCCAAACAATCCTAACATTCTATTATTTAGTTGCCCTCCATTTGAGTTCAAATAATCAAAAGTTCTTAATAAAATTCCGCATAAAAAAATGAGAGTAGGAGCTAAAACAAAAATTATTTTTATCCACTTATTATGAATAAATTTAAACGGACGTGGGAACAGCCAAAAAAACTCGACCAAAAGGAACGGTAAAAAAGCCGCCCCAAACATCCATATTATTTCGATGATATATGTTGCCGGAGTTGCACTAATGAACCCGTTAAAATCAGCAATGAGGTTATTTGATTGCATAAGAACTGTTGCAGCGCCAATTAAAAAAAAGATGTGCTGCACTCTGCCGCCGGGTTTTGAAATCAGAACAATAAATCCAATGCAAAGCCAGATGAGACCGAGAAGCGAAAATGCGAATGTTCCAAAATTAAAAACTTTTTTTACTCTTACATATGCTGGAAGTAATTTTCCATCCTTCTCAATTACATATTTAACAGTGTCGCCAGCAGCAAACTTATTAAGGATTCTTTGTGCGGCAAATGTTTCTTTTACTTTTTTCCCTTCAATCTCAATAAATTTATCGTTGTCCCTTATACCTGCCCTCCATGCAACACCATCTACTTTAACCCTGTTAAAAACAATAGAGGCATTATTTTCCCCCCGAAAATTATAAACCCATAGACATTCATCATTACTGCTTGAATGGACATCCACAACGAAATAAATATTGGTGAGGGCAACAATAAGCAATACTGCTGTTACTATACCTATAAGTTTTTTTTTGTTTTTTATATAATAATTTTTTACGGCGCTCAAAATTTTTCTGTCAAATAATAGATGGAAATAAGTGAAATTTACAAAAAATTATTTTACTTTTATAACCATAATAGTAATATCGTCTGACTGGGCGGCTCCGGCAGTAAAATTTTGCACTTCGGTTTGAATGGATGACAAAATATCGTCGGCTGATTTTTCTGCTAATTTTAAAGTCTGGTGTTCAAGTCTCTCATCCGAAAACTCTTCGCCGTTTCTGTTCATAGCTTCCGAAATGCCGTCGGTAAATAAAATAAGCACATCATCTTTTTTTAACTGCACCTTTTCTTTTAAATACGGCATCATTGTTTTCATAACGCCCAGAATTATTCCCCCCTTTTCAAATTTTGATATTTTTCCGTCTCTGATTAAAAGCGGAGGATTATGCCCGGCATTAGTATACTCAAAAGTTTTTTCATTATTATCAAGAATACCCCAAAAAAATGTAATAAACTTTCCATCAGACGTATTATCGGTAATCAAATCATTTATCATTGCTGTGGCTTCATCTATGTTCATACCTTGTTTGCATATAACTTTTAAAAAAGCCTGGATATTTGCCATAAGAAGTGAAGCGGGAACACCTTTGCCGGAAACATCGGCAATTGCAACACAGCAATGATTTTCATCAAGTTGAATTACATCGTAATAATCGCCGCCAACTTGTTTTGAAGAAACATTTACTGCCGCTATTTCAAAATTTGTAAATATCGGAAGATTTTTCGGCAGAAGATTGCGTTGTATATCCCGCGCAATTTCAAGTTCTTCTTCCATCTTTTGTTTTTCAAGGGCTTCTTTGAAGAGCCTTCTATTTTCAAGCGATATTATGGCTAAACCACCTACCGAATAAATAAATTCGATATCGCCGCTTGTATATTCCGCACCGTTAATTCTTTTACCAAGTAAGATTAACCCGCGCGATTTACCCTGAATCTGCATAGGAACTATGAGTTCTATGCCAAGTTCTGACAATCCGTTATTAAATTTTACAATCGATTCTTTTGTAAGCGGTTCCGTTATTAATGAAATGTCGTGCGTTTTTAGTGCGCTAAGGAGTAGATCATTTGCAATTTTTGATTCGAGTATTTTTACGCTGTTTCCTTCTAACGTAACAACTGCAAATTTTGAAACGAGGAACTGACCTATTACAGAGTAAACAAGCAGTTTTGCAACTTTTGTAGATTCTGAGAACATCCCGAATTCTTTACTTAATTCAAAAAGTGAATTAAGCCTGTTTACTCTTGAGTCGAGCGTACGGTTTACAAGTTTAAGTTCATTTAATACAATTGAGTTTTGAACAGCAGTGGAAGCAATATTTAATATGGTTTTTAAAAACTCAAGATCGTCATCGGTGTAAACAGAATTATTAAGTTTCTCACCAAGAGCCATAAACCCGATACATTGCTCGGACGACCATAATTTTTCTACAACAGAGAGTTTAGATTCAACACGAAACGAGTTAAAAGCCGGAGACTCAAGCAGCACGTCAATCGAGTCTTCCACGGGAAAACGTTTAAGTATATCTTCGGTTAATCCTTTTACAGATTTAACTACAAAACTTTTATTTTCATGCAATGCAATCAAACCGCGCGAGGTAAGGTATTTACCCATGCATGTTAGTAATACATTGCCCAGGATAAAATCAAGATGCAAACTGGAATTTATTATCCTGCTAAAATCTACAAGGGCGGTTAAGTTACGTTTTATTTTTAAATTTTCTAGTTCAGGCATTAACTTACTGCTGCTAAATTTTTTGATAATAGTACCTGGTTATATTTTCCCGGTATCGATATATACTTTACATCATCCATTAAGGTTTTCATTAGATACATTCCTAATCCTCCGACCCTTCGCTGCTGATAATACTTCTGAAGATCAGGGGCAGGAATTGCTTCGGGTTCAAAGGATGTACCAAAATCTCTTAAAACTATAGTGAACTTTTTATCAGTACTTGTTACTTTAATTTCTATCTTCCCATCAGGAACAGATTTGTACGCATGTTTTATAATGTTTGTGCAAGCCTCATCAACCGCCAGCATTATGTCGCCAATTTTTTCTGCGCTAATGCCAGCTTTAAGAGCAGCATCATGTACAAAATCTCTTACTGCAGAAAGATTTTCCGTTCTGCTTTGCACTAACAACTTTTTCTCGCTTGTTTTATTTTTCGTTTTCAAGATTTTTGTTCTCACTAAATTTTTTAACTGCTTCATCATCCGACTTAAAGAATTCGTAAAGCAAGGGGAAGCCGAGCAAATCGAATATATTAAATACCTTATCGCTCATGCTTGTCAGTTTAATATCTCCTTGGTTTTCTCTTACCTTTTCGATGAAAGCCATAAAAACACCAAGACCGGCGCTGCTTATATAGGCTAAGTCCGAAAAATTAACCACAATCGAATACTTGTCTCGCTCAATTAGTTTTGAAAATTCATTTTCGAGCTGCGGTGCCGTATGTGCATCTAAAAATCCATTTAGATATACAATACTTACATCGCCTTTGTCTTTAACAGCGGTGCTGAATTCTGCCATTCTGTATCTCCGTTATTTAATAATTTCTGTTTCCATTTGATGATTACTAAAGTAATGTCATCATGCTGCTGGTTATTTTTTGAAAATAAGGTAATCTCTCTAATTACTCTTTTTGATATTATATCGGCGCTTTCGTTCCGGTTATCCAAAATAATTTGCTGGAACTGCTCTTCGCCAAAATCTTCCATGTCGATATTTTTTGCTTCGGTAATACCATCGGTGTATAAAACAATTATATCATTTTCTTTTAAGTCAATAGATATTTCTTCAAGAGTATTCCTAAAGGCTTCCGATTTTGTTAATCCAAGTCCCATACCCGATGGCACTAAATTTTTAACCGAGTTGTCTCTAATTAAAATAATTGGGCAATGCCCTGCACGCGCAATAAAAAGCTTTTCTTTTTTTACATCTATTATTCCGTGCGCCGCGCTGACGAATGTTTTTTTGTCAAGCGCTCTGCATAATATTTCATTCGCTATAATAAAAATTTCTTTCGGGCTTTGATATGTTCTTGAAAGAGATTCAAAAATACCTTTTACTTCTGCCATTATAAACGCAGCGGAAATTCCTTTACCCGAAACGTCTGCAATAACAAACCCGAGTTTTTCCTCATCAATTTCAAAGTAATCATAATAATCACCCCCCACTTCGAATGCCGGGATAAAAACCGAGGAAATGTTCAAATTTTTATAATTCGGTTCGGAAGCAGGAAGAATTTTTCTTTGTACCTCGCGAGCCAAATCAAGTTCTTTTTCAAGGCGCTCTTTTTCTATCGACTCCTCGAGAAGTCTTGAGTTTTCTATCGAAACTGAAGCATAATCGCCAAATGTTTCAAGAGCGTTTTTATCTTCATCGTCAAAAATAAAATCGGATTTTTTTACGGTTAGTAAAAATCCTTTTACTTCGTTATGAGTTTTTAATGGTGTAACGGCAACAACTTTATAGTCTTCACTTAATTCGCTTCGCCGGATAAATTTGTCAAGAGTAACGATCTCGGTTCTGTCATCAGTTTTCAGTAAAAGAAAATCTTTTAAAAAATCGGTCATCAGCCCTACGTCAACATATCCGATGTTTTTATTAGCAATAATTTTTAGTCCGATTCCATCCTTCCAGGTAATCCATGCACCATTGGCATTGCAAACTTTCGTAGCAATTTCCGTAACTGTTCCTGCAAGCTCGTCAAAGTCTAAAACCTGGTTAATAAGTTTGCTGAAGTATTGTAAAGAGGTAATTTCCTGAGCTTTTCTATCGTAAACCTCGGCAGTAGGCAAATGAAACAAAGTAGTAAAAAACAAAACGCTGTAGTAGATTATTCCGTATATCATCATCAATTCAAAAAATTTGGTCAATGATGGTGAAAAGTCATTTAGTACTAATTTATAAACGGTACCTTCGGAAGCATTTACAAGGTTAACTATAAACAAGATTGCAATTACTACTGAAAGAATCAGTACATATATTTTTTCTTTTTTATTTATAAAAGCTATCCACGATATTTTTATTGAATTGATTACAATAAGCAGGATGCTGATAAAAAAGAAAGCCAGCGATATAAATTCTACCTTCCACTTTTCACCAAACATTGCGGTTGAAGAGGCAAGTAAAATAAAAACGACAAGAGTATTAAAATAAGTACTTACATTTTTTTTCTGTTTTAAAAAGTAAAATTCTTTAAATGACAAAAATATATATGAAAATGAAACGAGAAGAAGAAAAGCATAAAAAAACGAAACAAAATTGTACGCAATTCCGCTTCTATTTGCTTCCACACTCAAATCCCCGAAAAGTCCGCCCAGCAATGTGCCCGAGAATGTTATGATAAAAAATAGAAATGCGTTTAATATACCTACATTCATTACCATTGAGACGGGGCTGTTGGTTTGTTTGCCGAACATGTCGAATAAATACAAAATAAAAAACGAAACAGCGGCAACCACAAGCAGCTCATTTATTAATTGCAGAAGCAAAATTTCTTCCGGACTGAAAAATAGTCTGTAGAAAAAAAGTAATGTTGCGGCAGTTATAAAAAACTGGAACTTTATGTTTTTTGTAATATTTTTAATTTTGCTTTGCACAGTCGTTATTTTCACGAAATAATTCCGTTAAATTTATAGCATCTCAATAATAACTATTTTTTTTTATTTTTTTAGCTATTCGCCTTCAAATAATTTTATCCTTCAGACTTGCGAAAATTTACGATTATATAAAGAATTTGTAAAGAAAAGATGTATAAACGGATAAAATGGTGGATAGTTGTATATTCGTTAGGATAACTTACAAATTATTGTTTTTATTGATAATTAGAGACCCGGCTAATTATAACCGGGTCTTTTGAAATATATTATTTCATTAAAGTAAGTTTTTTACTTGCTTTGTATACTTCGCCATTAAAGCCTTTAGCTTCGAGGGTATAAAAATAAATACCGCTTGATATGCTAACTGCATTAAATTTGAGTGTATGGGTGCCAGCACTGAAAGTATTATTTGCTAATTCAGCTATTTCTCTTCCGAGTACATCAAAAAGTTTAAGAGTAACTTTTGCACTTACCGGCAGAGCAAAGTTAATATTAGTTGACGGGTTAAAAGGGTTCGGATAATTTTGTTCTAAGTTAAATACTTGGGGAACAATATTGTCTTTTCCAACCGAAAGTAATGTTATGCACACCGGGTTGGAAAAATCGCTTTGACCGGAAGTGCCGTACACTGCCTTTACTGCATAACAATAACTGCTGCCTGCCGTTACCGTTGTATCAACATATGATGCTGCCGAAATTCCGGCGGCAATTGCAGTTGTAAAACCAGGTTCTGCACTAAGTTTTCTATATAAATCATAGGTAATTACAGTTGAAGCGGTATTAGTAATTGAAGCTCTTATGCCCCATTCACCATCCGGTAAGGAGTTAGCTAATGCAACTGCCTGCCAGGTAGACCAACTGCCAAGATTTACATAACTTCCGGTGCTTGGAATTGTATTTTGATCCAATCCGACCCAGATAGTTCCGTTGATTTCATAACCAACTATAAAGTCGGTGTTAAAACTTAAATGCGCGTCCCTAACATCAAAAGCATTCCACTGGTTATTTGTTAGAGTTATCGGTAGGGTATAAAGCGGGGTTGCGGAAGGCGTTCCGTTTGTTACTGCCCATACTTTAAGCGTAGTTGCTGTAGTAGTATTTTGAGTTGAACCCCAAATCCAAACTGTATCTAAAGTTGCCGAACTATTTACAGGAACATAAGCTCCGGCATCCGCCGAACCGGATGTTAAATGAATTCCATTTTCGAATGTGTTATCATCATATTTTATTTTATTATAGCCATCGGTATTCAAATCATCCCATTGTGTTAGAACAGAATCGCCGGATTGAACTGCCGATAAGTTTTGCGGAACCTGGTAAATCACAGGTTCGTCTGTCGTCCAAACAACAATATCATCTAATTGAAGAGCAGCGCCGAGAGGCTGATCTTCATCCGAATAAAATGTGAATTTTATTCTTACAGAATCGCCAATTAAAGAGCTTAGGTCCACAATTCCGGATGAATAAGTTTCAGAAAATTTTGCCCAAACCAACGGTGCGTCGGAATAAACATAATTGTTTCCGTTGGGGTCTTGCCCAATATTACTTATATATCTCCAGGCAGCTTCGCCTTTTTTCTGAACGAAAGCTCCGAAATAATCTACTTCAGGAAAAACATCATTGTCAATAAACGACCCCTGAAGATAAAAATCCATCCAAACAGTGTTTAAAGAATCGGAAAGATAAATGTATTCGGAGACAATAGAATTAATCATGTTTGGTGCATAAGTATTTGTCGCCGAATCATTATCGGTAGCATAATGATCTGGTGAAGGCAGTCCGGTACCTGTAGCTACTCTCCATAAATCACCACCGATACCTCCGTTATTTGAAGGTGTTAACCCGGCGGCAATCCCGTCATTAAAGAATAATTCATTACTTCCATCAGCAACTTTTATATCATCCAACTGCCAGCCAAACATTGTCGGGTCTTCCGGTGTAGCGTAACCCGGATCGGAAGCAAAGGCAAATCTTAAATTAATAGTCTGTCCGGCAAAAGCGGTTAAATCAAAAGTAACCTGCTGCCACGTAATTGCAGCTCCGCCCCATCCCGGCACATTCTGACCTTCGCCCCACTCAAAACCAAAACTGTATAAACTTGTACAGTTATAAGCTGGTGTTGGATTCGCTAACACAGTCCATGTTGCGCCGCTATCTGTAGAAACTCTTACATTCATTCCATCCCAGCCGTTGTAACCTGCGGGCTCGCCGCCGGGCGCTTCTGCTTTATAACGATGATAAAAAGTAAGTGACGGAGTTGTAGTACCGGTTAAATTAATTGGGTCAGAATCGAGAACCTGATACCAGTGGCTGTCGTAACCGCCTTGTTGATTACCAATTGTAGGGTCGCCCATCCACCAGCTTTCGCCGCTGCCTCCATAAGGATTGTAAGTATCAAGATGCCATTTAGTGCCCACATCAGTTTCATCCACTTTTGTCCAGTTGTTGGCTCCTTCCCAATTTTCTTTCCAAATTACAATAGAATCGAGAAGTGCCAAATTTAATTTGTTGTTCTCATAAGCCGTGCGCAAAGGAGTAGTGTTTTTTATTTCTTTTTTTGTCTTTTGTTCGGTAGGAATTTTAGACTGCTGTGCAAATATGCCGCAAGCAAAAAGTATCAATAGGATAATTACAGATAGTTTCCTCATGTTAGTCCTTATGTATTTGTTTGGTGAATAATTAGCGGGTTATAAAAAAGTGTTAACACGCCCAAAAATTGAACGGATAATTATTAAGAAGTTGAAGCCTTTTCAACCGCAAAAAATAATTTCTCCGTTAAAGTAATTTTTTAATGGTAAAAATTATAAAAAAAAAACATTAATTGAATCATTTCTCTTTTTTTTTCTCGCTTTTTCAAAATCAATTAAAAGAAAAAGTTTGCCTAACTATTCCCTTTCACTTAAGTTTAGAACAATAATTTTTGAAAAATTTTTTGGAACCATTATGGACATTCAAAACAAAACTGTTCTGGTACTCGGAGGCTTCGGACTTGTCGGACACGCATTAGTTCGAAAATTAGTTCTCGAAGATCCTAAGCAAATAATTGTTACATCCCTATTCCTCAGCGAAGCTGAACAAGCCGTAAGTAAACTCGAACATGAGTTCCCCGATAAAGAGAAAAATTACTTTATACCCTGGGGCGGAGATATTTTTGTACGAAATGAATACAAAGACCGAAACCGTATGGAGATTTTAAACAATCCCGAAACGCGTAAGGTTTTGATGAAAGATATTATGGAAGAATTATCAGGCGAGGTCTTAAAAAATTCTTCCATCTACAATCTGCTTACTCAATTCCGTCCCGACATCATCATTGACTGTATAAACACCGCAACTGCAATTGCTTATCAGGATGTTTATACAACCTACCGCACCGTTACCCGCGCAATTGCGGATAAAGTAAGCTACGAGGCGCTTGTAGAGCATACCGAAAAATTAATGTGTACACTTTACATCCCCCAATTAATCCGCCACATACAAATTCTATATGCTTCCATGGGGGCAGTAAAAACAAAAATATATATAAAAATAGGAACCAGCGGAACCGGCGGTATGGGATTAAATATTCCCTACACTCACAGTGAAGAAAAACCTTCGCGTGTACTTTTAAGTAAATCTTCAATTGCCGGCGCTCATACGCTTCTTTTATTTTTGATGGGCAGAACACCGGACGGCGCTATTACCAAAGAAGTAAAACCAACTGCCGCAATTGCATGGAAACGTATAGAATTCGGTGAAATAAAGAAAAAAGGAAAACCGATACCACTTTATAATATTCCCGTAACCGAAGCTATTAAACTTGAAGGCAAATTTAAGATTAGCGATAATAAAACATATAAAACAACGGGACAAACTTTACAGTCTGTTTTTATTGACACCGGCGAAAACGGAATTTTCTCCCGCGGCGAGTTTGAAACCATAACTGCACAGAAGCAGATGGAATTTGTAACCCCCGAGGAAATTGCCGATGTTGTACTGTATGAAGCTAAAGGTGGAAATACAGGCCACGATATTGTAAGCGCATTGGATCATGCTACACTTGAGCCGACATACCGCGCAGGTTATATGCAGCACATGGCGGCAAAAAAACTTGCGGAGCTCGAAATAAAACACGGCAAACCAAGTATAGCGTTCGAGTTATTAGGTCCGCCAAGACTATCAAAACTTTTATACGAAATTCACCTTATCAGATTGTTTAATGATACGATGCCCGATATTCTTAAAAAATCTGCCGCCGAACTATCAGAAAGATGCACTAACATCATAAATGAAAATGATGTTCTTCGCAACGAAATGTTATCAATAGGGCTGCCGGTGCTTTTGCCCGACGGTTCCTCCCTTTTACGCGGTGAGCTTATAAAAATACCAGCTTTTAGAGGTGAAAATGAATTGAATATTACCCCTGAGAATATTGAAATGTGGACTGACGAAGGGTGGATTGATCTTCGAATTTCAAACATGGCAAGATGGCAGCAGCGCATTACGGAACTTATTGCAGAAGCTGAATCAATTGCTGAAGACGATACAAGTTCGCAGCATGTGCGTACAAAAGCATATTGGAACAACTTCGATGAAGTAAACATAGGTAAAATATGCAGTTGGATTTTCATCCATGAAGAAAATGGACCAAGGATGAAATCCTAATTTTCGTCAGTCGTTTATTTTCATATGCCGGTTTTATAACCGGCATTTTTATATCTAATCGGATTTGGATTTTGTTTATGAGTTGGAAGAATAAAATTGAACTAAATCTATCGCTGCAAAAAATAAATTAATTTTTTGTTGCTATTAAAAATTAAAGTTAAGATATTCAAAACCGAAATTTATCATTCTATGCACACGTTTTACTAAATAATTTGCGGAGGCATGATGCCACAAAACGGTGAAAGAGATCAATGGGCAACCAAAATTGGATTAATACTTGCAGTAGCAGGTAATGCTGTAGGACTCGGGAACTTCCTTCGTTTCCCTGTGCAGGCAGCAGACAATGGCGGCGGCGCGTTTATGATACCTTACTTTATATTTTTCCTTATTCTTGGTATTCCGCTTATGTGGATTGAATGGGGTATTGGAAGATACGGCGGAAGATTTAAACACGGCAGCGCACCCGGAATGTTTGATGTAATATGGAAAAACGATGCTGCAAAATACGTCGGCGCTCTCGGCTTATTTATCTCAATCACAATTCTGATTTATTACACATACATCGAATCATGGACGCTCGGATTTAGTATTTTTTCAATAAGTAAATCATACTTTGGCGAAGGAACCGCTGAAACTATGCGCAACTTCCTTTACAGCTACCAGGGGCGTTTCGATGGTTCACACTTTGATAGTTTGTGGATTGCATATGTCCTTATGATAATCACATTCGGTGTAAATTTCTGGATTCTTTATAGAGGAATTTCAAAGGGAATTGAAAAACTCGCTAAAATTGCAATGCCTCTTTTACTAATTTTTGCGATAATATTAGCTGTAAGAATCATTTCTCTCGGAACTCCGGATCCTTCGGTACCCGAAAATTCAGTATGGAATGGATTTGCGTTTATCTGGAATCCTGATTTTAGCAAACTCGGCAATCCGAAAATCTGGTTAGCCGCCGCGGGACAAATATTTTTTACATTATCTGTAGGTATGGGCACTATTCATGCCTACGCAAGTTATTTAACACCCAAAGACGATATTGCCTTATCCGGTTTAACCACCGCGTCAACAAACGAATTTGTTGAAGTAGTGCTGGGCGCTTCAATAGCAATTCCTGTTGCGGTTGCATTTTTTGGTTTAGACGCCACAAAAGAATTTGCCGCCGGCGGCGCCTTTGATCTTGGTTTCGTATCGATGCCGTTAATTTTTCAGAAAATACCGATAGGACATATATTCGGGTTCCTCTGGTTTTTACTTTTGTTTTTTGCCGGAATTACTTCATCGGTTGCTATGGGGCAGCCGCTTATTGCCTTTCTCGAAGATGAATTCGGAATGGATAGAAAGCGCGCGATATTTACGTTAGCATTGGTCGTTTTAGTTGCTGTTCAATTTGTCGTCTTTTTCCTCAAGTTCGGTTTTCTTGATGAAATGGATTACTGGGCAGGAACATTCGGTCTCGTTGTTTTTGCACTAATTGAAACTGTTTTGTTTATGTGGGTTTTCGGCGCAGAAAAAGCCTGGAAAGAAATGAATGCTGGCGGCGACTTTAAAATACCCCGCGTATTTTATTACATAATGAAATATGTAACGCCTGTTGTATTATTTGTAATTATGAGCTGGTGGTTTGTTACTGAAGCATTACCAACACTATTTTTAACAAAGTATGAAGTTGTGGAAGTTACATATCTAACTCAAAGAGGACCAGTAACCACAACATTAAGCTCAGGTGAAGAACTTACATTTACAAATAAAAATGAAACGGCAGCACAACCAATAGTAATGGTTTACGATCAGGATAAAAAAGATGATGTTGTAAAAACTATTGATAAACTGACGGCTTCCAAACAGAGATACGATCTTAAAATTCAAACGAAGGGAAGTAAAATTGTTCCACCCGAAGAAATATATTTAACAAATGTCCGGAAAGCTGAAGTAACAATTCCCAATGCGCCCTATATATGGGGCTCAAGGTTATTAATGGTTTTATTATTCGGTGGACTTCTTTTATTAGTTAGAAAGGGCTGGAGCAAATACTCTGGTACCGAACATAAAAAAATAACCCCCGAAGTTTAAAGAAAGGATTTATCATGGGCTTAAATACTCAAGGAATAATTTTTATTTCGCTCGCATGGGGAATAATTATTGTATTAACAGTTTATTGTTACGCAAGAGTTTTCAGTTCCGAAAGAAAAAGAAAAGGTTGATGAAAAAGTCTACCGCAGGGAATGTGAATAACGTTCCCTGCTCTCTTTTCTTCAAGCGTTAATCTATATCCCGAAAGCACTTTGCAAATTCGAAAAATGTTTTATTTTCTAATTGGTTTTAATCGGAATAACCGTTTATAAACAACACTATTTGAGAGTATATTTTTTAATCAAGCTTACTTTGGGATATAAATATTCCACAAAATCCAATTCAGAAATCTTGCCTTCAATACAAATATTTTGTCTATTCAGATTATCCGAAAGAATTTTTGCCTCCTCCGGTTCTTCGCTTGCGCCAATGCCGATATGTGGAATAAATGGTATATCGAGCCGAAGTTCTTTTTCGATTATTCCGGTATATAATTTATTATGCAATTTTATTATTTGACTGTTCCCTTCATCCGGAATTAAAAACACATCAGTGTAATCACTAAATGAATCTTTTACAATGATTGCGGCTCGAATAGAAAATTGAATTGTTTCGATTTCAGCACAAATATTTTCAATGTGTGTCTGAAGCTCATTGATTCCATAATTGAAAAAAGGAAAAACAATCGTAAAATGCGGTTTAACAACATTGTAATACCTGCTATCATTCGATTTCCGAATTGACTGTATCCAATCGTAATCTTCATTTCTTAATTTTGGATATGCTAATACTAAGTTTGATACCAATATTTTCTTTTTCATGTAACGTTTTCCATTCCCCGATAGCTATTAATAAAAAAAATAAAATGAAAGTATCGTGCCATCGGAACAAAATAACTGGAAGATAAAGCCGCCTTATAAAATACAAAATTTTTATTCTTTTTAGTTACTCAAGTTGACCACTTGAAATTTTTAGAAATATTGTTTGCCACAAATTTTTAATCAAGTTATTTCGTGATAATTAGTGAAATTAGTGGCTTAATTACGTATAATTAGTTAGCGGTCAACTTGAGTTAGTTAACTAAATCCCAAAAGCTTTTCATCTCATTCAGCTAACAGCTTTTTTTTTCTGGGTTTGATTGTAATATTTGTTAAAGTTTATTGCGCTGACATCAATAATAGTTTGTTCACAGTATTTCTGTTTCTGGCAGTTGTTGTCACACCCAAAATCCTTTCAACCTTTAAAGCCATTTTGGAGCGTCCGATACCATCCGGGGCAAACAAATAAAACACTCTATTTATAAGTTTATATTTTTCGGTATCAGATTTAATGGATTCAAAAATGGTTAAATCCGGATTGGTTGGAGTGGAAGAGAGGAAAAAGAAGTGCTGCGACTTAACGTCTTCACCCTCAAATGGATTTACATCGATAATTTCTTTTAACTCTGAATGTTTTAGAAACAGAATCTTTGGTTCGAAACCGAAATTTGTTTTGATTGCTACTCCGATTTCTTTAGCAAGTTCACCGAACATTTTTTTTTCTGTTTGAAACACAACATTCCCGCTCTGAATGTATGTTTTCACATTTCTAAGTTCTAATTTTTCAAGAAGCCATTTAAGCTCACGCATTGGCAGGATGTTATTTCCACCTACATTAATTCCCCGAAAGAGAGCGATAACTGTATCCATTACTATTCCTTGAATTTATAATATCATGGCGGTTATTTTTTATTTAATGCACTAAACTTGCATAAAAATATAAAACGAACAATCTGATGAGTAACCACCCTCAACATTCACACAACTCAGCGCGTCTGCATAGTAAGCGGGTTATGTAACTTACTGCTAAACTATTTCAAACTGTAAATAACTTTAACCTGGGATTTTATTTCTACTAACGGACTAAAAAAAGCATGATCCTTATTTTGGGGTAAAATTATTCCATCAACATAATAGGCTACAGCATCACCCCGTGAACCTCTTAATTCCGGGGGATAGTTTCTATATGGCTCACTAATATCTTCGATATAAATCGGAGACCCTAGATTTAGATTCATCTTTTTTGCTAAATTTAGCGCCTTATTCATTGCATCAATTCCAGCCTGCTCAAATGCTAACGACGAATAATTTGAATAATCGCTTAATGTGAATTTAACATTTGTAATATTGTCAGGTGCAAATTCGCTAACCTTGATAATTGATTGCTCAAGCATATCGAGTGAATCAACCTTAATATTTACCGTAATTGCTGCCCTGAAATCTCTACTGGAGGAAAGGAATGCTTTATCACCGCGATTTTCACCGCTGTGGAAACTTGATGTTGAAAAATTTTGTTCTTTTAGTCCAAGCCCGATGAGTGCGCTCGTTATTTTTTTTACCTTATCTCTACTCTTATTAACAGCTGTTTCAAGCGTAGAACCTAATCCATAAATAGTAAATGAATATGAGGCGATATTTGTCGGGACCTTTATCAATGCATCGCCGTATACGATTAATTGATTAGCATTATTCTCCTGACAAAAATGATTTTGAGTAAACAATGCTACAAAAATCACTATAACCAAAAATAACCTTTTCATTTTTACCTCCACAATATTTTGTTAGCTAAAGCCGTATTATCCTATTGATACGGAAAACACGAGGCTTAATTTAATTATATTTTTGGAATCCATCCAAAAGGAAAATTATTCCCTTCACTTTTTACATACGCAAAAAGTAAGGATTGTTTTTTTTCGGGATTGCTGCATCCCGTAAAAGTTAACACACTTATAAAATGTGATATTGAAAATTCAAGCCTCCGTGTTAAGTTGCTTGGAGCTTGCCCGCCATTTTATTTGGAGGGGCTTAGTCCATCCATAGGCCCCGTTTCTTTGCGGGGACACCGGATTATATCTCAGAGCAGTTTACCCCGCTATTTTTTCGGGGTTCGGTATGAATCCTTGTAACGTTATACGCCTAAACATATCACTAGGAACTCTTAATTAAATAATTTGTTTTATTTATTTTTATTTTTTATTCCAACCAAAAGAAGTACGCAAACCACTAACATTGAAATGGACAATGAGACTAAACCAAATTTAATAATTCCCTCTTGCCATACAGTACCTTGTAAACCTCTACCAGCAATTGGCATAATCTCCGATCCAGCTCCCCACACACTAGCTAAAAGTGTAGTAAACCAATTTAAAAAGGTGCCAAATAATGCTAGAGTAAAACACCATCCGGATAACTTATTTGTTAAGGTTATTTTTGGCCAGATTAGTCCGATAATCATTAACATCATTCCATTCATTATAGCTTCCAGATGACTTGATAGACCCATTCTTGGATTCTGAAGTAGAGGAATAATAAATCCGGTAATTAATCCAAGCAGAAACAAAACAATTCCATAGAATATTAGTTTTCTACCATAATCTATTTTTTTATCTATTTCCATTTCAGTTACTCCTTTCCTGTAGATGAAATAATCATGTTAATGATTCCAAGATTATTTCCCACTTAATTATATTTGGCGTATAACAGCGTGTTTTCCGTCAGAGACGGACATGTTTTTAAAACACAACACCGTAATTAATTTTATTTTTGGAATACATCCCGCTTCAAGCAGGGAAAAATTTCCTTCTACTTTTTACATGTGTAAAAAGGAAGGTTTATTTTTGTTCTTTCGGGGTAATTACATCCTGTAA
>CAYJPN010000053.1:0-22454 GCA_964372115.1 uncultured Ignavibacteriaceae bacterium
CGTTCCGCGATACACCCGGGGTAACCATTTACACAATCATTTTTACACTACCGATAACAATTTGCCAAAATATTATGTTTCATAATTATATAGCCATGACACTAGTTTGCCAATTTTGCTTCTTTTAATTTTTCCTTGCACTTCCATATAGTGAACAACATTTGCTATCAATTTACCATCTGGATAGTCTATAAATTTCTTTAAATCTTTTTGGAGTGTCTCTGGGTTATCTTTCAAATAGGAATATATTTTTGATGCTAACTTTTGCAGTTCAAAAGCTTTATCAACCTCCTCTTTCCATTTACTTAATTCGGGAAAATAATCTACGACATCTTTGATATTCCTCAATTGACCAATATTGCCTTTAACGGCAAGATGCGGTAAAACCCAATCGATTACGGGAATGGTTTTGATATCAAATGAACCATAAGAATTTTTACAATCTCGGATTAGAGATTCTACTAAACCCAAACTGATTTGACCATTTGCTCTCATAGAATCAAAATTTTTTGATTTCGCATCATCTCGCATTTTGTTGAGTAGTTCAAAATAAAGATTCACCAATACTATGTCATTCTTATTTGAATAACTTTTACGAAAACGACGGACTATTTCTGGAGCATCTGATTCCTCCTCTAATTTGGAATCGTCTACTGAACTAATCTCAATTTTGTTTTCTGGTATATGGGATTTCCTGATAAACAAACTTGAAAAAACCTTTTTAATACTCATAACAATCCAAAATATATTTGTAGGTATAACGGCATGTTATGTTAAAACACAACACCGTAGTAAATTTTATTTTTGGAATACATCACGCTTCTAGCGGGGAAAGATTCCCTTCTACTTTTTAAATACGCAAAAAGGAAGGGTTATATTTTTCTTTCGGGATAGCTGCATCCCGTAAGAGTTAATACACTTATAAAATGCACTATTAAAAATGCAAGCCTCCGGGTTAATTCGCTCGGAGCTTGCGCGCCATTTTGTTTGGCGGGGCTTATTCCACCCATAGACCCCGTTTCTTTGCGGGAACACTGGAATATACCTCAGCGCAATTTACCCGCTTTTTTTTCGGGGTTCGGTATGAATCCTTGTAACGTTAGTTTGCGATTACTACAATCTATAGCGAATATGACTATAAAGCCTTGTATCAAACAACAATTTAATTATTTCTTGTTTATCAAAGCCCAATTCTGACAGTATCTCAACAGAAATAATAATTTTTAATCTTTCATTTATTTTGAATAATTCAAGGAATTTTTTCTCAAGTTTTAGTTCAATCAAATTACTGTGAGTCAGTTTATTTCTATAGTCTAAAATTTTATTTACATATTTTGGTTTACTTCTAATTTTCAAAAGTCTGTTATATATAGGAGAGTATTTGCGCAAAACAGTTGTATAACGAACTCTATTTTTCCCCGATCTGTTTATTAAATCACGATGGAATGCTTCTAAAGCTCTAGCCAAGTGCAAAAATTCATCGGAAAGGTATGATGAATCATTATGATATACCCTAAAAAATGGATCGATAATATTTTTAAAACTATCTTTTTTCTTAAACCATTCATTTATAGCTGTTATTATTTTTGATGGATATGATCTAAATGGTACAAGCATATCCATAGGAATAATCTCGTTTATTGCTTTTCTTTCTGAATTATGTTGATAAAATACTTCTACCTTATGAAAGTGATTGGTGCAATCTTTTATATTAATGTAGAAAATTAAAGGATGGGTCGACTTCTGAAAACAGAGCGTTAAAAATTTCTGAAAATGAGACGCATCATCAAATAGATTATCAAATTTGACCTTTCTCTTGTAAACAAAATTTATAAAAGCTTGTTGCTTAATATTAACTTCTTTTTGAACCATCCCTCTATTGGTACCTTTTGCCGTGATATTTAATGATATTTTTAAATTTGAATTAACAGAAATATCAATAGCTTTTGGTAGTTCATATTCTATATTAATTTTATAATTTTCTAAATCGGTATTTATAGATTTAAACCCGTGAATAACGTTTAGCCATTCATCTATGCTAAAGTATCTGACAGAAGCATTTTTGAATTTAAGTGAACTTTTTGTGTAGAAATGTGCTCCTAAAAAAGCAAAATTTGCTGTTATTGTTGATGTACTTAAACCGGGGTGATTAAATGTTCTATTTGTCTCAAAAGTATTGAGCAATGTTATCTTATTATTCTCAAGTTCTCCTAATATAATTTTATACTCTCCATTCGAAGCATTAAAACATCCGAATTAATCTAAACTCAAGCCTTCAGTTTTGCTATAGCTAATTGTTCCAGGGATATTATTAGTAGGATTGTTTGGTAAAAACCAATAACCTTTATATGAAAAACTATTTTCCATTTTATACCTTAATGTTGCAAGCTAACGACGCGGCAACTAACTTGCCGCCCAGAACTAAAGGTTTAGTTAGAATAGCACCACTAATAATTATAAAAATATTTCATACCTAAATAAACTTAAACAGCAATGTTAAACGAAAAACGCAAAGCCGAAAACAACAACAAACCCGAACCGAATGAAGCGGTCAAGTTGAGTTGCAGGTTATGTTGCTTATTCTGAGAACATTTCTTTTAAAATATTCAGAACTTTTATTTGGGTTATTTTATTTAGGGTATCTATCTTTTTAATAAGTCTTGATTTATCAACCGTCCTGATTTGATCTAATACTATTTGACCTTGCTTAGCCTCTACTTTGCAAGGAACACGTGTTGGATAATTTCTTAGCTTCGATGTGAGAGGTGCAATAATTACAGTAGAGATATTGTAATTCATTTCGTTTGGGGAAATAATTATACAAGGACGAGTCTTTTTAATTTCACTTCCGATCGTTGGGTCTAGATTAACGATATGGACTTCAAAACGAGAAAACATTTACCACTCCCATTCTTCTTTATCCCACGTTGATTGTTCAGTTAATGTGTTAGAATCTAACAAAATGTCATCTCTATTTTTTGACATTTTCTTGAATGCAGAGTCCCATGAATCTCTGTTTTGGGATAATGATTTGATAATTATTTGTCCATTTATAACTTCAAGTTCAACTTCACTTTTAAGACCACTTTCGTCAATAACCGATTTGGGGATCCTTATACCACGTGAATTACCAATTTTTACAACTTTGGTTTTCATAAACCACCTTTCATAAAAAAATGTGCCCACAATGTAATTACATTCGGTAAAACAATCAAGTCCGTTTCCAAAAATTTAATATTAAATCGAGAGCAACATAACTATCACTTAACCCGCCAAACACCAACGGCGGGATTGTTTTATTTTTTATCTTCTGCACGGTCATAAAACTCGCACCTTTCGTTTTTGCAAAAAATCAAAGGTGTTGCGGCTAAAATCGGCTGTACATCAATATTTTTGCCTCGCAAAATGGCTTCGCGCGACTGCAAGATGGCTTCGAACGAGTGTAAGATCGCTTTGCATGAATGCATGCCATCTTTGAATGGATGTATGAATTCTTCGCATGGGTGTATGAAGGCATTGGATGAATGACTTCTTTGGATGAATGAATGACTTCTTTGAATGGATGTATGGAATCTTTGTATGGGTATATGAAGGTTTTGAATGAGTGCGTGGCTGCGTGGAGCGCTTGCGAAATTTCTTTTCTTAAAAGTAGTTTGTTATTGTTTTGCTGTTTGTCCGGGTTATTTAATAGTCCAATATCATCTGCCCGGTTAATAAATACAATTGCTAAAAGATAGATTTTAAAATTGAGTGTTAAATTGCGAGAACCTTCGAGAGGGATATCTTCCGCACAGCGCGTAACTAAAAGAAGAACGACCCTGAAGTCATTAGGAAAAAGATAATAGTTACTGTTTATAATACACCCTCTGCATTATTAAAAAAATGATTATTTAATTCTTAAAGCCACACCGAATAAATACATCAAAAATCACCCGTTCCAAACCTAAAGCATTAATTGCGATTGCAATTGCAAATTAAACCGCACATAATTATTAATCAAGCCGGCGGTAAAAATATTTTTTGCGGGGCGGGTAACTATAAGCAATAGTTTTTTCCAAGTTGTTCGTTTTATAAATGCTTGAGATGTTTTTACTCTATAGATGCCCATCTTCCGCACTTGCAAATTTCCCTGGTGTCAACGCCTGTTAGTAAGCCGTGGTAATAAACGAATCGGTCGGCGTTGCAAGGAAAAGAAATAAGGATATAAAAATAAATGCTTTTGAAATATGGAGCGATAAAAAGTTAACCGTAACGGGAAACTTTCAGATAAGCTTAACCGCATTTTATATCGAAAGACCATCTTTATTATTAATCCCGGTTAATGATGAGTTGAAATTTTCATTTGTTCAGGTTTTTTCATTATAAGTTTTATTGTTATCCAAATATTTTGAATAGGAGATATTTATGGACGCAAAGATTTTTTAATAAAGTTAAGTAAAGGCGCTGCTGTAGCGAGTTTGGTTTATTGTATAGGATGCAGCCAAAATAATAACGATGTGCCCACAGCGCCAACTAATGTGGATATAACGCTCGATTTAAATCTGCAAGCTTACCAGCCGCTTAATTCGGTTGGTGGTTCAATTTTAAAGGACGGAATAATAATTGTGCGCGTAAGCCAAACACAATTTGCGGCAGTATCTTCAGCATGCACCCATCAAGGCACAACATTGCAATTTCAACAAGATCACTTCTATTGTGATAACCATGGCTCAACTTTTTCGTAAGATGGCGCTGTAACAAGAGGTCACGCATCAAGCGCTTTAATAAAATATAACACAAGTTTGAATGGTTCAAATCTTAGAATTTAGTTAGGAAATTATATTGTACTAGACTAATCATTGGATTGCGGCGTTTTAAGAGTATTTTACACAATACTTAAAATCTTATGGTCTGCATTCTGTCTGGTGGGAGAAAATTATTTCATGATACTATTCCCGGGCTATTATTTGAAATTGCCATTTGTGCAATTTTCTTTCCCGTTGCAGGATATTGCTCCACTTCACTCTCATTCGTTACGGGAACTGTCTTCTTTGTTGACTTTTGGGGTAAATCGAAAAGTTGATGAAATATTTTAATCGACATTTAAGTTAGATTGCTGAGCGACACGGAAAAGACTATGAATATGTATTGACTTTTTCGGAAAATCCTAAATAAATTGTTTATGGAAATAGAAAATAATTTCTTCAATCTAATTAGGGATTAAATATTTTTAGCAGAATGAAGCCCCGAAATGAGTTGAGCCAAGTTGGAATGTGAATTAAAATTTTTATTTTGAACAGATGTGTTTTGGAAAATTATTATTCTAAATTTTTAAGTATTTTTATTGGTTTTATGGGTAACATAATACAAGGAGTGTTTTATGCAGAGTAAGTTTTCACCCATTATTTCCGGGTTAGTGGTAGTATTATTTATATTCTCATTTGCCCGTATTGAAGCACAGAACAAAAAAGCCGATCTGATTATTTATACGATAAATGCAAAAAAATTTGGAGGGGCATCTTTTAACAGAAGTGTTTCAGCCCCGCAAACCGAAACCGACATACCGTACATTGAATACACAATTAGTATAAGGAATATAGGAAAAGCTCCGGTGGTTGGTCCTTTTTGTATTTACATGGCAAAAGGAATGCTGGCTATTGCCGATAACGATTACACTTTAATTGAAATTGTAAATGAAGGTGATAGCAAAATTGCTGTTGGGGGAATAATTCATGTAAAATATATAAGTAGAGACTTAAGAGATCATGTAACCAGTAAATTTTTAGTAAACTATGATAGAACATTAAATCCCGACAGCTCACTTCCGTTCATTGAGGAATTAAACTACGAAAATAATAGCTACATTTTTTAAGGGGCATATTACTGGGTTTAACTAAAAATAAAAAAGGGCAACCGGCTGCACAAACTTTTACTAACCGCTGCTTCCTTCCGGACCTGACGGAGTTGGGTAATTACCTGCCAACCGGCGCCCAAATTTCAAAAAATGGAGAGCAAAAATTCAAAAAAATATGTTGGATTGCAAGTTATTACCCTTTTTATTTTTGAGTTCACGCTAAAAAGATCATAAATTCATCCGTTAGCTAACTGATTGTTCAAGAAGCTAAACCGTTTCCAACCTTTTTAGAGCAGACACATTTGTAAATTATTCTTTGTACCGTTTTTCTTTGACTGATTAAGTGTATTCCGCTCCCAGAAAATACCATCTTCATATCCCTGTATAGATTTATCATCTTCAGTGGCTTGTAATCTTTTTTGAATAAGGGAACAATAAACTTCGTCCATTTCGATCCCCGCAAAATTGCGGTTCAATTTTTTTGCCACAACCGCTGTTGTACCCGAACCAAGAAACGGGTCGAAAATCATATCGCCGGTGTTTGAACTGGCGAGTATTATTTTTGCAAGAAGTTTTTCAGGTTTTTGCGTAGGATGATCTGTATTTTCGGGCATAGACCAGAACGGGACAGTAATATCGGTCCAAATATTCGATGGATGAGTACTTCTGAAATTTTCGCCGCTGCTGTTTTCCCAGTCCTTTGGTTTACCGTTTTCATCTTTATACGGGGCTAATACTTTTCGTTTAATTTTTACATCATCAAGGTTGAAAGTATATTTATCCGACATTGTACAAAACCAGATATCTTCAGTATTATTTTTCCAGTTATTTTTTGAGCCTCTTCCCTTTTCGCGCTCCCAGGTAATACGGTTTTGCACAATAAAATATTTCGAGGCGGCGGCGAATAAAATATTTGATGATTTCCAATCGCCGCAAAGATAAACCGATGCATTAGGTTTTAGTAATCTTACTAACTTAATCAACCACGAATTTACGTAAGTTTCGTACTCTGCAAATTTCATAGCTTTAAATTTTGTATCGTTAAATTTTTTGCTGAGGTTGTAGGGCGGGTCAACAAATAATAAATCGACAAATTTATCGGGGAAAAAATCGATAACATTAAAAAAATCGCCGTTAACAATTTTGTTGGTAATCTCTTCTGAATTTACTTTTCGGGATAAAGCTAAATTAAGTTTTTTATATTTTTTAATTTCTTCCGCAGATATGGTAATGGTGCGGTTATAGGGCGCTCTTTTTTTTTCCACTTATATCAAGCCGCCGGATTAGAATATTTTTCTTTTAACTGAAGCAGTTCTTTAATCAACTCCTCAAACTCAGCTAACAATTCTTCTGTATTTGCTCTAACTGAGTCATCAATCAATTGCGCTCGAGCCGCTGTTTCAATTGTGTGACACAAGTCCGACACTTTATCTATACCGAGTGTTACACTGCTTCCTTTTAATCTATGCGCATAAAACTGTAGTTTTTTCGGGTCACTTTTTTCGATAGCGTCTTTTATATTTGCTAAACTCTTAGGCAGATCGTCGATGTAGATATCGAGAAGTTCAGTAAAAAATACCATATCCTCTTCTGTTTGAAGATCGGTTAAAAACGATATTCTCTTTTCGTCAATCAATCTCGGTTCCGATTTTTTATCGATGATTGAGCTGTATATAACGTCTTTTTCCTCATGAATAATACTCCCCCATTGTTCAAGTTTTTTCTGCAGCTCTTCAACGCGTACAGGTTTGCTCACATAATCATCCATACCTGCTTCCAAACATTTTTCGCGGTCACCTTGCATCGCGTTAGCCGTCATAGCTATTATTCTGGGTCTGGTATCTTCCGAAAACTCCTCTGTAATAATTTTTGTCGCTTCATAACCGTCAACCTCGGGCATCAAAATATCCATTAAAATAATATCATAATGTATAGTTCGTGCCGACTCAACAGCTTCTTTTCCGTTACCGGCAAGATCCACCCGATAGCCCATCTTCTCAAGAATACGGACTGCTACACGCTGGTTAACCGCGTTATCTTCTGCTAATAAAATTCTTAAAGGAAATTTTTCCGCAAGTTTACCGTCAACTTTAATCTGATTAAATTCTTTTTCGTGGCGGATTTGTTTTTTTCCGCTTACACTTTTAAGAAGAACCTGATGGAGCTGTGCCTGTTTTATCGGTTTTGTTAAATAAGCGGAAAAGTGAACTATGTCCTGATCGCCCTGATCATCGCGTCTTCCGAGTGAAGTTAGCATCACTAAAGGAAGAGCAATTCCTTTTTTTGTTTTTCTAATTTCTTTCGCAAGCGTCATACCATCCATGCCGGGCATGTGGTAATCAAGAATTGCTATATCAAAATTATCTTCCGATTTTATTAATTCGAGAGCGGTAAAAGGTGACTCGGTAGATACCGGCTCCATACCCCATGAAGAAGTTTGAACTTTTAATATACGCCGATTGGTTTTGTTATCATCAACAATAAGTACCCGTTTACCGCGCAACTCGGGCGACTGTCCTTTAAGATATACTTTAGATTTTGATGTTACCCCCTCGGCTTTAATAGTAAAGAAGAATGTTGTTCCCTTTCCGAATTCGCTCTCAACCCACATTGATCCCCCCATCATTTCTGCCAATCGTTTGGAGATTGCAAGCCCAAGCCCTGTGCCGCCATGTGTACGTGTTGTTGATGAATCAACCTGACTGAATGATTTAAATAGCCTGTCCATTCTGTCTGCCGGAATGCCCATACCTGTATCGCGTACAGAGATGAGTAATTCATATATATCGCCGTCTTTAACCTCTGCGGAAGCGGAGATAAATACTTCGCCGGTTTCGGTAAATTTAACTGCGTTGGAAATTAGATTAGTTAGAATTTGCCGCAGTCTGGTTACATCTCCGTTAATGGTAGAAGGAGTGTTGTTCTCTATTAAATACGCCAGGTCAAGGCTTTTTTCCGCAGCGCGCGATGCGAGCAGATCGAGTGAGTCTTCAATACAATCACGTAAATCAAAAGGTTGATTTTCAAGGTCGAGTTTTTCAGATTCAATTTTCGAAAAATCGAGTATGTCGTTTATTATTACAAGCAGTTGATCGCCGCTTAACCTAATTGTTTCTACATATTCTTTTTGTTCTTCAGAAAGGTCTGTGTCTAAAAGTAAGCCTGTCATTCCGATAACACCGTTCATCGGAGTTCTAATTTCATGACTCATTAGCGCAAGGAACTCGCTTTTAGCTCTTGCGGCGGTTTCCGCTTTTGCAAGCGCAATATCGAGTTCGGTGTTTTTCCTGATTATTTCGTTACGCTGTTCGTTTCTTTTTATTACTGCCCCAATTGTTGTTGCAACAGTAATAAGAAGGCTTTCATCGTTCTCTGTCCAAATCCGGCTTTTATGACAATCATCAAAACCAATAAATCCCCAATAATTATCATCAACGAAAATCGGAACAAGTATAATAGAGATGATACTTTCATCTATAAAAAGATGCTGCGTTTCAATCGGTAATTCATTTATTCTGAATGAAAGAGTACGACCTTCAATAAAATTTTCGTAAAAGCGCAATGACCCGAAACGCGAATAGGAAAGCCGTTTTAAATTATTATTTTCAATCTGAGCAGTTATACCTTCCGAATGCCATTCGTACATAATTCTCAAATACATTTCTTCGGTATCTTCATTAATCATATGTTTAAACATATACACACGATCAACCTGAGCGGCAATTCCCAATATTCTTAGCGCAGAAGTAAACCCTTTTTCTTGTGAATGAGCAGCTATTAAAGCTTTTGTCGCTTCAGACATTCCCTGAAGAAGATTATCTTTTTTTCTAAGTTCTAACTCGGTTACTTTTCGTTCAGTAATATCCCTAAAAATACTTAGGAGTAAGTTCGGTGTGTTATCGAAAGAAATGAAAGAATTTGATACCTCGTAAAATATTTCAATTCCATTCCATAGAACCGCGCTTGTTTCGAATTTATCCTTAATACTTTTTGTTTTAAAATTATCGATGTACCTGTTAAGTACATGCTTTTGAGTGTTTTCATTATAAACAATCGAAATTTCTTTGCCGAGGATTTCATCTTGTGTTTTGGCTACTAACCGACAATATGCATCATTGCACATAACTATTGTGCCCTCGGCATTTGTAATCCTCATCCCGTCAGAAGAATGTTCCCAAATTTCTTTAAAAGTATTTTCGGAAGTTTTTAATTTCTCTACTGCCTTTAATCTTTCGGTAATATCTCTAAAACTGCCCTGCCCAACTTTTTTTCCGTGAAGTTCAATCATTCGCCCTGTTATTTCGACAGGAATAATCCTTCCGCTTTTATGAATAACCTGGGATTCAAAAACTTCCACTTTTTTATTCTTAAAAAGTTGGCGCAGTATTTCAAAATATTGTTTAATATTTTCCTTTGGAACAAATTTGGCAAATGATTGACCCAGAATTTCAGCAGGTTCGAAACCAAATAGTTCTTTGCAGGATGGAGTGATAAAAATTACTTTTCCGGTGCTGGAAAGCCTGAAGATAACATCAAGGGTTGAGTCAGTAATAATTTTGTATTCGTTATAAGTGTTCTCAATTTCCCCAATGAAAGACTCAATTTTTTCGAGCATAAAACTACACTGCTCATCTGAAAAATTTTCGTCTTTTTTTTGCTTCGATGATGATTTTATGTTTTCCAACTCTTGTCGTAAACTAAAACCAATAGAATTATTAATCGATTCAGTCAAATTATTACCGGAAGATAGATTATTTAATAAAAATTAAACTAATAACATCGAATTTACTAATATTATCGAAAAGTAATCAACAAGTTTTAAAAACATTTTGCCGGATATTCCAATTATTCTAATCTTATTAACAGCTTCACAACAAAATTTGTCTTTATTCGTTTATTCCAGCCCGGTTTTAGTCGTTCAATTATTTTAGAATAATTTTTTATAAATTCTCCAAACTATTTCGAATACACCGGTTAAATCGGTTCAATCAAGCGTTTTTTCTTGCGTGCATATTTTATATTCTCTAATTTTGAACCGTTATTTATTCACGATTTTTGGGAACTTACCATGACAAGAAAAATAGTAGCAATGCCGGGCGATGGTATCGGTAAAACCGTCCTCCCCGAAGCAATTAAGGTACTAAATGCAGTTGGATTCGAAGCAGAATATATAAATGCCGACATTGGTTGGGATTTTTGGTGCAGTGAAGGAAATGCGCTGCCTAAAAGAACTATTGATTTATTAAGTGAACACAAAATAGGATTATTCGGAGCGATAACAAGCAAACCTAAAGATGATGCTGTCCGCGAACTTGCCCCTGAACTTCAAGATAAAGGATTAGTTTATTTTTCACCGATTGTTGGTTTACGCCAACACTTCAACCTTGATATTTGCATTAGACCCTGTCAGTCCTTCAAAGGAAATCCATTAAATTTTATCCGTAAAAGTGCGGGTGGCGGAGTTGAAGAACCGATTGTAAATACAGTTATTTTCAGACAAAATACTGAAGGAATGTACGGCGGAATAGAGTGGACAAATCCACCGAAAATGGTAAGGGATGCTTTAGAAACTCACCCTAAAATGAAAATTTTTGCAAATACGCCAAGTGAGGAAATTGCAATATCTACCCGTATAGTTACAAAAAAAGCGACTGAAAGAATTTTTAAAGCCGCCTTTGAATTTGCAAAAAAATACGGTTATAAAAATGTTACAGTTTGCGAAAAACCAAATGTACTCCGCGAAACCTCCGGTATGTATTTGAAAATTGCGCGTCAAACCGCAAAAGAATACCCCGGAATCCAATTGTGGGATACCAATATAGATGCACAAATGATGTGGCTTACAAAAAACCCTGAAGATTACGGTGTAGTAGTTGCCGAGAATATGTTCGGGGATATAATTAGCGATGGTTTTGCAGGCTTAGTTGGCGGGCTTGGTTTTGCCTGCAGCGCAAACATCGGGCAGGATGTTGCTGTATTTGAACCAACACACGGCTCGGCGCCAAAATACCAGGAGTTAAACCCATCGATAGTAAACCCGATAGCTATGATTTTAAGCGCTTGTATGATGCTTGATCATATAGGAGAAAATGAAAAAGCTGAAAAAATAAGAGCAGCAATTGCTTCTGTAGTGGAAGAGGGCAAAACGCGCACTTACGACATGATGAAATTAAGAGGTAGTGCGGATGTATTTTCAAAAGGAGCCTGCACAACAAATGAAATGGCTGATGCAATTATAAAAAACCTTTAACTAAAAGGGGAAAACGATTTCAGCTTTTCCCCCTTTATTTATACATATAAAACAGTTGTGGTTCGGTTGCCGGCAAAATCAATCTTTACCGCCTGGTTGGTTTTTATTATTTCTGCGTTATTTTATTTGTGTTTGTCTTGTTTTTAAATGTGGTTTATCGTTAGATAAATTGAGTTTCTGAAAGGTGATTTAAAGTTGAGCGGAATAGTTTTAATTTTGATTACGATTACCGGATACGCTGTATCATACAGGTATTACGGCAGTTTCGTATCCAAAAGATTAAATGTATCCGATGAAAATGAAACTCCATCCCACACAATGTCGGATGGTGTGGATTATGTGCCTGCCCGTTCTTTCATTTTACTTGGGCACCATTTCGCATCCATAGCCGGAGCAGCCCCTATAGTTGGGCCTATAATTGCAATCGGCTTTGGGTGGCTTCCTGTCTATCTTTGGGTATTGATCGGCGCCGCATTCTTCGGAAGCGTGCACGACTATGTTTCAATAGTAGCATCTATAAGGCACAAGGGAAAATCAATCGGGTACATCGTTCAATTTTATTTAGGGAATTCGGGTAAAAAACTATTCCTGCTTTTTACATGGTTTACCTTAATTTTATTAATTGCGGTTTTCACTTCAATCGTTTCTACTACCTTTGCTAGTATTCCCAGTGCCGGATCGTCTTCAATTTTATTCATTATTCTCGCCTTATTGTTCGGCTTATCCATTTATAAATTTAAGTTGCCTTTTGGAATTGCAAGCGTTGCAGGGGTTTTGCTTTTAGTAGGTTCAATTATATTAGGTAATTTTTTTCCTATTTATCTATCAGCTTTCCAGTGGCAAATAATAATTTTTATCTACATATTCATTGCATCTGTTACACCTGTTTGGATACTTCTCCAGCCAAGAGATTATCTAAATTCCTTCCTTCTTTATGCATTAATATTGTTAGGTGTGGCAGGTTTATTTTTTGCCAATCCGACAATAAAATTTGCGACATTCAATTCTTTTGAAGTTAAAAATCTCGGGTTCCTTTTCCCGGTCTTATTTGTAACTGTTGCATGCGGAGCTATTAGCGGATTTCATTCTTTGGTTGGCAGCGGAACAACTTCAAAACAATTAAATAAAGAAACTGATGCACGTTTGATAGGTTTTGGCGGAATGCTTATTGAAGGATTACTTGCAACTCTTTCTCTTATAGCTGTGGCAACTTTAGAACCCCAATTATTTATTACAACATTACGCGATAATGGACCGGTAACCGTTTTTTCAGTAGCAGTTGCAAATTTTATCGAGAGCATTCCTTTATTAAATATTCCTCATTCGTATGCTAAAATTTTCGTAGCGTTATCGGTTTCAGCATTCGCGTTAACTTCACTCGATACTGCCACAAGATTAGCACGTTACGCATTTCAAGAATTTTTCGAAAACTTGAAATTAAAGGAACAATCAGTTCTTGTTAAAAACAGATATATCTCCTCTGCAATAACTGTTTTTGTAGTTGCTGTATTAACTCTCAGCGGACAATCAATGTCTATCTGGCCTATATTCGGAAGCGCCAATCAGTTGCTTGCAGCGTTAGCATTACTTGCATTGTCAATTTGGTTATACAAAAGCGGTAAAAATGCTGTATTCACTCTTATACCGATGGCGTTTATGTTTCTTGTAACTACAGCTTCCCTATCAAGTATTATCTACTCAAACTTATTAAACAGATTTAATCTGATCCTTCTTTTAGTGTCAATATTATTACTGATATTATCGATTATTATTAGCGTTCAAGCGTACAAATTATTTATTAGCGGGATGAAAGACATTCCGGCAGATATTAAAAATTAAACGGAGTTTATATGCATGAAAAAGTTTTAGAAATTTGGCCCGAAATAAACTGGATTAAAAATAAAGAACTTCGTTCAAAGGTTCTGGATGCATGGGTCTATGCTGTTGAAAACAGCGTGTTAACCACCGAGGATTTGCAGACCATTCCATTTTCATTGCTGCTAAAAGATTGCAACGTAACTTTTATGAATCACAAACGTACATGCGTGCAGCTTTGTGTTGATATTGCAAAAAGAATGAAAGAAAATTTCGGCGACGAAATAAAGATTGATATGGATATTTTAATTGCCGGGGCAATTTTAATCGATATAGGAAAATTATTAGAGTACGATAAAGTTGATGGTAAATTAACAACAAGCAAAGCAGGTAAATTACTGCGTCATCCTTTTAGCGGTGTCGCAATTGCAGATCGTTTCAATCTTCCGCCCGAAGTTTTGCACTGTATTGCCTATCACTCAAAAGAAGGTGATCTCGGTTCGCGTACAGTTGAAGGAATTATTGTCCACCATGCTGACTTTGTGAGTTTTGAACCGTTCAAAGCGTAAAATCAGAAATCGGGATAAGTGAAACGGATAACGGATTAGTTTTTAGAGCTGCCCTTAATTTAATATTGAGGAATTAGACGGAGTAAAAGAGTTGCTGAATTACTTTTTTGCCGTATTACCAAAATTAATAAATAGAAGAAACCGACAATTGGTGAAACAGATGAATTTTTTCATGTTTCCCTTTTTCTGTTTCCCAAGATTTAACAAGAAGGATAAACAAAATGCCACAGACTCTCATCGAAAAAATAGCGCAAAAATATGCAGTTGGGTTAGATGCCGGACATGAAGTTCATGCGGGTGATTATCTGTCCATTCGCCCCGCTTACGTAATGACACACGATAACACAGGCGCGGTTATTCCTAAATTTAAAAGCATCGGAGCTACAAAACTTGCAAATCCCCGACAGGTTGTGCACACTTTGGATCATAATGTGCAGGACAAAACAGAAAAAAATCTTGAGAAGTATAAAAAGATCGAAGAGTTTTCTAAATCAATGGGAGCCGACTTTTATCCCGCCGGTCGTGGTATCGGGCACCAAATTATGTGTGAAGAAGGTTATGCTTTCCCCTGCACAATGGCTGTAGCTTCTGACAGCCACTCGAATATGTATGGCGGACTCGGTTGCCTCGGCACTCCCATAGTTCGTACAGATGCTGCCGCTATCTGGGCAACAGGAAGAACATGGTGGCAGGTTCCGCCTATTGCTAAAGTAGAATTAAAAGGGAAACTGCAAACCGGTGTTACAGGCAAAGATGTAATTATTGCGCTATGTGGATTTTTTAACAACGATGAAGTTTTAAATCATGCAATAGAATTTTACGGCGAAGGAGTTAAACATCTTACAGTTGATGAACGGCTTGCGATTGCTAATATGACAACTGAATGGGGAGCGCTTGCCGGAGTTTTTCCAACCGACGAAGTAACCATTAACTGGCTAAAAAAACGTAATGAATTTATAAAACAGCGCGGTTTGGAAGGCGTGGCTTCGGATGCCGACGGCAATGGAAAGCAGCCAAGAATTAATAATGATACGATTACAAAACTTGAAACTAACTTCTTAACCGCGGATAAAAATGCTTTTTATGCAAAAGAACTCTCGATAGATTTGTCATCGGTTCAACCTCTGGTTTCTGGACCCAATACAGTAAAAGTTATGAATCCGGTTACAAAGTTGAGCGATGTAAAAATTAATAAAGCTTATCTCGTTTCATGCGTAAATAGTCGCGTGGATGATATTGCTGAAGCGGCAAAAATTGTTAAAGGCAAAAAAGTTGCCGATAGTGTTAAATTTTATATTGCCGCTGCGTCAAGCGAAGTACAGGCTGAAGCAGTAAAACGCGGCGATTGGCAAATTTTATTGGATGCCGGCGCAATTCAACTTCCTCCGGGTTGCGGACCTTGTATTGGACTTGGAACCGGATTGCTTGAGGAGGATGAAGTTGGAATTTCTGCAACAAATAGAAATTTCAAAGGAAGAATGGGCGCACCAACAGCAAAGGCTTATCTTGCTTCACCCGCAGTGGTTGCCGCTTCGGCAATAACCGGCAAAATAACATCACCTTTTTTATTGGATGATTCACAAGTTGCCGGCGAAATTAAAATCAACGAAAAATTGGAAACCGATGAAATTAAAGTAAATATTATCGATGGTTTTCCTGAAATAATTGAAGGCGAATTAATATTCTGCCATCAGGACAATTTAAACACCGACGGTATTTATCCCGGCAAATATACATACATCGATGACTTTACACCGGCGCAACAGGCAGAAGTTGTAATGGAAAATTATGATATTGAATTTGGAAAAATCGTAAAAAAAGGTGATGTACTCGCGGGCGGTTTTAACTTTGGCACCGGCAGTTCGCGCGAGCAGGCTGCAACCGCATTAAAGTACCGGGGTATCCGTTTTGTTGTGGCGGGTTCATTCAGCGAAACATATAAACGTAATGCATTGAACAATGGTTATCTTACTATTGAATGCCCAAAATTTATAAACTCTCTAAAAGGAAAATACGGAAAAGAACAACTGACAATAAAAACCGGTAAAAATATAATAATCAACTTTGCAAATTCGTCAATTACTTTTGATGACAATAAATTCAAAATTGATCCGGTTGGAGAAGCAGCCCAGGAATTGATTCTTGTTGAAGGTCTCGAAAACTGGGTGAAGAAAAATTTGTAAACGATTAAGCGATGATATTTTCATATCATCAATATAGAATTTTAACAGAAAGGTTTATATGGAAAAATCAATATCAAGACAAATAGCTGAGTTCGCTGTAGATCTTAAATATTCTGATTTACCCAAAGAAGTAATTCACGAAGTAAAACGTTATTTATACGATTCAGTGGGTTGCGCTTACGGCGGCTACCATACAAAAGATGTAAATATTTTAAAAAATATTTACACCGATATGGGCGGCAAAGAAGAAGCTACATTATTCGGCTTCGGAAATAAAATGCCCGGGGTTAATGCAACACTTGTAAATTCACTGATGATCCGTGCACTCGACTTTAACGATATTTATTGGAAAGAAGATCCTTCTCATCCGTCTGATATTATTCCCGCGGCATTATCGGTTGCCGAAATGGTTGATGCTTCTATGGAAGATGTAATCACTGCAATTGTTCTTGCATATGAGTTCGAACAGCGTTTATGCGAGTTTGCCGTCCCGGGAGTACGCGAGCGCAAATGGCATCACGCTACATTAACGCAGTTTGTATCTCCAATTGTTGCCGGAAAAATTTTAGGTTTAACAGTAGACCAGATGGTTAACGCAATCGGCATAGCAGGCAGTCACAGTCATACTATCGGCTGCCCAACCGCTGGCAAACTAACAATGATGAAAAATACAGTTGACCCGATGGCTGTGCAGGCTGGAGTTTTTGCTGCGTTAATGGCTCAAAAAGGATACACCGGTACCGAAGCTGTATTTGAAGGTAAAGAAGGTTTTATGGATTGTTTCTTTGGCTACGATGTAAAAAAACAAGAAGTTAGTCCGATACCTATGCAAGGTAGAGAAGGACTTGGTGAATGGAAATGGGATTTGAATAAACTTATCGGCGACCTTGGTAAAAATTACAAAATTCTTGAGTGCTCGATGAAAGCTTTCCCGACAGAAGCGCTGACGCATACTCATATAAGCGCAACGCTAAAAGTTGTAACTAATAATAATATTACGTACGATCAAATAGAAGAAGTTTCTGTAACAACAATTGCCCGCGCGTGCGATATTCTTTTTGATCCGCATAAATACCGTCCCGAGTCGAGAGAAACCGCCGATCATTCGCTCCCCTATTGTATCGCCTCCGCATTGGTCGATCATAAAATTACAACTGCTTCATTCTCGGATGAAAAGCTAAAAGACCCGAGAATATGGGAAGTGATTGACAAAATAAAAGGTGTCGCATCGGAAGAATTTGAAAAAATGTTCCCGGCAAAGCAGCCTTCAAAAGTTGTTGTCCGCACAAAGGATGGGAAAGAATTTTCAGAGTATCTCGAATATCCGAAAGGTGACCCGAGAGAGCCGATGACTATGGAAGACCTTGAAAATAAATTTAATGCTCTTTCTGAAAAACTTTTATCGGCAGATCGTAGAAAAGCTGTTAAAGAAATGATATTCGATTGCGAAAAATACTCGGCAAAAGAATTTATGAGTAAACTTATTGTTTAAAATATTATTTGCACGCAGATGACGTTGATTTAACGGACGACCTTAGATAATTTATATTTGATTTTGTAAATATGATTTGTGAAAATAGTGTGCAATCTATGTCCGTTTGCTAACTGACGGATCTACGTGCGAATTTCTTTCAGAATGATAAAAAATAAAGTGAGAAAAGAAATGGTAAATGAACAAATAAAATCATCAGCCGGTAAACGCGGCAGCGATGTTAGATCTGACTGTTATATTGAAATTGAACTAAATAAATCTGACGGAATAATATTAGATATAAAAAGCAAAGTAGAAGTTATGTACGGCGAATCAATCCGCAATTTAATTATTGAAATGTGCGGCTTCTTTGAGATCAAACACGCTTCTATTTTGCTTGAGGATAACGGCGCGTTGCCTTTTATAATTGCGGCAAGATTCGAAGCCGCATTGAGAAGGATAAATCCCTCGCTTGAAAAACAATTTCTGCTCCCCTTCAACAAAAAAAATAAATACAAAACCGCCAAAGATAAACTGCGCAGAAGCCGCTTATACCTGCCCGGTAACGAACCAAAGTTTTTTATGAATGCAGGATTACACGGACCCGACGGTATTATCCTCGATCTTGAAGACAGTGTTGCTCCTTCGGAAAAAGATGCAGCGCAGATGCTCGTCCGTAATTCTCTCCGTGCTGTAAATTTTTACGGATGTGAAAGAATGGTAAGAATTAACCAGCTTCCACGCGGACTTGACGATTTGAAATACATTGTTCCGCATAACGTGCATGTAATCTTAATTCCAAAATGCGAATCGACTGAGCATGTTCATCAGGTGGAAGAAGAAGTAAACAAATTAAAAAGCGAAGGCAAAATAAAAAATGAAATCTTCTTTATGCCAATAATTGAATCAGCCTTAGGTGTAATGAGGGCTTTTGAAATTGCAACTGCTTCAAAACAAAATTGCGGGCTGGCGATTGGTTTGGAGGATTACACTGCCGACATCGGAACCCAAAGAACCAACGAAGGGAAAGAAAGTATTTTTGCACGTTCTATGTTAATTAATGCCGCAAAGGCTGCAGGCATCCAGGCAATTGATACTGTTTTTTCAGACGTGAACGATATGGAAGCTTTACGAGCGAGTGTTGTGGAAGCCAAAGCACTTGGTTTTGAAGGTAAAGGCTGCATTCACCCCAGACAGGTACAAATTGTTCACGAAGCATTTGCGCCTACTAAAGATGAAATTGATAGAGCGAAAAAAATAGTGCTTGCCTTTGAAGAAGCAGAAAAAAAAGGTCTTGGAGTTGTATCGCTTGGTAGTAAAATGATTGACGCCCCGGTTGTAAAAAGAGCGCACAACACAATTAAGCTGGCGCTATTGAACAAATTATTATCTGAAAACTGGAGATCAATTAATTAACTAAAGTTGATCGCTAACTAATTATTCGTAATTAAGCCATTAATTATCACGAAATAAGTTGTTTAAAATTTGTGACAATTCGTGTAATTCGTGGCAAACAATATTTCTAAAAGTTTCAAGCGGTCAACTTGAGTAATTAATAAATTTTAATTAATGAATATTCTTTGAGTGAGATGATAACGGAATAAGAAAATCTAATTATTGTAAATTTAACTATTAAAATTATGGAATTATGAAACTTCAAAAAAATGCCGCCGGCAGGCTTGTGCCGGATGAAGTAAACGGTGAGAAACAAATTCGCTTTATGGGTGTTAATAAATTTAAACCGGAAGGATATAAAGCAAAACCTTCAATTCGTACGTGTATCGATTATCCGATGGATGGAAATAAAGTTGTAAAGAATTTAAAGGAAGCATTAAAAAAAGCCGGCTTGAAGGATGGGATGACTATATCAACTCATCATCATTTAAGAAACGGTGACGCGCTAACAAACATACTGTTCGATACAGTAAAAAGTATGGGTGTAAAAAATATAAGGTGGTTCCCTACTGCCTCATTCCCGGTTCACTCCCATTTAATAAAATATCTTGAAGATGGTACTATTCACCATATTGAAGGAAGCATGAATGGTCCGCTTGGCAAATTTACCACTGAAGGAAAAATGAAAGGCACTGGCGTTTTGCGTTCGCATGGCGGAAGATACCAGGCAATACAGGATGGCGAAGTGCATATTGATATTGCAGTGATTGCTGCGCCAACAGCCGACCCGTTTGGAAATGCAACTGGCGACCGCGGACCTTCTGCATGCGGACTAATAGGCTTTTCGCTCGCTGATTCGGAATACGCAGACAATGTAATTGTTGTTACGGATAACCTAATCCCCTTCCCTTGCGTCCCCTGGCAAATACAGGGCAACAATGTAGATACTGTTGTAAAGATTGATTCGCTCGGTGATTCTTCTAAAATAGTTTCCGGTACAACACAGGTTACTAAATCGCCGGATAGATTATTGATTGCCGAGTATGTTGCCCGGTTTATAGACGAGGCAGGAATTTTAAAAGACGGGTTTTCGTTACAGGCAGGCGCCGGCGGAACGAACCTTGCGTTTCTCCTTTTCTTAAAAGATAGAATGAAACAGAAAGGCGTAAAAGCCCGTTTTATGCGCGGCGGCAGCACTCAATATCTTGTACAGACGCTTGAAGAAGGATTAACGGATTATATACTCGATGGACAAACATTCGATCTTGAAGGTGTTAGGAGTATGCGCGAAAATCCAAACCATGTAAACACATCCCCTTTTACAAGTTACAACTTTCACGGTAAAGGCAACTTTGCTTCTTTAGTTGATGTTGCCGTTCTCGGAGCAACTGAAGTAGATGTTAACTTTAACGCAAATGTGGTTACTCACTCCGATGGTTACCTGCTGCATGGCATAGGCGGATGGCAGAATTGTCTTTATTCAAAATGCACTATATTGGCTATTCCAAGTTTCAGAGATAGGATACCGGTAATACTTGATGAAGTAACTACTTTGTGCGCACCCGGCGAACTTGTAGATGTTATTATAACCGAAAGAGGAATTGCAATAAATCCGCTCCGTAAAGATCTTTTAAAAGCAGTTAAAGGTTCATCACTTCCAATTAAGACAATACAACAATTGAAGGATGAAGTTTACGAAATTTGCGGCGGCGCCCCGGCTAAACCAAAGTTGAATAAAAACAAAGTTGTTGCGGTTATAAAATGGGTTGACGGAACCGTAATAGATTCTGTTTTTCAAGTTGAGAAATAGAAAATTATTGATGAGCGAAAGCCGCCGATTAATCAATGGGCGTTTAACAACATACTTAATTACTATATAAGTCTTCTTATCGAACAAAGAAAGAGAGCAGCTTATCAGATGAAGGTCAGCAAGATTTTTCAATTGTAAAATTTTAGAAGGGCTCCGGTAGGAGCCGGATTAAATGCGGACTAGATGCTAACTACATCAGCTTGCTGCCACGCGGCCCTTCATTATAAAATCAAATACCTGTTTATATGTTCTTGATTTCGTGATCTCATAAAAATTTGATTCGTTTTTTTTGACTCCGATTAAATTTATTTATACATATCCTAATTTAATAAAAGCCGTTTTCCAACTTGAACATGACGGTGTTTGTGGAACCATCCAATAAAGATGCTGTTTTGTTTACCACAGATAAAGATTTTTTCATACAATTCCTTATCAATTTAAAAGTCATCCGGGTGCAATTGTAATAGAATTAAAACATACTAACAGCATATCAATAATCAGCAAATTAGAATGGTTTCTTCTTTGAGCGCTTCGTGTTACAAGTGAAACTAATTCGCCAATAAAAATATTTAAAACTAAAGTCGCTCTTGCGTTTAACTATAAAAATTATTTAAGTTTGCGGTGTCTAAGTGGCAGGAGACAAAACCAGAGTTCGAATTTTTCCTTTATCTCCTCATTGTTAAAGTATTGGTATGTATCCGTTAGACAACGGATTGTTTTTTATGTCAAGATATTTTTTATGTTTTTATACTTTTAACTTTTTAATTTTAACTTGCGGTTGCCGCGTTGTAACTATATATAATAGCTCGATTCTTTGTAATAATTTTTTATTAATGTCAGTTCACAACTAATCTGGAGGATGCTGTTCGTGTCTGTACGTTTTAGAATCGTTCCTGTTACGAGGGAAAAATTAACCCGCGCGATAGAAACAAAAAATAAATTATTTAATTTTTACCAATCCGGCAGTTGCCCGGAAAAGGAAAGATACGCACTTGTTGACGGGATAAAATTTATACGTACCCCAGACTTTTCAACACACATACCAAGCTCAAATCAGCTTACCTCCGAAAATATACTTAGTCAACCCTTAAAAACCCAAATTTCTTTTTGAGAGTAAAAAAACTGATT
>CAYJPN010000054.1:0-21187 GCA_964372115.1 uncultured Ignavibacteriaceae bacterium
GTTTGGCGGGGCTTAGTCCATCCATAGACCCCGTTTCTTTGCGGGGACACCGGATAATACCTCAGCTCAGTTTACCCCGATTTTTTTTTCGGGGCTTGGTATGAATCCTTGTAACTTTATACCGCCTAAAAATGAATCATATTTTCCTTTCCTGTATCTTAACTCCTTTAATTAGAAGCCATAGCGTTATTGAAATTTCACCAATTGCTACAAGCAAAAGTGTGGGTTGTTTCAAAAATGAACTGTAGCTGGGAAAAAGTATACCTATAGTACTGTCTATCATATAGGCAATTCCTGCAATGAAAAGCAATACCCCAAAAATACGGGGAATAAATTCTGACTTATAAACCAATAGACCAAATGGTAGAAGCCAAAGACCCCAGAACATTTCTAATGATAATGTTCCGTAGTCATTAATATTAAGAAATAGCATTGCCAAATCTTGTCTCTGGCTTAGTTCGAATGTCTTTAATATTTCGCCTTTTAAAATCATAAGGGAAGTAAAATTGAATGCCTCCATAATAAATACAACAGGAATTTGAACTATCACTAACGCAAACATAATTTTAGAGTGATTCTCATTTACCAATTTGAACAGACGATACAGAACTAAAACCAAAAATAAAAATATGGTGTTGCTAATAATATCAGTAAGAACACCCGTACGAAATAATAATTCATTAGAAATAATATTTTTGGCTGTAGAGACAGAATCGCCAGGAACAATAATTTGTGATGGTATAAAGATAACACTATAGACGCCTGTTAGGATAAGAATAAAATAAAGTAAACCGGCAATTCTTGCAGTTTTCTTTAGTGAGCTCGAATTTATTTCCATACAATAAGTTCCTAAATATTTTTAAAAATGCTCATAACTGTAAGCAACTTAACGGCGTGTTAACCGTCAGTCCGTTGGCTAACGGACGGGACAAGTTGTTAAAACACAACACCATAATAAATTTTATTTTAAAAATTTCCTTCTACTTTTTACGTAACCAAAAAGAAAGGGTTACATTCTTCTTTCGGGATAACTGCATCCCGTAAGAGTTAACACACTTATAAAATGTACTATTAAAAATACAAGCCTCCGGGTTAAGTCGCTTGGAGCTTGCCCGCCATTTTGTTTGGCGGCGCTTAGTCCATCCATAGACCCCGTTTCTTTGCGGGGGCACTGGATTATACCCCAGCGCAGTTTACCCCGTTTTTTTTCGGGGTTCGGTATGAATCCTTGTATCGTTGAACTATTTATATTACCAACCGACATAAGTGCCGATAGGGAAAATATAAAATGCATCAAATTGTAATCCTATTGGGTCTGTGATTTCATACTCGCTATATAAATACTTAGCACAAACTTTTTTTTCTAAAAACATATTATCAGATAAAAAAAGCCATGAATGATTTCCTCCAATTTGTTCTCCAACTAATCTGAACAAATCATTAGATTTGGATTGAGTTGTTAAATCAAACTGAATTGTACCTTGTTCGTTGCCATTAGTTATTTCTCCTCTTAAAGGAACGCCAACAATTGATATTGTTTTTCCGGAGGCAATAGTTGATTTATTATGCAGATACTCTCCCAACCACTCTATATTGCTGCCCATAAAACCCTTTTTTTGAGCATGATTTAAGCCGAAGTAAAAAATAGTTGTGCCGTTATTTTTTGATAAATAATACTCTGCATTTAATTTTATTAAAGTTTCCCTTTCGTTAAAACTCCATAAATAGTCAGAGTTCCATCTTTCCCTTATGTCGACACTAATTAATTCATTCATAAACATGCGTACTAATTGCTCAGTGTGAACACTTGAATCTGGCAATCCAAAATATTCCGGAGTATTTGTCAATAAACCTAAAAAGTGATTGAGAATTATTTTGTAATTTGAAGGAGTACTATTGCGAAGAGAGTCATAAACAAAAGTAAGATTTGTTGAATCTGACAAATATTCAGCAAATGCCTTGAAACTATTTAGAAAAAAATGAGGTTGCATATTTACATCAATACAATTTAGTCTGGCTGATTTATTGTTATTCGAATTGTAAATTATGAGTGAATCTAGAATTGGCATTATTTTGTTGTAAGAAATTCCTTCTGGCAGATCATTTAATTCACCAATTGATATTTTTTCGAAAATCCAATTATATGCATCTGGACATTCGGCACAAACATCAGTTTGCCCTTTTAATTCATTTAGCCTAACAGTGAGTGATGCGACAAATTCTCTTTCTTCAAGGATTGTATGAAATTCACCAAATAAAATTGCCTTATATTGTGATAAATTCCGGTACACTTGAGTAGGTAGAACAGGTGAATTAAAAATGATTAAATCTTTATCCAATACAGACTGTATTTCCTTAACTGTAGCAACGTTATCTTCAACAGGGGATGTAGTATTGTCGCAGCCCATCATAAAGAGAATAAATAATAGACATATTTGAAATATTGAAAATCCTTTTGCCATTTTATCAAATATTAATTATCAGATTTTTATACTTCAGCAATATACTGGAAATAGTATAACTATCAATTAACCCGCCAAACACCATCAGCAGGTTTGTTTTATTTTATAACGGTTCACAAAAATTTTTTCCTTTCGTTTTTGCAAAAAATCAAAGGTTTTGCGGCTAAAATCGGCTGTACATCAATATTTTTGCCCCGCAAGATGACTTCGCTCACATGTAAGATCGCTTTGCATGAATGCATGCCATGTTTGCATGGATGTATGAATTCTGTGTATGGATGTATGAATTTTTTGCATGGGTGTATGAAGGCATTGAAGGGATGCATGGCTGCTGAACGCGGGCGCGAAATTTCTTTTCTTAAAAGTAATTTGTTGTTGTTTTTCTGTTTGTCCGGGTTATTTAATTGTTCAATATCATCTCCCCGGCTATTAAAAACAATTGCTAAAAGATAGATTCTAAAATTGAGTATTATTTTGCGGGAACCTTCGAGAGGAGTATTTCCCGCGCTGCGCGGAACTGAAAGAAGAACGACATTGAAGCCGTTCGAAAAAAAAAAAAATCTGGTTTATAATACACCCTCTGTATTATTAAAAAAATGATTATTTAATTCTTAAAACCACACCGAATAAATATATCAAATATCATCCGTTCCAAACCTAAAGCATTAATAGCAATTGCAAATTAAACCGCACATAATTATTAATCAAGCTGGCGGTAAAAATATTTTTGTTACTGAGTGGATAACGGACAGCTCTTCAATCATCTAAAATTGTGATGACTCTTTTAATTTGAAAGGTGACTGAGGCAATCGAAGTCACCGTTCTATTGTCGGTCTGCTAAAATAGAAATTCTCCTTTGGTCAACTTTAACTTGTTGCCTTTTCACCTCGTAACTTTTTCGAGTAACAATTCCATCACTGCTTCAGCGGCGCTTGATGAAGTTTGTTTTATCAGCGCGCGTGGCGTCTCGTCGCCAAGTTCGTATGTAAGCGCAGGACATTTAAATGTATTGTACATCCACGAATCGGATGTTGGCGAGCCAGGATTATTTAACGATGCATCAATGTTTACAAAATATCCGGGGTTCTTTTCTTTTATCTTATCAAACCAGAGCATTGTTTGGTTGTAAATTTCATCAACTTCTTTTGTTGAATCTTTAGCGGTTACATAAAAAACATCTTTTTGCGTTGAATGAAAATCGATGCAGAATAACACCGGCACTTTTTCTTCACCACTAACATTTAGTAAGGTTTCTTTTACAATCCGTGTTTCTTTCTGGTTAAAATTTACCCAGTCGCGGTTCAAATCAACACCGTTACTGTTGTGGCGCCAGTGCCCCATATCAACGCCATCCGGGTTTACAAGGGGTATAACTACTGTTTTAAATTTTTTTCTAAACTCATGCGCAAGTTCGGTTTCACCGGAAAGAGTTTCAACAAAATTTATCAACGCCAAAGCGCCCGTAACTTCAGGCGGGTGCTGCCTTCCAATCACATAAATTAAACCTTCCGGTTTTTCTGTTTCGCTAATATCAACTTCAACAATAGGTTTACCTTGAGCGCTTGTTCCTATTGTTTGTTTTTTTACAAAAGGTTTTATAGTTAAATCATCAATCCATTCATAATAATAGGAGGATGTAAAAAGCTCCTGACCCGAAAGCCAGAGTGTATCGGGCCCAATATCAACTTTTACAAGCGCGGTTCCATTCGAAGTATCTGCGGCAAAGTTAGACGAATCAACTCCTGCCCATTTAACTTTGTCAAAACTTAGTTTCGGGTAGTAGCGGTGCGTGCCGTCTTTATATTTTAAGAGTATGTTTATTTGTTGGTAAACCGGCGACCAAAGTTTGAAAGCATACCAGGCTGAGTTATTTATCGGCGCATTTTCAGCATACATTTCAGCGGCGTAAAGTGTGTCGTTAACTTTATAAAAGTCATTAAGTTTTCCGCCCTCAAATTCGTTACTTGCAAAAACTTTTGAGGAAGAAAATGAAATTGTTCTTTTGTGCTGAAGCTCAATCTTTTTATCGGTAGTTACAGTAGAGCCGGGCGGATCGTAACTTAAACCTTTTAAAGTTTCGTGAGAAGATGAACAACCGAAAAAAAAGATTAGAAGGAGCGTTAACGCGAAGAATAAAGTTTTCATAATTTTCTATCACCATCATTATATACTATTTAAAAATAAGAGATCATTTACGCAGATGAAAATTTTCCGGCAGTATTTCTTTTACGTCTCCCGTTTTCAAATCATCGAGCAATAAATTTGCAATTCTAACGCGTATGAGCCGGAGCGTAGGATAACCAACAGCGGCTGTCATCTTGCGTACCTGTCGATTTTTTCCTTCGATTAATGATAAACTAATCCATGTTGTTGGAATTTTTTTTCTAAATCTTACAGGCGGTATCCGTTCTGGAAAATTCGGAACATCAATAATTTTCGCTTTTGAGGGAAGTGTAAGTTTTCCTTCTATTGTCAAACCATTTTCTAATTGTTTTAATACTCCGGTATCGGGCGTACCTTCCACCTGTACATAGTACTCGCGTTCATGTTTGTTATTGGGATTAAGAAGAAAGTCAGTAAGCTTTTTATCATTTGTTAAAAGTAAAAGTCCTTCACTGTCAAGGTCAAGCCTTCCAACCGGGTAAACATCAGGCGGAAAACGAAAATAATTCCCTAAAGTTTTCCGCCCCTGTTTATCGGTAAACTGGCATAACACCCCAAAAGGTTTGTTGAATAAAAAATAACGATTTGCGTCATTGCCGGTTTCATTGTTTTTTAGCGGAATAATTTTCCCCCGTTGTTTTGAAGAACCTTTGTGCTGATTATTCGTCGAATACATGCAGATAATTTTCTTTTATACTTTTAGAATATTAGTTATTTTGCAACACTAAAATAAGAAATTAGACGCAGGTTTGTATGTCGTACAGAGATCAACAAAAATATCTGGATGCGCTCAAACGGTTTGAGGGCAAACTTGAATACAAAGAACTTGAAGAATACAAAATGTTCGTTAAGAGGCAAAAAGATGACGAAGATTTTGACTCAATATCGATGAACCGGTTGAAAGATTTGCATGATAAATATGTAAAGCATGTAGATCCTTCAAAATACGACCACTTCTTCAAAAAGAAAGAGGAATAAGGACAAAACAATACTCCCTTATTACTATTTTTGCTTGTTAAATAAACCTATTGTAGCTAATTTTCACATTCTTTTTCAACTTAGAGGTTTTAATGAATTTAAGGCTCATTCATAAAATTTATGCCGTTGCGGTATTCCTTATTTCCGCGGTAGTAATTTTTTCTACTGTCCAGCCATCGGTTTCCTTTTGGGATTGCGGCGAGTTTATTGCTGCCGGTTATTACTTACAGGTACCTCACCCACCCGGAACGCCCTTCTTTCTTCTTCTCGGACGACTTTTTGCGATGGTTCCCTTTGTGGCTAATATTGCGTTAAGGGTAAACATTATTTCGGTTTTATCAAGCGCCTTATCTATATTATTCCTCTATCTTATTGCCGTTAAGGTTATAAAAAATTATAAAGGAAAAGCGCCCGAAAATCTTTTCGAAGCAATAGGCACTTACACCGCAGCCGCAATAGGCGCGTTATCATTTGCATTTAGCGATACTTTCTGGTTTAACGGCGTTGAAGCAGAGGTGTACGCTTTCAGTACATTTTTGTTTGCCGCCGTTGTTTGGATGATGATGCGCTGGAACGAAAGAGCAGACAGCAGCGATAATGAAAAGTATATTTTTATGATTGCATATCTCATAGGTCTTTCTACAGGTGTTCATCTTATGAGCGTGCTGGCAATTGTGCCTGTTGTAATGGTTATACTTTTTAGAAAATATTTGCAGGATGAAAAAGTTTGTAAACAAACAGCTTATATATTTCTCGGACACGCGGTTTTGGTTTTGGCAATTGCAATTGGTATGTGGGGAGCGCAGTCATCAACTACTCCGCCTTCTCCCGAACAATACGGCGCGTACGATAAAAACTTCAAACTGATTCTTGCCGCCGTTTCAATTCTAATAATGGCATTGTTTTATAAAAAGATATTTACAAGAAATTCATTTTACATGCCTCTTATAATAGGCGGCGTGGCTTTGTTTGCTGTTTACCCCGGCGTTGTTAAATATTTACCTTCACTTATGACGAGGATTGGTGGAGACAATGCGTTTGTTGCAACTATGTCGCTTGTTGCTCTGCTGGCAGCCCTTGGTTATGGTGTTTATTACGCAAAGCAAAAAAACAAACCAACTTTGCATCTTGTTTTTATGTCTACAATTTTCGTCATAATGGGATTCACAACATTTGCCATGGTTATCATTCGTGCTAACCAGGATCCGCCGATGAATGAAAACAAACCAGATAAGTTTACGGAACTTGAATCATATCTTAATCGTGAACAATACGGCGATTTCCCTACATTCAAAAGAAGATTTGCCACCGAGCCGCATCAGCAGATTGTTTACACCGGTTACACCAGCGATCTAGATTTTTTCTGGAGTTACCAGATGAATCATATGATGACCCGTTACCTTCTCTGGAATTATGCCGGGAGGCAGGGATGGGACCAGGATGACGGTCCGAACATTGCCCCGTTTAATGGAATCGGAAATGTTTTCAGTAAGGCATTCGGCATTCACTTTGAAGGCGCAGCGAAAGATTCACTATTCGGAATTCCGTTTCTTCTCGGCTTACTCGGTATATACTTCCATTTTCGTAAAGACTGGAAGATGGCGTCCGTTTTTATGGTCATGTTTATTTTTATGGGCTACCTTACTGCGTTTTATCAAAACCAGCAGCAGCCGCAGCCAAGAGAACGAGATTATTTTTACGTCGGTGCATTTTTTGTCTATTCGTTATGGATTGCTTTCGGTATTCGGGGATTGATGGACCTGGCTGAAAAATCGATAAAAAGATTGGCATTACAAAAAGCTGTTATTGTGGGCATACTTGCATTCGGTATTGTGCTTGTACCTGTTAAAATGGCTATGGCAAATTATTATACACACGATCGTTCGCAAAATTGGGTTCCGTGGGATTATTCTTATAATCTTTTACAAAGTTGTGCCCCGAATTCAATTTTATTTACAAACGGCGACAACGATACTTTCCCCCTCTGGTATTTACAGGACGTCGAAGGTGTTCGTCGCGATGTGCGTATTGCAAATTTAAGTTTGCTTAATACTAACTGGTACATAAAACAATTGAAGGATAACGATCCTTACCATGTCGGAACTGTTAAAATGCGGTTAAACGACACACAGATTGATCAACTGCGCCCGATACAATGGAGTCCGCGCGATATTACAATTCCGTTGCCAGGAAAAGCGGGCACAGGAATCTCGGATGATTTATTCCAGAGTTTTGATTTGAATGATTCTTCGGTTCTCAAAACCGGTACTCTTACATTCAAAATGAACGCGACATTACAATTCGGTGATGTTAGTGCAATTCGTGTTCAGGATATAATGGTAAAAGAAATTGTTGAAAATAATATTTGGGAACGCCCGATTTATTTTGCGGTAACCTGTTCGGAAGATAGTAAAATCGGTTTAAGCGATTACCTCCGCATGGAAGGAATGGCGTTGCGAGTTGTTCCCGAAAAGAAAAACCCGAATACCGAATTTGTTAATGAAGATGTTTTACGCAGACAACTATATGATGAAAATCCATCATACAGTGTCGATTACAAACCAGGTTTCAAATTCAGAGGGTTAAATAATCCGGAATTATTCCTTGATGAAAATCATCAGAGAATGACACAAAATTATCGGAATGCTTTTTTGCGGCTTTCGATTTATTACGTACAAACAAACCGAAAGGCTTTAGCTCTAAAATCACTTGATTTAATGGAGCAAAAAATGCCGCGCACCCTGCTTCCCATGGAATCCGGTTTGTTGTATGAAGTAGCCAACATTTATTACAATGCCGGTTCTAAAGACAGGTTTAATGAATACGCTGCCGAAGTAGAAAGTAAAGCATGGGATATGATAGAAGCAAATCCGAACGACGCTACTTCGTATTACAGCCCTTACCGTCTACTGATGATGATTTATGAAACTCAAAATAATTATCAAGGACTCGAAAGAGTTTGGGAAAAACTTTCAATCCTTTACCCAACCGACCCGAACGTAATTGCAAACGTTCAGAAGTATCGCAACCTTGTAAAGCAGAGCAATACGCCGGTTGATACGGTAAAGAAATAAAAAAATAATAAATAAGCGGCGTACGAGCCGCTTATTTTTTATGTTAACTTAAAAACATACAACGGAATATTTTTAAACAAATAAATGAGTTGACTTTAAAAAGGATTATAACTCATATTTTGCATGGAAAAGCAAACCGTTAAAACGGTTCGCCAGTTATTAAGTTGTTATTAACCCAAGCTTAAGTCGTGGGTTAACGAGAAAAAACGAAAAAATTTTAACGGTTTTAACCGTTTATTACCTTTTTACATTGAATATATAAATGAAAATTTTAATTCTAGCTTTATCCGGTATTGGCGATGCGCTAATGTTCACTCCGGCATTAAGTCTTTTAAAGAAAAATCTCCCGGATGCTGAAATTGACGCACTTGTTATGTTTAAAGGGGTAAAAGATATGTATGATCGGAATAAAAACATAAACAATGTTTATCATTTTGATTTTATAAAAGAAGGAGCTATAAAATCATTTCGTTATATCTATTCTTTGCGCGGTAATTACGATGTTAGTATAAACGTTTACCCGGCTAACCGGAAAGAATATAATATTATTAATTTTCTTATCGGGACAAAAAAAACGGTGGGCGCACAGTACCTCCGTAAAGACCTTCTGAATTTAGGACTGCTAAATAATGTAAGGGTATCCGAAAACGACGACCAGCACAATGTTGAAACAAACATAAAACTTATCGGCAAACTCATCAATAAAGGTTTAAATGAAAAACCGGATTTAAATTTTCCTCTTTCAAACGATGACGAACAAACTGCAAAAAATTTATTAAACTCATTCAAAATTAGTAACGATGATTTTGTTGTTGGGTTACATCCGGGCTGCGCCACTCTGAAGAATCACATAAAAAGAAGATGGGAACCGGAAAAATTTGCCGAAATCGGAAGGCGGCTTATAAATGGAAGAAGTGCAAAAGTTTTAATATTCGGCGGACCGGAGGAAAACGAATTAAAAAATAATATTGCCGGACAAATTAATCATGCAAACGCTTTTGTGGTAAACACGGCAAACCTTGCGCAAACAGCGGCGGTAATAAAACGCTGCAATTTATTTATAACAAACGATTCGAGTTTAATGCACGTTGCTTCCGCAATGAAACGTAAAGTGATTGCAATAATTGGTCCCACTAATCCGCACTACATTCACCCTTGGAACACGGAACACAAAATTGTTACTCTGAAATTAGACTGCGCCCCCTGTTTCATCTACTCACCCCGTCCGTTAATCTGTTATAGAGAGGATGTAAAATTTAAGTGCATTAAAGAATTAAGCGTTGAAATGGTAATGCAGGCTGTAGATAGCCTTATAAGCTGAACTCAGATAAAAAATTTCCAGGGGAATTATAAAAAGCATAAAAATAAAAAATACAAATTCACTTAGAATCGCTATTTTTTCGAGGTGGGGCTCAACTATCGAACCACTACGACTATCAATTGTTATTTATTTTTATAGATTGAATGGCGGTAAGTTTTCTTCAACAAAGCAACTTTACTTATTGAAATAAGAAAGTTTGTACTCATTAAACCGGATTTTATTATTTTTGTACTTAAATGAAGAAAGTTTTAAACAGCCTATTACTAAGGATTAAAATTCTGTTAATCAATAAATCGGATTTTTTATAATACTAATGTAAAAAGAATTGAATTTATCCTCTATGTTAAGTCTCAATATAATTAACAACATTGGTTTACTCGATCTGATCTACTTTGCAATAATTGCCATTCTGTTTATTTCCATATTAATTTTGATAAAATTTGATGGTCTTTTTGAAAGACCAAAATTTTATTTAAAAATTGTTTTAATATTAGTATTCATGGTTCTTGTAAATGATTTGCTTATTCAAAAAATAAGTGGATGGGCGGTTTACTTACTTCCGGTTTCATATTTTATCTATTTTATTATTTATCCATTAGTATATGTTTACACAAGAGATTTAATCTTTCATGGTGAACAAAAACCACGTCCATCATTCTTGGTTTATTTAATAATCCCATTTTTAGTTTTTATCGGAATCAGCATTATTTATTATCCTTTATCCTATCACGATAAACTAAAATTTGCCAGTTATCACATTAGTCAATCCACCCACAATTCAGCTGAATTTGCAGTATTTCAATATATTTTTGTTCCCGCATATTATATTCAAACTATACTTATACTTTTTCTTTCATTTTTACTTGTCCGCAACCTAAACAAAAGTACCAATGTAAACTCGAGTGATTTGCTCCTATCCAAATATGTTCTGATCTACATCACCGGTGTATTATTTTTTGAGATATCTTTAGTGATATCAACATTAATTATAGAAGATATATCACTTCGTCGTTTAATAGAACTGTCATTAATCTCGATATTTATTCTTTTTGGTTTATATATCGGGTTCAACCAGGCATTTATTTTAATTCAGGCAAGACTTATAAAACATTCCGCCAATATTATAGATTTGGGCGATTCCCAGAGTCCATTATTAAAATTGACCGGATCAGAATTAGTTGAAGCAAAAGAGCTTATTGAAGTTTATCTTAATTCGTCAAGAGCATATCTCGACCCAAATTTAACACTTGAATCTTTTTCTAAAAGAATCCACATTCAATCAAGAAAAATATCGTTAGTCATAAACCGGTTATTCAACAAAAATTTCCATCAGTTTATTAATGAGTACAGAATTCAAGAAGCGGTGAAATTAATGGACTTAGATAAAGCAATCATCATTGAAGAGTTATATACAAAAGTAGGTTTCAATTCACGGTCTACATTTAACCGCGTGTTTAAAGAGATATTCGATAAATCACCTTCTGAATATTTAGACGATAGACGATCTGCGTAGACCCCCCCCCCCTCAATTTACTTAACCAAAACACGTTTTAGGAAGGGCTAAGTATTGCAAAAAAAACGAATAAAGCATTTATTCACATTTCATTTATTCTCGGGTTTCTTAATAACAAAAATGTGAATGAAAAATTTTGGTATAACATCAAAATGGATAGAAAATTTAACAGTTTATAATGCTAATCTCCCAATTAGATGATTAAGTTTTATTTGGATAGAAATCTAAAGTAACTCAGAATTAATGATTGATAAATGTTATTAAGATTGAATTTTATTCGATTACAGGGGAAAGAGTGGCAATGCTCGTTAACCAGCCGCAAGAAGCGGGATTTTACACGATAGAAGTAAATATGTCAAAGTTACGTTTGGCATCGGTAGTATATGTTTATAGGATGATAGTTGTAAATAACTTGAAAGAGAGTGCTTTTAGCCGGACCAAAAAATTAGTTGCATTAAAATAAAACTTTAGGAGGCAGTATGAGGACCTTTTTACGAATTGCCGTTGTCATTTTTGTCGTGTGCGGAAACAATCTTGCACAACTTTCCGGCACAAAAACGGTTGGAAGCGGTGGTGATTACGAAACGATTGCCGCAGCTATTACTGCTCTTAACAGTTCGGGAGTTGGCTCAGGCGGGGTTACTTTTAACATATCTGCAGGACACACTGAAAACATCACCTCAACAATTTCATTAACTGCTACAGGCACTTCTTCAAATCCTATTATTCTCCAGAAAAGCGGTTCGGGAACTAATCCTAAAATTACAAGAACCGATACCGGAGAAAAAGGAACCTCTGTGGTAGGGGGTGATGGAGACGCTCTCTTAAAAATAGAAGGTTCCGATTATGTAACATTCGACGGAATTGATCTCAAAGCTAATGAAAGCAGCATTGAATACGGTTATATGTTTCATAAACCAAGCGGGATAAACGGTTGTCAGAATGTGACAATCAAAAACTGTACAATTGAAATGAATAAAAACAGCGATTACGTAATAGGAATTTATATCGGTAACGGAACAGAATTGACCTATAGTAACGCAGGAGTAACCGTAACATCAAATGATGGGAAAAACCAGGATGTAACAATAATATCAAACACAATACAAAATGTCCATATTGGTGTTTATGTATTAGGTTTTAATAATTCTTCTTATTACGATAATAATATTACCATAGGGCAAAATGGAGCAGGCAACACTATTCAAAACTTTGCAGGTGGAGCTTCTTCTATAGCTTACGGTATTTATTTTCTTTATGTTAACAACCCAACAGCGTCATATAATACGATAACTAGCTCAGAGCACAGTAATAATCTATACGGTATACTATTTAATAAACCAGGTTCTTCTAACGTTATCTCAGGGAATGTTGTTGCTAGTAATAATTCTATAACCTTGTCAAATTCGTTTGGAATTACCAGTTGTATTGGCAATGGTAATGGAGTTACTTCCGAAACATACAATAATAACACATTTGCTTCCGGTACTATATCATCAACTTCAAATACATATTTAATTTATTCGCATAATAGTACTCAAACTAAAACTATTTCTGGGAATCAAATTAATGGAACTTTTACAACCTCCGGTGGAGCTGGAAATTTGTATTGCTATTATAACCAAGGTTATGCCTCTTCTAGTGGCACCGAAACTTTTAGCAGCAATAATTTTTCTAATATTCAAGTATCGGGCTCTTCTGGTATAATGGGAATCTATTCCTTAAGTTCAAATGTAACCCGGACTATAAACGGCAACACTTTAAGTAATTGGACAAGCGGAACCGGAAATACTTGGGCAATATATAGTGCTAGTTCTAATTCAAGTGAAATCTACAATAATAATATAAATATCATTAATGCGTCCGGAATAATTTACGCTTTTTATCTGAGTGGTAGCAACGTAACAGCTTATCAAAACAATGTAAATACTTTAAGCACCTCCGCCGCTACTCTAATAGGTCTCTACTATAATGGTTATGGCACTTCTCACTTATATAGAAATCAGATTTATAATTTATCCAGTACTGCAACTTCCACAGTTAAAGTGTATGGAATTTATTATTATAACTTTAACTCGCCAAGTTCTTTTGATTTGTATCTTTATAACAATTATGTCTCAGATTTGAAAGCGCCTAACTCTGATGGGACTGATAATGCAGTTGCGGGAATGTATTTTCAAGAGATTACCGGTTCAAGTAATAAATTTTTAGGTGTCTATTTCAACACTATTTTTCTGAACGCCTCAAGCGCAGGAACGGATTTCGGGAGCGCCGGCATCTATTCTCATTCCGGTAATAACCTTGATTTACGCAATAATATTTTTATTAATAATTCAACTCCTGCCGGTTCATATAAAACAACTGCATTAATGAGAAGCGGAATAGACCTTTCCACATACTCCAATAATTCCAACAGCAATTGTTTTTTTGCAGGAATTCCGGGAGCGAGTAATTTAATATATTATGATGGAACAAACTCAGATCAAACTATAAGTGAATTTAAACTGAGAGTCTTCCCTAAAGATGAATATTCATTTTCTGAAACCCCACCTTTTGTAAATAGCAGTGCTGCTCCATATAATCTTCACATTAGTTCAGGGACTGCAACAAGAGTAGAGTCGGGAGGTGTTCCAATAGCCTCGCCCATCGCAATCAATAATGATTTTGACGATAATGCAAGACATAATTACTATCCCGATTTGGGTGCAGATGAAGGTAATTTCACATTACAGGATGAATTACCTCCCTATATTTCGTATGAAGCGATGGGGACGGGAGGGAACGGCTCTACACGTGCGTTCAGGGATGTTATAATAGTAGACCCGAGCAATGTTAACACTACAAGTGGCACAGCACCAAGGGCTTACTACAAAAAATCAACGAATGCAAATGACTACGTTGGAAATACGAATACCGACAACGGCTGGAAATGGGTGGAAGGAACTTTAAATAGCGATGTATTTAATTTCACTATTGATTATACAAAATTGACCGATGGAGGCGTTTCACCGGGTGATGTTATCCAATATTTTGTTGTTGCTCAGGACCAAGCTTCAACTCCGCACGTTAAGATTAATTCCGGTTACTTTAATTCGCAACCCGCAAGTGTAAATCTTAGTTCTTCCGCATTCCCGATTACCGGCACAATTAATCAGTATAGTATTCTTCAATCTATAAGTGCTGATATTCTTGTCGGATTTGGAAACACCTACACTTCTTTCACTGCGAATAGTTCAAGCGGTTTATTTAAGGCAATTAATGATAGAGTAGTTACCGGAAATATAACGGCAAAAATCACATCCGATATTTATGAAACGGGAGAGGTTGCTCTGAACGAATCTCTTGAAGAGGTTCTTTTTACTATAAACATAAAACCAAATGATTCTTCCCCTAAAGAGATATATGGCAATGGTGTAAATGGTTTAATTAACTTAGACGGGGCTGATAAAGTAACGATTGACGGAAGTTATGAGGGTGATAATTTCAGAATGTTATTCCGTAACTCAAATTCTAATGCCCCGGTATTTACATTCAAGAACAGCGCTTCTCAAAACACGATAAAGAACATAATTATTGAAGGAGCTTCGAAATCAGGATATAACGGCACCATATTTTTCAGTACGGGTTCAAATGAGAGTAACACTGTTCAAAATTGTACTGTGAGAGGAGTTAGCAGCAGTGCAAGACCAACTTATGGAATATATTTCGACGGTTCTTCCAATAGCGGTAACACCGTAACAGGATGCACCATTTACGATTTTTTAAGTGCGGGAATTTATGTTTATAACTCGCAAGGCGGATTAATTGAAAAAAATGAAATTTATTCCAATGAAGCATCAACATACAGTTCAGTATGCGGGATGATAATATACGATCCCGGTTCGGAAGTTTTAACAGTTTCAAAGAATAAAATTCATTCCTTAGAAGGCACGTCCTCTTCAACCATTAAAGGAATTTATTTGGAAAATTCATTTGGCGGGAGTCCAAAACTATCGATTGAGAATAATTCTGTCATCCTCACGCCAACCACTACTGGAACAATTGATGGAATTGATGTAGAACTATATACAGCAAACTTCTTTAACATCTATTTCAATTCCATTTATATAGAAGGAAATTTAACTTCCGGTTCAAATAATAGTTATGGAATCAGAAAAAGAGAAGAAGCAACTACTTTTAACTTAAAAAATAATGTTTTTAGTAATTACAGATATAACAACGGCGGAAGCGGAAATCATTATGCAATTTATTTCAACAATACTTCCGGTACGCTTGATCTAAACTACAACGATTATTATGTAAATGGCAGCGGAGCGGTGTTGGCATATTGGTCAAATGAAAATAAAACAACTATAGGAGATTGGCAGACCGCAAGCGGGCAGGATGCAAACTCTTTGAATCAATCCCCAAAATTTACTTCCGCATCGAACTTGAAACCGTTATCCGGTTCGGCTTTACTTGCTGCCGGCACACCAATTACAGGAATTACAACCGATATTGAGAATATAAGCAGGAACGGTACAAACCCTTCTATCGGGGCTTATGAGAATGCTGTAACAGAGGCATCGCTTGATTGGTGTAACCTGCACGACCCTCAAAATGCAAGTAGATTGGAGGGTGAGGGACTTACTGTTTATGCGCGCGTTTACAAAGACGGTGTTACAAATGGCGCTGGACAGGGTTCGGGAATAACTTGCTGGTTTGGATATAATTCGCAAAATACAAATCCTAATACCTGGACAAATTGGGAATCTGCGTCTTATAGCGGCGATGCCGAAATTAACAGGGATGTATATACCGGATGGATTGGCGCAAACCTTGCACCCGGCACTTATTATTACACCAGTAGATTTTTAATTGATAATGGTCAATATCAATATGGCGGTTTCAGTACGGATGGCGGCGGTTTTTGGAACGGGACAAATTATGTTTCCGGTGTTTTAACTGTAGAAACAAATGATATACCTTTTATTACAATCATCCCTCCGGTTACACCACCGGACTATCCGACTGTGAAGAGAAGAAACACAACCGAGTTTAAAGGAAGAGTCCAGGTTACAGAAGTAACAACAAAGGATTTCTCTTCCCCCGCTATCAGTATGCATTTTCTTTACAATACCGAAAATAGCAATCCCAATACATGGCCCGCTGCTAATAAGGTTGAAGCCGCGTTTGTCCAAAGGGTTGACGATAAACATGAATACAGTGCTTCTTTAGGTGATGAGCTTCCGGTTGGAACTTACTATGTAGCTACCAAAGCAACGCTTCCGGGCGGAACAACTCAGTACGGTGGATACAGTTCCTCTGGCGGTGGAATTTGGAATGGAACGACTAACGTATCAACAAGATTAGATATTACTGAGAACTCATCAAGCGAGCCAAATTCAAATAGTACAATTCATCCACCGGTTACTCCCAATAATTTAAACGCCGTTACCAAAGTTAATAATACGGTGTTTGCAGTAGGCGATTACGGGACCTTTGTTAAATCAGCCGATGGCGGCTCTACATTTACTTCTAAACATAAAATTGACGGGTTTGACGGACGCTTGTATGGATTGGATTTCTCTTCAGAATCTGTCGGCTATACATGCGGAGTTGATAGTTATGGAAATGGAGTTATTGGTAAGACTACAAACGGCGGTGAAAACTGGTGGATTGGCGAACCGGTTGACGGCAGTGGTAACAAATTCGCTGAAGGTTTCCCTATTTCATCGATTATTACCGATGAAGTGAATAAAGTAATCGCATTCTTAGGTTTAAGTAATACACCTGGTATGAAAATTTTTGAATCTACAAATAGTGGAAGTAGCTTTGTAGATAAATCCGAATCCTTTCCTAATATTAATTTTAATCGGGCTAGGAAGTTCGGGACAAACGAATATTATGCAGTTGGTGATGGCGGCATAGTTTCATATCAAGCCGGAACGGGTACCTGGGGCGGACCATCGTCAACAGGCGCGCCAAGCAATATAAACTTTAAAGATATTGCCAAAAATTCATCCGGCAAATTAGTTGCTGTTGGAGGCGGTAAAATTTTTATATCGAATGATGGCGGCTCAAGCTGGCAAGAAAAACTTAATGTTGGTTCAGAATTAGTCTCTGTGAAATTTTTTGCTGACAGTGACTCAAGAATATGTGTGGTTGGACAGGATGGAGTTGGGTTATATTCCAGCGATGGAGGAAATACCTGGGGGTATAGCGCCTGGACGGATGTATTCAATCCTCATATATTGAACGACATGGTTGACAAGGATCAAAACAATGCACTAATTGTAGGTGATGCTGGAACTATTGCAAAAACCACAAATGGTGGCGAAACTTTTAGCGATGTTAATACAAGATCTTTTAACGGCGATAATTACTCTATACAGTCAACTAACGAAAATACACTATTAGTTGCAAATGATGATGGTATATTTAAAACCACTAACTCGGGCAGTAATTGGAACAAATTAAATTTACCCGATGGATTTACAGGAAAGATTACCGATATTAAAATGGTTAATGTTAATTTGGGTTTTGCCGTTTCACCCCATAACAATACAATATTTAAAACTACAGATGGGGGAGCGACCTGGACTAAGATTGAAGATACTTACGGACAAAGCAATTTAGAAAAAATACATGCCGTTAATGAAAATGTTTTAATTGTGTATGGAAACAGCCAATGGATTCAGGTTTCTACCGACGGTGGTACGACCTGGGATCCAGAGTTAACTCATTATGAAAATACAGTTAATGAGATCATTGATAACAAAGCAGGTAAATTATTCTCAATTAATGAGGCGCCGTTTGGCGCTTATTCATCGGTAAATATATCAACGGATAATGGCTCAAGCTGGAATGAGTCCAAAGTCACCTCTTACCCTATGAAAAGTATTGCCTCTTCAAGTCAAAATGAATTATTAGCTGTTGGAGAAAAAGGAAGAACTATTTATACTAATGACGGAGGGACCTCGTGGCAATCAAAGCAGATTGCGGATGAAAATCTTGTTAAAGTTTCGGCTATTTCTTCAAATACATTTGTAGCAACCGGAGAATCGGGTAAAATTTATAAAGTCTCTATTCAATCCGGGTCAAACTTTACGATTACTCCGATTGAATCGAATACAAATAAAACAATTAAGAACGTGCATATACCGGGCTCAAGTTCTCTTTATAAATCTAAGAACGGTACTACAACGGGCTGGTTTGTCGGGGAAGATGGGCTAATTATTAAATCTACCGATGAAATGCTTCCTGTTGAGTTGTTTGCTTTAAGCGTAACAGTAAATAAAAATTCTGTCAATTTATATTGGCAGACTGCAACCGAGGTTGATAACTACGGATTTGAAATTGAAAGGTCGGCTTCAAAAAACTCAGCAGCCATATTAGCACACCTGGAAAATGTCTGGCAAAAAGTTGGGTTTGTTCAAGGACATGGACATAGCAGCTCGGTTAAATCTTATTCGTTTACGGATAAAAACCTTTTAAGCGGTAAATATTTATACCGCCTTAAGATGATCGATACCGATGGTTCGTTTACTTATAGTAACGAGGTTGAAGCTGAATTATTACTCCCAACGGAATTTACTTTAATGCAGAATTATCCGAATCCTTTTAATGCTCAAACAAAAATTAAATTTACTATCCCGCCGCATGGAGGTAATAATAAGGTTACAATGAAGTTGTTCAACATTCTGGGAGAGGAAGTTAAAACTCTTATAAATGAAGTGCTTGAGGCTGGATTTCATGAGGCGGATTTTAATGCATCAAACCTGGCTTCCGGTGTTTATATATACAGGATAGAATGGAATGGCAAAATGAAGTTAAAGAAAATGATGATGATAAAATAAATATAAGTTTATTTAAAGGGTATAAATAAAATAAAATGTAAAGATTATTCTTTAATTAAGAAGGATGCAAATTTAGTATAGAATTCAGCAGATAACTTGGTCAGTTAATAAGTAATGGGTCGGTATAAGAAATTACTTTACTAATTAAACATTAATGGTGTTAAAATGAAAGAAAAGATTCAAGTTCTCGTTCTATTAATTTTTTTTATTTCAGTTCAGATTGCTCAAGCCGGTGATGATTGGGTACAAAAGAATCCCTCCTCAAAACCATCCGCACGAGAGAATCATGCGATGAGCTACATTGGAGACGACAAAGTGTTACTATATGGAGGTTGGACAGATTTAGGAAAAAACGGTGAGACATGGATTTATGACTTAAGTGAGAACAAATGGACTCAACAATCTCCAATTAATTCTCCGGGAATACGAACCGATCATGCGATGGCTTATCTCGGAGGAGATAAAGTTTTAATGTTCGGCGGATCGGATGTAAATTATACTTGGACAAGTTCCTGCTGGATATATGATCTTAGTGATAATACCTGGACTGATACAGAACCGTTAACCCGTCCTGGATCAAGAAGATACAACGCCATGGCTTATATTGAAGATGGGAAAGTTCTAATGGTGGGTGGTCAACTCGAATCAACGGCTTATACCGGTGAAACATGGATTTATGATTTAGTTTCTAATACATGGACTGAAAAATTAAACCTGGGCTACGGAATTTTCAAACATTCGATTTGTTATATTGGCGGAGATCAAGTTTTGCTTGCCGGAATAAGAACATCCGTTGGGGTAGTTGATGATAGTTATATATTCGATTTAAGCGATAATAGTTGGACACAAAAATCGTATATGCCTTCAGCAAGAGCTCACGGAGACATGGTTTATATGGGAGATAATAAAGCTATGTTTTTCGGCGGTTATGATAATGGATATTGGCACACAAATACTACATACATTTCTTCTTCAACCGGTACCTCATGGTCAACAGATGCTAATTCAACCAATCCCTCTGTAAGGATTAACCATAGAATTGCTGAAACAAGCATGGATGGAAGCAGCTTTTTACTTCTATTCGGAGGAGATGCCGGAGGAACAAGAAACGATGAAACCTGGACTTTTGGCGGTGGCGATGTTCCGTTACCTATTGAGCTCAATTCATTCAATGCTAATATAAGTAATAGGAATGTCATTCTGTCATGGGAAACTGAAGCGGAAGTAAATAATTATGGATTTGAAGTAGAAAGATCATTAAGTGGTCATTCATCTTCATTCGGTGGTCATTCGTTGAATCGCGAATGGGAAATAATTGGGTTTGTTCAAGGACATGGGAATGCTAATTCTCAGAATGAGTATTCATTCATTGATGAGAACGTAGCAGCAGGCAATTATTTATATAGGCTGAAACAAATTGATAACGATGGAAAATTCACATACTCCAAAGTTGTGGAAGTAACTTTTATAACACAGCCTTCAACTTTTGAACTTTATCAAAACTATCCGAATCCCTTTAATCCCATAACGAGAATAGATTATCAACTCTCTTTCAATTCCGAAGTAAAAATTGAACTTTATTCGATTACAGGGGAAAGAGTGGCAATACTCGTTAACCAGCCGCATGAAGCCGGATATTACTCGATAGAAGTAAATACTTCAAAGATACGCTTGGCATCGGGAGTATATGTTTATAGGATGGTAGTTGTAAATAACTTGAAAGAAAAAGCCTTTAACCAGATCAAAAAATTAGTAGTGTTAAAATAAAGAAGGAATAGTTATGAAAAGGTAGTGTAAAAATGATTGTGTAAATGGTTACCCCGGGTGTATCGCGGAAC
>CAYJPN010000055.1:0-18004 GCA_964372115.1 uncultured Ignavibacteriaceae bacterium
TCTTTTCTATCTGTTTTTTCAGTTTGTGCCGCTTTTTAAGGGCTGACTATTTAGTACTCCCCATTGATCTTTTTTTTTAAACGAAGATTATCTTCTACTATTTCGCTTATCAGGCTGTCTTTATCTTTTAATTTTTCTTCTAATCGTTTTATTTTATCTGCGTCGGATTTAATCGTCTTTGCCTTTGAAAATGTTGTTAGGGCACCCTCGAACAGTTCTTTTTTCCATAAGTAAAATAAGTTCGGGTGAATGTTATTCTGCTCGCACAGTTTTCCTACCGGAATCTGGTTCTCTAAATGTTCTCTTAATATTTGAATCTTACGTTCTACCGTGAAAGTTCTTCTTTGCTTTTTCATTGATTACTCCTGAAGTTTTTTACACTTAATATATTTCTTCAAAAGTATCTTTCCAACTTAAGCATTATAGGATTTGTTGCTGGTTAATACACTGAGCTCGATTTTAAAATTTGTATTGGTTTTTTGGATGATTGAAAATGAATCCATTACCTCTTTGTCCCTTTTTTTATTCTTCAATGTTATATTAAATGAACAAATTCCAACATTTGTAGAACCGCCTAAAACGGAACATGTACTCATTGTCTATAATGCTCTTGACCCAATTTATGAAACAGTAAAAAATCATTCCCGATGACTACGGATCAGAAGGTTTGGGGTTCGAATCCCTACGGGTGTACTAAATTATTTATAACTGAAGATTGACGATTTTTCGTCACTCTGCATTCTTGTTTTAAAGCTGAGTTGGAAATTAATTGGCAGTTCCTATCCATTTTTGCATTTTGAGAAGTTCGGGATTTGAAACTCATTAGGCGTAATATATAGAAGCACATTAATTATTTATCGTAAAATTAGTTTTTAGGTTTAATCTTCTGTTCCCTCACTTTCTTTTACAAAAGCAGCCCTTCTGATTGACGGATATTGTGAGTTTATTCCTTTAACCGCATGCCAAATAATCTTGCTGAACTCAGTGTCGTCCGCCATGTCAGCTTCAGCAAAATTTAATTCTTCACTTTTCTGCTGCCAATAATTACTCGCAAGGTTTTTGTCATCAAGATTAACATTCGATGGCAAAAAGTTAAACGTTTTATCGTTTGGCGTTTCTGAAAAACAGCGCCATAGCGGTGTCGCGGAGGCATCATACTGACTCATAGGCGGTAAACCAAGAATAAGTTCTATAGTACGAAGTATTGAAGAAGTAGAATACATTGTGTGATCAACAAAATTTCGTTTTACATAACCTCCGGCAATATATAATGTGCTTCTATGTGCATCAACATGATCGGGCCCATTCTGAGCGTCATCTTCAACAATAAAAACAATACTTTCTTTCCATATTGGAGAATGACTTAAGTAATCAACAAATAAACCAACTGCAAGATCGTTATCTGCAACATGGGCAAAAGGAGTGGGTTTTCCCTTCCGCAGTCCTTCGGTATGATCATTAATAAATCTTATTGTTGAAAATTGAGGAACTTGTCCTATTGAAAATAGAGAATCAAAATCGCGTTTCCATTGGTAAAAACGGGTTGTATCTCTTACGGAGCTGTCCCAGCCGGTAAAATAATTGCAGTAATTGTTTTGCAAAGATGGGATTGACGGTTTGCCGTTATTTATAAATTCTCCATAGGAGCGGTAAGAAACATTATATTTTTTACATACATCCCAAATAAACTCTTTGTTATTTGCGATTGATCTATTTCCTTCCGCATCATATCCGCCGCCTCTATTGCCGTAACCGGTCGGCCATGTTTTTTCAAGATAATCCGTTGCGTAAGCGCCGGTAGTCCAGTTATGCCCATCCGCACTTACTTCCGCATCAACATAAAAATTATCTAACAGAACAAATTCTTTAGCTAACTTATGTTGATTCGGTGTATAAAAATTACCGAATAAAACTAAACTTGTATCGCCGTTACCTTCCGGCACATCACCCAAAACCTGGTCATAAGTGCGGTTCTCTTTTATGATATAAAATAGATGTTTAATCGGAGAAACACCTCCGACTTTTTGTGGAATAGGATTTCCGGTTTCAATGTTATCGGGAAGCTCGTTAATTTTCCGATAAGGTGTATTTTCATAAACTAATTTTGAATAACGAGCTAATTTTTTTTGACCGGGGTTTTTAATTATACTTAGAGTTCCTTCGAAAAGACCGGCAATATACTGCATTTTCACTGCCTTCGTTGTATCCCCTTTTTGATATGCTGTTATTTGACTCTTACTCGCCGGGTTAGGACCAAATGGATTAGCCATTGAAGAAAATCCTTTTCCGTTTGCAACATATATCTTTTCTTTTACCACACGAACACTCGTCGGATACCAGCCGGTGGGAATAAATCCTTTACTTTTGCTAAAGCCGGGTCTGCTTACGTCAAATACGGTAAGACAGTTATTATCAGCATTAGCAATGTATAAAGACTTTTCATCTTCACTTAACGCTACGCTATTAGGTGTTGAACCGGGAGGAGAATCCGGATATAGCGCGGTGTTTAGAGTCTCTATTACTTTCTTCTCATCAAGGTTTACAACCGAAACAGAATTATCATTAGCATTTGCAACAAAGAGGTACTTTCCGCTTTTTATCAAACACATTTCATTTGGATTATCGCCCACCGGAATTGAGGTTGTAATAGCCTTTTCCTCTGTATCAAAAACTAAAACTTTATCGCAGCCCCAGCAAGAAATATATAATTCTTTTTTATCCGGCGAAAGATTACACGAATAACCTTCTCCGCCAAGCGGATAAACGCCTGTTATTTCTTTGGTTTTTATATTAACCAAATAGAGAGAATTATTTTCTTTCGTTACTGCATACAAAATATCTTTATTCTCATCCAGGGTAATGCCTGCCGGAGAAATTTTTTCGGGCCATCTTTTGCCGAGTTTGAATGTATCAATAACCGCTAATTTATTTTTCTTAATTTCGTAACGAAATATCCAATTATCATTTCCACCGGAAGCGAAAAGATATTTGTCGTTCTTGCTAAAAACTAAACCATACCAGGATTTTGCAATACTAATGTTGTCAATTATTTTTGACGTGCGTACATCGATTAATTGAATAGATTGTTCACTTTGTCCGTTATTAGTTACAGCTAAATAGTTGCCGGTATTCGATACCGCAATTTGCAAAGGCAAATCTCCTAAGGGCAAACTTTTACCAATTGGTGTTAAACTCCATCCGTTTGGCAATTTTATTCTTTTAATTTTCTCGCCGCCATTTTGAGAGAATGAAAGAGAACATGCAAATAGTGCGAGGACTAACGTCTTAATAAATATATTCATCACTTTATTTTGGATTTATTTTTCAAAAAATAACTTAACAGCATAAAAAAGCAGGAAGACTCCAAATATTTTTTTTATTACACCTTGCGGCAGTTCCACTGCAATTTTAGATGAGAAATAACTGCCGATTATAAAAGCGACTATTAGGATAGCGGCTGCTTTTAAATCGACAAAGCCCGCTTTGTAATAGTTGAGCATGGCTAACAAACCAATTGGGGGAAGCAGCATTGCAAGCGATGTTCCCTGTGCCTGCTGTTGTGAAAAACTTAACAAATAAACCATTGCGGGAATAACAATTATTCCGCCGCCAATACCAAGAAATCCAGCCAAGGTTCCCGCGAGCAAACCTGTCAATAGTAGAATTATTATATAATACATTTCAATCAATATTTTTTTGTGTTACAATAATAACAAGTTAACAAACTTTTTCAAATTACTTCTATCGTTATCTTTTAACTATCCAACCGCTTTCTTTCTTCACTCTAAGCGGAGTGGCAATTGTTAAAATATACTTTATCTATTTTTCTTACTGCTGTATTTTGTTAAAAAATTAATATCAACAATCTGGTTTTCCAAAGTATCTTCATAATAAAGAATCACTTCCTTATCTTTATATTTTTTTACGTTTGTTAAATATAATTTTTTATTGGTTTCTTCCGATCCGATAAAGATTTTTTACGCGCCATAATTTAAGATGATCGCCGTTCTGTTAAACACAAATAAGTATCGAGTATGTAAATGTTAAAATAGAATATCATTTCATTTAATGATAGAGCGGAACCATTCTATTTGTATAGGTATTATCATTATTCTTTTATAAAAAGCCCCGAAAAACTTCGGGGCTAATAAACTAAAAACCTTTTGAATGTAAATTTTATCTGTTTTATCTTAAAAGAATCATTTTCTTTGAGATATTTACATTGTTTCCTTTGAGGTTATAAATATATAGCCCTGACGTTAAACCTGCAGCATCAAACGGCATCCGATAAATGCCGCTTTCTAACTGTCCGTTTACTAACCGGGCTGCCTCCTGCCCGAGCGTATTATATATTTTCAGTGTATAAAAGCCAGGTTCCCGCACTGAAAATTGAATGGTTGTAACCGGATTAAATGGATTCGGATAGTTTTGTTCGAGAGAGTAAAAAAACTGATTGTTCAATTCGACGCTAACCTCGTCGCTGTATTTAAAATTTCCGTTAAAATCAATTTGTTTTAATCTGTAAGAAACATTTGTCCCTTTTAATTCGTTATCTGTAAACGAATAATTCTTAAGTTCGGTAGTTGTACCGGCGCCTTCAATAAATGTTATTTTTGCAAACCCGGTATTAGAATTTTTTCTTTCTACTTCAAATCCGTAATTATTCGTTTCAGTAGCCGTACTCCATTTCAGCTCAACACTTCCTTCATTCGATGCTGCCGTAAATGAAGTGAGTTCGACAGGGATAGGATCATCACCACTAATGCGTACAATAGCAAAGTTTCCCTGGGCGCCCGATGTTGCGGTATAACCGGAACCCCAGCAGGCGCTGAATTGTGTTAAATATCCGGGAGTTGTTGAGGTTAGCGCGTCATTGCTTCTTGATGTGCCGGTGAAGCCGGAAGTGCGAATTTCAATTAAAAGATTTCCTCCGGTATAAAGCCACAAGTTGTCAAAGCTAATTTCCGGTCCGAATTCATTAGGAGTAGTCCCGTATTTATATGCATCTACTGCGATTCTAAGTGCGCCTGTCCTAACTTGAGTTTGAGTGCCAACAATATTATCAGCGAAAGTAAGACTTCTTGCGCTGGGATCAACACTGCCGCTTAAATAGATATCGTAGCTTGCAAAAAAAACTTCGGCGGCAGGCCAATTTGCAGTTGCCGATATTGGAATTCGCCAACTGATACCGCGCAACTCTTTTCCAACAAGGTTTGTAAGTTGGCTTTCGTGAATTAACATCTGGTAAGTACGCGGAGTTGTTGCAAGAGGACTGAGAAAAGTACCGGTACCGGGTACGTTCGTGTAATCTAAAGGCACAACATTATATTTAACGGTATCCGGCGAGGCTGGAGGAGTAAATTCTTCAAAATGCTGAGCAGTTAAATTAATTGAAACAACAAACAAAAAAGAAACAAAAAAAACTGAAGAAATAGTTTTCATAAAGACTCCTTTAGTTAAATTTCCGTTCTAATATATGCTATTAGTTTTTTAATTTCAATAGCAGACAATTTTCTTTTACTTTTTTTATCAACGGGACAATAAAAGGCAAACCTCATTATTACTTAAGTACTTATTTGTTAAATACCAATTCAGATTACTCGAGAAAAAAGAGAAACTTTATACATCTTATTCCTTCATTAACGTTGGACAGATGATCAAAGTTTCTCTCCTAAAAATTATTTATAGTAAGGTTCATTTTGTCACGTACTTGGTATGTCATGGCACTATTTTATCAGCAACATCTTTTTTGTTTTTACAAAATCGCTCGACTGCATGCGATATATGTATACACCGCTGGCATACCGGTTTGCGCTAAATTGTATTTTGTGGAAACCAGCCGGCATTATTTCGTCAACTAAAACGTCCACTTGCTCACCGACCGTGTTATACACTACTATTTTTACAGCACTGTTAACCGGTAGATCGAACTTGATAATTGTAACCGGGTTAAAAGGGTTCGGATAGTTCTGATACATTTCAAACTGTGTCGGAAGTATAATCTCTGCTTCCACAACATCTGAATATATAAACGTTCCGTCGTTATCAATTTGTTTTAGTCTGTAGTTAACTTTCCCTCTCAAATTTGACACATCAACAAATGAATATTTTTTTTTCGAGTTACTGTTTCCATGTCCTTCAACAAATCCTATTTCTTTCCATTGTAGAGAGGCGGCATATTGCGTCTCTACAAACGCTCGTTCTATTTCAAACCCGTAATTATTCACCTCCGTGGCTGTCTGCCAATTGAGAGTTACTTTATTGTTTTCTACTGCTGCGGTGAAGCTTGTTAACTCAACCGGAAGCGGCGGATCGCCATCAACCCACAGAGGGCTGCCAAACAATGTGAGATTGTAATCGTTTCCGGAAGCATCGTAGGATGCTGTTCCAGCGGCCTTCATCGAAATTATATAGGGCTATTGTGTTTGCGTCCGTTGTAAATGGTAAAGTTGGCGGAGTGAAATTCGAAGTGTACCTTGCAACATTCGAAAACCGGACTTCATCTATTTGCCCGTTAAAATTTGCACCAAGACTGAAATCGCCCGATGGAACGATAGGAGTATTACTCATTACAACTCTGCTTTCTCCATTTACATAAAGCGTCCAGTCGCCGCCGCTGGTATGAACAAGTGCAAGATGAGTCCACGTGTTCACAGGCAGCGCTATAAATTGACCTGACCAATTAACACCGCTCATCAGAATATGTGCAGCACAATCGCCCGAACGACGAATGTATACTCCATACCCATTGCCGCTGCCATTATAAATTATACCTTCATCATTCCCATAAAATCCATTATAGTTAACCCGGCATTCAAGAGTCAGGTCTTCAATTGTATTTGAAGGTGAGTCTGTATATGCATATTTACCGGAAGCAAACTGTAGTGCATAGTTTGTTTGCGCGGCTGTTGTTGTAGTTTGGGGATTATCCGCAGCCGTTGCGGTTAAATATGTTTGTCCGCTATACTCGAATACCTGGGCAATATAATCTGTAGAAGCGCTTAATCCCGATACTGTTACACTTGTACCTGTATCATTATAGACGCAGTACCAGCCCGAACCTATCTCAGTTCCGTTGCCGAAAGTTGTATTTGCTGTATATGTAGTATAATCAGTTGGAGCAGTTGTACCGCTGCCCGCCTGTTTAACGAAGACAGCTCTCCGGTAGCCATTACCATTTGTCCAGTTTATTGTAAAATTGTTATACATAATGTTTGAAAATGTAATATTGCTTGCTTGAACAGTTGGCGTATACAAAGGTTCGTCTGCACTTTCTGAAAATTTCATTGCAGATGCTTTTAAATCAGGATCCGTGGGATCTTGATATACAACAACGGGAATCCCATTTGGCGATATTACAATTGAGGGATCCGAGGAGGTGCCAGCTGAAATACCGTCTGAACCTAAATTATCCCAATTGGTTCCGCTGCCGGAATATTTCATTACAGTTAGTTTTTGTAACCCATCATCATCATAAGCAACATATGGGGTTCCGTTTCCATCTATTACTATTGAGGGGCCCCTGTTTTGTTGGGTGCTTTGACCACCAAAGGTACCTAAAACTTGCCAGCTTCCACCGGAATATTTTATTACGGTTGCTCTATATGAATCATCAGCATCCCTGTATGCAACATAAGGTGTCCCGCTTCCATCTATTGCAATTGAGGAGTAGCATGGGCTATTTTCAATAGAGATACCGGTTGTACCAACAGTTTCCCAACCGCTGGTGCCATTACCTGTATATTTCATTACAGTAGGGACAAACGCCGGGCCAATTTGTTCATCATAAACTATATAAGGGACTCCGCTTCCATCTATTGCCAGTGAGATGTTCGTAGTGTAGTAAGTAGTAGAAAAACTGGAACCTACAACCTGCCAGCTTCCTTCAAAATATTTCCTTACAGTTACTTTACCTACTTCGGTATATGCAACATACGGGATTCCGCTTCCATCTATTGCAAGTGGGACCTTGCCTGCAGGATCAGAGACGGGTGAACCAACAACTTGCCAGCTTCCTTCAAAATATTTTCTTACAGTTACTTTACCTCCTTCGGCATTTGCAAAATACGGGATTCCGCTTCCATCTATTGCCAGTGAGATGTTCGCAGTGTAATTAGTAGCAAAACCGGCTGAACCTACAACCTGCCAGTTACTGCCATCAAATTTCTTTACGGTTGCAAAACCATCAGCATCTCCATCATCATAAGCAACATAAGGGGTACCATTTCCATCTACTGCAAGTAATAAATAAAGATGACATCCAGTCGTAAAATGGGGTGAACCAACCGTCCACCACTGTTGTGCAAATAACTGGTTTGTTCCGCAAAGCGCGGTTAAAAAAACCATCAAAATAAAATTGGTAAACGTTTTCATCAATTTTTCTCCTAAATTGTTATTAATCTTACAACCTTGCTTATTAATCTCTTTATTATTCGTTGTCCGAACCCGCAATCGAGTTTGAACAACTGTAAAATTAAAGTCCCGCCTTTACGGCTGAGTAGTGGAATGGGAGGAAATTCCGCTCCAGCGGGACGAATTACTTTAGCTTCGATGCCCCCTTCTAAAGGTAAACCGATTCTTCCCTTTGTGAGGTAAACTCGTTCCGCTACATATATACCGGGGCTCAAAATCCACTATCGAGATTCCAGCATCAACATTCATTTTCGGGTTTTCCACTACGCCGGCTGCAAAGTTGCAGTAATAAATGTTTTTTTACATCACCCCACAGGGGTGATTTTTGATTTATTTCATTATTTTTGATGCAACGAAAAGGATATTATGGTTCTTCCTTCAATTATTAGTGTTATTCCGCCTACAGTTTGCCTGGTGCTGGCTCTGTATATTTCAGTGCAGGGATGGAAGGACCGGGGTATAAAAATTTTTGTGCTTTTACTATTAGCACTCACTGCCTATGGTGTGGTACAGGTAATTATTCAGAACCAGCAGGATATTAATGATGTGGCTTACCTTGTGAGGATCAGAACTGCTTTCTGGGGATTGATTGCACCTTTAAGCTATCATACAATAATAGCGCTGCTGAATGAGAAGATGAAGTTCCGGATGTTTGTACTTATTTGTCTTTACCTGTTTGGGATAGCGCTAATAATTTTATCATTAACCGGCAGCACAATCTATAAAGATTATTTTCTTGGTAAATGGGGATGGGGCTCGGTACCGGATCCAAGCAATTGGTTTTTTATTGTATTATTTATTTACCTATTAACCGTGGTTCTATTGCATTTAGCAGCGCTGTTGTCAACCAGGCAGCAGACTGAGAATTACAGGATACATAAACTTGCCCATGCAATATTAATCAATTCTATATGGGGAGGTGTTTTCACAATCGTACCTTATTTCATTCTTTCGTGGATTAAGATGCCGGCAGAAATTTTTTTAGCATATGCAGGCAATATTGCAGTGTTCCTTCAGGTATTTGCAATTCAAAAATACCAGCCCGAAAAGTTTTCAATCAGCAATACACTTTCAAAGCTAATTCTTCTTATGCCAGCCGAGACTCTACTTTTGAATCCGGACAAAAAGGTTATATGTATTAATAAAGATAAAATATTGTTTAACGGATTTACTCGAAAAGATTTAGAAGGAGCGGGATACGAAAAAATATTCGCAGATGTTTCTCTGATTGATGAGGAAATTGAAAAGGTAAAAATGTATCCGAATTATTCCGCCTCTTTTGAAACCGGATGTAACACAAAAAACGGAAAGATAATAAACGGGAATATCAGTATATCCGGATTACGTAATGAATTTAAAGATATAACTGCCTTTTTCGCAGTATTCAATAAATTATCAGATAATACCCGGTTACTCGAGTTTTTGCAAATCTCTTATGAACTATCGAACCGGGAAAAAGAGATTGCGGCATTATTGCTAAGGAATTTCAGTAATACTCAAATATGCGATAGCTTATTCATTTCATTCAATACTGTCAAAACACATACTCGGAATATTTATCAAAAAACCGGCACAACGAATCGCAAAGAGTTCATTAAATTGTGCGCAAATTTAGTTGAAAAGTGTAAATAATAAATAGCGGCACCTCGAATAGTACCGCTATCCATAAAAATTTTATGAATAATTTTAAATCATTTCATCAACACAAATTTTTTGATTGACCGATAATTATCTGACTTTAATTCATAGAAATATACACCGCTGGTTAATGCACTGCCGTCAAATTTTACTTCGTAATTACCCGCTGACTGTTTACTGTTTTTTAGAGTAACTACTTCCCTGCCAAGTATATCATACACGATAAGTTTTACATCTTGCATCCCACCATCCGTATTGCCCGGTATTGAATACTTTATTGTTGTTGTTGGATTAAATGGATTCGGATAATTCTGTGCTAATGAAAATGCTGTTGGTTTTTCTATTGCAACTTTTATTTCTTTAGAGTATTCAAAACTTCCATCTGCATCTATTTGTTTTAACCTGTAGTTGAGACTAAGGTTAAGATTGAGGTTGAGTAAGTTATCAGTAAATGAATATTGTTTTGGAGAATTTGAATTTCCGTGTCCATTCACAAATCCAATAGATTCCCATTCTGAAAGCTGACTGCTGATAACTGAACGCTGATCGCTGACTACTGACCGCTGTATTTCAAACCCGTAATTATTCACTTCCGTGGCTGTCTGCCATTTCAATTCAACTATGTTTTGATTAACTTTTGCAGTAAAAGAGGTTAGTTCTACCGGCAATGTTGTTAAATAGGCTGCAAGTTTTGAAAAATCTATTACTTCGTTTACTGTGCCGCCTGAAAATCCCAGACTTGAATTGTTGTATAGCCTTGGCATAACTGTCCCCGAAGCAGTTGTAGTTACATCACAAGTAATAAAATAATAATGCCCGCTTGCATTCAGTACACTGTTAAATCCTCTATCGAAAGTAACTATTCCTGCATTTCCCGGATCCCATGTAAATATTTCACCCAGACGTGTATCAGAAGCACTATTAAATATTTCATCAGCGCTTTGCCAAAGTTTAAAATTGGATAGTCCTGCATGTTCTCCATCCAGATAGATTTCCACTCTATTAAGACTGAATTCATTTGCAGCATCCAAATAAAAGCGTCCAATTGCTTGATCAGGATTACCTTTGACTACATCCGGCGCAAATGAATTACCGTATGTATAAGATGCAGTTTTTACCGGTGTACCATTATTTGACCAATATGCAATTTCATCAACAACATTTGAAGCTCCAAGAACATCTATATCCCCGTCTCCATCAATATCGGAAGGGAAAACCGAAACTGCATTGTCAAAATTGCCGTCAATAGTATGTAGTGTAAAATTTTGAATGCCGTCATTCTCAAACCATGCTATACCAGAGGTACCGTCAGACGCACCAAGAACATCCACATCACCGTCACCATCAACATCTGTTGCACAAACGGATTTTACATTTACAAAATTAACTGTAGTTACACTTTTTTGCGTAAAATTTTCATTGCCATCGTTTTCCCACCAATCAATTCTACTTAAGGAGGCTGAAGCGCCTAAAATATCAATATCACCGTCTTCGTCCATGTCTGTTGCACAAACAGATGATGCAGCAGTATATCCGGTTTTAATTACGTATTCGGTAAAAGTCTCATTCCCGTTGTTTTTCCACCAGGCTATTTCATTATCATATTCAGCAGCCCCAACAATATCTGTAAAACCATCTTTATTAATATCGCTTGCATAAACCGATGTAGCATGTCGGAAAGTATTAGTAACAACATGTTCTGAAAAGATTTGATTTCCGTCATTTTCCCACCAACAGATGGCATCGTCTGCGTATGCTGCACCTACAACATCCATATGACCATCACCGTTTATATCCGCTACAAACACTTCACAAACGCTGTAATAATCTCTTTGAACACCATGTTTTATCATTCCGTCAGCTGGAGTTCCATCGTTTTCCCACCAGAAAGTATCGTAGACAAGATACCCGGTTCCCAATACATCAAGATCCCCATCACTATCTAAATCACCTGTTGTAACAAAATGAGCTCCCTCATCGTTACTCAGAATAATATGCTCCGTAAACATTTCATTGCCGTCATTTTCCCACCATGAAATCAAATCCCCATCCTTTGCGGCTCCCAGAACGTCTAAGTCGCCGTCACCATCCAGGTCAGCAGCATGAACCGAACTTGCACCGTTATAAGATTGTTTTATTGCAATTCCGGTAAATCTATTAATTCCGAGAGTGTAATATTCATCTCCCGTTGTGGTATAGTTTTCAAAGGTAACTAAGCCGCCGGAAACAGATGTTGCTGTAGCTGCCACTGTAAAATCCCCGGATGTTCCTGAACGCTTCAATAACACATATGAGGAAGCAGATGCCCCATCAATATTATCTGCACCAAATACACTGAGATCAAATTGCATGTTTATAGTTTGAGAATTTCCGGAGTATTGATCATACATAAACCAAATAGTTTCTGCTCGTTCCTTTACATCTCCAGGACAATCACTTATTGTTGTTCCTGAGAGACTGTTATTCGCAAAAACACAAAACATATTTTCAACGAATGATGCAGGTGTATTAGCCTGCAGTGCTAATCCGCTTGAAGCGTTAGACCAGTTTGTTCCATTTGGGCTGCATAAAGCTTCTGCATCGTTCTTAAATCCCGTCGGGAAATCCGCAAATGCTGCATATGATCCCGAAGTAGTCCCCGAGCCGCCGTTTATCAGATCATTTTCGTAACTGTAACCGCCAACATTATTACTTGCATCGTCTAACCATCCGCCGCCCCAATCTGTATCCAACTTATAATAAGCAAAAAGAAAGTTGACATTACTTGGAGCATCTGAGGCGGTAATTACTTTATGCCTCCATTCATTCAACTTTTCAGCAGTTAATTTTGAATTGTACCACATCCTAACTTCATCAATATAACCATCGAAATAGTTGCCTGGATCTGCAGGAATACTTCCACTTGAGGCTTCCGCACCTATTATGAGGTGAGTTCCCGAATTATAGGTTATCGTTGAACCTTCACCATCAACATTAATTCCATCCACATATAAATCAGCATCAGAAGCATCATGAGTAACAGCTATATTATGCCAACCCGGGGTCATACCAGAAACTGGATAGTATATTCCCAAATATCCATTGTTGGCAGTATTGCGATATGCAAATGCAATTCTATCATCGGAGCCGTTGTCTTCTAATGTAATATTAAACCCTGCTGCTTGTGTGCAGGAAATAATGGCTTCAGTAGAAGTAACCGACCAGCTTCCTTTATAAATCCACATTTCAACTGAAAAAGTATTAAACTGGAAATCCGTACCGGCGCTTAACCAGCGATCTCCATCGTTTAACTTTGCACATGTACCATTTCCTTGAGCAAAGACTAAATTACTGCCTATGAAAAATGTAAAAACGAATACTAATAATAATGAGCGCATAATTCCTCCAATTAATTTATAGGACTAAATGTTTTATTACAGTTTTATTTTTTCTCATTCAGATTGAAATTTTTTTTTGTAGTTATATTTTTTAATTCATAAAGATCTTTCTTCAATAAATACGCGCTCGCTCCCGCTTTCTCTGCTTCGTGTCTGTATGTTTTGGAATTAAAACCTGTCAGAATTATTATTTCGGCATCAGGGAATGAACTTGTAATCTTCTTTGCGGCAATGAGGCCGTTAAGTTTTTTCATTTTTATATCCATTATCACAAGATCGGGACGGTAAATTTCATAATACTTCAATGCGTCAAGTCCATCGTTCAGCTCAATAAAAGTATTATTATCCCTGCCGATTGTATCAGCAATCGCTTCGCGCATAGCTTGATTATCTTCCACGATCATTACTGTCATTCTTCTCTCTTAATAACTAACCGAAAATTGTGGATTAATTGTAATAAACACATGAGTTCATTAACTCATTTTTTGGGCAGGGCAAATTTTTGTGAATAAGTGGGTTTTACAGAATTTTTAAAAGAGCGGGTTAGAGTATGTCTTTATTGTCGATCGCAAATTTGATCAAACCGTTGCTTCCGCTTATTCCAAGCTTCATAGAGATATTTGTGCGGTGATTGCCGGCGGTGCGTGGGCTGATATTCAGAATTTCAGCAATTTCTTTATTTGTTTTCCAATCGGAAATAAGTTTTAAAACTTCTCTTTCCGAACGAGTAAGCGAATCAATCTCCGCAACAATCATTTTAAATTTATCGCTGTCTCTTTTATTGGAATAAATAATATTAGAGATACCTTTACTTACAAATTGTTTTCCATTATAAACCAAATTGATTGCATTCACGATATCGATCAACGCGTCGTTCTTTAAAATATATCCTTTAGCTCCCTTTGAAATAGAGGAATAAAAATAATTTGCATTCTTAAACATGGTTAACAGAATAACTTTTGTCAGAAGGTTTCGTTCGATTATCTCATCGAGTACTTGCAGTCCGGTTTTCTCTGGCATTCTAATGTCAAGAATGGCAATATCGGGATTGAGTTTTTCAATCAATTCAAGCGCGGTATTTCCTTCCTCGGCTTCGGCAACAATTTTAAACGATTTCTCCGATTCAATAATCTGTTTGAGTCCGGATCTGAAAACCGGATGATCATCGGCAATAACTATTTCTATTTGCCTAATCATGTTTTTAATTGTTAAGTTTAATTACGATTTTTACGGAAGTACCATGGTTAATTTTAGAATCGATCATAACTTCACCGTTAATAAGCTGAGCCCTTTCGTGCATACTTGTAATTCCAAAATGAGGACGTTCGGGCTGTTCGGAATCCACTGACCCGTGATTGTATCCTTTTCCGTCATCTATTATTTCACAAATAATTTTATCCGTTTGATTGATGATATCGACCGACGCATTAACTGCTTGAGAATGTTTGATTATATTGTTAACTGCTTCTTGAATAATCCTAAAAAGATTTATTTCATGTTCCTTATTCAGTTTGTTATCGATGTTTTCTATATTCATGGAAAAATTAATTCTCGTTGAATCTGAAATCCTTTCCATCATCGATTCTACTGCAAGTGTAAGTCCAAGCTGCGCTAGTTCCTGCGGATGAAGATTATGAGAAATGTTGCTTATTTGATCACTTAATTTATCCAATGATACCGAAGCGCAATTAAAATATTCCATTGATTTTTCCAACCCGGGTGAACAAAGTCCCATTTTTAATTTATTATTGGCAATGATAACCGCCTGCCCGATATCATCATGCAGTTCGCCGGCTATTCTTTCTCTTTCTTCCTCCTGCTTGTCGATAAGAACTTTAGAAAATTCAATTTGTCGGTTTCTTTCATTCTCAAGATTTCTAACGCGTTTACGATAAGCCAAAAGAATTATCACACCAATGATAAAATATGATGCCGTTCTAAACCACCATGTCTGCCAATACGGCGGAGAAATTGATATACTTAAAGTGTGGTAATTTTCGTTCCAGATTCCGTCGTTGTTGGCGGATTTATATTTGAATAAATAATTACCCGGATTCAATCCCGTCAAAGAAACAAAACGTCTTTTCGCGTCAATGTAATTCCAGTTTGTATCGAGCCCCTCTAATTTATACGCAAACATATTCAGTTGAGGATAGGAGAAATTGAATGAAGTGAGCTCGAAAGAAAAAACATTATCTTTATAACTCAAATCCAAATGATCTGTAAACATAATAGATTTATCGAGACTGGTTTCCTTATTAAATTTTAAGAACTTCACAATAGTAAAATCCGGAATGTAGGAATTATGACCTATGCTCTCCGGTTTGAAATAGGTAATTCCTTTAATCCCGCCGAAAAAAATCATTCCATTTTTGTTTTTGAAGTGAGCAGCAAAATTGAATTCATTATTCTGCAAACCATATGATGCCTCGAAATTTTCGAAAGTGTTTTGCGAAGGATCGAACTTTGAAATCCCATAATTGGAACTCATCCAATACATTCCGCTCTTATCCTGATAGACCGCATAAATACAATCGTCTTTAAGTCCGTTTTCCCTGGTGTAGCATGTTAATGTTTTCCGATCAGGATTATATTTGTTTAAACCCGCAGAAGTACCAATCCATATGTTTCTGTGTTCATCTTCGTTAATGAACAAAATTGAATTACTCGTGAGCGAAATTTCATCAACAGGATTGTTCTGCAATTTAAAGTAATTTTTTGTGGATGGATTCAACACAATAATTCCGTTGTTTATTGTCCCAATCCAAATTTTTCCCTCATAATCTTCAAATAAACATGTGTATTCTGTACTGCTTATTTCACCAAGGTTATTGTCTGTAAATTCAAATCGTTCGGGTTTTATTTTATTATTCGTAAATTTTAGTATTTCCGAATTGGTTGCTACCCAAACATTATTATGGCTATCGTCTAATATATCCGTAAACTTGTCCCCCCTAATTAAACCTTTGTATTCCGGCATCAAATCAATCCTAACGGAATTGTTTTTTATTTTATTGTATTTGAACAGACCATTAAATTCCGTTCCAATCCAGAGTATATTTTTATTAAGGGGATCAATGTTAATTGAATAAATATTTTTATGATCTAGAACTTCTATATTCTCGACAGTCATATTTTCAGGTGATATACCAGAATAATTCGATTGAAACTTACGGATAACATTAAGACTGCTATATCCTCCGATCCATAAATCACCATCAGTATCTTCGTAAATAGCCCTAACACTTCTAATTTTAAGTCTTTTTTCCTTCCCGGGATCGTATAGAATACTTTTGAAATTTTTCCTTTGCGGAACAAGTTTATAAAGACCAAAACCACTGGTTCCAAGCCATAGAACTCCGTCCCTTGTTTTTGTGAAAGAATTAATAAAAAAAGAATGAGGGTAATTAAATCTATGGTCGATCAAATCGGTATTGTGCGTTTTATCCAAATCAATTATGCTAATATCGGTATCGTTTATGATAAATAGAGTGCTGTCCGAAGATTGCGAAAAAAAATTATTGATTGAATGAACAAGACCAGAACTACGAAGGTTGTAAAGCTTCATATTGGATTTTTCAATCTTCAAAAATACATTCCACGAACCAGTGATGAATACATTCCCTTTTCCATCATCATAAATAGATTTAACAACTTGGTTTGGTATAAAATCGGGATAATTAGCCGAACTGAAATGAACAAATTTATTTCCGGTAGGGCTGAAATAACTTAAACCGTCTGTGTTATAACCTAACCATATCCCTTCCTCCTTATCTGGATAAACAAGCATAACATTATTATGCAGGAGACTACGCGTATTTTTTTTGGAATGGTAATATCTTGAAAATATTTTCGATAGAGGATTCAGGAGATTAAGTCCATCAGCAGTTCCTATCCATATTTTATGGTTTACGTCTTCACAGACAGAATTAACAGTGTTATTGCTAAGTGAAAGTGAGTCGTTAGATATGTTAGTGAAGTTAGTAAATTTAGCTAAAACGGGATCATATTGGCTTAAACCATTTCCGGTTCCGAACCAAAGAATTCCTTTACTATCCTCAAAAATACAATTGACATAATTACCAATTATTGAATTCGAATCGCGTCTGCTATGGCGAAAAATCTCTACGTTATAACCATCATATCTGTTCAGTCCGTTCTTTGTAGCGATCCACAGAAATCCGGTTTTATCCTGGTGAAGGTCATTAATAAAATTCTGGGACAGTTCGTTTTCACTGTCGAACTTTACAAAAGAATATTCGTTGACGTGTTGTGGGAAAGTCAGTTCTGGAAAGACTAAATATAAAATAAACAGCAATAGACTGTAAAAACGACAATATATATAATGTGTAAAACCATTCATCTATTTGCTAACAATTGGATAACTATTGGAAATATATGAAAAATGATTCAAAAAGTGAAAGGATAAATCTTATTCATTTTCAAGTTTACATTTTAAGGGGACGCACTAAAGCAGCGGATTACTTAGTCAGCCCTTAAAAATCCAAATTTCTTTTTGTAAGTAGTCAACCCTTAAAAACCCAAATTTCTTTTTGAGAGTAAAAAAACTGATTACA
>CAYJPN010000056.1:0-17281 GCA_964372115.1 uncultured Ignavibacteriaceae bacterium
AGAATTCTTCCAAAAAACGTAAAAAAAATTAATCTTTTGCTTTTTGCGTATGTAAAAAGTAGAAGGAAATCTATAAAATAAAATTAACTACGGCATTGTGTTTTAAACATAACAGGCGTTATGCTGTTTTAGTAAAAAAGGATAATTTATGAGAACTATTTTATTAATACTTTCATTGTCAATATTTTTTTTATTTACATTTAGCTGTGGTTCATCTTCTGGAATAAATTTTTCAGCTCGGGAAATAGAACAGTTACAAATAGGAGTAACTAAAAAAGAATTTATAGACAATGAATTACAATCCCCATATTCTAAAGAGGAAATCTCTTTTAACAAGGTAAAATCGACTTTTTATTTTTATACTTATTCACAAATGCCATTAGGTTCATTAACTAGAATAGATAAAAAGGACTTATATCTCGAATTCATTGACAATATTCTTAATGGTAAGCTTTTTAATTATTCTTTTAATTCAGAAAATGGTTTTGATATAAAAAAAGCAGATGAAATAATCGTTAATCAAAGTACCAAACAAGAAATCTCAAATCTTTTAGGAAACCCAAATGGAGAATTTCTGCTTCCATCAAATTTTGTAAATATAATTGTTAAAGACGAGTATGAGAAAAATATTCCTGAAGATGCAAAGAAAGTTTTAGTTTATTATTTCAGTTACTTAAAAAAAGTACCTTTTAGTTTTAATGAATTTATTACTCATAAAAAGTTTCTTCTTCTTTATATAGACAATAAAGAAACTTTAGTTAAAAAAGTTTCCGCTGAGATGGATACTAAATAGTAATACAGCATTACCAGCTGCTGCTAATGAACCATTTCCCGCATGATGTTAGTAATTGTTTATACGTTCTTATTTGTTGTTGGAATTGGGAGTTTTTTGAAAAATTTAGATTAAATTGAGTTTAATTTTGTGAGTAAATATTAGCCTTAGGCGTAGTTATTTAACGACCGTTGATGGTTTAAAAAAGTTTTTACAAAAAATAACAAGCTATTTTTTTTACTAAGCGTCTGTTTATGTCGCTTCAATTTGGTTAAGCGAATAACAGGATATCCCAATTTTTAAGGGTTACTATTTATCGTCATTCGGGGTTTTAAAAATTTAATCGAAATAACCCTTGCTTTTTGCGTATGAAAAAAGTAAAAGGAAATCTTTAAAATAAAATTAACCGTGGTGTTGTGTTTTAACATAACACTTCGTTAGTTTGCAAAATTTTGGAGTTGTTTTGTCTGAATCGTATAACATTTTTAATATTAAACAAGTCGTTGAGATTGGTACAGTTCTTTCTAAAAGTTGGTTTAGAGGTCATTCGAAAGTAGTAGATGAATTAGTACCAAAAGTTTTTAGAAATACTTTCACCGACTTGAATTATTGTGGATTTTCTGAATTTTCATTAATTGAAGAATTTAAAAGAATTGCACCATCAATTGAAAAAAACCTTCCACAATATGATAACAATATGGAATGGCTATTTTTAATGCAACATCACGGTACTCCAACAAGATTATTGGATTGGTCTGAAAGTATTTTAATAGCACTGTTTTTTGCCGTTTCAGAAAATCCTAAAGAGGATGGTGAATTATGGGCTCTTTTTCCAAAAACATTAAATGTTCTTTCTGGTATCCCCGGCTTACCAACTTCTAAAAGTAAAATATTAGAATATTTATTCGCTGAGCCACAATTTAACGACACCACCTTTCTTTTAGAGAAACTTGAATTGAAACAAAATCCTAAATTACCTATAGCTTTTTCTCCACCAATTAAATTTGCTAGAATGAATTTTCAGCAAAGTGTTTTCACTATTCATCCTAAAATTACTTCTGATAATGATTTAAAAATGTTGTTGCCAGAGAAGAAGAATCTTGTAAAGTATATAATACCCAAGGAATGCAAGCATAAGTTACTGTACGATTTGAATAGCCTCGGAATTAAATACCATACTTTGTTTCCAGATTTGGATAATTTGTCAAAATATATTACAAAAACATATTGTTCTATAGTTGCTTACAGTCCACCAGAGCCACCTAATTTTGTGAATGAGTAAGCAAGTATAACAAGTTATTCCGATTAAAGTCAACACTGGATTTAGATGTTTGATAAAAAATTTTTAAGTTCTTTCGGGGTGCAGCTATCTCGAAAGAACAAAAATAACCCTTGCTTTTTGCGTATGTAAAAAGTAAAAGGAAATCTTTAAAATAAAATTAACTACGGTGTTGTTTTTTAACATAACACGCCGTTATATGGCAGACATAAATTGAGAGAATCGTAATATGAATGATTATGATTATAAAGAAATAGCAAGTCAATATGATGAACAAGTAAAAGAATATGATAGTTATGGCCACGATGTGATATTTGGAATGTGTTATGAATATGTTAAACCAAATGAGAAAATACTTGACCTTGGAATCGGAACTGGCTTGGCATCAATTCAATTTTCTAAGATCGGATTGAAAGTTTACGGTTTGGATATTGCAGAGGATATGTTAAACGTTTGCAGAAATAAAGCATTCACAGAAGAGTTAAAGCTTCATAAATTATCAGACGACAACATACCATATAATGACAATTCTTTTAACCATATAATTTGTTGTGGTGTATTCCATTTCCTTAGTGATTTGAAAAATGTGTTTTCAGATGTGGCAAGAGTGTTACAAAAAAGTGGAATATTCGGCTTTACAATAGCACCAGCCAATTTTGCAAATGAATATAGTCAGCAAATGACAGCTTGGGGCGTTCCTATCTTCAAACATTCACCTGATTATATCAAGGGATTATTAGCGAATAATAAAATGAGGCTGTTGAAAGAGCAGAGATTATTAATGAAAGGAGCTGATAAATTGAATTATGATATGCTGTTTTCAGTAATGATTGCAAAATATAAATAGAATTATTCAATATGCTAAATGCCATATAACGTTATAAGGATTCATGCCGAACCCCGAAAAAAAACAGGGTAAACTGCGCTGAGGTATAATCCAGTGTCCCCGCAAAGAAACGGGGTCTATGGATGGACTAAAGCGCAAAGCGGAACAAGCTGGATAATCTGCAATTTCAATAGAATGTTTTGAGGAAGGATTAGAATTTAGTTAACAAGGTACTGTAGTTGTGTGTTGGCTTTAGAGTATTATTTGCAGCAATTACGGCAAACATTATAATGCTTACTCTTGCAGAAGTGTTATTTTTCATCATTTAAATATAGTTTTTTAAGAACCTATAAATTTAGTTTATGGCTACATGGTTTTTTTATCTGTTAGACTTCGGCATGAGCACGGCCGGTCAATATATAATGAAGACGAAATTGCTGCATTAGAAAGCGAATAACGACTTGTCCGCCTCTGACGGAGGATATCCCAATTTTTATGGGAACCTATTTATCGTCATTCGGGGTTTGAGAAATTTAACTAATAACCCTTGCTTTTTGCAGATGTAAAAAGTAAAAGGAATTCTTTAAAATAAATTTAACTACGTGTTGTATTTTAACATATCACGTCGTTAGGCATTTTGGCTTAAAGGCAGTGTGCCGATGTCTTAACTTTAATTTAAAAACATTGCCAAGTTAAAGCTAGGAGTACTTTATGAAAAATTTATTCTTGTTTGGTGTCGTTTTTTTAATAACAGTGAATATTACTTATTCGCAAGTATTAAAAATACCTTATGATAATAGCTCCCCAGTCGAAATTATTGTTTCCGGCTCAATCTACTATCAAGATTATACTCCATCGACTGATGATCCTTTGTGCGGTGTTATTGTTTTTTACGCTTCAAATGCGGAAGATGGTTCTAGCAATGAAGCAAAAATATTAAAAGGCACTACTTATTATAAAGCGGACCCAGATACACTACGATTTACTAGTAACTCTAATATTGATACTTTATATGTATGTGCTTTAGATTTAATAAAATACGATAATATTTCACCTCAAGGCGAGTACCTTGTTAAGGTAAATGGAGTTGATTATACTCTAACCACAACAAATATCATTTATTTATTTGGGAATAACGGAACTACCCCTGTTATTGGAAGTAATTATGAATTACCGAATAATATTTTATTAAAACAGAACTATCCTAACCCTTTTAATCCAACAACAAAAATTGAATACGCAATCTCAAATCCAGAGAAAGTTAATATTAAAATTTATGATATTAATGGACGATTAGTGAAACAGCTCTTAAATGAATATAGAAATACTGGTGAATATTCTGTTACTTGGGATGGAAAAGATAATTATGGAAATCTCGTTGCATCGGGGAATTATTTCTATCAGATATCAAGCGATGATTTTGTTCAATCAAAGAAGATGATTCTTTTAAAATAAAATTATTTAATTATAAATAATGTCTAACGTTACAAGGATTCATACCGAACCCCGAAAAAAAATAGCGGGGTAAACTGTGCTGAGGTATAATCCAGTGTCCCCGCAATCCGTTAGCTAACGGACGGGGTCTATGGATGGACTAAGCCCCGCCAAACAAAATGGCTGGCAAGCTCCAAGCGACTTAACGCGGAGACTTGTATTTTTAATGGTACATTTTATAAGTGTGTTAACTCTTACGGCGTGCAGCAATCCCGTAAGAACAAAAAAACCCTTCCTTTTTGTGTATGTAAAAAGTAGAAGGAAATCTATAAAATAAAATTAACTACGGTGTTGTGTTTTATACATAACACGCCGTTAGGCAGTATAAAAAGAGGTATAAATAATGTTAATAAAATTTGACGAATATTTTGATGTCAAACCAGAAATTGTCTATTCATATTTTAAAACTCCAGCAGATTGGCCAAAGTTGTTTTTAGCTTTTGGACAAGCAAAGTTGAAAGATAATGATTGGTATGTAGTTCCATTTCGGAATTTTCCATTCCCATTAATTACTAAAATAACACGTAATGAACCAAACAAGGGAGTTGCATGGATATTTAAAGGATTTTGGCGTGGAGAAGGCGAAGTTACAATTGAAATAAAAGGGAATGGAGTACATGTAGGAGGTTATGAAAAAATATCTCTTAATAGATTATCATTAATTTCACCACTTATAGAACGACTTTTTCTCAAACGTAGATTCAATTTAATATGGGTATCTGGGTGGCGAAAGTTGAACCAAATGGCAAAAGAAAAGAAGTTTCTGTAAGGAATTAATATTCATTCAATGCCTAACGTTACAAGGATTCATGCCAAGCCCCGTAAAAAAACGGGGTAAACTGCGCTGAGGTATGGCATAGCCATCACTATGTGATAATCCAGTGTCCCCGTAAAGAAACGGGGTCTATGGATGGCCTAAGCCCCGCCAAACAAAATGGCGGGCAAGCTACAAGCGACTTAACCCGGAGACTTGTATTTTTAATAGTGCATTTAATAAGTGTGTTAACTCTTACGGGATGCAGCTATCCCGAAAGAATAAAACAACCTTTCCTTTTTGCGTATGTAAAAAGTAGAAGGAAATCTTTTCCCGAAGGGATGGATACCCAAAAATAAAATTAACTGCGTGTTGTGTTTTAACAACTTGTCCGTCTGTTAGCCAACGGAGTTACGGTTAACATGTTGTTAGTTGCAATTACGCGCTAAATGTCAATTTAAGTATGGAGATTCGTCATGATAAAAAACAAATTGTTGTTACCCGGAGTTACAATGCTTTCGGGTCTTATACTTTGGCTCATTTTCTTCTTTTGGAATGAGGAAATCAGTGGATTAAGCGGATGGTCATTTGGGTTTAACATAATATTTTGTTTTGTTATTGCCGGACTTTTTGTTTACTCTGCAATCAGTTGTCAACGTGCAACAGGTGGTCGCAAAGGTAATACAGTTCGTACAGTATTACTACTAATATTAGCCACAGTTACGTTTTTTAAAATAGATATCTACACATCACTCATCCTGGCGCTCGCGGCCATTATAACAGGTGTTATGGCATTTAAAGGAACTGATTTCGCGGAGGATAAAAAAAAATCTATCTTAAAAAGTTGGCAAGAAAATAATATTTCCTAATAAGAGCGGATGTATCTAATAGGGTGCTATGTACAATTGATGAATTAAAATCAGAAAAAATGCGACATGAAAAAAAAGTGAGTAAACCACTTAACAAAATTTACACCTCAGGAAAATATTGCCCCTAAAACAAAAAAAACTCGCCATGGAAAAATCCTAAAGCGAGTTTTTTGAGGACAATTATTTTATAGATAAAAACCGATCCTTTGAAGTCATAGAAATTCCGCATCTGTTTGGAGCCTGATCCGCATAAGTATTGCCGCAAGTTGGACAAACATAATAATTAGATGCAAGCGTACTTTCTTGTTTGTTGTTTAGTTTTTCAAGCGCGTTTTTATAAAGTTCTTTATGTTTCTTTTCAGTTTGATATGCATAGTTAAATGAGATTACCGCAAGATTTACTTTCGCGTCATTAGCAGTTTTAATAAAATCGGGATACATAGTAGCTACTTCATATGATTCACCGGTTATTGCGTCTTGAAGATTTTCTTTAGTAGATTTTACTTCATACTTTGGCTTTACCTCTTCCATTGCAGCTCCAAGCTGTTCAAGCACTGCTCTGTGGTTATTAGCATGGATTCCTTCTGATTTTGAAGCGGCTTCAAAAAGAAAAGCTATTTTTGTAAAACCTTCATCTTTTGCTTTTTTAGAATATGCGAGATACTTGGCGCTTGCGGTAGTTTCACCGGTTATCGCTTCTTTAAGATTTTCAACGGTCTTTGAATTAACTTTACCAGGATATGTGAAGTTAAAGCTGATAGCTGCAAAGATTAGAATTACAAGGGTTCCAATTAATTTTGGTTTCATTTTATTTCCTTTGAATTTTGAATAATTTTTTTGTTGATTCAAATGTACAAACAAAGACTAAAATGAAACTTAAGGTATTCTTAAAAATTGCTTAAAATATTTGGTAGGATTTATGAAGTATACTTGGCGATATTGAGGTAAAAAGCAGTACCCGAACCAGGCGTACTTTCAACATTTAATTTAATGTCATGTAATTCACAAAGTTTTTTTACTATTGAAAGACCTAATCCAAAACCACCGACTTCAGAATTTCTGGAGTTATCGTTCCTATAAAATCTATCAAATATTTTTTTAATCTGTTCGTCTGTCATCCCAAATCCTTGATCTTTAACAGAACAAATAAGAGAGTCCGAATCACTTTTAATTTCAATTTTAATGTTCTTATTATTATCTGAATATTTGATAGAATTGGTAATAAGATTTTCAAATATTATCTCCATCATTGATGGATCAACAACGGCAGCATTGTCTCCTCCGCAATTTAAATTCACAGTAATATTTTTTTCAATCAGCAGTGGTTTTAGACGACTGACTATACCGGATACGATTGACTCAATATTAGTAGTTATTTTATTAGGCAACAAATTACCGGAATCAAACCGCGCAAGAAACATTAATTGATCTATTAGCTGGGTCATCCGGTCGGTTTCTCTGATACAATAGTTTATCTTTTCTTCATACTGATAGATTTCTCGTGGCTTTCTTATTAGCACTTCTAATGTTCCCTTTATAACCGAAAGAGGAGTTCTTAGTTCGTGAGAAGCATCCGAAGTAAACTGTTTTTCACGCAACAAATTATCTTCAAGTCTATTTAATAATTCATTTATCGTTGATATCAGTAAATGGATTTCATCTTTGTTGCCCGGCAATGAAATCCTTTCTCGTAAATTCTCACGGCTTATTCTGTTGGCAGTTATAATTACTCTATTTATTGGTGCGATAGATTTGCCGGCGATATATCTGGTTGTAAAAAATAATATGATCAGAATAATTGGGAACGAGACTATAAAAGCATTTTGTAAATTTTCTAAAACAATATCTGATTCCTGCAAGGGGATAGCTATAAGTATATAAGCAATGGTTTTATTTTTACTATTTACTATTGGATACTGCACTTGATAGACTTTAGACTTTGAAAGAAGAGTGGTTCTGTAAAATTCAGATTTGACGTTGTTATCAATAACAAGACTGTCACTAAAAAGATTTGAAGTTTTCTTTATAGTATTTCCAAATTTATCTGATACCTGTATAAATGTTGGGTTCACTTCTATTTGTCTGTGCTCTCCTTCTTCCCATTCGAAAGGATTGGCGAACACTATTTCACTATCATTGTACATAACAATACCGTTATTTAATTCCTTTAATTCGGAATCCAAATCATTCTTTAGATGAGAATAAACGGTTTTATCAACAATGGCATAAATTGTAACAAAAATTAAAGCTATTATAATAGCTGTAGCAAAAAGATAGTAAGCAGAAATTCTATTTCTAAAAGAGAGATTCAATTATTCATCCTTAGCTATATATCCTATCCCTCTTAATGTAAAGATAAATTCTTTTGATCCTATCCCAAGTTTTTTTCTAATAAAATTTATGTAAACATCAATAACGGAAGTATCGGCATTAAAATGAATATCCCAAACATGTTCAATAATTCTGGTTCTTGTGCATACCTTGCCTTTGTTTCTCATCAGATATTCAAGTAACGAAAATTCTTTTTGTGTCAGCGGAACTTCAATATCATCCTTAAATACCTGGTGTAAATCCGGGGATAATTTGATAGGTCCCAAAACATGATAACCTGACTCGGTATTTTTAGCTCTTAGCTGAACATTAATGCGAGCTAAAAGTTCGGCAAATTGAAAGGGTTTTTTGATATAATCGTTGGCTCCGCTTTCTAATCCAAACACTGTATCGTCAACTGTATCTCTAGCGGTAAGAAAAATAACAGGTATAGAGGGATTACTTTTTCTTATCTCTCTAACTATTTCAATTCCACTTAACCCCGGAAGCATCCAATCAATCAATAACAAATCATAATCGTTTGAAAGAGCCATTTGCAAACCGCTTTTACCATCGTATGCTGTATCAACCGCAAAATATTCTTCGGTAAGACCGTCATGTAAAAAATTTGCTATGCCTTTTTCATCTTCAATAACGAGTAAACGCATTTTAAATTCCTAATCTTCATCGTGAACAGAATTTTCAGAATTTGATGAATCTAAATTACCAAATCCTAAATCAAATTGAACTCCAGCAGCATGTTTATATACTAATTCTCCACCGTAAAATCCAGTTCTTGCAACCGATAATACGCCTAAGAAGAAAATTATAAAAGCCACCCAACGATAAAAACCGATATATTTTTTAAGCACTACCATAGCAATTCTAATTAGCGCCGCTCCTACCATTAACCAGAGAGTAAGAGTAGCGGCATCTTCATGACTTTCAAGGGCTTGTTTTAATGCTCCGGCTTCCGTAACACCTTCGCCTGCATAATTTCCGGATAAATAGGCGGAAATAACGCCAATAGTTCCAAGTATCAGCAAATAAAATCCTGCGCGGATGAAGAATTCTTTTTTTAAAATAATCCCAATCGCATCTGCTAAAAATCCTACAAATAATAATGCAATAGGAAAATGAACAATCATGGGGTGTATGTGGCTAAAATCAAACATAACTTTTCCTTTTTTTGATTTAAAAATAGATATGCTTTCTTAAAACACTCTAAGCGCTTCCTTAAAATTTGATTAAAACTTAAACTAAAAATGTGGTTGGTCAATAATTCCATTTTTAATAACTATAAAATATTTTGACGATTTACATAGTGAGGTTTATTGATAAGAAGTTTCGTTTGATTAATGACTTTAGGGAATATTAGAACAAAATGAAAAATAACCTTGCCTAAAAAAAAATCCGAACTCAAATATTGTATCAAATAATTCATTAAAAAGGAGTCAAATATACCGTGTAATGAGACAGATAAAAACTCTTTCAAAGTAAAAGAGATGCTTTGAATTAAATACCGTTTTTGCTAAATTTAAGTGAAAATTTTTGAATAGGGAATTGATTGGTCGATAAAAAATGAGGTGCAAATATGAAAGCGCGTTTATCTTTTGTTTGTGTGATGCTTCTTCTTGTTTTCAATGTGTCAATGGCGCAGACTAATTACCTACTGACACCCGATGGAAAACTCAAAATAGATAACGAAGTACGAACTATTACTTCCAAAATAATACCGCGAAATCAACTCGTTTCTGAAAAAACATCTGTTCTAACAATTCCTGATACATTAACTTACAGAGATTTATTTAATGGGCAATCTTCCAATTTTGGTTTTTTTGCCAGGGAGATTGCCGTTCAATGGTTTCAGGCTCCGAGAAAGATGAGAATTAACGCAATCGGTTTTGCGCCTTATGCGAACCCGGGACAAACGCCTGCTGAGTTAAAGATAGTAAAATTAAACTGGACAAGAGACCAATTAGATACAGCCGGTATCAGGAATTGGGGCTATTATCCGGCAACGGGTAACGGCTTAAATAATATTTCCGGCTTTTGTTATAACCCCGATGTTACTGGACCATGGTTTGATATTTCGAGACAAGGTGTCCCAAGTCCGTTTGGTGATGATTTATGGAGCGATGGTGGTATAGGAGCTCCAATTGTTCCGAATGACCCAATCACGTTTTCGGGTGCTTATCAGTGGGTGGAATGTAACCTTTTAGCCATGTCTATAATAGTAGAAGCTGGCGAAATATTTGGAGTTGTTCTAACAAATATTGATCCAAATTATACCGAACCTCTTCTTCATCGAATAGGTATTAATTCGGCGCAGACGAATATTCCCCCGGCTTTTAAATTTTATTCTAACGGTCGTTTTGTAACCGGTGAAGATGGTGATAAAGGATGGTGGACAATTGATGATACATGGGATATGGTTGTAGCTGTAGAAATTGAAGAAGGTACTCAAGTTAATATCACTAATATAACCCAAATTCCAACAACAGGATCAACATCACCACAAACAATTTTAGCTACTATTGATGATGGAAATCCTACGCCGGGGGTAATGCAGCCAATTGTGGCTAAAATACAATACAAAATTTATGGGAACGCAGACTGGTTTACTTCGCCTATGACGCAGGTAAGCTCAAATGTTTGGAGTGGTAATATTCCTGGGCAACTTCCAGGATCACTTATTTTTTATAGCATTGAAGTAGATGACTCTAATGGTACCTTTATAACTGAATCGCTGATTTATCATTATGCTATTTTCCAACCGAACCCGATGAATAAAACGCTCGTTGTATTTAATGGGTATAATTTTATGGTAAACGGTTTTCCTCAGACCTATTATTTCGGCAACGGCACAACGCCGCTGAATTTTAATCACGATGTTTGGGCATACGGTCCTTTAACCGAACAGATAGTAAACAATTACTTCACTATATTTGAGATTACTAATTCATCTTCAGGCCCCGATGAATACAATGATGATGTAATAAGAACATGGCTTTCCGATTCTCCAAGGCGCAGTTATTTTCTTGCCGGTCAGGAGTGGCTCGGCGCCAGGTATGGTTACGTTGATAAAACCTTTAGTCCAGGCAGTTTTGAATATGATATTCTTGGAATTACTCATAGTTATAATGATGTAAGTTTTGCAAATAGTACCGGGCAGACGAGACCTTCGCGGTTAATACCTATTGCGAACAGCCTGCTAGGCGATTCATTAAATATTGCATTTCTTGAAACCGGTGCTGATTCATTAATATACGATTATGTTGCTAACTGGATAGACGCGTACGACGTTCTCAGCGACGTTTCAGTTGATGTAAAGGTTGAAACCAGGGGTATTGATAATGTTGTAAATGTTCAAAATCTACCGGCGGTATCTCATAGAAGTTTATCGAATGGTAACGTGGCAGTTTTTATGTCGTATGACCCGCTGTATGTAAACACAACCGCGCCCAATGCGTGGTTAGGTTTCTCAAGTGTCGCTCCGCAGGTACAAGCACTCAATAGGTTTCGCATAGATCCCATTCCGGGAGTAAAAAATGGATCTGTTCCGCAAGTATTTAGTGTGTCGCAGAACTTTCCAAATCCGTTCAATCCATCAACAAAAATAAAATTTAACCTACCGGAAGAGGCGAAAGTATCGTTAAAGATTTTTGATATTCTCGGGCAAGAAGTATTTGAACACGTTAATGTCGTTTATGGGACAGGTGTGCACGAAGTGCAGTTTAACGGAGCAAATCTTAACAGCGGAGTTTATTTTTATAAAATATCTGCTGAGGGCAGCGATGGGAAAAACTTTTCGGAAGTTAACAAGATGCTGCTTTTAAAATGATACTTCTATAATAAAAATATTGTGGGGGAGAGGATGCTCTGTCCTTTCATTATTCATAAACAAATCAACTCCACAAAAAAATTTAGGAAATAATTAAGCTATCTTTTAATTTTGACTGCCGTTTTAAGAGGCACAATAATAATATTAATTCAAGGCAGCTATTGTTTCAATTCCGTAAAAATAAATTTCTTCAAAAACTAAGGAGCGAAAAGTCACATCGATATAAATTTCTTGTGATAAGAAATGGACTGCTCGGCGATACGGTTTTTGTTGCTCCGGTTATAGAAAAACTATTTCGGGAATATAAAAATTCGATTATCGATTTTTCGGGTTCGTCGATAGGCGGGGAGGTTTTAAAAAACATCCGGGGTTTGAATAATGTTTTTGCAATACCTCCATTTAAAATATCAAAACATATAAAATTTTTTATTTCATTAAGAAAAAATAAATATGACTGCGTCTTTGTTCAGGAAATGAATACTCATTACTCGTTAATGTCAAAATTAACAGGCGCTAAATTAGTAATTGGTTATAACCATAGTTTAAAAGCGCTGCACGATTTTTCGCTCGAAAGAAAAGGACACGTTGTTGAGGCAGAACAACAGCTTGTTAATTTTATTACCGGAAGTAGTGATGTAATTCCTCCCAAACTGATTACCTCGATTGAGGAAGATACCAGTGCAGAAAAGATTTTAAGCGAACATAATCTGAACAATAAAAAATTAGCTGTAATACAAAGTTCATGCAGCGAACAAAATTCAATAAGACAATTGTCCCATCAAAAACTTGCTTTAATAGCCGACCGCCTTTGTGATGATTTTGGTTTACACATTTTATTCCCCGGAACAAAAAGTGAAACAGAAGAGATTGAAAAAATTAGACGCATTATGAAAAACGATTCTGTTTCACTTGCAGGTAAAACAAACATTAGGGATTTGATTGCAATAGTTAAGAAAGTAAAAATTGTTATCGGGCCTGATACGGGAACACTGCATGTTGCAAACGCTGTTGAAATCCCGGTTATTATGTATACCGGATGGGCAATACCCGAAGACACCGGACCTTTCGATTTATCAGGTCGTTCAATAGTTATAAAAGCAAATTTAGAATGTATTCCGTGTAAGTATGTTGAACCAAAACCAGCCAACTGGGAATACTGCAAAATAAATCGCCCGACTTTATGTATGGATAAAATTGAAGTGGATGAAATTATTGAAGCTGCAAAATATGTTTTAACAAATTGTTAAAACATAAAAACATATTATTGCATTTTATAAATATTCAAATTAGTTTGACGACCGGAATTGATAAATTAGTTTGAAATACATTTATATATTTTAGGCTGACTCATAATCGCATTCTGTCGTCAGCGCATATTTGATGAATTATTGTCGTTTAAATATTTTCTTAACCAAACAGGATTTAATTTATGGATTACGGCTGGCTTTCTGTTATCCCACCGCTGCTTGCCATCGCGCTCGCCATTTATTCAAGACAGGTTTATCTCTCTTTATTTTTCGGAATTTTTGCCGGCTGGTTTATAATATCAGATTATAATCCATTAATAGGACTTGCACAGGGAGTACAGGCATGTATAAATGTTTTTAAGGACGAGGGCAATACGAGAGTAATAATATTTTCGGCTCTTGTAGGCGCATTAATAACACTAACACAGGCAAGCGGGGGAGTGCAGGGTTTTGTTGATTTTATACAAAAACGTAAACTTGTTACAACACGGCGGCGAGCATCCGGGTTTGCGTTTATTGTCGGGTGTTCGGTTTTTATCGAGTCGTCTATTTCTTGTCTTGTAACAGGAACGATATTTCACCCTATTTTTGAAAAATTCAAAATCTCACGCGAAAAACTTGCTTATTTTTGCGATGCAACTGCCTCACCGGTTTGCGTTTTGTTGCCGCTTAATGCTTGGGGCGCTTATATAATTAGCCTGCTCGATAAAGAAGGTTTACCAAACTCCTTCTCTGTTTTTTTTCAAACAATACCATTAAATTTTTACGCAATACTAACAGTTGTTCTTTCGGGTTTTATTGCTTTTTCATTTAAAGATTTCAGTACAATGAAGAAAGCTGAAATACGTTCGCTTGAGTTGGGAAAGACTATTAGGGATGGTGCTGTGCCGGTGGTTTCCGAGGAGATAACAAATCTAAAAGCAAAAAAAGGTATACCGCACAGAGCATTAAATATGGTTATCCCGATATTAACGATGGCTGTGATGATGCCAATAAGTTTGGTTATTACCGGCAATGGTGATCTAACCGCCGGTTCAGGTTCAACCTCGGTTTTGTGGTCTGTTTCGCTTGCTATTGTTGTTGCAACTATCATGTATATGTCGCAGCGGTTAATGGATCTAAACGAAACGGTTAACCATATACTTAAGGGTATAGGCGGATTAATACCGCTTGCTATTTTAATGACGTTTGCGTTTGCAATAGGTGATACTTGTCGTGAGCTCGGCACAGGTCCGTATGTTGCGTCGGTAGCTAACTCCTTATTATCGGAGCAATTTTTAGCGCCGGTTATTTTTTTAACGTCAATGCTTATTTCATTTTCAACCGGTACATCCTGGGGCACTTTTGCTATTATGATGCCGATTGCAGTTCCAACGGCTTTGCTTATGGGCGTTAATCTTCCTCTTTCTGTGGCGGCAGTTTTAAGCGGTTCGGTGTTCGGAGATCACTGTTCGCCTATAAGCGATACTACAATAGTTTCTTCTATGGCTTCTGCAAGCGACCATGTCGATCATGTTTGGACTCAGATACCATACGCGCTTTCGGCGGCAGCCGGCGCGTTAATTCTTTTTACGATATTCGGGTTTATATTACACTAAAATAGTATTTGTAACTAATTTGAAAATGTGTTATTTATCTGCCCATGAAATTAAAAGAATTTAAAAAATGGTTTTCAGTAACCGCCAGATTATTAGTCGCGGTTAGCATGCTGCTACACATATTTATAATTTGCAGTGAGAGTTCCGATTTTATAAAATCAAACGAAGAACAGTTATCGAATTCTGCGATTGTACAATCGGTAGGTTTACAACTGCAATTAGATAAAAGAATAGATACCCAAAATTTATCTGAAGTCAACTCATCAGATAAATTCGAAAGCTATATTAAAATAAAAATTAAATCGTGTTTGACTCAACTTGATAAAGAATTGAGTTCAGAACAAAAATATTATCCCTTTTTAACAAGTCATTTTTCAACCAGCACATAAAATCTTCATTAATATAATTTATAACAATTATTAATTTTAATTAAAGGAGATTTTATGAAACAAGAGACTAAGTCTGACAAAACCACTGACTATCCATTTTTAATTTTCAGCGGTTTAATGGGCGCCGGTTTTATTGCAATAGTTGTATATCTTATAATATCATTTATTGCATAATGTTATAGCGGCACCTAAAAAGTGCCGCTTTTTTTAGGAAAATATGAAAATAAAAATGCCTCGACTCCACAACCAGATTCTCATTGCATTAGTTCTCGGCGCTATATTCGGGGCGTTTTTTAATGTTAATAAATTCAGTTTGCTTATTTCAGTTAAAGACGGAACTTCTTCCAAAACCATTTTTGTTAATAATTGGACATCCATAAATTTTATTATCAGTAAAACTGATGCCGTCGATACAGTTAAATTTGGGTCCGGCAGTCAACTCGAAATTATTTCTTTCGCATACAAAATTCAAAAAGAAAATATCGATTACTACTGCGTGGTTACAAACCAAAACGGTTCTTTAACCAAAATAAAAAACATTCACAGTATTCAAAGAGAAAAAAGCATTGCCGAATATATAAAGTGGATTGGTGATATTTTTATTCGTTTATTAAACATGATTGCTATTCCTCTTGTGCTTGCTTCTTTAATTGTCGGCGCTGCAAGTTTGGGTGATATAAAAAAGTTTGCCCGCATCGGGGGAAAAACACTTGCTTTTTATTTAACCACAACAGCTCTCGCAATTACTATCGGACTTGTTGCTGCCAACCTAATAAAACCCGGCGAAAGGATGGGGGCGGAATCAAAAGCGAGATTAATGTCTGTCTACAGTGGCGAATCTGCCGCTCGCATAAGCACAGCCAGCGATTACAATCCGCTGAATGAACTTGTAAATCTTGTTCCGAAAAATCCTTTTAGCGCAATTGCAAACAGCGAGATGCTTCAAATAGTATTTTTTGCGGTTATGCTTGGGTTAGTGCTCGGAACATTAAAAGACGGCAAAGCTTATCCTGTTATAAGTTTTTTCGATGGGTTAAGCAACGCGATGATTAAAATGGTTGAGCTTATAATGCTTATGGCTCCCATTGGTGTATTTGCATTGATTGCCGCAACGGTTTCTCAATTTGGTTTTGATATTCTCCAGACATTAATCTGGTACTCTGTAACAGTTGTAATAGGATTATCCATTCACACATTTTTAAGCTATCCCTTGCTGCTTAAGTCTTTTTCGAAAATGAAAGTGAGCGCCTTCTTTAAAGGAATTAGACCCGCGCAGGTAATCGGGTTTACTACAAGCTCCAGCGCCGCAACATTGCCTGTTAATATGGAATGTTGTCAGGACAATCTTGGTGTACCGAAATCAATTACAAGTTTTGTTCTGCCGCTCGGGGCAACAATCAATATGGATGGAACAGCGTTGTATCAGGGTGTCGCCGCTGTTTTTATTGCACAAGTATTTGGTATTGAACTTAATATGCTTCAACAGTTAACAATTGTATTAACTGCTACGCTTGCGTCAATCGGTACTGCGCCTGTACCCGGGGTAGGTATAATAATGCTTGTTATAATTTTACGCGCAGTTGGCATACCTGAAGAGGGGGTCGCACTGATACTCGGAGTCGATAGGATTTTAGATATGTGCCGCACAGTTACAAACATAACCGGCGACGCCACTGCCGCAGTAATTGTTGCAAATTCAGAAAAAGTGCTGATTCAATAAAAAACTTCTAAAAGGTAATTGATATTTAGGAAACTTTTTTGTGACGGAGCGGGATGCCGGCGAAATAATTCTTTTTGTTCATTCTCTTAACATATTAATGGTTTATTAATTTTCAGTTAACTGCTATTTAGTCAGCCCTTAAAAAGCGGCACAAACTGAAAAAACAGATAGAAAAGAAA
>CAYJPN010000057.1:0-16198 GCA_964372115.1 uncultured Ignavibacteriaceae bacterium
AGTTTTTTTACTCTCAAAAAGAAATTTGGGTTTTTAAGGGTTGACTAAATAAATTGTGGGTAGAACCTGAAATAAGAGATTCTGTAGTAGACACCATTACTTATTTTCATAACAGAAGCGAACTGCCGGTGTACAAGCTGCTAAAAGTAATCAGTCTGTCATCGGTAAAATACTACAGATGGGAGAAACGTTATGGAAAGAAAAACAAACACAACGGGCGAGTACCGAAACAGCACTGGCTTACGCCGGAAGAAGTGCGGAAAATTATAGACTATGCGAGAGAACATTATGCGGAGCGTGATTTTTACTATCGTTACGGCTATAGAAGTTTAACCTATAATATGCTCGATGAAAACATAGTGGCAGTTCATCCATCAACCGTATACCGGATACTGAAGAAAGAAGGACTGCTTAATAAATGGAATACTCAGAAAAGCAGCCTAAAAGGCACCGGCTTTATACAGCCGGACGAGCCTCATAAACACTGGCATTTAGATATTAAGTACTTAAACTTTAACGGAACATTTTTGTTTGTAGCTCAATTGATAAGTTGAAAACAAAAGGTATCATATGCAACACGCTTTAAAAATATTGTTTGTTGAAGACATACCCGCCGACGTTGAACTTGCTCAACGAATACTTAAGAAAGGGGGGATAGCTTTTGTCTCTAATGTTGTTCAAGACGAAGAGACTTTCCTCCATGCATTATCAAAATTCCTCCCCGATATTGTCATCTCCGATTTTGAAATGCTGCAACTCAACGGGATGGCAGCATTAAATCTTCTTTTAGAAAATAGCCCTTCAACTCCTTTCATTCTTTTAACCGGTTCTGCAAACAAAGAGCTTGCGGTTGAATTTATGAAAAACGGCGCTACCGACTATATAATGAAAGAGCATATAGCGCGCTTACCACTGGCAGTAAAAGATGCACTTGAAATTGATCAAATCACAGCTTTAGCAGCCGGATGTGATGATTATCTTGCAAAGCCATTCTCATGAGATCAATTGCTTGAGATAATTGGTAAGTTTATGAAGGAGGAAGTTGGGCTGTAGGCTTTTAGTTAGTTATTAAAAATATTCTGGGGTGGACTGGGCAAAAATATAAGAGAATTAAATGGTTAAAAAAATATAACCGGATGGATGAATAGTCTCATTCAATCTTAGCGCGGCATTGCCGTGTAAAGAGTTTGTGGAAAAATATGGGCTGAAAGTGAAGAAGGAATAGGGAGTACGTTTTATTTCACACTAAAATCATAAACGGTTTTATACATGCGGGCAAATGCAACCTTCGAGGTCAGAGCAACTAATTCAGTCCGGGATCTCGAAGTTTTATTTCACTTACAAAATAGATTTCTCAAAAAACACCACGACAATTCAGTATCTGAACACAAGGCGTTTTGCTCTCTCCGGCTACATCTTTTCCAAAAATTGAGTCTTCCTTTTTTCCTGCTCCGGAAAATATTAAAAGAGTTTGAATTCCTATTTTTATGTCTAACTGTAAAGAGCGCTTTTCTTCATAGAACATATCCCAATTTAGCAAATCTCCGGCGCCAAGAGTTCTCTTTCCAAATAACTGCCACATTCCAAGAATTCCCGGCTTTGAGGTTAATTGCATCCGCCTTTTGCTCTCTTCCGGGAAATATTCTTTCATATATTTTAGATCGAAGAGATCAAGCGGACGAGGACCAATTAAACTCATCTCTCCTTTAATTACATTAACCAGCTGAGGCAATTCATCTATTCCGTATTGCCTTAGTAATTTGCAATATTTCGGAACTTTCTCTTTACAACCGGGACTTAATAAAAACTTTCTGCCTGAAACCAGGTTTTCCATTCCTTCATTTTTAGCCGTCCGTATTTTAAATAAGTTGAACAATTTGCCGTCAAATGACAACCCGCGTTTCTGAATAAAGATTGAAAAACTTCTTGTCTCAATAACACTTATAAGAATTGCGGTTAGAAGTAAAGGAAAAAGAATAACCAGTAAAAAAATGGAGATAGCTATATCACCGGACCTTTTAATTCTTTTTTGATTTATCAACATTCATTTTATCCATTATTTTCAAAGAGCCGCCCGCCTCAGCAAGGCGGCATACTACTTTTTCTACTTCATCAAAACAAATTTCTTTATTTGCAAAAACTCTCCCGCCTGCAAGCTATAGAAATATATTCCGCTTGCTAAACCGCGTGCGTTAAATTCAACGTGATGAAATCCTGCCGGTCTTTCTTCGTTAACCAAAGTTGCTACTTCGCTGCCGACTACATCGTAAATCTTTAATTGTACTTTGCTGTCAACCGGTAACTGAAAACTGATAACTGTAACCGGGTTAAATGGATTTGGATAATTCTGCGCTAATGCAAACACTGTAGGTATTTTATCTACATCTATTTCTATTTCCTTGCTATATTCATATTTACCGTCGCTATCAATTTGTTTTAAGCGATATGAATATTTTCCGTTGCTAATTTTTTCATCAGTAAAAGTATATTCTTTTGCCGAATTACTATTTCCATTTCCCTGCACAAACCCAACTTTCTCCCAATTCCTAATTCCTAATTCCTCATTCCTAATTCTCTCTACCTGAAATCCATAATTATTTACTTCCGTTGCAGTTTGCCAGTTTAACACAACACTGCCCCCATTTACTGATGCTGAAAAAGAAGTTAGTTCAACCGGAAGAGCCGATGTGGTATTTTCATCTGCGCCCATATACGGGTATGTTGCGCTTCTTGCTTCACCGTCTATATCCGTATCATACGGCGCACCGAGAGGTGCAGCAATTAAATCACCATCGCCAATAGAAGCTCCAGCAAGATGTAAATCTGTTGCAGATACAAAATTAACAGCTTTCGATACTGAGTTAGCATCTCTTGGGGCAACTCTTGTTTGAAAAGTTGCAAGAGTTTGATCAGAAATTGAACTAGTAAAAAATATCAAATGACTTGCATTAGGAATTCCTGCATAAAATAAATTGTAATCTGAGGTTGATGAATAATATGTAGCAATATCAGTGGTGTAGTTAAAATAGAAAGCTATTGCCTTTCCGGTGCCAATAGGTGTTGCTGCATTTACAAAAATGTTGTTGCGCATCTCAAGGGTAGAAGTTGCCAAATAATAAATTGCGTATATTGATAAGTTCCCTGATGCGCTTGTTCCTGTTAGATAGACCGTATTAAAATAAAGCGCTACAGAAGTACCGCCCGAAATCCAAAAACCTTTGATTGATCCTCCTGCAATCGGTAGTTTTATATCTGAAATAAAGTTGTTATAAATATATTGGCTCGTTCCAGCAGATATTTGAACACCAGTACAAAAAGCATTAGAACTTCTATTGTTCGTTAAATTGTAAATCTTGTTATTATAAAAGTAAGTTGTTCCTGTCCCACTATTTTGAACACCAGTTAGAGTACTACCTGTAGTGGTAAGATTGTACACATTGTTGTTATAAACAGTAGGGTTAGTTCCATAAAACACTAAGCCATAAGTTTCGGCGGAAGCTGATAAATTATAGATATTGTTATTGTTAATTTGATTGCTAATGCCACCGGCTGCATATATACCGTATAACATCCCAGTGCCTAGATTAGAAATGTTAGAGACCGTATTATTACTGCAAACACGGTTTTGTCCGCCGGTGCCTATGCCTGAATAAATACTGCGTATTTCACTGTTACCGGAATTTACGACTATGTTTGAAAAATCATTATTTGTAATTGTCTCGGTTCCACTTGTTGCAGTACCATTATTATAATAGCCATAGACAACGCCGCTTGCTATAGTCAATGTACCAACTGTTGAGTTACCTGATACGGTTATATTCGGTGTAGTAGTACTACTAACAATGTTTATTAATTTAAGACTTGTAGCAGTGGTAGTGCTCGAGGCAAATGTATTGTTATTAAATGTATAAGAAGCGGCCAAGCCATTAGGGTAAATGCATGTTATTGAACCAGTAGAAGAGAGATTAAAAGCATTGTTGCTGCCAACAACATCGCCAGAGCAACTAGAATAAAATATTCCATTCATATCTGCAATGTGGGGGGATGCTTCGTTAGTTATCGTATTATAAGCTGCTTGCGGGTTATTAACATTATAGAAATAAACCGCAGTAGTATTGGTAGCGCTTCCGCCGCCAAAATTTTGTATCGTATTACCGGCACCTGATTGCCCAATAATAATATTATTATCCTTAAAACCGACTGCTCTTGAACCGAAATTAATTATGCCGTAGTGGACGTTTTGAATTGTATTGCCGGTAATAGTAATATCTGAATTTATGCCGCTTGAAGCTGTAACATTTACACCATTTGAGGAAACTGTTGATGTCGTTCCGTTACTTAAATATATTCCCACAACATAAGGACTGGTACCTTTGGTCATGGTAATTACTGCATTTTTAATGCTTACATTTTGGCAGCCATTTGTTCCGCTCAGTTTGTATGAAAAGTAACCATATTCTATTCCCTGATCAGTGGCGGCAAGATCAATTCCATCAAAAGTTATATAATCGGTACCGTCAATTCTTAGAATGCCGTCACCCAATCCACCAGTTGTACTTGTAGCATAAATTCCGGCATCGGTGCGTGTAATTATTGGGTTAGCGCCGGCACCGCTTTTTTGAAAAGTAATTGGGTTTGCGGCAGTTCCCGTAGCCGTTATAGTAATTTGTGAAGTACTATTTTCTGTATGACCAGCCGAAACGTTAAAGATAACACCGCCGGCGCCGACTCCATTTGTATTTAAAGCTGTAACAGCTGCGGCAATTGTAGCGTAATTCATTCCGGCACCTACGGTTATTGTCCCAGTAAGTGGTCCTGGTCCTGCAAAAGCGCTACTTCCAGTAAGAAACAAGAAGGTACAGGTTAATAAAAGTATATTACGCAAACTCGAAGGTGTTGAAACAGAGTAACGATTTTTGAACATAAAATCTCCATTGGTTTTATTGGTTAATTGACATTTTATTAGCTATCATTTCATTAAAACTTGGCCGGCAAAACCTTATCTTAGCAGTATCATCTTTTTAGCACTTGTAAAATCACCGCTTGAAATTCTGTAAAAATAAACTCCACTCGAAAAAGTAGATGCATCAAAATTTACTTTGTGGTTTCCGGCTTCTATTTTACTATTAAGCAATTCAGCTACTTGTTGACCAATTGAATTGTAAACTACAAGTTTTACATAACCAGTTGTTGGAATGCTGAAATTTATCTCTGTACTCGGGTTAAATGGATTTGGATAATTCTGCGCTAATGCAAACACTGTGGGTATTTTATCTACATCTATTTCTATTTCCTTGCTATATTCATATTTACCGTCGCTATCAATTTGTTTTAAGCGATATGAATATTTTCCGTTGCTAATTTTTTCATCAGTAAAAGTATATTCTTTAGTTGAGTTACTATTCCCATGTCCTTCCACAAAACCAACTGCTTCCCATTCATTGTTTTTACTTTTTATCTGTTGGTGAACGGATTTCACTTCGTTCAACTTTTTCCTTTCTACTTGGAAACCATAGTTCCCAACTTCTGTTGCGGTTTGCCAGTTTAACACAACAGTGCTGCCATTTACTGATGCTATAAAAGATGTTAGTTCAACTGGAAGAGCCCCATCTTCCCAGTATTCATAAGCCCCTATGTCTGTGATCCCGTTTCTTACTGCACCTCTTTGATCGGTAGTTGGAGCGCCAACGTCTGTCCCGGCATCTATAGCAAAACTTCCGCTCAAAAGAGCAAGAGTTTGGGTGCCGTTTATAGTATTATTATCGGCAAGTGTTGCGGAGAGATCTAAATTCTGATTTGCCAATTCTGCATTATTCCTGTTCCATGAGGTACTTGCAGAACCATCGACTTTGTAATTATAGAGGATATTTGTGGTGTTTGTAAATTTCCAACCTGTGGCACCTCCAGTCTCAGCTTGGTTTTTGATAATATTATTCCCATTATCAGTAAGAGTTGTGCTATACTCAACATGATAATCGCTGATACCATTGTCTGCAATAATGGTATTGGAAATTGTCAGGGTAGTCTCAATCATAAAAATACCACCTCCCTTAGTTGCAGTATTATATGCTATAGTGCAATTAGTAAGGTTGATGATAGAAGAAGAATAAATCCCACCTCCATAATTTTCAGTGGATGAATTTCCGGAAATAGTAGTGTTAACTATATCTAAAATACCGATTTTAGGATCACCGGAATGAGTATTATGGTATATACCACCTCCTTCTTCTCCGATATTATCATTGATAACACAGTTGGTGATTGTTAGTAGAGTTCCATCATCGAAAATACCACCACCCAATCCTGGCGCTTTATTAAAACTGACTGTTGAGTTGTTTAGTAAGAGGTTCGCTTCATAACCTATATAGATACCGCCTCCATATAAACTCGAAGTTGAGTTACCGTGCCTGATTGTAACATTCTCAATGGTGGCTATTTTTCCAGAATTAATATTAAAAACACCATGTGAGGCAGTATTTGGGGTAACATCAGCTTGAATAATGGTAACATCAGCACCCTGTCCCCGAATGGTTAAATCTTTATTAACCACAAGTTCCACTTCGGTAAAGGTTTCGGCAGAAACATTAATTACATCGCCATTTCCTGCCGCAGCAATGGCAGCGGCAATGGTTGTAAAATCGCCTCCGCTTGTTGCCACATAGTATTCCTGATTAAAATCCACCATTAAATCACTTTTTGTGGAATTGCTTATAGAGGAAGCATCACCAGTGCTAAAGGCGGCATCCTGAAAGGCAAATGTCAGGTTTGAAACATCGTCCACATTATTATGGGCAGAAGCGGTTCCGTTAATCACAACACTTAAGGTGGTTGAACCTGTACGCGTGATAACGGCTGTAAGCCCTGTAGGAAGGTTTGAAACTAATACTTTACCATCGGTTACAAAATTATCGCCATTTGTACCGGTAAATGTTCCGCCACCAAAATTGTTATGGGTGATAATTACCGGCGTACTATTATCAATGCTGCCGTCATTGGCTGAAGATTCAGAAAAAGTACCCGAACTATATGATAATGAAGTACCGGCTTCTTCGATAGTGGGAGCCTGCTGAAAATTATTATAATCCATCCATCCTGTAAAAGGGGGGGTATTTTGATCGAACGGAGATTGACTATAATTCTCGTAGTATCCATCAAAAGGGAAATCTACATTATAGGTAATAGACCACATACCAACCCCATCACTATGCAAATAATATGATCCACCGGAAAGTTTCCATTTTGGTGCACCCATCATATTAATTCCATCCGGGGAGTAGGTGCCATTTAGGGAAGTTATTGCTGCCCCGCTTACCACGTAATCGGTAGCCATCAGTGTTGTGCTCCATGCGATTACCAGGAGCAGCATAGTTAATTTGTAGAGATTTTTCATAAGTAAGACTCCATATTGTGTTTTTTAGTTAAAGTTTTCTCTATTGCTGCTCTTCTTTCGAGAATTAATAAATAGAACTTTCTTCTTTTATAAGTAAATACTCAAAAAAGTCTGCGTTTTGAAAAAACTTAATAACTTTTAATTTTTTATTAAATTATCTTTCAACTATGAATATTTTTGAACTAGAACATAGAAAGGATAAACTTCTTCAAAGCTTGGCGAACACAAAATCGCCAAGGCAGTCGCTTATTATATTATCATCCTACTTTGATGATATTTTGGAGATAAAAGAATATTCGTTATTAATAAGCTATACATTGGAGTTAATACCCGAATATTTGGAAGCGGTAAGATTATATACACCAATTGGTCTGCATCCGGGCTTTACGGAAAACATTCTAAAAACTTCTCGCAAACTGCTCAATTCTCCTCTTTTTAATTCAACTGAAAACGAGATAGGCGTCAATATCAATCAGCAAAAAGAGGCATTGCAAAACGGGATTATCCGAATAGAAAGCAAGTTAAAAGAGTTGATAGATGCACTTAACGGTGAAATAAATAATGAGGAAATTGGAAGAAGAACTAAATTTCCTGTAATGGAAATGAATGCGGATAAAACCGGTAACTTGGGTTTGCTGGAGAGCATCAGCATCATAATTCAGAAAAATAGAAGCGGTACAAAATCAACGAATGATATTATTCCCGCAGTTCAAAAAGACAATCACGATTTAGAAAAACAAATTGTAACATCAATTGAGCTTGCCGAAAAATTCGTTAAAAAACAGACACATATTAGATCAGCAAATAACTACATAATCAGATTTCATAATAAATATGGCGAATATATCGGGGATTCGCTCGGCGTTGCATTAACCGTTGCTATTATCAGCGAACTTAATTTTTATTATAAAGCAAGAAATGTATTTACAATTCCAAGTGGAGTTATTTCAACAGGCAGCATTAATGAAAATGGAAATGTTGAAGCTGTTTCTGAGAAAGTAATAAAATCAAAAACCTTTAATGTTTTTTTTAGCGCGGAAAATGTATTCGCTGTTCCCGAAGCCGATAAAATTTATGCCCAGCAGCAACTGACAGAGTTAAAAAAAGAATATCCTAAAAGAAATCTTAAAATAGTAGGTGTTGAAACTCTCGACGACATATTAGATAACAGAAAACTTGTAAACATTAAAAAACAGAATATGATTCTATGGGGCATAAAAAAAACATACAATCCAAAATTTGCTTTCAGTTTACTTGTTATTGTTTTAATTGCGTTATCTATTTTCCTCTATAAAAAATTTGATGATAATCCCGATCAAATTATTTTCAAAAACAATATTGCATATATTAGTAATAAAATGGGGGATACATTATTTACAACCAGCGCCGGCAGCGCTTATAATGCCTCTAAATATATACATCTACTTGATGTAAACCATGATGGAATTAATGAAATACTTTTATCGAATTGGGATAAGAAAATAGAATTAGACCCCCAAAACCGGTATAAACTTTTTTGTATTGATAAGCGCCAAAAGGAGATTTGGGACTACCGTTTCGAAGGAATAATTTCAGATAGGGAAGATGTTTTTAAAAATCTTTATCAAATTAAACTGATGAACTATGATCAGCCAGACAATTTTAACGAAATAGTTATTTCTGCAGAGCACTATAATTATTACCCTACCGCCATATTAAGATTAGGATACAATGGTGCCCAAGTTGGCGATACTTTATGGAATCCCGGCACTTATTTAATTGGTTTTATCAAGGATATTGATAATGACGGCCGCCTTGAACTTGTAGGAGCAATTATCAATAATGGTTTTGAAAGATCGGCATTATTCAGCATTGAGTTAGACAAATTAAAAGGACGAGCACCTTCTGTGGGCAAATATAGATTTCCTAATCTTAAAATTGCTGAATTTGAGCAATATATCCTTCTCCCCAAAAGTGATTTTAATTCGATATACGCAAAGCGCAGATATAATATCCCTACTTTGTGTTCATTTAATGGTGAGCCTCAATTTATTAGGATTGTGCTTTCGGAAGATAATCTGCATGTTGGGGATACAGAATTTGGAATAAGATTTAATTCCGATTTTTCATTTGCCGATATCGTAATAATTGATGAATTCCGGATTCAACGGGATTCTGTTATCGCAAAGGGATTACTAAGTCCGCCATATACCAACACAAAGGAATTTTCAGAGTTACTGCGTAAACAGATACAATATTGGACAGGTAAAGAATTTGTGTCGATAGATAAGTGGGATGGAAAACAAGCAAATAAGCCGGATACTTTATCGGTATATTGATTTTTATTTATGCTAATAAAAGAACCTTTAAATATTGTAAATAAAATAAGAACTAACGACTTAAATGGTTTAGGTCTGGAATCTTTCGTAAAAATTTCGATCAAGATTGCTTGTTCATATCTAAAGGCCAAAAAGAGAGTTATTTCATTAGCAGAAGGATTTGATTCATCAATAATGGATTTAGCGGTTCAATCCGTAACTCCTCTTTTTATTAGTGCGGGTAACGGAAAATTAGGGATTTACAATTCTCTTGAAAACTGGAATTCTGAAATCGCTTCGGACTCTGATGCTGAATTTTTTATTAACAGCATTATTTGGAGCAGGTGTGAACAGGAAGTTTATACTACGATAAAGGGAATTGATCCATTCTTTAAAAAAATTCTTGATACAATTTCGGAATGTGTTAGGAAGTGTAATTACAAAAAAATAAAACGGTTCGGCAAAATTTATATTGTACGTGATGAATTTTCCAATTTTCAATCATCTCCTATTTCAGATGAAAATTTTGATTGTTTACCAAAGAATATATTCGGCGTAAAACAAAAAAAATTGATTGAATCTCTTCTTAAATATTTAAATGATAACGGCTTTCCCGGGGCAATTCCGTTAAACCGGCTTATTAAATCAGTGAAGAATTTTTATTTAAATAACGATTTTGAGTCTGATTATACGCAAAGCAATTCGGATTATGAGATTAATGAAATAGTTTCCCTGGCTAAAATAAAACTTATGAACAGCCTAGAAGAAAAATATATCAAAAAAAATAAGCTGACAGAAAGGGAAGGGATTGCAGTTAAAGCTTGCCTTGAAAAAATAGTATATGATATAAAAAACGGCGGAGTGTCGGAAGGACTTTATTCATATATGCAAACTGAAATGCCTGAATTAGGAAGTGACAAATTTTATAAAAAATACCATCACATTATTAATTATTTGTTAAATGAATTTAAACAGGAGATAAATAATTTTTGGAATTATTAGTGTTTTTTCAAAACAGGGATTTATTTTTCTATATTAATAGTAAGTGATGGGAAAAATGCCTGTTGCTGTTAGGCTTTTTCATTACTTAATAAAATGTAAAACTCTGAAAAGGTTTGGATAAAAATGATAAACGAAAGTGATTTATTTAAGTTTGTATTTTACAAAGATAATCTCCCTGTAGAAAAGCGTAAATATATTCAAGACAATATTGAAAATTTTTCTTCGGAAATAGAATTTTTGAAGAGAAACAAGCTATATCAAAATAGTACTTTTGATGAAAATGAACTTAACAACGGTGTCAATAAAATCCTTCATGGAGAAACTTCACCAAAAATATTTTATTTAGCTAAAAAAGAACAATCTGTTGGAATGGGATCCGATTTCCTTCGATTGGCAGCAGACTCTTACAAACTGCATAAGAGCAATATAATAGATACCTATGTAGACTCTAAATCAAACTACCTTATAAAAATTATTCACTCTGAGGATAACTCCCAAATATTTTTGTATGATAAAGAAAATAATGTTATTGAAAATTATACCATTGAATTACTTCCGGCAGGCAAAACATTTAGATGCAAAAACAACAAATCCCCGCTTGTAATTGATAAAAATATTAAAGTTGAGGAAGTGAAGCTTTATTTTAAATGAGACTCGGCAAAACAATTACAGTTTACTTAGCAAACTCAACCTAAAGAAAAGCAATGCTTCACGTTTTCCATATCGTAAAAGACTTCAAGCGGAGTATGTTGTGGTTAGGTTTGGAGAAAGGCTGCTGTTCGAAAATCGTTCTAAACCCAAACTCATTTTTGCCGAATATTGCTTACTCACACCCGGCCTAAGATGGACCCGGGATTTGCAACCTCGAATAAAAGGGTACCCCCCCCCAACTTTCATATGGAAATTTTGAAAAGTCTCTTTAGGCGGTGCATAGACTATTTCCTAATATAAGCATTCAAACCAACAATAACCGGTTTCCCATCAATCATGCATTCAGTCGGCATGTTGCCGTGTGTGGTTGCTACAACCAATGTTTTACCGGATGCACTTGGCGTTGGTTTTTGAAGTTCGATAGTTATGATAAGTTTACCATCTTCAATTTTTACTGCCATTTTATTCTCCTTTACAGTTTTATGATCGTGTGAATAGAAATTAACATTACATGGGACTACTTAACTGCCCTATTCACTAAATTGCAAACCTCAATAAAAAGCCCCCGCCGGGCTGCGGGGGCATACAAATGATATAATCATTCCCGGATAATTGTCCGGGTATCAGTACTGTTTTCAGCTAAGCATTCAGCTCAGCCGCAATAAATGTACAAACCAAAAATCAAAAAATCAATACCACAAAAAAAATACTTTCAAAAAAACAACTTGCTGGTATACTAGCTTATACTTCAGCTTCGCTCAGTATCAATCCTTAAGTTGTTCTGTTTTCGTTGAAGCTAACGGACGCATCACATAAATTGAATTCTGAAAAGAAATAAAGTTAAAATAATTCATCAGTTTCAGTGTTCATAGCTAACAGATATTGAATCGACCATAGTAAAACCACTAAAATCGTTTTTTAATTTATTAACATAAAAAACCAACGAATCCCTTTCAATGCTGCATTCAAGATAATGGAAGAATCCCTTGGAAAATTCTTTGTCAAACTCATCATGGTATCGTTGTTCTGAACCTGTCATTAATGGATGCAGTAGCCCGCCCCCACCGCCAATAACAAAAAAATTTTTGCCATCCATTTTAAAATGCTCATACGCATGGGATTGGCCGGAAATAAATACGGAAGCTTTACTAGACAACAAAAATGCAGGAAGGAACTGTTTTTGGACTTCATAAGACGGTTCAGCGATTTTACTGTTCGTATATGGTGCATGGTGAGAAAGAACAATAACAGAGCTAATGGTGCTGTCGCTGTCAAATCGATAAAGTTGTTTTTGGTACCACTGCTTTTGTAGTTTGCAGTCCTCATCTGATAGTTTTGAGAAATTGGAATTCAGCGCAATGATACCAACAGCCTGAATGACAACAGAATACCAGGTTTGCGTCATTGCCGGAAAGCGCTTTTGAAATTGTTTCAGCGCTGGTGTTTTAAAATAAAAATAGTCATGGTTACCAATAACGGGATAGAATGGAGCTTTCAATTTTCTTTTGAATTCATCAAAAGTATTCCAATACGAATCGAACATTCCAACAGCAGTAATATCCCCAATGTGAAAAATTGCAATAGCAGATGTATCTAGTTCTATCTCATGATAAATCAACGAAGTAGCTTTTTGATTGTCATTCTCATCAAGAAAAAAAGTTTCAAACCAAATTGGTTGCTGCGTATCTGAGACGAAGATGATGGAAGGAAAGTGCTTTTTGGCAACCGTTATTTTACTTGTAAAACCCAAAGGAGTTTTTGAGATACGAGGGTGATTATAAGGGGAAAAGGTTACTAGAATTATTGTGAGTACTGAGCCAACTATGGCACCTATAAGCAAAGTGAAAATTAGTTTGGAAGAAATACTTGGAATCAAGTTTCCCTGCAGCTTAAATAATTTAATGGCCATAATAATAATCATAAAACCAAATACATAACTATATGCTGTTCCAATAACAAATTTTAGAAAAAGAAATAATAGATCGGTTACATTATTATATCCTATAAAATGGTTAAAACCGGTTATTAAAATCTGAACAAATGATGCAATAAGAAAGATGCTTAGAATAATATTTTCACTTAATTTCTTTTTCATAATATAAAAGTGGTTAAAAGCAGATAGAATATTTCATAAGTTATTAACCTCGCAGAATAATATTTCTGTTCTGTTATGACTCCTAAATTATTTTTGTAATGTTATTTTTCCTGTGAATAATAATTTCCAGTTACAAGTGAAGGATAATTGGAAAGAATACCATCTATTTCATAAGTTGATATAAAATCTTTTATATAATCTTTAACATCAAGAGTCCAGGTAAAAACTTTTTTACCTGAATTATGTACTCTTGCAATATCATCGGCTGTAATTCCATCAGTCCACCTTGGTGCCCAAACTTGACAAGTGGGATTTAATGAAGAAAGGGCTGTTTCAATATCAAGTTCAATAAGTATTGGGGTTGTATTTCTTAAACTGCTTGACCGGTATGAATTTAAAATATCTTTACTTGGGATGCCTAAGAGAATCTGAATGTCATTTCTACCAATTGTAGCAGCATAATCTATTGCTTCTTTTTGAATCCGAATAGTTTCATCAACTATACTCTGATCTTTTAGATCCAACCAAACCATAGAAAGTTTGGTACTGTCAATCACAGATCGTAATGCTTCGGTAACTGTTGGTATTGTTTCTCCATAAATTAATTTACCAAAAGCTCTTATCTGATTTAAATCAAAGTTCTCAACATCTCCTAACAAATAAACTCCTTTTACGGTTCTTGGAGAAAAAGTATCATCATGGAAAACTATTAGTTGCTTATCTCTTGTGCGTTTAATATCAATTTCAACTCCGGTTGCTCCAATTATTTGGGAATGAATCATCATTTCAATGCTATTTTCAGAATAACCGATTCGTTCTGAATTTCGACAACCACCTCGGTGAGCAAGCACATGAAATGGATTCGTAGAATTATAGAGTGCTCTCACACGTTCAAGAATTATTTGTTTGCCTTCTGATGTATTGCCTCTAAGAAAAATAGTTGCCGGAATTGTGCCGGCGGTTAACTCAATGCCCCCCTCAGATGGAAGCACAGTTAAATTAAAACTAAACACAGAGCCAGGACGGACAATACGGGAATATCCGGAAAGTAGTATTGAATCTCCTAATGAACCTCCTGCCTGCTCTACATAAACTACATCTTGTTTTGAATAGAGACACCATCGCCTACCCACCCATCTGCCAACAACTTCATCACCTAATGTTTCAGTACCTTGTATTACTTTATATACACCATTCATTTCTGATTTTGCAATTTGGCTTATTGCAATTGTCCGCAATTCAATATTCTGAAAATCAAAATTATATTTAGGAGAGGTTGGAAGTTCTACAACGCAAGACGGAATAAAAGATGACAAAATTACTAAAACCCATTTTGTAATTGTTAATGCTGGTTTCATAATTTAATAACTCCAAACATTAATTCGGGTGGTAATAGATGGCATAACAGATAGAATACCACGATAGTTAAAAGATAATATTCTTAATTCCGGCGCAACAAAAATATTTTTGCCAATTGAAAAAGTATATGATCCCCAGAAAGTCAACCCAAGTTCAAATCGGCGACTATTTGCAGTTTTTCCATATTCAATAGTACTTAATAAAATATAAGGACCCATCCCAACTCCAATTTCTAATCCACTTTTTTGCATAGAAACAGCTACTTGAAGTGGAACTGCGTTTAATTTGGCAGAGGCTTTCTGATTTATGTTATTATCCGAAACGGAATTTATTACAAACTCATCTTTTACAATAAATAAATAACCAGTCATTATGCCAAAGGCTATCAAACGTCCCGGATGCCACATTGCACGTATGTTCATCCCGTATCCTAAAAAAGGATTATTAGGCCCACCTGAGTAACGTTCATCTTTAAATAAACTGACAATTGGAGTGGGTGTGATGGATAATTCGACATGATATAAAGAATCCGATTGGGCTTTAGTGCAAATTGTGAACGAACCCACAAAAAAAATAAAAAAAATACACATTTTTTTCATAATTGTATCGAGAGGAAAAATTTAGGTAGAATTTGATATTGATCTGTAGTGTCATAAAAAAACCAGGCCAGATTGGAGGATCTGCAGTAGGTAAAATTAAAGCCAATTGACATAAGTGTGCTTCGAAACATTGGTTGCTCAATAGCCATTGTACAAAATATATCATTCCAAACATCTTTCCGGTCTTGAACTTTTAACTTACCTACTCTAGTCTCACTATAAAACATGTAAGATGCACCAATTGATATAGTAGCAGAAAATTCATCCGCTCTTATTCCCACACTAATTATTGGCATGTACGAAAAAGCATACGCAAAGTTCTCTTTAAACAAAGTTAGGTGATAAGTACCCACAAATCCGCCAAAATGATTTGCCATCCCAAAACTAAATCGGGAGCTATTTGTATTCCATTGTAATCCTAATTGTAAATAATTAGAAAAATAATTTGTTGATAAGGAGCTAACAAGAGAGATTTTCTTCATTACACCGTATTTTAACTGCAGATCAATGGTGGGAATAGGAACCTCTTCAACACCTGGAGTTGCAAGTAATGTGAAAGATCCCCCAAGCTGCAACAATAAATCTCCAATACTTTGCGGATATGGTTCGTAGAAATAGGGATTAATCAATGAATCAGAATTATCGACGATGTTCAAACCGGCATTTGATTCATCTGTAGTAACGCTTTGAGGAAACATATTTTCCGTGATAAATATAAATGCGATAACAAAAAAAAAGTATTTCAATATGTGAGTGTGTAAAACATTTTGTGTAAATGGCGATTTGTAGAATCATAAAAATGATT
>CAYJPN010000058.1:0-15984 GCA_964372115.1 uncultured Ignavibacteriaceae bacterium
ATTTCAAATATATCTTGACAAAAAAAACAACAATTTTGTTGAGGATACTATTCAATCATCCAATCGATGACTGTACTTTTTGGCTTCCGTTCTACCGTCTACTTTAGTAATCAACCGTCTCACCCAAAAGATGTAGTCCCTTTTTCATCCCTAAGAACGATTGTTTCAGTTTAATTCCATTGATAGTTTAAAATTGAATTTGAAGTAATAACTTCAATAAAAATATCAACCCAGTTTTTAAGGAGAACGACGATGAAAGGTAATGAAAAATTAATTACGGTTTTAAATTCGCTTTTGGCAGATGAACTTACTGCCATTAATCAGTACATGGTACATTCTGAGATGTGTGAGAACTGGGGTTATGATAAACTTCACCTGGCTATTAGAAAACAGGCAATGGATGAAATGCAACACGCCGAATGGCTTATCGAGCGAATCATTTTTTTTGATAGCGCTCCAACAGTATCCAAACTTAATACTATAAAGATCGGGAAAACTGTTTCAGAAATGATCAGTAACGACGATGATGATGAACTTGAAGCTGTCCGTACATATAATGAAGCAATCAAACTCGCCCGTGAGGTTGATGATCAGGGCACTGTTGAACTGCTGACCAAAATTCTTAAAATGGAAGAGGGTCACGTTGATTGGGCAGAAATCCAACGCGCACAGATCGATCAAATGGGAATTGAGAATTATCTAGCTAATCAATCCGAAGGTGTAACAACCTGATTATTCAAGAAGATTTCAAAATCAATACACAGTTACAATAAATAAAAAAACAAAGACCTGACTGATTCAAGAAATGCGATGATGATTTTTCTTTTAGAAAAATATTGAGGATTGAAGGTACACGTCAAGTCATAAAATAAAAGGTACATGAATGAAAAATCTATCATCAAGCACAATCACTACAGAAGACGGAACAGTAATTTACTTCAAGGATTGGGGCTCCGGACAACCAATCGTTTTCTGTCATGGATGGCCACTCAATTCTGATGCATGGGAAAGTCAGATGGTTTACTTAGCATCCAAAGGTTATCGCTGCATCGCTCATGATCGCCGTGGTCACGGCCGTTCGAGCCAACCCTGGAACGGTAACGATATGGACACATACGCTGATGATCTTTCGGAACTCATAGAAACACTCGACCTGAACGGAATCACTCTGATAGGTCACTCAACCGGCGGTGGAGAAGTTGCCCGCTACATCGGGCTTCACGGCACTAAGCGTATCGCCAAAACGGTTTTGATGGGATCGGTAACACCGCTGATGCTCAAGACGGATGCCAATCCCGGAGGCTTGCCGATAAAAATATTCGATGACATCCGGACTGGTGTCGCCGCCGATCGTTCACAGTTTTTCAAAGACCTCACAACACCATTCTACGGCGCTAACAGAACAGGAGCGAAGGTTAGTCAAGGTGTTCGCGACGCGTTCTGGTTTCAGGGAATGCAAGGTGGTCTTAAGAATGAACTCGATTGCATCAAGGCATTTTCCGAGACAGACTTCACCGAAGATTTAAAGAAATTTGATGTGCAAACATTAATCATTCACGGCGACGACGATCAGATTGTGCCAATAGGCGCTTCGGCTCACGCATCGGTAAAACTCATTAAGAACGCGACACTGAAGATTTATCCTGGTGGTCCGCATGGTCTCGCAGACACGCATAAAGACAAGCTCAATGCCGATTTATTAGAATTCATTAAATCATGATCTTGCTTTGTTAATGCCGTAAACAAACAGAAAAAAGTCGGTGATTATATGATAAGTCACGTTACGCAAAATAATATTTTTGAATTGCCACGACCTTCAGGAGCTGTGTGAAAATTAAAATAAAACCGTTGAAACGGTTGAGATACCAATCATTTTATCATTAACACCTCGATTAATCGAGGTGTTAATGAAATATAAGTCAAGATTTGAACGGTTTTTAACGGTTTCCGGTTGGCGATTTGTATTTCATTCCACCTTGGGAAATCTGGGATTATTAAAAACCATAATTTTCACAGCCTCTTAATGTCGGGGCAGTGCATACGTAAGATTACATAGTAATTAAAAGCTAATAATTAATTAAGGAGTTATATAGAATGAACAACCAAAAAAACATTTTTTTTAAGTTGATTGGCGCATGCATTATTTTCATAGTTGTCTTTGCCCCTTCAGTCGCCTTTACGCAACAAGGAAAAATCGTTTCAAGTTATGGTCCGACTAATCAGACTGAAACTTTCGATCAAATTAAAAGAGCGCGTATGGCTGTTAAATCTGAGCGCGCGAAACAGCATAATGAATTGTTAAATTCTCGTTATGATCTTTCAAAGAAAACTACTGCTGAAACCATCATGTCAGGAGGAAAACCTATTCCAATAGGACCTACAGCCAACCTTAGCGGAGTAACGTGGGAACAGCTAAATAAAATGACTCCGGAACAAATCAAAGAGAAGGGAATTTTTCCATACAAACCACTACCGTTTCCTGATCATGCGGAAGGTGGAATGCTCTTCCCGGTGATGATAACTAAACTGCTTCCAAGATTAGTCCGCTTTGATTTGGATTTCGATCTACCCGAACATATTCTTCCTGACCCGGCTCCGGCAATTTACCTAACAACCCGTCCAGACCTTGGTGATGTAGCAAAGGGACGACTGATCACAATCGACAATTACTATGAAATTTTTAACGGTATCTTGAATCCAAAACAACTTGAAGGTTTACGTCTTCTAGTGACTCAATTTCCCCAGCAACAATTCAACGCTACGGAAGACAGACGAACAGACAATCACGATGGTATGTTGGGCGTAACATGTTTTGACTGTCATGCGAACGGTAATAGCAATGGAGCCACTCATCTTGTTGGTGACATCCGACCGCAAGAATTTAGGCATCGTATTGAAACGCCAACATTGCGGGGAGTTAATATCCAACGCTTGTTCGGTTCGCAGCGTGCAATGAAGACGGTGGAAGACTTCACCGAGTTTGAACAGCGTGGTGCTTATTTTGATGGAGACCATGTTATGGCTGCTAAAAAAGGTGTGAATGTTTTAGAGAGAGGTTCGCAAGTACATTTCATGGCGGAATTTATGGCGATCCTTGATTTTCCTCCGGCGCCTAAATTAAATATTTACGGTAAACTTGATCAGACCAAAGCTACTCCAGGTGAACTACGCGGAGAAGTTCTTTTCAATGGCAAAGCTCAATGCGCATCCTGTCATCCCGCACCTTACTATACTGACAATAGTATGCATAACCTGAAGGCTGAGCGTTTTTATAAACAAGAATTAGCAAACGGAATGATGATGGCGCACGACGGCAAAATTAAAACATTCCCGTTGAGAGGAATAAAAGATTCTCCACCTTATATGCATGATGGAAGGTGTTTCACCCTTGAGGATATTGTGGAGTATTTCAATCTGATTCAGCAACTTGATTTGAAATCCGAGGAGAAAAAAGATCTCGTTGCTTTCATGCGAGCTTTATAGAAAAAGACATTTCATAAAAAATTGTAATGGAAAACATTGAATGAAGACATCAGATCTATTTATTAAATTATTGGAAAATGAAGGGGTGAAGTATATTTTCGGAATACCCGGCGAAGAGAACCTTGACTTTCTAAATTCTCTAAAAAATTCAACAATAAAATTAATTCTTACACGGCATGAACAAGGCGCCGGATTTATGGCAGCCACGTATGGAAGGTTAACAGGTAATCCCGGTGTGTGTTTGTCCACATTAGGTCCAGGCGGTACAAATCTAGTTACACCCGCCGCATACGCACAATTGGGCGGCATACCAATGGTAATGATTACCGGGCAGAAACCTATAAAAAAAAGCAAACAAGGGAAATTTCAAGTTGTGGATATTGTTGATATGATGCGTCCCCTAACTAAATACACACACAGAATTGTGGATGGGAATAATCTTCCTTCTGTTGTGCGGGAAGCATTTAGAACAGCAGAGCAAGAAAGACCCGGAGCAGTACATATTGAATTACCGGAAGATATTGCATCGGAGGAAGTTGATTTTAGATTTTTCGACATTCACCCAATCCAAAGACCAATTGCTGATAACAAAGCGATTGAGCACGCTTCTGAAATAATAAAAAAATCTAAGCTGCCGCTTTTACTAATCGGCGCAGGAGCCAATAGAGAAATAACTTCCGGTGCTTTAACAAAATTTATTGAAAAGACTGGAATCTATTTCTTCAATACTCAAATGGGAAAAGGAGTAATTGATGAAAGGCATCCATTGTTTTTAGGTACGGCAGCGTTGTCCGCTGATGACTTTGTTCACTGTGCAATTGAGAAAGCTGATTTAATAATTAACGTGGGGCACGATGTAGTGGAAAAACCTCCTTTTTTTATGGAAGAAGGGAAAACAAAAGTAATCCACATTAATTTTTTCCCGGCTGAAGTTGATGATGTTTACTTCCCTCAATCAGAAATAGTGGGTGATATTGCTACTTCGATAAATAAATTAACCGACATGCTCTCTAAACAATCGCATTGGGATTTTTCTTTCTATGGCAGAGTCAAAAAGGAAGTCGATTTACACCTACCGAAATATTTTGAAGATAACAGATTTCCGGTCTTACCACAAAGAATTGTAAAAGGTGTAAGAGATACCATGCCCGCGGATGGTATAGTTACTCTTGATAATGGAATATATAAAATATGGTTTGCTAGGAATTATCAAACGTACAAACCAAACACACTGTTATTGGACAATGCCCTTGCCGCAATGGGAGCCGGTCTTCCTTCCGCAATTGCGGCTAAAATTGTTTATCCAAATAAAAAAGTGCTTGCGGTTTGCGGCGATGGCGGCTTTATGATGAATTCTCAAGAGTTAGAGACTGCCGTCAGGATGAAATTAAATTTAGTGGTAATCATTCTAAATAATAGTTCATACGGAATGATTGAACTGGCACAAGAGAAATTAGGCTTCGAAAATTTTGGACTTACTTTTGGAGATCCCGACTTCGTAAAATACGCGGAAAGTTATGGAGCGTATGGTCATAGAATAACTAAGACTGAAAACTTAAATACTAAACTTGACGAATGCCTCAATACAAACGGCGTTCATGTTATTGACATTCCCGTTGAATATTCTCTTAACTATGCAATCCTGCATAAAGAAATTAAGGAAAAAACCTGCACGCTTTGATAAATAAATTGATTGATGCAGCCCGTTATAAATAGGGTTCAGATTGCGCCGGTTGGTTATTGGTTAAAGTAAAATAGTTGCAAAAATTTACTTTTATTTTTTTTTATTTTGTCAGTCAATTGCAGAATGGCATAAGCGCAAAAAGGAAACATTAAAAATTTCATCATTGTCTGATACCTCGGCAGCGGGAAAAATACCATGATAATAATGGTAGAAATTATAAAGAACATGTAAAAAAACTTAAATCTCTGCCAGGAGTATGTTTTGGCGGCGCCATATATAAATGAAAGAAGAATAATAAACCACGATAGTTGATAAACTAAATCTAACGGTTGACGGCTGAAAGTAATCCCCCAGAATGCATAAAATTTCTTCAGAAGGTTTACACCAAATTCCAACGGATTATTTTTTATAAAATCAGCAGCTTCCGAAGAATAATAATCACTCATCTTTGCTTCAAAGTTTTTTCCTTTAAGAGTTTTTAGCTTTTCAAAAACCTTTTCATCACCCCAAACGCCTATATCAAACTTATTATTCCCCCTGTATATATTAATCCCGGTACCCGTTGAAAAAAGAGGTTTATCGAATACATTATAATTCCTGATTGTCCATGGAAGCAACAGGACAATAACCGTAAAAAAAACAATCGCGGAATCTTTTAAACGTTTTTGCGTAAACAAATAGGCGACAAAAAATAACAAAAACAGAAAAAATTCCGTTCTAAAATAGATAGAGGCTGCAAAGATTAGAGCAATAATAAATATTTTTACGCCCGATTGTCTATTTGAGAGGATGAGATAAAATAATAAACAAACGAGAAAATGATAAATAGCGGTGGGGGTATAAGAAACAACTGCGTAAACTATATCGGGTGTAACTGCGTAAAAAAATGCGGCTAATAAAGCTGTTTTGTAATTAAAAATATCTTCTGTGATTTTATAAAGGAGTAATAACGCGGCGATTGAAAAAACGGTTTGCGCTAAAAATAAAAGTATATTTCTAATCAACAATGATTTTATGGTAATAAAAGGATAAAGAAAAAATACATACCCGGGCGACATATAAGCTGAAGGATATGGTTTAGCTTCATTATTAAAATGATGTTCTAAAACGGAATTACTATAATAAAAAAGAGAGTAACCATTACCGTTTAATAAGTTTTTTGCCGTTTCACCGTATTCCCAGTAATAGTTGTTGCTGTATCCACCTGTAAAAACAAATGCAGTGGCTCTTAAAATAAAAGCGACAAGTATTATTGTTTTTAACTTAGTCATACCGCTACAAAAAATTAGTTTGAAAAGTATAAGCTTTTAAATTGTGGAATCGAGTCAAAAACATCAGCGCCTGCGGAAAGTAATACTCTCTTATCCTGGTGCCCGTTTGCAATAAGCACACAATCAGCGCCAATTGCTTCCGCAACATCTTTGTCGTGCAGAGTATCCCCGATCAGCAGGGCTTCGTTTTTTTCTAACCTAAGTTCATATATAAGTTTTTTGCCGGGTTCTATTTTTCCGCCTGCGTATATGTTATCAAGCCCCCTTATGTGCGAAAAATATTTTGTCAGATTAAAATGCCCGATAATTTCTTCAAGCGTGTTCTGCGAATAAGCTGAAAGAACAGACTGTGAAACCCCGGCTTCTTTTATTGCGCTTAAAACTTCTTCTGCACCATCGAACAGGCGGCAGTTTAATCTGTTTTTTTCATACGCGTCAATAAACTCATTGCTTAGAATTACAAACTGCTCATCATCAATCGGCAGCCCGACGTTGGCGTAATATTTTTTTACCGGGAAGGTAAAAATATTTTTGTAGTGGTTTAGTGAAATATTTTTCATCATCCGGCGGGTTAACATTCCGTTCATTATTCCGACGCAAAACTCAATGTCGTTTAATAACGTACCGTTCCAATCCCAGATAATATGCTTGTATTTGTTTATCATCATTTTTTTAACCGCAAATATAACAAAGCGGATTGAATAATGATTGATGCTGAGGATTATGCATAAATAACAGGGTAAACTTGAGCGGAAAAAATAGGATTTGTGTTGCTATAATGAAGTGACTATTTGTTTTTTTGCTTTAGCCTCGGAGTATAAGTTTTTGAGTATACTTTTTATTCCGCCACCGAATGAGATAGCATGAAACGAAAATACTCCATCGTAAATAATTTTATCGCCAAATAGAAGTAACACAGTATCAATATACGCCGGAACCTGGTACGGCGGGATCAAATCTGATAATTCCTCGAATAAACCAAGAACACCTGAAAAAATATCATTGGACATTTTTATAGTATTTTTTTCAATGTGTCTTTCCACCTTAAAACTATCTCTTTAAATCTGTTCCAGCTGTTAATAATTTCCAACTCATTTTCGGAGAGTTTAGATGGATTTTCTTTTACGAACCGGTTAATTCAAATTGTATTATCCTACAATTTATTGCGCCATCTCATTTTTTGCTCAAGCGGTAGATGAGAATATTCTTCAAAAGATTTTATCAACAGTTTTTTTTTAGTAAGAATATAATATTGCAGCTTAAACATTAATAAATAAAGTGCAACCACCTCTTCCTTTTTAAAATCATACCCAGCCACGCAGTTTACATGCTTCGGCAACACGCGCCACGCCAACTACCATTGCGGCAAGACGGGGGTGAACATTTTTTTCTTTCTGCGCTTCGTGTACGGAATTATAAGCTTTAGTTAACTTCTGGTCGAGAGTTTTGTGCACTACATCTTCTTCCCAGAAAAACGAATATTTATCCTGAACCATTTCGAGATACGAAACCGTAACACCGCCGGCGCTTGCAAGTATATCGGGAATTACATGCACTCCTTTTTTACTCAAAATTATATCGGCTTCCGGTGTTGTTGGGCCATTTGCAAGTTCGCAAATTATTTTTGCTTTTATTTTGTCCGCATTCTTTTTTGATATTGCGTTTTCAAGAGCCGCCGGGTATAACACCTCAACATCAAGTTCAAGCAAATCTTCATGCCCAATTTCTTTTGCTCCCGGAAATCCTTTTACACTGCCTGTTTTCAATTTGTGCATAACCAATTCTTTTGAATCAAAACCTTCGGAATTATAAATAGCAGCACGTGAATCGCTAACCGCAATAAGTTTACCGCCGTTCAACAATTCTTCATGCAGCAGCGCGGCACGCTGCCCGGCGTTACCAAAACCCTGTATGGCAAACTTACCAGTGGGATCAATATTTAAACGATTACACGCTTCTCTAACTGTAATTACGCCGCCCCGCGCAGTAGCGTCACGCCGCCCTTCGGTTCCGCCGATTTGCGTCGGTTTATCGGTTAAAACTCCGGGATGATGACGGTTAATAATTGTTTCATACTCATCCATCATCCACGCCATTGTCTGCGGATTTGTATAAACATCCGGTGCTGGAACATCCTGGTCAACCCCAATCATCGGGGCAATTGCGCGAATGTAAGCGCGCGATATTTTTTCAAGTTCACGCTCGCTCATACTTTTAGGATCAAAACAAACTCCTCCTTTTCCTCCGCCGAGGGGAAGATCGAGCACGGCAGTTTTCCATGTCATCCAGCATGCAAGCGCTCGTATCGTATCCACAGTTTCATCGGGATGAAATCTGATGCCACCCTTCGCGGGTCCCCGTGAGTAGTTGTACTGAATCCGGTAACCTTGAAAAATTCTTGCTTTACCGTCATCCATTCTAACATGAAGTGTAAAGTTATATTCTCTTTGCGGCTGACTTAAAAGTTTTATAGTGGCGTCATCAAGATTTAAAATTTTTGATGCTTCAAGAATTTGCTGCTGCGCTACACGAAATGAATTATAGGATTCCATAAAATTATCCTTCGGAATTATTATTTTCTTTTTCAGGCGGAGTTTCCGATTTTGTCGGCGGATCGAGCAAAATACGGTACCAGCAATTTTTACATGTAATTGCTCTATCTACTTTTAATAACACCTGCTGCCAGGGGCTAAGTTTATGCCCGCAATGCGGGCACGCTTCGTAAGTTTCGGGTTTATTTTCGTTTTCGTTATTTGACATAATTCGTCTCAGGTTTAAGTATTGCACCTTTGTTTTTATGACCGTCCATTTTTACAATCACAGGTTTTTCAAAACGAAGAAGTTTTGTAAATTCTTTTTCAGCAAACGGCGGAAAACCAAGCAGCCAATCCCAATCAATATTTCCACCGTCTTTGTGGCTGTTAACCGTAAAATAACCAATCATAAAAGAAGTTATGTTTTGAAAAAAATGAGAACCCTGAGAAGGGATAACACTCATATCTTTTAAACCGGCTTCAATTATTGTTTTAGCGCCGGCTATCTGCTCCCAATTTACCGGTATGCCGAGCCACGGGTCAAGCGTTCCCCATCTGCCCAAACCAATTAACAAATATGGTCTTTTTTCATTAATAAGCTGGCTATTAAACGCGCTTACTTCTTTTGCTATTTCTCTGGTTTTGGCTCTTTCAAATTTATTTATATCAACAAAAACAATATCATAAATATCAGTTATAACGCCGTTGCCAAGCACCTGTAAACTATGGCAAATTAATTCCTCCGGTTTTACATTTTCAACATTCACTTCTTCAACTTCGCGGTTGATAACTAAAGGACGCATTTGTAGTAATCCGAATTCCATCGGCTTGTTCGGAGGAACAGACATGTTTACAGCAAACTCAATTTCTATCGGCGTTCCCATTCCCCATGTGCCCATGTCGAGAAGCAAATCAAGAATTTCGGGCAGAGGGAAAAGATTTTGTTTCAGAATAGCGCCGAAAGTTATGACGCGCGGTCCGGTACGAGAGATGCCATCGCTAATGGTTTCGTTTTCATACGAATATGTTGCAGCAATATATTTTAGTGTCCCATCCTTTTCTGCAACTGAAAGACTATATTGTTTAACAAGCATATCGTGGGTTGTATATCCGAAGTCGGATTCACCTTTGAGTTGAAGCGCGTAAAAATCTTTCTGACTGGAATCGAGCGATTCGTTAACCGAATAAAATTGTATTAAATCTTTTGGATATTTAGGACAGAAACGGACAGTGTTACCACCGTCCACAACTGTTTTGCCGAGACCAAGAGCCACGGAAACAATACCATCTGTTGGTCTCTGAGGCGGAAGCGGATAAAAATTATATGATTTTGCTACACCTGAAAAATCGGGATAAAATCTGTCATCAAACTTACTGCCTATCATCTTTTGAATTATAACCGCCATCTTTTCTTCTTCGAGACGGTATGTTGTAATTTTTATATAATCCTTTGCGCTTTGATAAAAAGTTGAGGCGTAAACTCTCTTAATTGCATTCAGAAGATCATTCAATCGGATGAGCGGGTTGGAGTGATTATTCGGCAGCATGTATGTTTCGTAGACACCGGCAAAAGGATGATATTGCGAATCTTCCAACAAACTTGATGAACGAACTGCCAGCGGTGCATGGACAAGATTTAAAAAAGCGGCAAGTTCACCTAATATTTCTTCGGGAAATTTCTCAGCCTCAATAAATCTTTTTGTTATTTCTTCATCATCGGTGCCGTTCATAGCAATTGAGCGGAGATTATTTTCTTCAAGAAATATATCGAATATATCTGTACCGATTACTACCGCCGGAGGAACATAAATCTGCACTTTCTTAAACTGCTCGCGGACATTGTAATCATTTATTAGAGTGTTTACAAAACCAAGACCACGGGCTTTGCCACCGAGCGAACCTCCGCCAATTCGGGCGAAGCTGCTATCAGGGTCATAGGTTTCTTTTACAAAATCTGTAATAATACCCCGTTGTCTTAACTGAACGTAACTTTGAAGCGAACTTATTAAATCCTTTCGTAATGCTTCAACGTCCGGGTAATCGTTTATTTTGCGCGGGCGAAGTTTATGGGCAAGCCAAAACTCCGTACGCGCCTTTAACCAGTTAGAAAAATGATTTCTCTCCGCATGATATTTAATACTTTCTTCGGGTACTGTTTTTAACAGCTCACCAAGGCTTTTTAAGTCGTATGCCTTTCCAACTACTACCCCCTCAAGCGTACGAAATGAAAAATCGCCGAAGCTAAAGTAATGGTTAGTAAATTGACGAAGTTCATCTAACAGCAAAGGAGAATCCTTTAATACAAATGAAGCCCCTGCATCGTGCGCTTTTTTTTCATTACTCGCATCATTAGATAAAAGTAAAATCGGGACATCCGAATGACGGGGTTTTACATTTTTTGCAAACTCAATACCTGCCTCGGGGTCCTGAACGCCGCCCCTCGGAAAATCTATATCCGAAATAATGCCGAGCGTAAATTCTTCATACTTTTCAAAATAGTTCCATGCTTCTTCGTAAGTTGAGCATAAAAGAATTTTTGGACGTGCGCGCATTCGTAAAAACTTATGTGTGAGATTTATACCTTCCGAAATTAATCGCTGTGATTGTTTTAATATTTCCGTGTAAATAATCGGCAAAAAAGATGAGTAATATCTTACATTATCTTCAATTGCAATTATTGTTTGAACGCCAACCATGCGGGTGTCGTTTTCAACATTCATTATGTCTTCAAGATATTTAATGATAGCGATGATTATTCTGAAATCGCCCTGCCATACGAATATCTTGTTGAACACTTCAGCGTCTTTTGTAAGGAGTAGATTATTTAATTCTTTGTTATCGTGTGCAAGAAGCACTATCGGTATGTCGAGATTTAATTCTTTTATTTTTTTTGCGAATGCAACGGCGTGCATATCTTCAATATGAAGAGTTGTGATTATTAGATCGAATCGTTTGTCATCCTTCGCCAGGTTGATGGCGTCTAACCCGCTGGAAACACGCGTAAGCTCCGGTGAGTGACTGAGATTTAATCCCTGGTATTCATTACGGATCAGTTCGTAAAGCCTGCCGTCTTCCTCAAAAAGATATAAATCGTACAAACTTGAGACGAGGAGAATATCTCTTATTCTTAACCTCATTAAATTTTGGAACCCCTGAAAACGGTTACCGTAACCGTGCTCAACCCAAAGGTCTTCCAGGCTGCTTTTTATTTCGGTGAAATTTTTTGTCATAATAAACAGAAATATTCTTTGTAAACCGTTGCTGTAACTTTATCTGTTTGCAAGCGCTGAAAGTTATAAAAATTTTTTATCAACTTCACCCGTATAAAAAAAAGTGCGGCACTAAGACCGCACTTAATTGGTGAAATATTAATTTATACAACACCCTGATCAATCATTGCATCGGCAACTTTTAAGAAACCACCGATGTTTGCACCGTTTACATAATTACCCGGCGTACCGAAACGATCCGACATTTCAACGCAACTGCCGTGTATTGCTTTCATAATCATTCTCAAGCGGTTATCAACTTCTTCGCGCGACCATGGAAGACGCATGCTGTTCTGTGTCATTTCAAGTCCTGATACGGCTACGCCACCGGCGTTTGCGGCTTTGCCTGGTCCGTAAAGAATTTTTTTGTCTAAGAATAATTTAACACCGTCGATAGTTGTAGGCATGTTTGCGCCTTCGCTAACAACGTAAATGCCGTTGTTAACAAGGTTCTGTGCGTCTTTCCCGTTAATTTCATTTTGTGTTGCACTCGGGAATGCACACTGTGCTTTATGATTCCACAGCGGATTGTATGCTGCATTAGGATCAATTGGAGTATAAACCGCACTCTTGAATTCATCAAGGTATTCTTTTATTCTTCCGCGGCGGACATTCTTTAGTTCTTTTACAAATTCCAATTTCTCTTTTGTAATTCCTTCTTCGTCATAAATGTAACCGTTAGAATCGGAAACCGTAACCGGTTTTGCGCCGAGTTCAAGAAGTTTTTCTATTGTGTACTGGGCAACATTACCGCTGCCGGAAACGAGGCAAATTTTTCCGTCCAATGTTTCATTTTTAGTTGACAGCATTTCTGCGGCAAAATATACAGCACCGTAACCAGTTGCTTCAGGGCGAATAAGCGAACCGCCCCAGTTTAATCCTTTACCGGTTAGTACACCTGAAAATTCATTGCGCAATTTTTTGTATTGTCCGAAAAGATATCCTATCTCTCTGCCGCCTACACCGATATCGCCGGCAGGTACGTCTGTATTAGGACCAATATGTCTGTAAAGTTCAGACATAAAAGACTGACAGAAGCGCATTACTTTTAAATCGCTTTTGCCTTTGGGATCAAAATCGGATCCGCCTTTACCGCCGCCCATAGGCAACGTTGTTAAACTATTTTTGAAAACTTGTTCGAACGCTAAAAACTTTAAGATGCCGAGATTAACCGATGGGTGAAAACGCAAACCGCCTTTATACGGGCCTATTGCGCTGTTCATTTCGATACGGAAACCACGGTTTATATGAACTTCACCTTGTTCATCAACCCAGGGTACACGGAACATAATTACTCTTTCAGGTTCTATAATTCTTTCAAGAACTTTTGCCGCCCGGTATTCCGGGTGTCTTTCAAGAACCAGCGCCAACGATTCGGCAACTTCTTCTACTGCTTGATGAAATTCAGGTTCTGCCGGGTTTTTGGCTTTTACATCTGACAATAAATCTTTTACGTAATCGGACATTGTAGTGTCTCCTAAATATGTGATTGTTGAGTGTTAGTTAGTTTGTATTTATTAAGAGAATCTTAATATTCACCATCAACTTTTTATTTGATTATATTTTTCGCGTAAATGTTTGCTTATGTATTCGCCGCCCTGGTTTACTGTTTTTACAGCTTCAACAAGTTCTTCTGCAAGGTCTGCTTTTCTCACAAAACCTTTTACATTGGCTTCAAAGGTTTTTATTACAGTTTGAATTTCATCTCGGCTGCTTATTATTATTACAGATAACTGGGGATAACTTATTTTCAATTCCTTCAGCATTTCCAACCCGTTTTTTTCATGAAAATTAAAATCGAGGATTAAAATATCGAAGGTGAAAATATTCAAAGTCTGGAACAGTTCGGAGTAGGTATCTGCTTCGGCAGTTATGCGTATCTCTTTTTCTTCTGAAAAAAGTTGTTTTATTGATGAGCGAATTAATACCGATTCATCGGCTATCATTAATTTTAACATAACTGCTTTAATTATTTCGTCAGTAAATTAATTTTAATGCGGTAATTTATATATAGGAAAGATTCTGATATTTAAGCGGTAATTATTCTGAAAGCTTTGTAGGAAAAATTACTACAAACAAGCAGTGACTTGAAAACGAAGTAGGATCAGTAATAACCGTTTGATATAATAAAAAAGGAGTAATGATAATTGAATTACTGCTTTCGAATTCAGATAAAAATTTTCATTTCATTAAAATCAACTTCCTGGCGAGAGTTTTTTTCTCTGTCTCTAACCGATATATATAAACTCCGCTTGGAAGATCAGCACCGTTAAATTCAACTTTATGTTTTCCTGCTGTCTGTTCTTCATTAATTATAGCAGCGACTTTCTGTCCAAGTACATTGTAAACCGAAAGATTTACAAACTGAGATTCGGGCAACGAGTACTCGATTGTGGTCGTTGGATTAAATGGATTCGGATAGTTATTTGATAAACTAAAATCAAAACAACTTGTTCCGATATCATTTTTTTCGACACTCAATATCACCCCGTTTTCATTGTAAACAGCCAGCCCACCTCCATATGATGAAGTAGTTGACTGATCCCAGTAGGGACTTACAGCTATCCATTTATTTTTATGTGAATCAATAAATATAGATTTAACGCAGCCGGGAAGGATTGGCGAATTTATTGTATTAAATACCGTAAAAGTTTCATTGAAGTATTTTACAAGCGCTCCTCTTCTTTCAAATGATGTCAAACCTACACCTATCCATTTAGTTCCGTCTGATTCAGCCAAAACATCATTTATATAATTGTTAGGCAAACCTGAATTGTTTTCTAAATAAGTTGTCCATTCTTCTCCATTAAATTTAGTCAACCCATACGTAGTCCCAACCCAAACAGTGTCCTTATCAATTTCAACACTATAAATATCACCAAGGCTAAATCCCGCAGTATTATAGTCAAAAAATTCCCAGCTAACTCCATCGAATTTTGCCAAACCACCTAAGATAGGATCGGGGACAGGCCCTGGATCAATAATTTGGTACTTCATCCCGATCCAAATATTTAATGAATCATCTACATCTAAAGATGAAACAGTTCCTACGGGAAGTTCCGAATTCAGTTCAGTGTATGATACTAAAGATGTATCATCTATTTTCAGTATTCCACCAATTCCGCGACCTAATTCCGAAGCTACCCATTTTCTATTTAGCGTATCAACAACAATCTGGTTTATCCAATCAGATGGAAGGATAGAGTTATGAGTAGTTAAATGTTCCATGCTGTTATTCGAATATTTAACAATCCCATTATCTAAAAAACCAATCCAAACTGTGTTATCCCTGTCTATTGCGATAGTTTCAACCAAAAACGAAGGTAGATTAGAATTGTTGGGATTGAAAACTATCCAACCATTTTCAGAAATTGAAACCAATCCTCTGTGAGTTCCAATCCAGATTTTTCCATCAACACCCTCTGCTATCGAAGTAACATAATTACTGGGCAGGCTTGAATTAGAAGTATTAAAAACAATCCATTCTTGATTTTGGGCAGTCAAATAACCGGAACAAAATAAAATTATAACCAAATGCATTAGAATTTTTTGATAGCTTTTATCCATTTTATTACCTCTTAACTAATGTGCTTAACTATGTTCAGAAAACTTCGCTTAAACGTTAGCTGAGCCTAATATAATTTTTTTTTTGATAAGAACAAAAATTATTTGAGAGGAAAAAATACCGGTGTAATAGCACAATAGAAATGTCATAGATACGACTCGATAGAAATGTCAGTAGA
>CAYJPN010000059.1:0-13864 GCA_964372115.1 uncultured Ignavibacteriaceae bacterium
TCCTTTCTTTTCTATCTGTTTTTTCAGTTTGTGCCGCTTTTTAAGGGCTGACTAAGTAATTAACTCGATCGGAAAAAGAAATTATCGGCAATAAAAAATAGAGTCCGAAAGATGATGTCCATTTTTCATCATCCTTTTGAAATTATATGCTGCTATCCCTTTGTAAAAATTTCTCTTCATTCTGTGATCTGACTTAAGATACCCAGTCACCGGCTCTATTGCGGCTCTTCCGCCAAATTGCTTTCACAATTTATTCTGTTTGTATTTCGTTTGTGTCGTTATGATTGACACTTTATTGCCAAACTAATACTTCTTTGCTTCTTTCCCCTTTGAGATACATTCTACTTCCGGTTCGTGTAACGAGTAGACTTTTTGTTTGTCGTCTTTTTTCTGATTTAACACTCTCTTAAACAAATCTAATTCTCTTTGATACTCTGAATTCGGTTCTAAAATACGCTCCAATTCTCTTACTAATCTTCCGGCTATTGTTTTTACTTTTCTGTCCGCCTTGCGCGGTTTACCGTAATTTTTTGGATGGTTTCTAAATCGATGGTCTACGGAAAGTCTTTTTAGCGCTCATCTTAAAATCCGTTAGCCAATGGAAACGGAATAACTAACGGATAAAAATTATTTAATTTATCGATTCCGGAAGTTATCGGAATCGATATACATCCGATTAACTGTTTCTTGCGTAAGGTGACTTTCTGATTCAAAATTTTTAATTATTTCAGTTCCCAATGCCAGTGCCAGGGTTCAAACTCGACACCCAACGAATTATTCTTAGGATAGGATAAATAAAAATTAAATTTATAAGCATTTTTTATCATCCATTCATATTCAGGCGTTGCGGTAAAATCAGACGCGGTTTGATTGCCGCTAAATCCGTTTATACCATCGATTGTGGTAAAGTCGATTGCGTTGTTAAATGGGTGTCCATGTTCGCTGTAACCGGGCATGGCAATCCATTTGGCGTTTTCTTTCAGCGAAAATTTACTGCTGGTAACAAGATAGTGAAAAAATAAATACGCCTGCTTACCGGGAGAACGATAACCGGAATCGATGTACAGTTTTCTGCCTATTTCCTCCCCCATTTTGCGCGCCATTTTTAGATAATCTTCATAAGAGTTTTGAGGACAATTTTGAACACCCGTTTCTCTCGCGTTTTCACCGCTGCCGAGTTTAACGGATTTTACAACAACAAGATTCTTTGGTTTATCCGTTGAATAAAAGGGACCCTTGAATCCGAGTTCGACTGGTTTTATACTAAAAATTTTTTTGGCAAATAATTTTTCATACCAGTTGAGAGAATTCATCAAAGAATCAAAATCAGCCACCGATATTTTCTCCGGAGGTAACTTATTGATAACCGATGCTAATTTTTTATTAACGGATTCGGCTATTGGTTTTTGAATAAAATTTAGTTTTTCATAGTTGAGAGAAATAAAAGAATAATAGTACACTCCCGCTGCAATAACTAAAAAACCGGCAAAAATTACAATAAGCTTTTTCATATACAATGTTACTTTTTTTGATAATTTAAAATAGAAATAAATATCGTTGGGATACAAACAAATTATGTTATTTTTTAAAAGTAAAACATAAATATTTTAAGGACTCCTCTAAAACTGATCCGTTATATGCTGCCAAAACGGATTTTCGAAGAGAGCCAATTAAAGTTTTTAGAGATGCCCTTAAGAAAATACCTCCTCAATCGGCAGGATATCTTTACTCGTTTGTTGATGAAAGGTATAAGAACCAATCAATCATCTTTACTTCAAACAGAGCTATCGAAGCCTGGATGGATATCTTTCCCGATCAGATCATCGGTAGTGCCGTACTCGACAGAATAGAACACAATACACATCAAATAATTATCGCCGGACAGTCATTCAGAAGACAGCATATTCTTAAAAAAGAAAATCGGTAAGGAGTAATTATTTTTGTGAGAAATTAGAATCGCTATATTTGCAAACAAGGCGGGGAATCATGTGAACCTAAACGAGGAATTATGTGTCATTGACATTTTGAAATCGAGTTTTGAAAAATTATTATAATTTTTTACAAAATTTTTGAAACTCTCCATTTTGCAAAACTACTTTCACCGAATACATTACGTTTAATGACTTGTATTAAACTTTATAATTAAAAGTAAACTATTGAAACATATAAAACCGTTAGCGCAGTAAAATTCCAAAGGCTAATATTCCAGCAGCTTTTTGGGCTTCAAAATAATTCCGCATAATTGATTTTCTATTTTTATAGAATCGGGATTTATCTATTACTCTTTTCCTATCGTAGGTCTTCGTAATATTCTCCCTTTTCCGGCGAGATCTGATAAAAGGCGCTAAGCTGGCGTATCATTTTCTGAAGTTCTTTACAATCCGGCAGTAACGGTGATTCGGTAATTTTATCGATCGACATTTTTTGCAATAGTTTATCATAAAGGTCCTCCAATTCATCCTGAGCGAGCTGGAGGGTTAATCCAACATAATCATAAACTATCTGTTCTATTTTTCTAATTTCGACATCTGTTTTTAGCTCACTAATAATAATCTCCTTGAATAAGGAAAGAGTATCGCACAGTTCTATCGGCTGAAATCCTTCCGCAAATCTTCTTAAAGCGATATCATCCATGTATTGTATCATTAAACTGCGGTCTCCGCTTCTTACAGTCGCCATCAGCAGATGATAAAGAGTGCTTATGTAACAATAGAAATCGTTTTCATCCAGTTTATAATAGCGGGCAAATTTTGATTGGTTTTCCGGCGCCTTGATGCGATCAATAATAAGTTTTAAAATAGCGTCTTTCTTTTCCGTCAATGCCTCATAAATTATAAGACTATTTCTACGGGTAACACGATGTAATGCGGCTTCGTTTTTCAAACGCCATTCATCGGGATGACTTTTAATCTTTTCCAGAAGGAAAAGAAGCCTTCGCATAATATGATATCGCGGTGCTGGTTCCCAGTTTAGTGATCGGCGGGTAAAGCTTGAATCGACCTCCAATTTTTTATCGATATATTGAATCATCCAAAATTTTTCAAATGGTTCTTCGTAAATAATATGCAAATATTTAAGAAGTTTTTTTGCAATTATACCAGGGTACGCAAATGGCTTTGGAATATGGAATGGTTTTACCGACTTTCCATAAAAATATAATGTCGCAATTCGAAACAACTCTTTGTGAGAAACAGAACCATCCGGGCTTGCATTATAAATGTTGAATTGATTAAGATCGCTCGATTTCTTCATAATAATTCGAATTAATGAAAAAATATCATGAACATGTATATATGGGACTGCCGAATCTCCTTTGCCCGCAAGAATTCTCGAATCGATTTTATTAGAAAGCCATGTTGAAAGGAATTTATAAAGCGGTGCGTATTCGCACCAATCGCTGTAAACTGCCGCTAATCTAATAACTGTGCATGGAAAATAATTTGAATATTCCTTTACTAACTGTTCGCCGATTTTTTTACTTCGCGCATAAGCATAATCGGCATTTGGTGTTGTATTTTCAGTTATTTTTTCCCCTTCGTTTGGGAAATTGCATGCCGCCAAGGAACTGGCAAAGATAAAACGTTTAACTTTAATACCCTGCGCAAATTTTAAGATATTAAGAGTGCCGTCTATGTTTGTGCGCTTATACTCTGGATTGTCCTTATAGATAAAATCATAAAAAGCGGCAAGGTGAATAAGAAAATCTGCGCCGCCGTTATCATTGATATAGTTCATAACGTCATTCAAGGTATCCACATTAGCAATATCGCATTGAATCCAATGGATGTTTTTATGATAAGGAATGTTGGATTCCTTTCTCGAACGGCGCGCAATAGCGAACACAGTAAACTCATCCTTAATATTATCAAGAAGAAAGCGCCCGATAAAACCGCTTGCGCCGGTTATCACTATGGATTGTAGTTTATTTATCATTGTTAACCACAGTTTGCAATTTACTTTTTGATAACTTGTAAAGAGATAAGATAATAATTCCCATTATAAAATCTGAAAGCCCCGATAGTATTATAACAAGAAGAGGATTAACAAAAATGGAATAGCTAAAAAGAAAAATTGTCGCAATGAATTTTACAATTATTGAAAAGAGCACAAGACATTCAAAACGTTTTGAATTGTATGCCGCCATTGCGTATCCAACCGCCATGGCAATGTGAAAAACTCCCCCCTGGCAGCGGAAAAAACTTTCATTGCAGATTCCGTAACCAAGATATTCCATATACGCCCCGGGTATGACTATTAAACCAAATCCAACAGAAAGGGAATGAAGCGCAACAAGCCAAAGAAATATTATAAGATATTTATTAAAGTCGTAAGTTTTCATTTAGACACCACATTTATAAATATCAAATTTGGTCTCCATTGACCAATTTTTGGTTAAGAAATATCAAATATTTTGGGCGCGCCAAATTCTTTATAATTTGTTTAGGGGAATACCTGTGTGGTGGGGAATGATTGCATAACCCCTTCAGAGGAATTATCTGTATGTCAAATTAATGAAGAAATATAGCACCATCCTTCTGAAAAGTAACTTTATCTTCTTTTAATTAATGCAAACGTAATCCAATTTATTTTAAATATCAATAAGTAAGGTTGGTTACTAAAATGTTTGTTTTGTAATGGCTCAAAGGAAAAGTAATTTTTATAAAATAAATAATGGAGAAATCATCGGGAGTAGAATTACTTTTAACTCTTAAACACTCTTGCGAGATTGTACGATGAAATAGCTCATTTTTTCCGTTACTCTTTGGATAAGCAACGAATGTTTTGAGGTGAATAAGTTCAATTTGTTTAACAAAGGACTTAAACTCTTTAGCGATGAACCGGACGCCATTAGCCGTAATGAGCCTTGAATTGACTTCCGATATTTCTTTTTAGCTCACTGGATTGTAAGTTGAACATCATGCACTGTCATATACTGCCAAAACGGATTTTCGAAGAGAGCCAATTAAAGTTTTTAGAGATGCCCTAAAAGTTCTCTTCAAAAAAAAACTCATTCCTTCCACAAAACATCCTATTAAAAATGCAAGCCTCCTGGTTAAGCCGCTTGGAGCTTGCCCGCCATTTTGTTTGGGGGGGGTTTAGTCCATCCATAGACCCCGTTTCTTTACGGGGACACCGGATTATACCTCAGCGCAGTTTACGTCGTTTTTTTACCGAGTTCGGTATCAATTCTTGTAACGTTATATGGCGTTTTTATCTTAATAATCTATTACTCAAAATTTCTTGAATATTTCTTCTGCCATCAATTACTGAATGTATATAAATTAAGTTGTCTTCAATTTCGTAGATAATACGGTAAGGTTTATAAAGAATCTCTAAATAACTTTTAATTCCGGTTGGTCTCAATTCTGGTGGAATGTGTCCTCTCTCTGGGAATTTCTCAAGTTTATTGCAGGCTACTTCTAAAGCATCTAAAAGTTTATTCGCTGATTGAATACCATCATTCATTGCAACAAAAATAAATATTTCTTTTACATCTAACTTAGCTTGAGGATCAATTATAACTTTATATTTCATTGTCATTGAACAGATTTCAATTCTTTGCGAAGATCAGCAAATGTTTCTTGAATTCCTTTCGATGTTTTTTTCTTATCACGCGTCATCGCAACTACTTTAAGCATTGCCATAGTTTCTTGAGTTTTTTCATAAACTTTTATGTCTTGAACAATTACCTTTGCCTCACCATTCTGAGTAATGACAAACGTTTTTTGCTCTTTGTTGATTTTCTCAATCAAATTAGCAGCATTGGCTTTCAGATAACTAATTGATTTTACCGATTCGCTTAACTTCATATAATAGCCTTTTTTTAGACCAAATATAGTCTATAACATTATTTATATCAAATTAGTTTTAGCCATACAACACCGTGTTAACCGTCAAAGGTCGGACAAGCCCGTCAGCTAACGGACTGGACAAGTTGTTAAAACACAACATCGTAATAAATTTTATTTTAATAATTTCCTTCAACTTTTTACATAAGCAAAAAGCAAGGGTTATTTTTGTTCTTTCGGGGTAACTACGTCCCGAAAGCACTTAAAAAATATTTATCAAACATCTAAATCCCGTGTTGACTTTAATCGGCGTAACATGTTATGTGCGTTTTATTTTTAATCCTCATTAACAAGACTTTCTTGATAATCTTTTTCACTTAAAACAGTATCATATAATCCAATGTCTTCACCATCGCGCCTATTTATACCAATGTAAACAAGGCTAGAATCTTCATATCGTTTGAATTTGTAAACCGCATCGTTCATCAATGAACTATTGAAGACACCAAGACTTACAAGTAATTCAAAATCCTTAACTGTTAACCCGGTGACTTTTTTGAAAAGGCCGGGCTCAAGCTGTGTGATTACGTCTTTCAAACTTCTTTCGCGGTAATCTGTTAAATACATAAAAACCGGTATGCGCGTAGCAAACTTTATCAGCTTTTCTTGAATTTGTTTTCTCAAACTCTTGTATTCTTTTTCTTCTTCGGTTAGCTCTTTTTTCTCTTTCTTGGTTAGGTTTCTTTCATTCGCTTCTTTTTTGGTTTTCTTTACGGATTCTGATTTATTAATAATAGTTTCAATATCTTGATTCAAATTTCGGAAACCTTCAATACTCATAAGCGCTTGCATGGCTTTCTCATTGTTCATTAAGCGTTGTAGAGTGTTATTGTCAACATTTACGAGTAGTGCGCTTTCCCAACGTCTCGCTAACAATGTAGCCGTTGTTCCGCTCATTGCCATATCCAAAATTCCGGCGGCATCAATTTGTTTCATCGAACTTCCGTCATAAGCAAGAACCGGGAGGAAGTGAATAAATTCTTCAACTTTCTTTTCGGGATTTGATTCATTTACATTCAAACGGCAACTGTAATCTGCTATTTGTCTTAACGCTCTATCCGGTGCAAAGTCAAACAGATAACATTCTTGTTTTATAATTTCTTCTTTGTTAGGTGATTTATCATCAGAATTAAAAATAGTCCAGGGTGATTGAACTCTGAACGCTGCTTGGAAATATGTTTCGGGGCTTGAAGAATTGCGAAGCATAAATATTCCAGTCCAAGGTTTGACCGTAACTCCGGTAGTCAATTTCCCGCACGATAAAGTGATAGTTTTTGTTTTTAATGGATTATCCATTGCTTCAAAAACTGGCGGAAGTGCATCAACACCAATACCGGCACTTGTACCAGCAGCAACAACTATGTTGTAATCGTGATAAAACTTGTTTTGTTTTTGAGCCATTAAATTTTTCGTTGCGTAACAGGATGCAACACTCGGCAAAAACCAAAATGTATGCGAAAGAACATTTAATAAGCGGGTATCTGAAAAAGGCATAGGCGGTTTTTTTGCGCCTAATTTTAAATTGTCGATTGTAGTTTCTAAATACGAACCGCGAATTAAGTCCAGCCATTTTTGAACTTCATCTTCATATTTAAATCGAGCGGTGAATCCTTCACCATAAGCTGAGAAGAAAACATTCAGATCAAACTCGTTGAATTCTCCTTTCATTGCAATTTCTCTAATGGAATCAGGCAATTGATAAGTTAGCATTACCATTCTTGGTAAGGAAGAATAAGGATTATTGTTACTTTTCCAATCACTTTTAGCTTTTTGTTCATCTGAATATGTCCAGTTAAAAATCTCTTCTTCAATAAATTCACCGGAATTAATTGCTCTGAAGGGGGTACCAGATAAATAAAGATAAGCATTCGTAGTTATAGGCATTGTTTCTTCATCAAAATAATCCATTCCCTCACCTTCGCCGAACTTAACTTCTTTTTTATCTTCTGCTTCAAATAAGTCTTTAGCATTCTCACGCCACGCTCCGTAATGGTATTCGTCAAATACAACGCAATCCCAGTTAGTAGTATGCACCCATTCATTTTTTGTTTTTATTCCGCCGACTTCATTTTTCCCTAAATAGTCTTGGAAAGATCCAAAACAAACAAACGGTTTGCTCTTATCAACATCTTCAAATGTTAATCCGTTGCGTGAAATAAACTGCCATCCTTTAAAATCTATGTGCGTTTGCAAATCTTCTTCCCAAGCGCTTTGTACTGCCGGCTTAAAAGTTAATACAAGTATTTTCTTCCAGCCCATCTTCTTTGTGAGTTGATATGTCGCAAATGTTTTTCCAAATCGCATTTTTGCGTTCCAAAGAAAGTGAGGTGTTTTATCCCGGTTTTCTTTCATGAAGCTTTTGAAGTATGAAATAGTCTTGTTAACCGCTTCTTCTTGCTCGGGGCGCATCTTGAAATTCAAAGTTCGGTTATCCTCAATGAATGCACCCAGCTTAATAGAAAGTATAGCTGATCTAATTTCATCTATCGAACATTTGAACCATTCGCCTTCCGGATTTTTTATTTTCTTTTTACGTAAATATCGGTGAACATCGTGGTCTGTAAATACACTCCCATCTTTACGGATCGCGGATTCTTCAAGAACAATCTTATACTTAACTCTGCTGGTTTTTAACTGTTCTGCAATCCGGTCTTGCGAAGTTCGATTGGTATATCCAACTTTAAGCAAACCTTTATGGCTATCAACACCAATTAATTCATAAGCATAAATGGTAGGGTTGGTGGACGGACGGGGTGGAAAAAAATCTTTTTTCATTTCAATAGTTTTCTGTTTTCAACTTCTTGTAAAATTCTCATCTGCTGAATAGCTATTTTATTTAACCGAATAAGGCGTTCTTTTTGTGGCATTTTTTCGTTGATGAAAACAGCGTTTAGGTTTTCCATATTAGCCAAGCATATCAATTCTATAATGGACGCATAATCCCGTAGGTTGCCTTTCAAATCAGGATTTGCATCTCGCCATTGTTTTGCGGTATTTCCGAATAAAGCAACATTCAATACGTCAGCTTCATTGGCATATACAATGGATGTTTCGGCAGGCGTAAGTTCCTTTGGTATCAGATTATGTTTGATGGCATCAGTATGAATGCGGTAATTTATTTTGGTAAGTTCTCGTTTTGCTGTCCAACCTAATTGTTTTTGTTCTTCTTCTTTAAGTCTTTGGAATTCTAGTATCAGGTATATTTTAAATTCCGGGCTTATCCACATTGCAAATTCAAGAGCAATATCTTTGTGGGCATAAGTGCCGCCATACCTGCCGGCTTTAGCCTTAAGCGATACTGCATTGGTCTTTGCAACAAATTCTTTTACGCTGACTTTAAAATTATTCAAACCTGATTTGTTTCTAATTATGGCGAATTCGCCATAATTAAAATCCGGATTGTTAATTTGTTCCCAAATTCCAATGTATTCCAAAGTATTACGGTTTCTCAACCAGTCGGTAACAAAGAAATCACCATCTTTGGCTTTCATCATATCTGTTAAACAAATATACTCCCATCCTGAAACTTAGCCACGGTAACTTCGGTGTCTTTTATTTTTATCTTTGCCATATTAATTCTTTTATACTTTGCTTAAAGATTGTCCGAACTGTGATTTTTATGATTTACAGATTTCTTTGATTTTCTAATCAATATCATGTTTATCACTTAAATCAGACGAATCATAGTTCTGACTTTCCATTGGGCGTATCATTGATTCTATAAATGTAATCTCGTCTTTCGTTAACTCATATTTTTTGTAAAGTTTTTCGTCTGTCCACTGTTCGTCAAAGATTTGGATCGGAACGAAAGAATACGATTCTTTTGTAATGTGGTGTGAGTACATAAACTGAGAAACAAGAAATCTGAAAAACCTTGTCTTCATATAGCTAACAAGATTAACAGCTTTCTTTTTTGATTTATAGCTACCTATTACCAAATAAGTCTCTGTACATATCGTGCCCGGTGGTAGAATTTCAATCTTTGAGAATACTCTCCTTCTACCATCCTTGCCTGGATTACCAGCGTGATCATACCCCACATAGGATGTAATTACTTTGTAATCGTCTATTATTTCCGTTCCTGTAGTTATTTCGTTGCGGTTGTATGGCCCCTCTCCATTTTGCCAACGTAGAATTATGTCGCCTCTCTTTTGAGGTCTTATAAATGTTCTCAATCCAAAAGGTTTACTACTTGAAACTTGGGTATTCATCGTTTTTTCTTTTTTAGAAAGAACCTTCCTTATTATTGGTACAGCATTTCCATTTCTAACAAAAGTATTAAATTCATTTAGTGACCTAATTGAAACAACCTGTTTGCCGCCGACAATATTTACTACTTCACAGTCGCCTGGATTATCTTTATCCCATAGGAAATAGCATACACCCCCCGCAATATCTACGCCGGGAAAACAATCGTTGGCGTTTTCGAAGTCAACTATTTTTCGGATGCGTTTATCATTGAGCATTTCACTTCTGAACTCATTCAATCCCTTTCCACCAGCAAACCATCTTGATGGAATAATCATCGTTAAATATCTTGGATTAAGTTTTTTTGCTTGATGAACAAATTTATCATACAGTGGTGAAGCACTCGCTTTAGCTCCGCCATCACTTAACTGATAAGGTGGATTACCAACTATTACATCAAATTTCATTTTAAATATTTCCTCTGGTTTATCGATGTGTATAAAATTATAAGCGTAAGTTTCTAAAGATTCCTCGCGGTCATAAACTTCTTGGCTTGCGCCGCAAAAAGTACATTTACCGGAGGCTGAGCCTGTCGAAGCCCAAGTATGCTTTAGGCGTTTGTATTTAATGTTTCCTTGTTCATCTACAAAAGTTTCGCAAACAGAATATTTTCCGTTTGCAGTTTTAGAGCAATAAACACTCCGGCGTGAAAGCAAAGAAGTGAGTTCTGTAATTGCAATTCCGTACAACTGATTTTTGTAAATGTGGTTTATTCGTTTTTGCTTATTTGGTATTTGTTTTTCTAAACCAGCATTTAATCGTTTGGCAATTTCGCGTAAGAACACACCGGATTTACAAACCGGATCAAGAAACTTTGCGTCTTTATTACTCCATAGTTCGCTTGGCAATAAATCCAAAATTTGGTTTACTAAATTAGGAGGAGTAAAAACTTCATCGTTGCTCAAATTAGCAAGACAAGTAAGTACATCGGGATTATAACTGTCTGAACTATGATTCATTTAATTCTCGGATTACCTTGATTTTTTTGTTTGAAGAATTTATTGGACAAACGCTTAAACTGCAGGGATTTTGCTCCAAAGTTTATCAGTAAACCCACTTCTAAGTCATATGCTTCTAAATAATTTATTGCTTGCGCTAAATGCACATCTTGTAATTCAATAATTGCTTTTAGCTCAACAGAAACTACTGATTCCACCAGAAAATCTACACGTCTTGTTCCAATATGAATATTCTTATAATATACAGGCATTTCTTGTTCCCTCGTAAAAGCCAAACCTTGCAAACTCATTTCAATTTCCAACGCCCGCTGATAAATTATTTCTTGGAAACCATTTCCCAGCTCAGTATGAACAGTCATCGCGCAGCCAATAATTCGAGAAGTAATTTCAGAATATTTATATTCTACTTTAATCATAAAAATCATTTAATCAAAAAAATCATAGTTCAGACAATTTTAAGAAATGTACTAAAGGATAATCAGCAACCGGTGTAGGGATAAAAGCTTTATCGCCCAAATCTGAAAATAAGTTCAGTCCTTCCATCGGCTGGCTCTCAAGTAAATTAGCCATTGTGTAATCTCTTCTTTTAATCATACTTCCGTTTACTGCGCTCCACTCCGAGAAAATAATTGGTTCGGCTTTTTCATCAGGTGTTTTTAGACTTAATGCATCACCCCATAATATATTTCTACCAAGAATAAATTCAGCGGCTTTTAAGCATTCCGGTTTAATTTCTTTTTTATAGTTATTTAAGTAGTAATGTGTAAAAACACCCAACAGTCTGTCTCTACAAGTTTGAACATTATCTTTTAATATTTCTACTCCATAAACACTTGATAGGGCAAGAATAGCATAGCGCTCATATTCAAGTTGGTTTTTTGAATAGCGATTTTCTACAACCGCTAATTTTCTTTTTAATATTTCTACCAAAAAGTTTCCTGTACCGCAAGCCGGTTCTAAAAACCGTGAATCAATTCTTTCAGTTTCTTGTTTCACCAAATCAAGCATAGCATTAACTTCACGTTCAGAAGTAAATACTTCGCCGTGGTCTGTAACGCGTTGGCGGGTTTTAACTTGGTTATTACTATTTATATCTTCCGGCACATTATTCATATTCACATTTTACTAAAATTTTACCAATAATATAGTATTTTATATAAAGCACATAACGACGTGTTATCCCGCAAATCGCATAGGCGTCAACTTAATTTTATTAATAATTTGTGTAAATCATTAAAATATAATTGAATATGGTTACTAAATGCTTTTATTTTTTATATGGCACTCCTAATGGGCTGCGATTTGTTTTGTGTTATCTAATTCTATTAACATTTAACTCCTAACGGAGTTTTTAACTTGTTTATCTTCGCTCCAGAGGAGCGAAATATTTGTAGAAATACATAAATACCCAATATACCAGCACTCCGTAGGAGTGCTATATAGTTTTATTTTATTAGAATTACAGCATCATAATCAAAAATTAATTTAATTTTCACATCCCTTAAGTTGACGCCTATGCGCAAATCGGAACAAGTTGTTAAACCACAACATCGTAATAAATTTTATTCTAAAATTTCCTTCTGCTTTTTACATACGCAAAAAGGAAGGGTTATATTCTTCTTTCGGGATAACCATGTCCCGAAAGCACTTAAAAAATATTTATCAAACATCTAAATCCCGTGTTAACTTTAATCGGAATAACTTGTCATAATGCTTTGGGAGTTATTTCTAATATCTTATTATCTCCAAAACATTTAAATAAAAATATTTTTTCTATTTGTTCAGTACACGTTACTTTATTAATAATATACTTACGAATAAAATCATGATTGTAATCTTCTAATGCTGTATCTAATAATTTAAAATTAAATATTTTATTTGCGTACCCTAATAACCAAATCTTAGTATTAACATAATTTTTTAGTTTATTTTCAATCTTACGGTTTATCTGCTCTACAACTACAACTAATAACTATTCATTCTCATATAGCAAATTAGTTTTTAATTTTTCTCTATGATTTAATAAATGATGTTGTTGTTTAATATTAAGTTTTTCTTCTTCACGCGATTTTAACAAAGTTGTATTATGGGATGACACTAATTCAAATAGCTCAATACCAACATATTCATTATTACATTTAATAATAAAATCTGGATTCTCTTGATTGTATTTTGGATAAACTGATTTTGCCTCAGTAGTTGTTAGTATTTTTATTCCCTTATCATATTCAGAAATAAAATTTTCTAAAATTTCTATTTCTTCGTTCTTATTGCCCATATTTAATAAGCCTTATAACAATCAATTAACCCGCCATACACCAACACCGGGGTTGTTTTATTTTTTATTTTCTGCCCGGTCATAAAAACCTGTACCTTTCGTTTTTGTAAAAATTCAAAGGTTTTGCGGCTAAAATCGGCTGTACATCAATATTTTTGCTCCGCAAGATGATTTCGCTCACACGTAAGATGGCTTCGCGCGACCGCAAGATGATTTCGCTCACATGTAAGATGGCTTCGCGCGACTGTAAGATGATTTCGCTCACATGTAAGATGACTTCGCTCACATGTAAGATGACTTCGCTCACACGTAAGATGGTTTCGCGCGACTGCAAGATGGCTTCGCGCGACTGTAAGATGATTTCGCTCACATGTAAGATGATTTCGCTCACATGTAAGATGGCTTCGCGCGACTGTAAGATGGCTTCGCGCGACTGTAAGATGGCTTCGTGCGGCTGCAAGATGGCTTCGCGCGGCTGCAAGAAACCTTTGCATAGTATCCTCAACAAAATTGTTGTTTTTTTTGTCAAG
>CAYJPN010000060.1:0-11976 GCA_964372115.1 uncultured Ignavibacteriaceae bacterium
TCCTTTCTTTTCTATCTGTTTTTTCAGTTTGTGCCGCTTTTTAAGGGCTGACTAGTTATGTTGGTTTTTATGATACTAACGAAAAAACACATAAAAAAGCTGTGGGCTTCAAATAGAAAATTGAAACAATGTCTATTTATTGTCAAATATTTAGCATGAATTAGACCTTGCACCCTTTAAAAATATTTATTGTATTTTTAGTGCATGTTAAGCGAAGAACTATCAACTTTTTCTCGATCAGACTTAAATGGCAACTTGCGTTGGCTTTACGATTGCCATGTTCACAAATTTGAGGGTAATAGAAGCGAAAACATACATAACTCCTTGTATTATATATGAATACACCGTTAAAACATCCACAAAAAGCTATAAAACCACGCTAAAACCATATAAAAATGTCATAAATCTTGATAAAAACACAGCTACTTATGACCAAACGGAGTATAAAATCGTTCATTTTGAAGCAATTGTACAAGTTTTACATGAGTGTTTGAAGGTAATTTTCATGTTTTGCGCTAATGATTGTGTGCTGGAGGTGGGTTTTTCTTTGATAACCACGAAGGGGGTGACAATTTGGTATAAAAAAATAGCCCGCCGAATATTTTAGAGAAAGCAACTTCTTTCCTGAAAAATATACCTACAAACAAAAAATCTTAATAAATTACAGCCAAAATATTTTTGTAATAAAATCGGGACATACTTATTTATGATTAATAAAATCAAAGCCCACTTTGAACAAAAAGAATATTTGCTTGCGCTTGAATTAATTGACGAGCGGCTTGCCGCAATTGACGACATTCATTCGAACGAAAGCGAGTATGCCGAACTATTACAGCTAAGAGTAGTATCAAAATATAACCTTGGAGAGAAGGATGTTATAATAAGAGATCAAGTAAGAAAGGATATGTTCCCTTCTGAAACTTATCACTACGTTGAAAATACCTATCCGATAAAACTTATTCATAAGTCTTCGTTTCAAGAAAAATGTGATGCCTATATAAATACTATATACGTTGAGGATCCTTTTCAGAATACTACCCGGATGAGTGCAACCACTGAATTTGTCCATCGAATCGGAGAAGATGAGATTGTAAGGCAAGTTAGATCACAGTTGCAAAAGGCCAAAGGTGATTTTGTAGTTCTGGAACATAAGAATATGTCTGCCCCGATGAGTTACCATATTCTTTTTTATTCGGCAGAAGAAACTGATTTAGGTTTGCTTGAAGTAGGCATAACTAATGTTCTTAATGATGCATGTAAAAAAAGACTAAGGAGTATTAGTTTCTTTCCGCTTGGTTTTGATTTGGTGGTCAGAGCGGAACAAAGTCAAAAAAATATACTTGCCGAAAAAATTGCCGATATGACGGCGGAGATAATTGTCGGATATATTCTGGCAAATAAAAATAAGTTTATACCTAAAATTACTTTTAATTTTGTAACAGTATTAACCATGCTGGTCTATCAAAAGGCTTTTAGTAAGTGGGCCGATTTTAAGAGACCATATTTTAATTTGATGAAGCAGATTCCCGAAAAACAAAAAAACATTGTTGAGGCTTCCTTGACGAGAGATCCGGGGTACATCGAGGCGTTGAAGGAAACAACTTTTGGGATTGATGATAAAAGCTCAATACTTCTTTTGGGTGAAACCGGTGTTGGTAAAAGTTTTTTAAGCAGAATTCTTCATAAAAATAGTTCAAGGTCGGGGAAGCCATTTAAGGGAATAAACTGCCAGCAGATAACGAGAGAGTTGATTTATTCTCAATTGTTTGGAGCTGTAAGAGGCTCTTTCACCGGAGCTACTGCGGATGTTATGGGAGCTATTGAAGCAGCCGAAGGTGGTGTTTTATTCTTAGATGAGATCGGATATGCCGATCTCGAAGTTCAACGAACGTTATTGAAGTTTTTTTAATGACGGAAAATATTCCAGATTGGGCGAAGAAAAAGTTATTAAGGAATCTGATATAAAAATGATTTTTGGAACCAATGTGGACTTAGAAAAAAGTATTGATGAAAACACTTTTGCGCATGAGCTGTTTGAGCGAATAGATAAAAATGTTCTGACCATTCCGCCTCTTAGAAATAGGAAGGGCGATATCCCGCTTCTTGTGGAATATTTCAAAAATGATATTAATCAAAATTCGGGTTTTAAGATTGAGATATCGAAAGAAACCATAGAATTATTGATGGAATATAATTGGCCGGGCAATATTAGGCAACTGGGACACTTTATCGAAGGCGTATTCAGAAAAGCTCGAAGTAAAAACATTCTAATTATCACGCGGGAAAATATATTAGCCAGTCCACCGCGGAATGATCTTAAAACAAAAAACCCTTTCAGAAATCTAGAGATCTCACTACGAGAAATACTAAAAACATGGCAAATAGAAAATGGTAGTATGTTAGAGGAGTTAGTAAAGCCAATGCTATCCAAACTTTATGTTGGTGATTTCAAAGGAAAAGTAAAAGAAGCCAATAAATTTATTGGAATTGACGGAATTCGCGGAACAAGAAACGCTCTCCAAAAATATTTTGAAAAGTATACGGATTCGCAAGATAAATATCTAAAGTAATATACCTCCTCTTATTTTCAAATTTTTAAGGTAGAAAAAAAGCATGCAATTATGCAGATTTTCTATTTTTCGTTTTTTATACCCCCTTAAAATTATTCAAAATCAAACATAATTAACTAATTAACGTTTGGCCCCACCATTGCATCTCTTCTATCGACTTTGATTCTAGACAGAAGTCACTTAACAAATTTATAAATTTTATAGAAAGGAATTATCATATGCATAATTCAAAAAAAACCAATCGTAAAGTTCCTCCTGGCATTCGGAGGGACAAAGCGAAAAAAGTAGTGATGGTCGGCAAAAAAAGATCGTCCGAAGTCTACTCAAAATATGATCAGCGATCGCGGTGCTGTGAAAAACTTCGAGAAGACATCGAATTGGTTGAAACAATCATTAAAGAAAAGTCTATACCGGCATCGGCAGAGAAAGGAAAAACAAAAAAGCCAATTAAACTCTCGTCTGTTCAGCTATCTGCATACAAACGTGAGCTGGCAGAGAAGAAACTGCAACTTAAGATTGAGGAGGAAAAGCTAAGGCCTATTTCCGGCACTTATATAAAAGTGAACAATACAAACAAGGCGGCTGCGAAACACAAATCGAAAAAAATCAATCAGCGAATTAAGTATGCTCGTTCGGCCAACAAGCAGAAAGATGAGTTGTCATCCACTGTAACAAAGTTGGTTCAATCTCTTGAATTCCGCAAAGATCCTCGTATCACGATGCTTCGTGAAACAGCAGTAGTTAACGCGTTAAAGTTCTATAACATCATGTTCCAGATTGTCCGTTCCGAACTCAAGGGAAAGGATGCTCTCGATTTGCTGAATGCTTCAAGTATCGTAAGAGGAGGAATTTTCAAAGAGGTTCGTCAGCGGTATGGTTATAAACCTAAGCGCTAGTTACACAACAAAACCACCCCGCTGTGCAAAGTGCCAGCGGGGATTCATTCAACAAAAATGAAAGATAAATAAAATGAAAAAAACAATTAAGGGTTCTAAAAGCCCAGAAGTAAAGGCTGATGAAAATATTCAGCGGGCAGTCGAAATTCTTAATGAAAAGAAATACGCTGCAAAATATGATCCCAAGTACGTTCTCAATGGGGAAAAGCCCACTATAGTATTTGGTGAGTTTATACATATTGATTCATTTCATGAACACCCTGAAGGTTGGAATTATTTTCATCAGACTGTAAGAGATTTCCACTTAGCATTTGACACTGCAAATGGAAATATGCAATCAGCAGAGTTTGCAGAGGCTTCTGCCAATCTGCTTAAATGGGCACAAGAGCTGGAGCCAGCCATTCTTTCTGTTTTCGAAATTCGAGCCGCGCTTGGAGCAGATCGTTTAATGATGGGAGCAATGGTTGCAGAGTTAGTCTGGTTGTTCGACCCACATATTCAACCAGCGGAAGATGACAAGCTTGGAGAACTTTTTGTGTACCGTCGTTATAGGACTCCTCAAGCATTAAGAAATTTTGAAAGTAACTTGGATGCTCTCGAAGAAACTAAAGTGTTTCGCTACAGACATGAGTTAATTAGTCAACAGTAAAATAAGACCCTAACAGTTCAATCTCTGCGGGGCGAGTGTTCCGCAGAGTATTCTAAAACCAATTAAAAGGAAAAATATTATGTCTAAAATAAAAATTTGCAACCAGTGTCGCGAATTATCTGATGATGATTCAATTCAACAATATGATTCATGCCCGGATTGTAGCGGTGAAATTATTTTCTTCGAAAAAGAAGAATATATCAAACAATGTGCGGATGATGAAAAGCGCGAAGAATTTTTAGCAAACCTAATAAACTATGGCTCCCCGGAAAGTTCTAGGACGCTAAACATCAGCTGTACATTTTTTACTGAAAAGAAAGCTGCTGCGTTTAGCCTCGACATGGAAAATAAAGGTCGCGGCGGTTACTTGGGAATCCATGGGTATCGAGGAAATTGGGTAGTGACTGGAGCTGAAACTGTAAAGATGAAGAATATGACGAAGGTGATTAATGAGATTGAAAAAATCATTCGAGAGCACCCAGTCAAGGGTTTATACGAACATATAGACATTACCTTCTGAAATAGGTATAAGAAGTAAAGTGGAAGCAATGAACCAACTCAAACTATACTCAATCTCCGCGGCTGCGAGAGTGCTTTCCCTTGGGAAAGATACTTTGTACCGGTTAGTCGCAGATGGCAAGATTGGGTATATAGAGATAGGGAAAAGAAAGAAGATACCCTACAATGAGTTGGTTCGCTTTCAGACCGAAAGTATTCAGCGGGTTCCCGCCGCCAATAGAGAAAGAACGATGAGTAACAATGAGATCGAGAAATTCTTCAACGTTAATCGTGCCGGGAAGTCTTCGCTAAATGGAAAAGAAATTTTATCAGCAATTATGAAAGGATAAATTATGGCAATAGTTATTAAACGAGGCAATATGCTTCATGTTCAGTGGTATGATGCGGCAGCAAAAAAGATTGTTTCGAAGTCAACTTGGTTGAGCGCTACGGACGCAAACAAAAAGAAAGCCGAGCTGTACGCCAAAAAGTTGCAGCATGAGTTATCAAAAAGGACGGATGAACTTAAACAAATAGGTGTTCAGAAGATTTCCATTCGCGATGCCTTTGAACACTTTCTTAGGAATAATCAAAACAAAAATCCCAAGACGATTACCGATTATTGGAGATTTTACAAAAAATTTGTTGAATATTTTGATGAAAATCGGCCTTGTACAAACATTTCCAAAGTTGATGTTGAGAATTGGTTGAATATGATTAAGCGTTTACCACAACAGCAAAACTCGATTCATGCCTACGGTAAACAATGTACCCACTTTCTCAATTTTCTTTTTGAATATAGCTACACACCGATGTTCAAAATTAATAGAGATGTGAAGACTCGACCGGAAGTAAAAGAAAAAATTATTTTCTCTGATGAAGATATCACGAAGATATTTAATGGACTGCCAGTGAAGAATAAAAATTTTGCAACAGCAATTTACATGTTGTTTTACACCGGTCTCCGTTCTTCGGACATTCTTTCAATTCAGAGAGTGAAGATAGGCTTGCTAAATTCAACTGTAAGTTACTATTCACCAAAGAGGAAGAAGTATAGAGAGATTCCATTTCATAGTGCATTACAAGATATCCTATCAAAGCAACTTGAAGATAAAAAGGATGGTAATCTTATAGATTACAAAAAAGTTGAAAACTTAGGAAGGGCAGTCACAAAATACTTCAAAGCAATCGGCATAGCAGATAAAGGTTACACAGCACGAACTTTTAGAAAAACGTTTATCTCCTTTTGCAGATCTCGGTTTAACATGGATGCTTCTGTGGTCAGAGAACTTGTTGGTCACGAGCAAGGAAACACAACTGATAGATACTACAACCAGATTCAAATCAGCACGATGAGACAAGAACTGGAGAAATTTAAGAGGCCAGATGTGTAAAAAGACACCCTAAAAACCCCAACCTAACCCCTTTCTGCCATAGCTTTTACCATAGTAATTCAACCCCATTTTCCCGTAACTCCAATAAAATAAACATAATCGAATCATCGGACTGCCATAGTTTTTGCCATAGTCCAGTGCGAAAATAGGGGCAAAATAGGGTCTATTTAGGTCAAATTGGAAAATCTTTAAAATAAAAAAGTGCGAAATGGTTTAATTTTCGCACTTTTAGTACACCCGTAGGGATTCGAACCCCAAACCTTCTGATCCGTAGTCACCAGGATTGGGCGTTTTTGAGTTATAAACAACGTTTTTGCGATGGACTCCATACATACTCCATACAATTCCCGCGGCTTTCCGCCGGGAAGGAGTTCAGAAATGTTTTTAATAAAAAACAACAAATCCGCTTACTATCAAATCGTTTATTTTGTAAACGATAAGAGAACAACACATTCCACGCGTAAGAGAACCAAAGAAGCAGCCGAGCAGTATTTAGAAGCTTTTCAAAAATTGCAACCTATCATGCCAGCGCTTTCTTTCAACGAAAAAACAAAAGCAACCAAACCAGCCTCACAAACTCTATCGGCTTATCAAAAAGAATACATCGAATATGCACAGCAAACTAAATCAAAAAAGTACGTCGATTCGATTGCATACTCATTCAAATATTTTATTAACTATTGCGGCGACCTTCCGCTGCAGCATATCGATACACGTATAGTTGATAAGTTTATCAACTCAACTTTCCAACGCACACAGCGCGGCGCTCATCATTACTACCGTACATTAAAAGCAGCATTCAACAAGGCTGTTGAATGGGATTATATTCTGGCCAATCCATTCACGAAAGTAAAATTCCCAAAGCTCTCTAAATCTTTCCCGGTTTTTATAACTGAAGATGAATTGCTGATTATTTTAGCACATACACAATATCCCCATCTTAAAGATTTATTCACAGTTGCGTTTTATACTGGGCTTCGATTAGGCGAACTAATAAACATGAAATGGAATTGGATTTCCTTTTCTGATGCTTCCGGTAGGGGAGAGATCACCGTAAAATGTTCAGAAGATTTTCAGAGTAAAAGCAAAAAAGAAAGAATTATTCCGATGAGCGACAAAGTGCATGGAATAATTATAAAAAGATTTAATGCCTCAATTCATTCTCAGAACGAATTCGTATTTTATCATCAAAAAGGTAAGCGCCTTTACCAAGAATCAATCAGCAAGCAGTTTAAAAAGATCGTACGCAAAGCAAACCTGAATGATAAAATTCACTTCCACACCCTGCGCCATTCCTTTGCGTCACTATTGGTGCAAAAAGGTGTTTCTTTGTATGTTGTAAAAGAATTGCTCGGGCACGAAGATTTAGCTACAACACAAATTTATAGTCACCTGCGGAAGGAGAATTTAAGAGATGCTGTGAATCTTCTTTGAAAAGAGATTATGAATGACTAAATTTATAAAAAATATTTTAATATATTGGTCACAATTCAATTAACTGCCGGTTATTTTTTCGAGTCAATTAAAAAATTGTTCGATGAAACTTATCCAACAAAATCTCAAAAGTTGTTTGAGTATCTTTCCCATTTTGAGTTGGAGGCGTACGAACCTATCCCCGACCAGATTCAAGATTGTTCTCCAATTTTATCCGTAGCAAATAACATTATATGCCGAGGTTTACCTACAAGAATGTCTTACTCTTTGGAAAAGAAATTTTCTGAAATATTTTCCTATCTTGAGGAATATAAAGAGCTTGGTGGCAACTACTTTAAATTAAACAATTTAGAATCTATTGATCAATTTTGGGAAGCTTTGCACATAATTGACCCTAGATTGAAAAAGGAAAACATTCAAATCGATTATGAGCAAAGTTTTGAAAAATTAGGTAGTGTTTACGAAGAAAATTTTTTACAGGAGCAAATACCAAATATCTTAGGTGTTCATTTTATTCAGCTTATCGAATCTCAACGCCACTTAAATGAGTTATTAAAGTTTGATGAAGTGCCAAATAATTTACAACAAAATTTTGTTGATCAGAGGGTGGATTTCTCAATTGAATATCCTTATAAACTTGACACATGTAATTATAACGGTGTTATTATTGAAATAGATGGTTCACAACATAGTGAACCCGCTCAACACCTGTTGGACATTCAACGAGATGAAACAACTAATCAACATAATTGGCAATCTACGCGAATTAAAATTACAGAATGGCATTTAATTCATCAGAAGCTGCAATTATTAATCCAACAACAGAATGATTCTTATTTCCAAATAATAAAGCGGAACTTTGAGAAATCTCTCATTGGGGAATGGTTGGATATTCTTCAATTCGTTCTTTCTCCTATAGCAATTGCCAGGATTCAAAAAACTCTTGTAGAAGCAATGTTGAGAGGTATACTAAATCTTGATTCAAAAAAATGGTGTATATGCTTTGTTGAACGGGACGTGCCTTGTGCTGCATTAGCATTAAAGGATATTGAGGAATTCTTTGTTAATCTTTTTTCTCTCGAATATAGAGATAGAAAAATCCCTCAAATCGATTTTACCGTTTATTCTACTTCAGAATTTATTAATTCTGAATTGCACGGCATTTCTGATACTGAAATTAAAAATATCAATAACTTTAATATCGACACGAAGCGGTATGATGTGGTCATTGATATTTCAGTTCTTCAACGCACACGTATTTCCCCCAAAATTGAATTTCTTAATCAACCAGGTTATTATTTCAAAATACGATCTGCTCATTCAATGAGGGCAAAAAGAAAAATTATTTCGTCTAATTTATTAAATTATCCAGAATTTATAACACAAGACTCCAATGGGAATTATCTTATAAAAGATAACTTAAAACATTTCCCTATTCTGCTAGAATATTTCCTAAAAAATATTTTTAGAAAGAATTCGTTTAAAGTTGGTCAATTACCAATTTTAAGTAGAGCGTTGGCAAATAATAATGTAATTGGGCTTTTGCCGACTGGTGGTGGCAAATCATTAACTTATCAGCTTGCAGCACTATTACAACCTGGTATCGCCGTAATCGTAGATCCAATAAAATCATTAATGAAAGATCAAGTTGATGGATTGAGAAGAAATATGATCGATAATAGTCTTTTCATAAATTCCTCATTGAATTGGAAGAAGAGAAAAGAAGCTCATAATAAAATTTCTCGCGGCGAAGTTTTGTTTATTTTTATTTCACCTGAGCGCCTCCAGATGGAAGAATTTAGAAATATTTTGCAAAGTTTAAGTGCTAATGATACTTACTTTTCCTACTGTATAATAGATGAAGCGCATTGCGTATCGGAGTGGGGCCACGATTTCCGCACTTCTTATTTGCGTTTAGGTGAAAATGCAACTAAATATTGTAAAACAAAGGTTGGCAGCCCAGTTGCAATTATGGGTTTAACAGCCACTGCTTCATTCGATGTCCTTTCTGATATATTGCGAGAAATATCCAATCATGGTAATGTTCTTGAATCTGACACCATTGTTCGTTTTGAAACTACTAACCGCCCGGAAATTCAATACGAGGTTGTTCCAATTGAGATTGTTCCTCCAAACAATGACATTTGGACAATTAAAATATTGCTTGGCGAGACAAAACAAAATAAAATAAATGAATTGCTTAACCAAATACCACATAGTTTATTTTACTTTAATAATCCAATCAATCAAGAGGAAATTTTCAACGACGCCTATAAATATGATCCCGAAAGAGAAAAACAGTTCGGTGAGTTTTCTCAAGAAAACGAATATGCTAAAATACATATTGATAATTTATCTGATGATCCATTTTTATTCTATAACCATGAATGTTCAAATGCCGGCATTATATTTTGTCCCCACAGAGGATGGTATTTTGGAGTTACAGATAAGTATAAGAATCCTCCTGGTAGCTTAGGTGTCAATGATAATATATCAACCCCATTCGACATTAGAAAGGGAACATTTATTGGCGTGGATAATGATAATCAGAATATCAATGGCAGCAGAGTCGAAGAAGATAATATTGCTAACCAGGACGATTTTATTAACAACAAACTAAATCTTTTAGTTTCGACAAAAGCATTTGGTATGGGAATAGACAAACCTAATATCCGATTTACTATTCACTTAAATTACCCGCAATCTATTGAAAGTTTTGTGCAGGAATCTGGTAGAGCTGGCAGAGATGGCAAGTTAGCTTTATCTTATATTTTATACAACGATCAGACGTTTAATATTAACGGGGTTGAAAATGAAATTGATAAAGATATTCTGGTAGATTTTCATTCAAATTCGTTTCGAGGTGAGCTAAAAGAAAAAACCATTATTTGGGAATTACTGAATACCATTTCGTTTCCTCAAATAAACAATGTGGATAGAATCAATGACCACATGGAATCCCAAGATTATGATTCTCATGTCAATTTATGGGCTCATAATGGCTTAAGCCGATTATATATTAATCCAAACTATGGCTTTATAAATCTAAATAATCTTCATCACAACAACCACGGTGTAATTAATCTTATTTATGCTCAAGATATTTATCAAATTATTATTGATTATATAAATCAAAATAGACCGCAAGGCACTAATTTAATTCAATGGCTAACACAATTAAATGTTCAACCAGTTCAAGATGGTATTCAAATCTTACTTCAGAATAATCAAGAATTCAATTTAACAATCGGTTTTACAAATGACTGGGAAAATATATTCTTATTGATTTCAAATTTCTTAAATTATCTTAACTTGCATATAAATGCCGAAACCATCAAAAACATTTATGGATATGGCAATAAAAGAAAAATCAAGTTTGAAGATTTTTATAAAGCACTCAACATTCAATTAAATATTCAAAATAAAGATAGATTAAAAAAATTATTTTACCGTTTTCGGGATAAAAATGATACCGATAAAGCCGTTTATAGATTATCAACCTTGGGTATCATTAATGAATATGATGTTGATTATAGAACTAATACTTATACAATCCGTGGATATAGAAAAACTGATACTGAACTTGAAAATAGCTTAAGGTCATACTTAAAAAAGTATTATTCAGAACAACGCGTGAACAATGAGCTCAATAACATCCACAATAGAGTGGTGGCGGATGAATTTAATTATCTTCATAAATGTGTATCATTCCTTATAAGCTTTATTTATCGTGAAATTGCTAAGAAAAGAAAACAAGCAATCGATGATATGAAGTACGCTTGTCTTTATCGTGTGAAGTCCTCAAATAAATCTTTTAAAGATTATATTTACTATTATTTCAATTCTAAATACGCTCGTAAAAACTATATAGAAGATGGAATAAATAAATCGCTATACGATCGCTATTATGATCAGGATGATATGCCAATTGATGAAGGGGACAATATTAACGTGGTCTGGTCTTTTATTAGTTTTGTCGGTTCAGATATTAATAATTTCCGTCATCTTCGAGGCGCATGTATCCGGTTATTACAACTTCAGCCAGATTACTTTTCGCTTAATTTACTAAAGGCGTTTTCTGTATTTTCCATAGAGCAGAATAATCAAAATTTGCTTGACGATGGTATAAAAAGTCTAATCAAGGGTTTCAATCTTTATTTCGAACAGATCAAATATAATAATCTAAATTTCTTTAGTGTCATCGATCGCCTAGCAACCGAAATCAGCGCTCAAACTGCTAATGAAACACATCCGAAAATCACAAACGCGGTTTCTTTAATCAAACTCAATGCCCATAATGCATGGTTGGCTAAAACTATTATTACTTTGGAGGAATAAATGGAAGAAGAATTACATATTGCACTAGCCGAATTGGAAAATCAATTAAACAATCTGAAAAGTTTTAATAATTCTCTAGATCAAATGAGAACCAATTCTATGGAGATTACTAGCGCGGCCACACAAGTCGTCACTTCTCTCAATGTCAACGCTCAGATAATTCCCCAGTAAAAAGCTAAAAAAGTTCAGAAGATTCC
>CAYJPN010000061.1:0-10400 GCA_964372115.1 uncultured Ignavibacteriaceae bacterium
GGGGTTTTAGAAATTTAATCGAAATAACCCTTCCTTTTTGCGTATGTAAAAAGTAAAAGGAAATCTTTAAAATAAAATTAACTACGGTGTTGTGTTTTAATAACTTGTCCGACTCAGACGGATAACGCGCCGTTATATCGCCCAAAAGTTGTATCCCCCAAAATTTTAGAAGAATTGAGTTTTATTTTGCTATTGTAAAATGGAATTTATATATGTACATTAACTCTGTACAATTAAGAAAGGTTATAAAATGCCAATAAGTATGACATATACTCAAGCACGTGCAAATTTAGCATCTTTATTAGATGAAGTATCTTTAAATAAAGAGGTTGTGATTATAAATCGCAAAAATGCTGAAAATGTTGCTCTGGTTTCTGAAAGTGAATTATCAAGTATTTTAGAAACTGCCCATTTACTTCGTTCACCAAAAAATGCACAAAGACTATTAAAAACACTACTAAGGGTTCAAGAGAATAAAGAACCTGCCCAAACCCTTGAGAATCTTAAAAAGGAATTCGGTTTTGAAAAATAAACCTCTGAAGAAACGAATAAGTGTTTTTCAACCTGAATTTAGAGAAGATTTAGCTTACTGGATAAAAATTGACCGGAAAGTAGCTTTGCGAATTTTAGATATTGTGGAAGCAATAATGAAAGATCCTTTTGATGGGATAGGAAAACCAGAACCTTTAAGGTTTTTAGGAAGCGGAGTTTGGTCTAGAAGAATAACTCAAGAGCATCGACTTGTATATGTAGTTGGAGATGATAAGATAGATTTTGTTCAATGTAGATATCACTACTAAAGGCAACATAACAAGTTATTCCGATTAAAGTCAACACGTAAACTATATGTTCGATAAAAAATTTTAAGCGCTTTCGGGACGTAGCTATCCCGTAAGAAAAATATAACCCTTCCTTTTTGCGTATGTAAAAAGTAGAAGGAAATCTTTAAAATAAAATTAACTTCGGTGTTGTGTTTTAACATAACACGCCGTTAGGTTACCAGCAGTGTATTCAGTTACAGAATAGAATATAAATTGATATTGAATATTTTAGAGAATATGGCTATAATACGGCTATGAAGAAAGAATTAAAAAGGCAATAAAATGAAAACGGTAATGGTAAGGGCAATGATAGACCCTAAAAAGAAAGAAAAGGTTTCTAAAATACTTTCGCGTCTTGGCATTAATCATTCAGAAGCAATTAATATTTACTATAGCTTGATAGAAGAATATAAAGGTTTGCCATTCAATATAAAATTACCTGGAAAAGATTCGGCAAGTGAAAATATAAGTCAAGAAATAATTACACATCTAAAGGAAAGTATAAAAAATAATTATCATCTTGGCGAATTGTTGGCTAAATGAAACGATATTTAACCATTGACGAAGTAATTTATATCCACGGAGAATTGATTAATGAATTTGGAGGAAGCCATGGAATCCGGGATAGAAATTCTTTAGAAGCTGCCGTAATGAGACCACAAGTTGGATATTATAAAAGTATATATGATGAAGCAGCGGCATTAATGGAAAGTTTGGCAATGAATCATTCTTTCGTCGATGGTAACAAGAGAATATCATTCTTCGCAACAGATATATTTTTAAGGATGAATGGATATTTTATATCTTGTAAAAGCGAAGATGCAAATCATTTCTTTATTGAAAATCTTGAAGACAATACATTTCGTTTTGAAATAATAAAGCCTTGGTTAAAACAAAAGATAAAAAGACTAAAATAATAGGCAAAATAAGTAGGTAACCTACCGTTACAAGGATTCATACTGAACCCCGTAAAAAAACGGGGCAAACTGCGCTGAGGTATAATCCGGTGTTTCCCGAAGGGATCACTTTGTGAGAGCTCAGCCGCAGCTACTACTTGTAATTTGCTTTAATGTTTTTAGGGGTAGGGTTATTTTATTTTACTACAATTTTACTTTTGCTATGAGTTGTTTTGAATTACAAAAACCTTCGAGGTTATTGCCAAATTAGAAATTGTTTATGAAGACACAACTTTTATAAATTAAAAACCTCGAAGGTTTGGGTATAGCAAAAAAATAATAATTTGCTAAAAAATATTATAATAACTAATTTTTGTCCACAAATGTTGATAGTATTTAATTGGGATGAAATGAATGAATGTGGTTTTTTTTTTCATTTCCAGACCTGTCCACCAGTTTTTATGGTGGATAAAATTCTTTAAAGTTAGCTCATATAATCAAAAAGGAGAAAGGCACATGAACTATGCGCGAATGTTTCACAAGATAGGATCGTGGTCTTACGTGCTTCTTGGCATTGGCCATATTGCAACCCATTTGTTTTTACCTAAAACACCTGAACAAGAGCAAATGATTTTGCGCATGAAAGATTTTGCCATCGACATGCCAGGACCAGATTCAACGCTTTTTTTGTTCCATGAAGGCTTCAGCTTAATGATGGGTGTATTACTCATTAGTTATGGGATAGCAAATATTCTTTTCCTTTCATCGGATAGCCTCGACTCATTGACAAACAAACATATTGCTACGCTAAACATAATTGTCTCTTTAGTGGCAATGATTTTATCTGCAGTTTATTTTTTTATTGTACCAATAGCGTTCACCACTGCGTCAGTTATAGCTTTCGGGTTGGCGTTTGGTCTAACGCGTCGTTCCACCGGACGCACAAAAGCAGCGCACCAGTGAACCCAAACGTTATGCACAAATACTAATGAATATTTTTTATTGTCTATATCTGCAAACGTCTATTTTGAAAAGGAAGCTTAATCTTTATGTTAAAAAATCTATATCCATTATATCCCTATGGTAAACTTGATGTTCAGTCAGAAGCAATTCTTCAAGAGATAGCAGAATCGAACGGAAAACCCCTTGCTTCTTTGACACCTCAAGAAGCTAGGGAATGTTTTTTGGAAAATTCCTGGCTTGGAGCGCCTGACAAAAGCATCCAAATAAAAAATATTTATATCGATAATTCCGATAGTAGTATTCCATTACGTATTTATACGCCAGAAGGGAAAGCACCATTCCCAATACTTCTATTTTTTCACGGTGGAGGATTTGTGTTAGGCACTCTAGACGAGTTTGATTCATTTTGCACATTTCTGGCTAGTGGAGCTAGCTGCATAGTAGTTTCTGTTGGTTATCGTTTGGCTCCGGAGAACAAACATCCAGCCGCTGTTGAAGATGCTCAAACTGCACTTAATTGGATTGCTGTCAACGCTTCTAAAATTCAAAGTGATGTTTCTCGAATTGCAGTTGCCGGAGATAGCGCCGGTGCTAATTTAGCTGCGGTAGCTTCTTTAATTGCACGAGACAAATCATTTCCAACATTACTTTGCCAAATACTCATTTGTCCCTGGCTTAATCTTTCGTCAACAGAGACAAACTCATATAAATATTTCGGAAATGGATTATGGCTCTCTACTACCAATATTCATTGGTATCGTGATCACTATTTAAAAAACAATGACCAAGCAAAAACATATTTAGCCTCACCGTTGCTAGCAGAAAAACTAAGTGGATTGCCTTTCACGTTAATTATTACTGCCGAATATGATGTATTGAGAGACGAAGGAGAATCATATGCAAATCGTTTGGAAGAAGCATCCGTCGTTGTGAAATACACGAATTATAAGGGAATGCTTCATGATTTTGTCACGTTACCGGGATTATTTAACAAGGCAAAAGAAGCCATAAATGAAATATGTTCAACGTTAAGAATGATTTTTAAAAATTAAAGAGCGTTTCTCATTACTAATTTCAATTTAGAAATTGTGCATAACGTTATAAGGATTCATACCGAACCCCGTAAAAAAACGGGGTATATGGATGGACTAAGCCCCTCCAAACAAAATGGCGGGCAAGCCCCAAGCGATTTAACGCGGAGGTTTGTATTTTTAATAGTACATTTTATATATGTGTTATCTCTTACGGGATGTCGTTATCCCGGAAGAAAAATATAAACCTTCCTTTTTGCATATGTAAAAAGTAGAAGGAATTTTTAAAATAAAATTAACTGCGGTGTTGTGGTTTAACAACTTGTTCCGTCCGTTAGCCAACTGACGGATAACACGCCGTTATGCGCTAAATCAAATAAAAAGTTATTGATCTTTATTGTATATCTTTATAATATACGGTTGCTATGGAAAATATAATTGATAAATGTATAGGTTTTCAGTGGGACAAAGGAAATTCAGAGAAAAACTGGGAAATTCATAAAGTATTAAAATCTGAATGTGAGCAAACGTTTTTTAATAAACCATTATTAATAACCGACTCAAAAAAGCAGACGGATAAAGAGAAAAGATGGTATTTACTTGGCAGAACAGATTTAGATAGAAAACTATTCATCGTCTTTTCGATAAGAAAAAATTTAATACGAATTATATCAGCAAGAGATATGAGCAAAAAAGAAAGAGGAAAATATAATGAAGAAATTGAAAAATATACCGAACTTTAAGACTGAAGATGAAGAAAGACAGTTTTGGTCAAAGTCGGATTCAACTGACCATTTAGACTGGGCGAATTCAAAAAAAGAGACTTTCCCAAATCTAAAGCCATCAACAAAAACTATTTCACTCCGCTTGCCAGAATCAATGTTGGATGAGTTAAAATCTTTGGCAAATAAAAGAGATGTTCCATATCAATCTTTAATAAAAATAATGCTGAAAGAAAGAATTGATCGAGAGTTTAGGATTACTCAATAAGATAAATCGCATAAAATATTACAAGGATTCATGCCAGACATAGCCGGGGCATTTTCCAGAGTCCCCGCAAAGAAACGGGGTCTATGGATGGACTAAGCCCCTCCAAACAAAATGGCGGGCAAGCCCCAAGCGACTTAACGCGGAGGTTTGCATTTTCAATAGTACATTTTATAAGTGTGTTAACTCTTGCGGGATGTAGTTATCCCGTAAGAAGAATATAAACCTTCCTTTTTGCGCATTTTAAAAGTGGAAATAGATAATTAATACAGATATAAACAACGCCTAACCAGTTATTCCAATTAAATCCAAACAGAATATAGAATTATACGGTTAATGTGGCGCTTAAAAACCCGGATAAAAAATCGATAATTAATTATTCATCGATTAAAAAAATATTTAAACTGCGCTCTTTCAAGCGAATGATTATTTAATTAAACTATGCATGTTCTTTTTTCATGGACGAATAATAATCCATTAGCTGTTAAGGTTGGTATTAATGCTAAATATTTCATCAAAAACGATTGTAATAAAGAAGTGGCATATTGTTGCTTTATGTTTTGTTTTAAGTTTAATAATTATTGCATCGGCGTTTCTTTACTTTTCATACGAAAAACGCTCTATTACATCTGAAAGACACAGCGAACTTAAAGCATTAGCAGATTTAAAAATATCTCAAATTACACGTTGGGATAACGAAAGATTCGGTGATGCAAAAAGTTTTTCAAAAAGCCCTTTTTTTGTAAAAGAACTTGAAACATGGATCACCTCAAAAACAAATTCTGAACTTAAAGCTCAATTAATGGAACGAATTTCGTTAATGAATTCCGATTCCGTTTACAGAAATATTTTGGTTGCCGACGAAACCGGACATATACTCCTTTCATTAGATACCGGGATGAAGATCTTAAATCCGGTTTTAGATAACTTCCTGAAACAATCATTAAAAACAAAAAAAATATTAAATACCGACCTATATTTTCCCCCGAATCAAAAAACAATTCGCCTCGATTACATCTCCCCCATGATCGATAAACAAAATAGGGTTTTTGCTTTCTTAATATTTATGGTTAATCCCGATGATTATTTGTACCCCTTAATAAGCAAAATGTCTTTACGGGGGATAACATCTGAAAACTTAATTGTAAAACGGGAAGGTGAAAATGTCCTTTTTTTGAATGAGTTGACTCATATTAAAGCCTCAGCCTTAAATCTGCGGATACCCTTAACTCGAAAAGATGTGCCTGCTGTTCAGTCAGTTTTGGGCAACCACGGATTTTTTACGGGCAAAGACTATAATGGAGATGATGTGCTTTCTTACAATCAAAAGGTGCCTGGCACTTCGTGGTTTTTTATCGCTAAGGTTGAAAAAAGTGAAATATTTGAAAATTTGCATTTTAAGGAAAAAGTAATAATCTCATTCACAATACTTTTAATCGTTGCATTAACTCTTTTGCTCGTTGGGTTATATAGTTACCGCCAAAAAAATATTTATAAGCAACTTTACAACAAAGAAAAAGAACTGCGGGAGTCTCACGAAGAGTTTAGAACCACGCTGTACAGTATTGGTGATGGTGTAATTACAACGGATGACACCGGTGCAATAAGACAGATGAATAAAATAGCGGAAGATCTTACCGGCTGGCGAGAATCTGAAGCAGCAGGTAAACAATTTTTTAAAATCTTTAAAATAATAAATGAAATTACACGGAAAACAGTTGATAACCCGGTAAACAAAATATTGAAAGAAGGGAAGATTGTTGGGCTGGAAAATCCTACAATATTGATATCAAAAACAGGAAGGGAAATTCCAATAGCTGACAGCGGAGCGCCGATAATAAATGAAAACGGTAAAATAACGGGTGTCGTCCTTGTCTTCCATGATAAAACAATTGAGTATAACTCTGAAAATCTAATTCGTAAAAGTGAGGCGAGGTTAAATCGTGCCGAACTTGCTTCAAAATCAGGCAATTGGGAACTGCATCTCGATTCAAAGACCATCATTGCTTCTGAAGGTGCGGAAAAAATATACGGCGTAGAACTAGGACAACTAAGTTTAGATGTTGTTCAAAAATTTGTTCTCCCCGAATACCGCCCTGCTCTCGATTTGGCGTTAAAAAATTTAGTGGAAAAGAATAAACCTTATGATATCGAATTTAAAATTAGAGCCGCTGATACCGGTCTTATCAAGGATATCCACTCGGTTGCTGAATTTGACTCCCAAAATAAAATTCTTTTTGGTGTAATACAGGATGTTACAGATCGAAAAAAAGCACAGGAAGCACTGAGAGAAAATGAGGCTTTCTTAAATAATATGCTCGAAACAATTCCTGTACCGGTATTCTTCAAAGACAACAATGGTAAATATTTAGGTGTAAACAAAGCCTTTATTTCACTTTTCGGTTACACCAGGGAGCAAATAATCGGGAAAAATGTTTTTAACATTTATCCACTAAAACTGGCAGAAGAATATTTCGCCAGGGATTCTGAGCTAATATTAAATGGCGGTTTGCAGGTTTATGAATCAAAATTTGTAAGCGCCGATGGAAAATATCACAATGTTGTGATTCATAAGGCAGTGTATGAAAACAATCAACGGGAAACAGCCGGTTTAATAGGTGTTATATTAGATATTACTGAGAGGTTGAATGCTGAAGAAGCTTTAAAAAAATCCAACTCGTTGTATCATGATCTTGTTGAAACTTCGCAGGACTTAATATGGCAATGCGACGCAGAAGGCAGATACACATATCTTAACCACGCGTGGAAAGAAGTGCTGGGATACAATATCGAAGAGATGCTCGGTCGGAAGTTTTCCGATTTTCAAACCCCCGAATATGCCGAACACGATTTGAAAGAATTCGAAAAATTGCTAAATGGCGATCCGGTCAAAGGTTTGGAAACTGTTCATCGTAGCAAATCCGGAAAAGAAGTTGTGCTGGTTTTTAACGCAAAAGTTTTAAAAGATGAAAATGGAAAAATAGCCGGCACTCGTGGAACTGCATACGACAGAACCGAAAAAAAACAAGCCGAAGAAGCGCTAATCGAAAGTGAACGGCTGCTGAAGGAATCTCAAGCAGTAGCGAAACTCGGAAGTTATGTTTGGGATATAGCCACCGGAATCTGGAAAAGCTCCCGTATACTTGATGATGTTTTAGGGATTGACGAAAATTATATACGCTCGCTTGAGGGGTGGAGCGCTTTAATTCATCCTGAATGGCAAGCTCAAATGACTGACTATGTAATAAATGAAGTGTTAGGAAAAAAACAAAGATTTGACATGGAGTATAAAATTGTTAGGCATAACGATGGTCGGGAGCGGTGGGTATATGGACTTGGTGAATTGGAGGTTGATACACAGGGTAATCCGAAAAAACTGATTGGAACAATTCAAGACATTACCGAAAGAAAACACGCCGAAGTAGCTCTCCGCGAGAGCGAAGAAATATTCAATCATTTTATGGAGTTCAGCCCGATCTATGTTTTCTTTAAAGACGAAAATATAAGAGCTGTTCGGCTTAGTGATAATTATCAAACCATGCTCGGAAAACCTATCTACGAACTTTTAGGAAAAAACATGGATGATCTTTTCCCATCCGAATTAGCAAAAAGTATGATTGCCGATGACAAGAGGATTCTAAAAGAAGGGAAAGAAATAACTATTGAAGAAGAACTAAACGGAAGGTTCTATTCAACAATAAAATTTCCCATAACTATTGATGGAAAAGCACGGTACCTCGCCGGGTATACAATTGATGTCACCGAGCGCAAGCTGGCGGAAACAGCTTTAAAGGAAAGTGAAGAAAAACTTAGCGCACTTTTTGCCTCGATGACCGAGATGGTGGTATTACATGAAATTGTGTTTGATGAAAAAGGTGAGGTGGCAAATTATAAAATAATCGACTGTAATAATGCTTTTACTGAAATTACCGGTATCAAAAAAGATTATGCCGTCGGCAAACTTGCTACCGAGGTTTTTGGAATCGAAGCCCCGCCATATTTAGATTTATATTCACAAGTTGCAATCACACGCAATCCATTGGAATACGTTACATACTATGCGCCGATGGATAAACACTTTAGTATATCAGTTGTTTCACCAAAAATGAATCAATTTGCTACGATAACTACGGATATTACCGCTATTCAACAAATACAGGAGGTAATATCTGCAAAAAACAAAGAATTAGAAAATTATCTTTTTGTTTCTTCACACGATCTCCGTTCTCCTCTTGTAAACATCCATGGGTTCAGTCAGCGGCTTCAAAAACATACAGACTTAATTATATCTATTTTAAATGAATATCCTCTCCAATCGGAGGTAAAAGAAAAAATTGAAACTATTACAAATGAATCTATTCCTAAAACACTCGATTTCATTTTTACAAATGTTGCGAAAATGGAAAATTTGATAAACGGACTTTTGCAAATTTCCAGAACCGGAAGGGTAAGAATGACGGTTAGACAAATAAACATGAATGAGTTGCTGGAAAAAATTATCGGTGCGTTAGATTTTCAGATTACCGAAATTGCCGCCTCCGTGATAGTTGAGAAACTACCACCTTGTTATGGCGATGAAAATTTACTAAACCAGCTTTTTACAAATATTATAACCAATGCAATTAAATACAGAAAAAATAATAGACCACTCGTAATTAATATTTTTGCAAACAAACAATACAATAAAGTTATTTATTCCGTAAAAGATAATGGAATTGGAATCGCCGAAAGACATCACGAAAAAATATGGGACGTCTTTTATCGTGTCGATTCAGCTACACCGGGGGTCGGTGATGGAATAGGGCTTAGTATTGCCAAACGAATTACAGATAAACACCGGGGAAAAATATGGGCGGAATCGGAAGAAGGGAAAGGAAGTACTTTTTATATAGAACTTCAATCACGTATGTTTTCGGAATAACAATTTGATCATTCAAATATAAGCAAGCTAAAATAGCAGTTGATTTGTATTGTTATCGGAGTTATTTTAATCTGTTTTTGAAATTTTGTTCGGAATGCGATATCTAAAATTACTCAAGCTGATCGGTTAGTTTTGCCCCAAGTAATTTCATAACAGGTAAAATTGAGTAAAGTTATCAAAAAATTTGTACCGTCATCCTCGTACATTAAAATTGGTATAACGAATGATGATTAACAATAGTTTATTAAAAAAACTTAAAACAATTTGTGTAAATCATGCAAAGGTAAAAAATGAATAATTATAAGGAAATGATAATTCTAATCGCGGAAGACGATGAGGGACATGCCGAGCTTATACGTGAAGGATTAAAGGAATCCGGTGTTTGTAACAAAATTATTCGCTTTTCAAATGGGGTAGAGACCTGGAATTTTTTTTCAGGAGTTGGAGACAATGTAATTGAAAAAGACAAAAGTTACCTTTTATTACTCGATATTAATATGCCCAGAATGGATGGGATTGAAGTTCTCAAAAAAATAAAAGAGGATGAAAACTTAAAAGAGATCCCCATAATGATGCTTACAACTACCGATGATCCGCGCGAAGTTGAACATTGTTACAAACTTGGTTGTAATATATATATTACTAAACCGGTCGATTTTCATAAATTTTCTGATACTCTCAAACGTCTTGGTTTATTTATACAAGTTGTTAAAGTTTAAAACATAGATGAGTCCGCTCTAAAAAGCTAATTTCAAGTTTTGATGCTTTTTAGTTTTATTTT
>CAYJPN010000062.1:0-9534 GCA_964372115.1 uncultured Ignavibacteriaceae bacterium
AGTGTGGGTTGAAAACCGCTTGGATGAGGTGAGGATAGGGGTGAAAGGCCAACCAAACTCGGAAATAGCTCGTATTCCTCGAAATAGCTTTAGGGCTAGCCTCGAGTATATAGTGTGTAGGAGGTAGAGCACTGATTGGGCTAGGGCTGTCACAACGGTACCAAACCCAGACAAACTCCGAATTCCTATCACATGTTTCTCGGGAGTCAGGCAGTGGGGGATAAGCTTCATTGCCAAAAGGGAAACAACCCAGACCGCCAACTAAGGCCCCCAAGTAGCAGTTAACAGAGAAAGGATGTTCGGTTGCTTAGACAACTAGGATGTTGGCTTAGAAGCAGCCATTCATTTAAAGAGTGCGTAATAGCTCACTAGTCAAGCGACCGAGCGTCGACAATTCTCGGGACTTAAATTGCTCGCCGAAGTTGCGGACTCCAACTTGTTGGAGTGGTAGAGGAACATTCTATGGGCATTGAAGGTGTGTTGTGAGACATGCTGGAGCGCATAGAAAAGCAAATGTAGGCATTAGTAACGATAATGCGGATGAAAAATCCGCACACCGAAAGTCTAAGGTTTCCTGAGCAATGTTAGTCATCTCAGGGTTAGTCGGATCCTAAGCCGAGGCTGAAAGGCGTAGGCGATGGAAAACAGATTAATATTTCTGTACCTGGTAAATTTTGTTTGAGCGTAAGGAGGGACGCAGGAGTGAAGGTTAGCCACCTGATGGATTAGGTGGTCTAAGCAAGTAGGCTGGAAGAGTAGGCAAATCCGCTTTTCCTTAAGGCCGAGATGCGAACGGGTGGATGTATTTCCTGAACTAACCGTAATCATACTGCCGAGAAAAGCTTCGTACGCGAGAAATTTATCAGTCCGTACCGCAAACCGACACAGGTAGACAGGATGAGTATTCTAAGGTGCTCGAGTGAGCCGTGGTTAAGGAACTCGGCAAATTAACCCCGTAACTTCGGGATAAGGGGTGCCCCTTTTGGTGAATTATTCACTAAGTAAACTAAGGGGGGCCGCAGTGAAATGGCCCAAGCGACTGTTTAACAAAAACATATGTCTCTGCGAAGTCAATCAAGACGATGTATAGGGACTGACACCTGCCCGGTGCTGGAAGGTTAAGAGGAGATGTCAACGCAAGTGAAGCATTGAATCGAAGCCCCAGTAAACGGCGGCCGTAACTATAACGGTCCTAAGGTAGCGAAATTCCTTGTCGGGTAAGTTCCGACCTGCACGAATGGTGTAACGATTTGGGCACTGTCTCAACCACGGGCTCGGTGAAATTGTGGTACCGGTGAAGACGCCGGTTACCCGCATATGGACGGAAAGACCCCGTGCACCTTTACTGCACCCTAATATTGGGTTCGGATAAAGCATGTGTAGGATAGGTGGGAGGCTGTGAAGCCGGGACGCTAGTTTCGGTGGAGCCAACGGTGAAATACCACCCTTGTTTTATTTGGATTCTAACCTCGGTCCTTGAATCAGGATCAGGAACAGTGTTAGGCGGGTAGTTTGACTGGGGCGGTCGCCTCCTAAATTGTAACGGAGGCTCTCAAAGGTTCCCTCAGCATGGTTGGTAATCATGCGGCGAGTGTAAACGCAAAAGGGAGCTTGACTGCGAGACTTACAAGTCGAGCAGGTGCGAAAGCAGGAGTTAGTGATCCGACGGCTTCGAATGGAAGAGCCGTCGCTCAAAGGATAAAAGGTACGCCGGGGATAACAGGCTGATCTTACCCAAGAGTTCATATCGACGGTAAGGTTTGGCACCTCGATGTCGGCTCATCGCATCCTGGGGCTGAAGAAGGTCCCAAGGGTTTGGCTGTTCGCCAATTAAAGCGGTACGTGAGCTGGGTTCAGAACGTCGTGAGACAGTTCGGTCCCTATCCTATGCGGGCGCAGGATACTTGAGAAGGGTCGCTTCTAGTACGAGAGGACCGAAGTGAACGTACCTCTAGTGCACCAATTATCGCGCCAGCGGTATCGTTGGGTAGCTATGTACGGTTGTGATAAGCGCTGAAAGCATCTAAGCGCGAAGCACGCTTCAAGATGAGGTATCCCTCCATTTATGGACTAAAGACTCCTCGGAGATTACGAGGTTGATAGGTTGCAGGTGTAAGCACAGTAATGTGTTCAGCCGAGCAATACTAATAAGTCGTGAGGCTTAACCATTTATTTTTTTCCATAGATATATTTAATATGTGTTCTTTTTGGCTCTACTCTTTCTTCTTTCATTTTATTTTTTATAAAGTTTAATTTTGGTGATTATAGCCAAGGTGAAACACCTCTTCCCATTCCGAACAGAGAAGTTAAGACCTTGTACGCCGATGGTACTGCATGCGCAGGTGTGTGGAAGAGTAGGTAGTTGCCAAAATTTTTATTGAATCCCGCTTTATGCGGGATTTTTTATTTTAAAATGAATTTTTCTTGTAATCAAGTTTTTTCACAATTCTTTTTTAGATACAAGCTTTCTTATTTCTGCTTTACTTCTGTTGTGTCCTCCTAATTTCTTTTAGTACTTATTATTTTTATGTAATTTAGAAACATAAATTGATTATAGATTTTTTATTGATGAAAGAGTAATGGAGTTGTTATGCCTTATATGATTATGAAAGTTATTCATATTTTTGCGGTAATTATGTTTGTCGGAAATCTTTGCTTAGCATTTTTTTGGAAAAGTTATGCTGAAAAAACAAAAGATATTAACCTTCTTAAATTTACTTTTGCAGGAATAAGAAAAGCAGATAGAATATTTACTATGCCGGGCGTTACGATATTAATATTGTTTGGTATAGGTGGCGCTTTGCATGGCGGCTTCAATTTATTAACAACAAGTTGGATATTGTGGTCGGAAATATTAATTGTAATATCCGGTGGAGCCTATATGGCTGGTGTTGTTCCGGTTCAAAAAAAAATTACTGCACTTACAGACAACTTAACGGGTTTTAACTGGGAGGAATATAATAAGTTGTCTCAAAAATGGTCGCTCTGGGCATTATTCGCCCTAATCTCACCTATAATTGCAATTGTTTTAATGACTTTAAAATTACCGAATTAACATTCATCCAAAATATGTTTAGAAAACAGCACATTGTAAAAATTATATTTTTTATTTTTTTCTCTTCAATTATTCTTTTTGCTCAGGAAAATAATTCAGATAATTATGTATTCACAAACTATTCGGTGCAGGATGGGCTTGTTACTAATGATGTCAGAGCGCTTTATCAAGATAGTATAGGTTATCTTTGGATTGGCACTTCTGAAGGTCTTGAGAGATATGATGGTAAACGATTTGTAAATTTGTTTAGTCTATTGCCTTCTACTTATAATAAATCGGTAAATGGAGTAAACTGTATAATTGAAACAAAAGGGGGCGTAATGTGGATAGGAACTAGAAATGGGGGAGTTGTAAAATATGACAAGAACAAAAATAATTTTATATATTATACTGAGGATCCGCATAAACCAAGTATACTGAGTAATTATATATGGTCGTTCTATAAATATGGCGATGATACTCTTATAATCTCCACATCTAAAGGAGCTAATCTTTTTAAGATTGAAAGCGAAAAAGTTGAAAAATTACCCAATGTCGGTAATAAAAAGTTCTTTTCTTATCTATATGACTCGAGAAAGAGACTTTGGGGTGCAACATCCGGAGGGTTATATTTATTTGCAAAACATCCTTTTTTACCGTCTAAATTTGATATACAGAAGTTTTTTAACATATCTGAAAAAAACAACAATATTACTGCTCTTGTGGAAGAACCAAAAACAGAGGGTAAGATTCTATGGGTAGCTTCCCAAAAAACACTTTATAGGCTGAACATAATCAATCATACTTTTACAGCTTTTCCCATAGATAAGTTGGATAAGTCGCTTGCCCCAAACATGTTTATTTGGTCCTTGCTATTTGATCTTAGGGGCGACCTTTGGGTAGGTACCGGTGGAAGCCTTGGAGTGTTAAAAAAAATTGGAACTGATTATAAGTATGTATCGATTTCAAATAAAAATAAATCGAGCGAAGGATTTATTGGAAATGCAATCCGTACCATCATCCAGGACAGAGGGGGAAACATTTGGGTGGGTACCGGAGATGCTGGATTCAACAAATATGAGCAAAAAAAAATTATTCCAAGAGTATTTAATCATTCCATAGCTTCTTCGCAGGGGATGATATACTCTATGGCAGTTGCAGGGAATAAATTATTTGTGGGCGCTTATCGAGGCTTGCTGGAATACAATCTAAATTCAGGAAAATATTATTTGATGGATTCGTATAGGGATAATCCTGATGGATTCAGCTCAAATATTCGTCAGGTTTATGTTCAACCTTCCGATTCAAATATTATTTGGATACCAACTCTCGATGAAGGGCTTGTAAAATATAATTTAACAAACCACTCTTTTTCTAAAGTTTTTGAAAAAAAGGAAAACGGAAAATACACTTCTTATAATTGTATTATAGAAGATAGGGATAAAAATATTTGGTTGGGTACACCAACTATGAATTTAATTAAATATATACCGACTAAGCGTACATCGGTTGTTGTTACTTTTCCTAAATCAGTATTTGAAAATAATGAAATTAGAACCATCTACGAAGACAAGAATGGAATTATTTGGATTGGAACTTCGCGAGAAGGTTTATTTAAATATGACAAAAATATCGATTCATTAAGCCAATTTGAACTTGATCAAACGGACACTTTAAAAAATTTTTGTTATGTTTATATCATAAAAGAAGATAAAGACGGTAATCTTTGGATTGGAACAAACAAAGGATTATTAAAGCATAATTATTTAACCGGTGAAACCGAATGGAATAAATATAATTCACCACGCGGAATCGCTCCAATACTAAGCCTTGAATTTGATGACAACAATAATATTTGGTTTAGTTCTCTTTTTGAAATAGGCAGATTCGATACAAAAAGGAAAATATTTTCAACTTATCCGTTTGAAAAAAAACAACTTTCTTCAGGGTACTATCCGGCGTGTTCGGTAAGTTTGCCCGATGGAAGAAAAATTTTCGGGGGCAGTTGGGAATTCTCGGTGATCGATCCATCAGACCTAAATACCGAAGCACCAAATGTAGTTATTACTAAACTGCATCTTGCAGATTCTCCCCCTATATTAGATTATCAAATCGATTCCGGAAGTACAATTTCTCTTGAGAATAATCAAAATTATTTCTCAATTGAGTTTGATGCTTTAAATTTTACAGCTTCCGCAAGAAAGAAGTTTTTATATAAGTTAGAGGGGTATGATAAAGACTGGATTGAAGCGGGAATTGAAAGAGTTGCCAGGTATACGAATGTAGAGCCGGGTGATTATTTGTTTCGGGTAAAAGGTTCGAATTGCGATGGTGTTTGGAATGAAAAGTCAACAAATTTTGCTATAATGGTGCTGCCGCCATTTTACAAAACCACATGGGCATATATTTCTTATTTAATATTATTGATTTTATTAGTTTACGCTATTGTTCGTTTCTTTTTATATAAGGCGCAGTTACAAAACGAAGCAATAATGAGGCAGCGCGAAGCGGAACAACTTCAAAATTTGGATCAAATAAAATCAAGATTTTTTGCAAACATCTCGCACGAACTAAGGACTCCGCTTACCTTAATACTTGGTCCTTTGGAAAACCTGTCAAAAAAGGAAAACAGAGGTTCATCTTTTCTGCAAATGTACCTGCAGGCTAAAAAGTTACTAAATATGATAAATCAACTGCTTGATATATCAAGACTCGAATCGGGGAAAATGCGGTTAAAAATTTCAAAGCGGGATGTCGTTAAACATATTCAGGCTTTAATCGAACCATTTTCTTCGCTGGCTCAAAATAAAAAAATTGATATAAAATTTAGTTACGATTTACCCGAATTAACAGCGTATTATGACACCGACAAATTTGAAAAAATTATTACTAATCTGCTCGGTAATGCGTTTAAGTTTTCACCTGAAGAAGAAGTTATTTTAATTCGATTAGAATCTTCAAATTTAACAGAATTTAATGGTCTGCAGTTTCCTGAAGGTTTCTTTCGATTAAAAGTTAAAGATAACGGCGTTGGTATACCGAACGAGGATGCGAAAAAAGTTTTTGAAAGATTTTACCAGGTAGAAAAAAACAGCAAAAAAAAATATGGCGGAACCGGATTAGGTTTATCTATAGTAAAAGATTTTGTGGATATGCACAACGGTTTGGCTTATGTGAACACTGAAACGGAAAAAGGGACTGAATTTATTATAATCATGCCCCTCGGGAAAAAATCATATCCAGATGCTGAGTTTGAAGAATATAATAATGATAATGACAACCGCACAACATTAGATTTCGTGGAAATCGACTCAAAATCGGTGTTTGATAAATTAGAAAAGCCGACCGATAAAGACGGATTGAAAAAAAATATTTTAGTTATTGAGGACCACGAAGAAGTTAATGATTACATAAAAAAAATTCTTACCCCGGCGTACCAGGTCATTCAAACTTACGATGGTGAATCCGGAGTAGTTTCAGCAAAAAATTCGGTGCCCGATTTAGTTGTTTGTGATATAATGATGCCCGGCATAGACGGATATGAAGTATGCAGACAATTAAAAACCGATGAAATTACAAGTCATATTCCAATTATTCTTCTAACTGCCAAAGCCAGTATGAGCAGCAAAATTGAAGGATTGGAAACCGGTGCAGATGATTATATTACAAAACCGTTTAGCGAAGATGAGCTAAAAATTAGAATAAAAAATCTCATAAAAACCAGGGAATCGCTTCGATCTAAGTTTGCGGGGCAAATTAACATAGATCCTAAAGAATTGAGCGTTACATCGGTTGACGAAAAGTTTTTAATCCGCATAAAAGAAATCGTTGAAAAAAAACTAAGCAATCCTGATTTTTCTGTAGATAATTTTGCTGATGAAGTGGGCATGAGCCGAATGACACTCCATAGAAAATTAAAAGCAGTTACAGGAATAAGTACAAAAGAGCTAATTCAGGAAATGCGGCTTCGAAAAGCTGCACTATTGATAGAAAAAAACTTCGGGACCATTGCTGAAATTGCATATGAGGTTGGCTTTAAAGAGCCGTCATATTTTACAAAATGTTTTCAAAAAAAATATAATGTTGTTCCCTCTGAGTATAATTCTCGCTCCATTACCGGAAATTTATCATTATAACTTCAAAATTGTAAGAATAAGTTAAAAAAAAGAGCTTTTTGTTACAACAATACCACTAATTGTTACATCTGCATAAGAATAAATTCAATACACTACTATACTTTTGCTACAGAAATTTTGATTAGATTTTTGTTCGCTTCTATTTGTGTTGAAGCAAACAAGTGGTTGGACTTAAGCATAGAGGGTGCTTCTATCACACAGTCAATAAAAAGGGAGGCGCACCGAAGGTGAAAGAATGGTGTTCCAGGGGAACTTTTTTTTTAAGGAAAAACAGGGGAATGGATCCGGGGGTGGGAGAAAAAGCATAGGGGAGTATGTTTTTCTCTTACCCGATTCGTTTTGAAATCGAGTTTAAAAATGATTAGTTCGGGTACCAAAGGGTTTTATTTTTTTTGAGTTTTAACCCTGGCTACCCGATGCTATTGGGGGGGTGAGTAGATCGAATTCAGCCCGTTGAGCCGGTTTTTTTAGAACCGGCTTAATTATTTTAAATTATCCATGTCGTACAGAAATAATATCACCGTCTTTTACTATATACTCTTTTCCTTCTAACCGCCACAACCCAAGTTCCTTTGCTTTTGCAAATGAGCCGGCTGTAAGATAATCGTTGTAATGCACAACTTCAGCTCTGATAAACTTATTATAAAAATCGGAATGAATCTCGCCCGAAGCTTCCTGAGCGGTCATTCCTTTTTTTATTGTCCATGCTCTACATTCATCTTCTCCAACCGTAAAGAATGATTGCAAACCCAATAAATTGTAAGCTTCGCGAATAATATTATCTAAGGCAGATTCAGTTATTCCATATTCTGTCATAAATATTTTCATATCTTCTTCGCCAAGTTCACTCATTTCCTTTTCAATCTGACCGAAAAACGTAATACCCATTGTGTTTAATTTTAATTTTGATTGAATTCGGGTAAAATATTTTTCTCTTTCATCCGTCTGGTCTTCACTCAAATTTATTGCAATTAGCATCGGCTTAAGTGAAAGAAATTGATAAGTTTTTAATATTTGAAGTTCTTCCTTCGCAAAATCGTGTTCTCGGAGCGGTATTTCATTTTGAAGAAGTTCATTACATTTTTCAAGAATTGGAAGTTCTCTTTTTAAATTATCATCCTGAGTTTTTAATATTTGCTTTCGGATGTTATCAATTCTTTTTTCGATTATTGTAAGATCCGAAATAATAAATTCTGTTTCAAACGAGTTGATATCTCTCAACAAATCAACCGAGCCGTCGGGGTGTGGTACAACCTCGCTGTTAAATGCACGTACCACTTGAATGAGTGCGTCATTCGTTTTTACTTTTGAAAGGAAGTTGCTTGTAAATTGAGTGGAACCTGAATCTCCTTTTTGGAGTCCTACCACATCGACAAATTCAATAGCAGCATGCACAGTTTTTTTTGGATTAAACAGCTCGGAAAGATTATCTAATCTTTTATCGGGCACTTTTATAACTGCCTGGTGGCTCTCGGCTTTACTTAAAACTGCAGCGTCTAAATGGGTTTGGGTTATTGTTTGAAACAGCGTTGATTTTCCGCAATACGGAAGACCTACAATTCCTATTTGCATTATTTTCTCCGGTTAAATTTACAAACAAATATATGAATAGTTTGAAAGAATTGTGTCGAATTCGGGTAAAAAATATCTTTTTGAATTTGAAACTTTAAATCAATTAATTGGTTTTCTGTATTAAATCCGAATAATAGATGAAAGACATTGAAAGGGGATATAATGTTTAAATATTAATTTCTATTTTTAAAAACAGAAAAAATGGATTTTATGATGGAATTAGAAATATTTTTAGAAAATAATGCATCCGAACTTTTAGATGAAGCTCACAAAACATTAGAGCGGGCAAACTTAAAACATTATGCCGATTCACATAACGATGAAAACTTTAAAAGACTTGAAGATCTTTATTATTTAACAATTGAAGCAATTCGAAATAAAAATCTTCTCCCGATGAAAGAACACTCGGAAAAGATAGCAAAAAGAAGATTTGAAGCCGGTTTCGATTTTTACGAAGTGCATTCAGCATTTAATGTACTTGAAGAAACTATCTGGAAAAAAGTAATAAAAGTTTGTCATCCTGCGGATCTTGGCGAAGCGCTTGGAATGATAAGCACTATACTCGGCGCCGGGAAGGAAACACTTGCCTGTTCATATATTTCACTTGCCAGTAAAGGGAAAAAATGTTCAATGGATGTAAGCGAAATTTTTAAGAGATAACCTGAAAATAAAATAGCCCGGCAGCCACAACTCCACCGGGCTATGAGATGAGGTTGGAAAAATTAGTTGTGAATTTTAAAAGGTAGTGTAAAAATGATTGTGTAAATGGTTACCCCGGGTGTATCGCGGAAC
>CAYJPN010000063.1:0-9022 GCA_964372115.1 uncultured Ignavibacteriaceae bacterium
TTTGATTTGGAGTTTTTCATTGGTCACCCTTCCTTTTTGCGTATGTAAAAAGTAATAGGAAATCTATAAAATAAAATTAACTACGGTGTTGTGGTTTAACATAACACGCCGTTATATAGCTTAAGAAAAGACTATGGCATTTGATAATATTGATGATTTTTTGGGGAAAAACAATGATTCCAAAGTTAAGGTTTTATTGAATGAATGGAATATATATTTTGAGAAATTAGTATATGTCGGGGGTGAAATTTTTAATGATATATTGAAAAAAAATTTAGGCAAAGAAGATTCTCTACCGCTTGTAATGCTCCACAGAAATGCTGTGGAATTAATTGATTCAATTTCTGTTTTAATAAATAATTTTTGTAGTGAACCAGCCAGAATATTACTAAGAACACTTTTAGAAACTAACTTTTACTGCCAATATATCTCTGAAAAAGATTCCAATAAAAGAGCATTAAGTTTTTTAATTTGTCATTATCATCAGAAGCTAGATTTTAATTACAAATTAGATCCAACAACTCAACAAGGAAAGCAATTTAAAAATGAATTAGGAGACGATGAAAACTTAAAAAATTATCAATTAGCTCAACAAGAATTATTGAAAAAATCAATTGATAATTTAGAAAAATTAATAAATGAAGATTTGTATAAAGAAGTAGAAAATGAATATCAAAGACTAAAAAAGGTGTTAAAATATAGAAAACCCAAATGGTATGAATTTTTTAATGGTCCATCTTCTATCGAAAAATTAGCAAAGCATTTAAAACAAGTTGGTTTATATCATATTCTTTATAGAAGTTTATCCAAAAGTACTCACGGAAGTAACATTATTGATGGATATATTTCTCCTGGTAGTAATGGTGGCGAAGTTCAATTTTCACAAATTAGATTTCCTTATTCAGCTCAAATAGTTACTCAATTTACTTTTACACTTGCATTAAGAATTTACCGAATAGTGATTAAACATCATATCCCAGAAAAAGAAAAAGCATTTAGTGAATTTTATCTAAGCGAATTAAGGAACTTTTATTTAAATATTAGCACGAAAAAGGTTCTAATAATTAATTAATCACGCTATATAACCAGTGGCTCCCAATGAACCATTTCCCGCATTATGTTAGTGCTTGTTTTTATGTTCTTATTTGTTGTTGAGTTAGAAGTTTTGAATAATTTAGATTTAATTAAGTTCATTTTTGTGAGAAAATATTAGAATTAGGCGTAGTTATATAACATCCAGTAATGGGTTTAATATTTTGATATAGAAAAAAACAAAGATATTTTTTTAGTAAGCGTCTGTTTATGTCGCTTCAATTTGGTTAAGCGAATAACAGGATATCCCAATTATTAAGGGATACTATTTATCGTCATTCGGGGTTTAGAAAATATGATCGAAACAATCCTTGCTTTTTGCGTATGTAAAAAGTAGAAGGAAGTCTTTAAAATAAAATTAATTGCGGTGATGTGTTTTAATAACTTGCCCCGTCTGTTAGCCAACGGATTGACGGACTTAACCAGAACTTTGACGGTTAACAAGGCTTTATATGCTCGATAAATAAAATAATTACGTATTATATTGCAAATTGAAAATTTTGGAAATTAGTGTATGAAATTATACGAAACATTAGAGCAAGAACTCAAGAAAGAACCCAACTTCGTGACAGACAACGGAGAACTGAAAAAATGGGTGGTGCTAAATAAAGCACAGAATTTTGAGGAAGAACTCATTGGACGGTTGCTCGGCAATGCAGAATTGAAAGACAAGTTTTTTGTAAAGGTTGCTTCGACAGGCTCAGCACAGGGAGTAATGGTGTTTAACCAAAACTTGTTTGTGCAGTTTATGGAGCAGAAAAACTACCTGAATGACAGTTACACCCAATTTAAAAATAAGGTTGGACTCACCATTGACGGCAAATATCTAAAACAGCGCAACGAAGTTGCGTTAGTATGGCCCTTTAAAGACTGCATTTTGGAAGGCGGACAAAGCCGTGAAGAAGACAAGCGGGAAGAAATTTTCTTCAATGAAATTTTGGCACAGGACGAAATTACCCAACTCTTAGAACCAAAAGTTTTAACTAACGCCAAACGTATACATGCCGACACTTCGACAGGCTCAATGCAGGCGGTTGAAAAACCGCTTGACCAGTTTAACCGAAATGAACAAGGCACGATAACCGACAACCTGATTATAAAAGGCAACAACCTTTTGGCATTGCACACACTTAAGGAAGAATTTGCAGGTAAAGTAAAACTGATTTACATAGACCCGCCTTATAATACAGGTAGTGACAGCTTCAAATATAACGATTCTTTTACTGAGTCAACTTGGCTCACATTTATGCATAATCGTTTAAAAGTTGCACACAGTTTGCTTCATAAATCAGGTGTTCTTTTGGTTCAGATTAATGACCACAACCAAACATACTTGAAAATCTTGCTTGATGAAGTTTTCACAAAAGAGAATTTCATCAATATTATTTCTGTTCGCACTAAGTCACCATCAGGATTTAAAACTGTAAACTTAGGATTATTTGAAACAGCAGAATATATCTTGATGTATGGCAAATCAAAGAACGAATTCAAATACAATCCACAATATGTGGATTCGGGATATGATGAAAATTACACGGGATACATAACAAACATTTCAGAAAATCCAGAAAATTGGATTATAGATGATATAAGAAAAATTATATGTAGAGAAGAAGGAATTGACCCCGATACAACACATCAACCATACAGCAAGGTTAAAGACAAAATTGGTGAAGGTCTTTACATTCAAAAATTATCAGACTTTGCACTTGCAAACGCAGATTCAGTTTTTCGTCTTACAGCTATTGGAGATGATGCGGGAAAGGAAACTCTTGATGCAAAGAAAAAATCTCAAAAAAGCCCTGAGAAAGTTTTGCTAGTTACAAGAGAACAAAACGATTCACGATTCATCTTAAACGGCCAAGAAATAGCATTTTACTCAAAGAAAATAAAAGAAATTGACGGAAAGAAAATACCAACAACAATCCTTACAAATATTTGGTCTGATATAGCGTATGAAGGAATTGCATCTGAAGGGGGTGTGACACTAAAGAAAGGCAAAAAGCCTGAAAAACTTCTTAGAAGAATTATAGAAATGACGACCAATGAAAAGGATCTTGTTTTAGATTATCATTTAGGAAGTGGGACAACTTGTGCGGTAGCCCATAAGTTGAGTAGGCAATATATAGGTCTTGAACAATTAGACTATGGCGACAATGATAGCGTCAAAAGACTCAAAAATGTAATAAACGGTGATACAACAGGCATTTCTAAACCAGTTAATTGGAAAGGCGGCGGTGAATTCGTTTATCTCGAACTAAAAAAATACAACCAAACTTTTATTGAGCAGATAGCTTCGGCAAGCTCGGCAACCGGGTTGTTGCAAATATAGGAGCAGATGAAAGCTAAAAGTTTCCTGAATTACAACGTGGACATTAAAAAGCAGGATGAACACTTGGAAGAATTTAAAGCCTTGACTTTAGAAGAACAAAAACAACATTTGGTTGAATTGTTAGACAAAAACCAGTTGTATGTAAATCTATCATCGCTAAATGATACCGACTTTGCCTGCACGGAAAATGAAAAGAAAGTAACCAGAGATTTTTACCAAATAAAAAAGTAAGTGTAATGGAAAAAACATCAATCAAATTATTTGAGCAAAAGAAAGTACGCTCTATGTGGAGCGATGCGGAAGAAAAATGGTATTTTTCAATTATTGACGTAATTGAAATACTTACCGGCAGCCCCCGTCCGAGAAAATATTGGAACGCATTAAAAACAAAACTCAAAACAGAGGGAAGTGAGTTGTCCCAAAACCTGGGACAACTGAAAATGCTCTCCTCTGATGGAAAATACTATAAAACCGATGTTGCAGATACCGAGCAGCTTTTCCGTTTGATACAAAGTATCCCTTCTCCCAAAGCGGAACCTTTTAAATTGTGGATAGCCAAAGTAGCTCGTGAAAGAATTGATGAAATTGAAGACCCCGAAATAGGTATAGACCGCTTAATGGAAACCTATCTTAAAAAAGGATACAGCAAAGAATGGATAAACCAACGCCTAAAAAGCATAGAGGTTCGCAAAGAGCTTACCGATGAATGGGATGAAAGAGGCGTAAAAAAAGGAGAAGAATATGCAATACTTACTGATGAAATAATCAAAGCCTGGAGCGGGTTATCGGTAAAAAAATATAAAAAACACAAAGACCTTAAAAAAGAAAATCTACGGGATAATATGACCAATTTAGAATTGGTACTCAATATGCTTGCCGAAGCCACCACTACCGAAATAAGCAAAGAAAAAAAACCGAAAACATTTGAGCAAAATAAAGTAATAGCCAAACAAGGCGGAACAATTGCTGGCAATACACGAAAAGAGATTGAAGAAAAAACGGGGAAAAAAGTGGTAACAAAACTTAGTGCAAAAAATTACTTAGACAATAAAAAGAAATTGAAGTAATGGCGTTTCTACACGAAATATTCAATAATCCATTTGCAAAAAAAGCATTAGCTCAGGTTGATGTTCCTATCTGGATCAGCGACAATTTAAAACCCGGATTCGGTCAGCGTCCTTATCAGATTGAAGCATTTAAGCGATACATATATTTGGATCAGGAAGAATTAGAAGAAAAGCCAAGAAAGCCTTATCACTTACTTTACAATATGGCAACGGGAAGCGGTAAAACTCTGATAATGACAGGATTGATGTTGTACCTTTACAAAAAGGGCTATCGCAACTTTTTGTTTTTCGTTAACAGCAACAATATCATTCAGAAAACCAAAGACAATTTTCTGAACCCACAGGCTTCAAAATATTTGTTCAACTATAAAATTGTGATTGACGGAAAAGAAGTGCTAATCAAAGAGATTGACAACTTTGAAGAAGCCGACAATCAAAATATCAATTTGAAGTTTACCACCATTCAACAGCTTCATATTGACCTGAATAACACCAAAGAAAACAGCGTAACCTGCGAAGATTTTAAGGACAAGAAAATTGTTTTGATTGCTGACGAAGCTCACCACTTGGTAGCAGGAACAAGATCGGGCAATCTGTTTGGCAGTTGGGAAGACACAGTAAAGAAAATTCACGATTCCAATTTTGATAATATCCTGCTTGAATTTACCGCAACGATTGACATCGACACTGTCGCTTTGGTAAACCACTATCAGGATAAAGTGATTTTCAAATACGACCTTGCCCAATTCCGCATTGACAAGTATTCCAAAGAAATCAACTTAATCCGTTCTTTGTATGACGAGAAAGACCGCATCATACAAGCATTGATTTTAAACTTGTATCGGCAGGAATTAGCAACTTCAAACAATATCAATTTAAAGCCTGTAATACTGTTCAAGGCGAAAAAAACAATCAAAGAATCGGAGCAGAACAAAGAGAACTTTCACAAACTAATTGATGATTTTTCGGTGGCGATGGTGGAGAAAATCAAAAAAACTTCAACCGTTTCAATCGTTCAAAAAGCTTTTAAATTCTTTGAAGCAAAAGCAATTTCATCCAACGAAATCGTAAAACGCATACAAGCCAATTTCCGATTTGAAAATTGTCTAAGCGCCAACAATGACGCAGAAGCCGAAAAAAACCAAATATTGCTCAACACCCTGGAAGATGAAAACAATCCAATCAGAGCCGTTTTTGCCGTTCAGAAATTAAATGAAGGTTGGGACGTATTAAATTTGTTTGACATTGTTCGTTTATATGAAGGCAGAGATGGTAGAGAAAACAGCCCAGGCAAAACAACTCTTTCAGAAGCCCAGTTAATTGGTCGTGGTGCAAGATACTATCCGTTCGCATTGGAATTAGGGGAAGATAAATACACACGTAAATTTGATGATGATATTTTAAATGATTTAAAAACTTTGGAGGAATTATATTACCACGCAAGAGAAGATAGTAAATATATCTCAGAATTAAAGATTGCACTTGTGAAATCTGGAATTTATCAAGATGAAGAAAATCTTGTAACCAAACAGCTTACATTAAAATTGGAGTTTATGGAAACAGATTTTTACCGTGACGGTAACGTTTTCTACAATAAAAAAGTGCCTAAGAGCTTTGACAATATTAAATCATTTTCTGACTTAGGAGTAAAGAAAACCAACTATCGTCATTTTTTATCTTCCGGAGTTGGCAGAATGTCGAGTGCTTTTTCAGAAACAGATTCAACAGAAAGAGATTCAGAAACAGCCAAAACAAAAGAATTTAAACTATCGAAGATTCCTAAAAACACAATTCGTTTTGCGTTAAGCCAAAATCCGTTTTTCTACTTTGACAGTTTATCGCATTACTTTCCAAGTGTTGGTTCACTTTCTAATTTCATTTACAGCACAGACTATTTAGCAGGTTTAGAAATTACATTTAGCGGAACAGCGAACCGATTAAATGAAATAAGCCACTTTGACTATCTGCAAGCCATGAACGGACTGTTACAAAACATTGAAACTGACATAAAGAGTAATGCAACCGAATACGAAGGTTCGGAATTTATATCAAAGAAAATTTATGAAGTCTTTCCAGACAAGAAAGACATACGTTTTAGAAAAGACACTGACAGAGAAGAAGGACAAGAAACAATGCTTTGCAACGAACCTTGGTATGCTTACAACGCAAACTATGGTACAAGTGAAGAAAGAAGTTTCGTGAGATTATTTGAAAGTCGTTTTGAAGGACTGAATCGGAAGTTTGAAAACATTTACCTAATCCGTAACGAAAGAGAAATTAAAATCTTCGACAAACTTGGGCGAGCTTTTGAGCCCGACTTTTTACTTTTCTGTAAGCAACGAGACGGAGAACAAATGACTTTTCAGGTTTTCGTAGAACCAAAAGGAAGTCATTTGTTAGGCCACGACAAATGGAAAGAAGACTTTCTAAAGGAAATCAGAACTGAACAAAAGACTATCAAAATCCACACAGACACTTATTTTATAACAGCCGTTCCGTTCTATAATTACAACAACGAAAACGAATTTAAGACGACTTTAGAAAGTTCTTTAGTCAGCTGATTTAATAATGGCACCTAACGTTACAACGATTTATGCCAGGCCCCGTAAAAAAGCAGGGTAACCTGCGCCGGGCATAATCCGGTGTCCCCGCAAAGAAACGGGGTGTATGGATGGACTAGCCCCGCCAAACAAAATGGCGGGCAGGCTCCAAGCGGCTTAACGCGGAGGCCTGTATTTTCAACAGCGCATTTTATTAAGTGTGTTAACTCTTACGGGACGTTGTAGCCCGAAAGAAAATAAACAACTCTTACTTTTTGCGTATGTAAAAAGTAGAGGGAATTAAATAAAATTAACTACGGTGTTGTTTTTTGATAACTTGTCCCGTCCGTTAGCCAACGGATTGCCAGTGGCGTTTATATTTACAGTATCAACGCAATGAAGGAAGGGAAAATACTTTTTAATGAATCCAAGCAGATAGTATTAGTCAAATAATAAAAATGAGGCGTCTTTTTAAAATATATTTTAATAAAAATATAGTATGCAAACCGCCTTGCATACTATAAGAAATTTTGTCAGCATAATTAATACATAACCATTTTGGTTAAAATCTAATAATGATATTTTTCTAAGGAGGAAAATTTATGAAAAGAGCAGCTTTACTTATCACCTTCGTAATTCTTAGCAATATTACAATTGCGCAGTGGGTGCAAACTAACGGACCATATGGCGGCAATATTCGATGCTTTGCCGTCTCGGGCACGAATCTCGTTGTCGGCACTTATGGCGGCGGCGTCTTTCTTTCCACCAACAACGGCACAATCTGGACGGAGGTGAATTCTGGTTTGACCAATCATAATGTACTTACCCTTGCCGTCTCGGGCTTGAACCTCTTTGCCGGAACTTCTGGCGGAGTCTTTCTTTCAACGGACAACGGCACAAGCTGGACTGCGGTCAATTCTGGTTTGACCAATCCTACCGTACCTGCCCTTACCGTTTCGGGCTCGAATCTCTTTGCCGGGTCTGGCGGCGGCGGCGTCTTTCTTTCCACTGACAACGGCACAAGCTGGACGGCGGTCAATTCTGGTTTGACCAATACTTATGTAAATAACCTTGCCGTCTCGGGCTCTAATCTCTTTGCCGGAACTTATGGCGGGGTCTTTCTTTCCACGGACAATGGCACAAGCTGGACGGAGGTCAATTCTGGTTTGACCAATCATAATGTATTTGCCTTTGCCGTCTCGGGCTCGAGTCTCTTTGCCGGAACTTATGGCGGCGTCTTTCTTTCAACCAACAACGGCACAAGCTGGACGGCGGTTAATTCTGGTTTGACTAATACTACTGTACTTACCCTTGCCGTCTCGGGCTTGAATCTCTTTGCCGGAACTTCTGGCGGAGTCTTTCTTTCAACGGACAACGGCACAAGCTGGACTGCGGTCAATTCTGGTTTGACCTATCATAATGTGCCTGCCCTTGCCGTCTCGGGCTCGAATCTCTTTGCCGGAACTTATGGCGGCGTCTTTCTTTCCACGGACAACGGCACAAGCTGGACGGAGGTCAATTCTGGTTTGACCGTTACTTATGTAATGCCCCTTGCTGTCTTTGGCTCGAATCTTTTTGCCGGAACTAATGGCGGCGGCGTATTTCTTTCCACCAACAACGGCACAATCTGGACGGCGGTCAATTCTGGTTTGACCAATACTTATGTACGTGCCCTTGCCGTCTCTGGCTCGAATCTTTTTGTCGGAACTAATGGCGGCGGCGTCTCTCTATCAACGGACAACGGCACAAGCTGGACTGCGGTCAATTCTGGTTTGACCAATCCTACTGTATATGCCCTTGCCGTCTCGGGCTTGAATCTCTTTGCCGGAACTTATGGCGGCGGCGTCTTTCTTTCCACTGACAACGGCACAAGCTGGACGGCGATCAATTCTGGTTTGACCAATGCTTCTGTAAATGCCATTGCCGTCTCGGGTTCGAATCTCTTTGCCGGAACTTATGGCGGCGGCGTCTTTCTTTCCACTGACAACGGC
>CAYJPN010000064.1:0-8564 GCA_964372115.1 uncultured Ignavibacteriaceae bacterium
TGATGTTTGGCCTAAATATAAATATTTTTTTGGTTGCCGGCTATGCCGCGCTAAGATTGAATGGTTGAATTAAAAACATTCATCTTCATTCATTCATGCTTTTTAGTCTTTTAGTTTGCAAATATTCTACCATATATTACAAGAATATTAGTGTTAAGGCACTAAAGGATGTGGTTAGGGAACTATAGTTTGCTTAATATGATGAATAATTTTATAAATTATTCTTTATTTTTGTCCTTTCAAAAAAAAGATATAGAATTCAGTAAATAATGGAAATAATAGAATATACCGGAGAGTGGAAAGAAAAATGGGATAATTTTATCCTCGGTTCTAATAACGGAACTATGTTCCACATGCAAAAATTTTTTGATTATCACAAACCAAACAGATTTCAATTTAACCACTTAATATTTTTGGATAGAGGAGAAATTGCCGCTGTTCTGCCCGGAGGAACAAAAGACAACGGTCTTTATGAATCACCGATAGGCGCAAGCTACGGCTCAATTGTTACGCCCGATGTAAAGTTTTCGCGCGCAATGGAAATTGTAACAACGCTTCTTGACTACAGCAAGAAACAAGGTTTAAAAGAATTGATGCTCACCTCTGCCCCAATTGTCTATGAAGCAGTTCAGAATCAAAATCTCGATTTCGCCATGCTTTGGTCAGGTTTTAATTACGATTTGCATTACATAAGCAGCGCTATTAAACTCGATGACAGGGATATCATTTCACGGTTTCAACCAACCGTTAGACGGAATGTCCGTAAGTCAATCAAAAATCCCGATGTGAGGGTTGAGATGAACGACCGCTATGATGAATTTTACCCGATACTAATCGAAAACAAGGCGCGCCATAATGTTAAACCGACGCACTCTTACGAAGATTTATTGAAGCTAAAAGAACTGCTGCCCGATAACATCAAACTAATTATGGTTTATTATAAAGATGAACCAATTGCAGGCTCTAATTTATTTATTGCCAATAATCAGGTATCGCTCTGCTTTTATAATATGCTTCGTTACGAATTTGAATATTTAAAGCCGATACATCGCGTAATGTACGAAGTTATAAAATGGTCGACTGCAGAAGGTTATCAGTATGTTGATATTGGTGTTTCGCAGGATACAAAAGCAGAAAACCCGATGACCCCGAGTTACAGTCTGATAGACTTCAAAGAAAAGTTTGATGCCAAAACTGTAATGCGGAATACTTTTTATATAAAACTCTAACAAATATGAAAAAAAACAGACGGGTCGTAATTGCGTTTCTCGGCAATTTTAATTACGACTCACGCTGTCTAAACCTGTATCATTCATTTAGCCAGCGCGGTTATGATGTTAAAGTAACTTCCTTCGATTGGCTTACCACAAATTTTAAAGAACAAAAGGGCGATGTTAGTGTTCACAAACTTGAAAAAAAATCATCACTAATTTTTTACCTAAAATTTGCTAGTCTGTTAACAATAAAACTCCTGCAAACAAAGGCTGATTATTATTTTGCCGAAGATATTTACACATTACCTTTTGTGGTTTTAATTGCAAAATTAAAAGGAGGTAAAGTTTTTTATGACTCGAGAGAATTGTATGGTTTCCTTGCCGGTTTGCGTGAAAAAAAAAATATTCAAAAAATTCTTTTTAATATAGAAACCTTTTTTATACGATATGCATATATGGTTATTGTCACTGGGGAGATGGATTCTGATTTTATAAAAAAGCAGTATAAAATTAATAATACAATTGTCATTAGAAATCTCCCCCTTTATCAACCCATAGATTCTCAATATAATTTTCACAAAGCTTTTTCATTAAATGAAAAAATAAAAATTCTTCTGTACCAGGGAGTGGTTTTGCATGGCAGGGGTTTAAGTTTGCTTTTTGAAGTACTAAAAAAAATTGAGAATACCGTATTGGTAGTTGTTGGAGAAGGTGAACACAAAAAATTTTATGAAGAAGCGGCAATCACTTCAGGTATAAGCAACCGGGTTTATTTTATAGGAAAGGTACCGCAAAGACTCCTCATAAATTACACCGCGGGTGCTGATATTGGTTGTGCACTGATTGAAAATATTAGTCTTAGTTATTATTACGCACTTCCCAACAAACTTTTTGAGTACATCCAGGCTGGTTTACCTGTAATAGCAAGTAACCTTCCGCAAATGAAAAAAATTGTCGATGATTATAATATCGGGTACTCAGTTGACCCTGAGAATAAAAACGAAATAATTGAAGCTGTCGAAAAATTGATAAATGATAACTCAAGATTTGCTGAATTAAAATCTAACTGCCTCAATGCCGCCGTTGAGCTTAATTGGGATAAGGAGATAAAAAAGTTATTCGATTATTTGGATGGATAATTGGATTTTAGATTCAACGAGTGCGTGAAATTATTGTCTAATTTGGTGTGGTTGTAACGTTGTAAATTGCTCTATTTGGGTTTAATTTTGTGGTAGCTTTACTGATTAATTTGTTCATTATTTTTATGGGGCTATAGCTCAGATGGAAGAGCGATACGTTCGCAACGTATAGGTCAAGGGTTCGAGTCCCTTTAGCTCCACAAAAACGCTTATAATATTAGCATTGACAGAACCGTCTTTAAATATTCTAACGTTAAAATATAAAAGTCTATCAAATATTATATTTCTTGAATCTTTTTTGATAGTTTATTTCATATTCGTTTTTGCTTAGAAAACTTTTTGAATTGTTCACTTTAATTGGGAGAATATCTTGTTCGCCGTACATGATGATATATATTTAGAAGAGTCTAATCACACTTACACACTCAAAAATGATCCCGATTTTGAATTTACAAGCTGCACAACATTTGTAGATTTATTTTTCGCCCCATTTGATCGAATTGGTATCGCCAATCGGTTAACAACTTCACACCCGGATTATATCGGTACATCTCCACAAGAGTTAGTCGCCGTTTGGGATAAATCCGCTCAAGAGGGGACAGAGGTACATTTACAAATTGACAACTTTATCAAAAATAAAACAATCCCTACAAGTTCAAAAGCGTTACTCGCTGTTCAATGGTTAAGAGATAAGGCCTTAGTAAATAATCCCCTCTTTTCCGAAACAATAATTTATTCCAAAGAAATTAAAATCGCCGGTACGGTTGATTTACTTGTCTATAACCAATTCAATAACACTTATGATATTTACGATTGGAAGACTTCAAAAAAAATTGATCAAAGGGCATATAATTATAAATGCGGAATTTACAATGCCACAAAAAACATAGCAGATTGCAACTATTTCCATTATGTTCTTCAATTATCTCTCTATCGTTATATTTTAGAAAAATATTATAATATTTCGGTAAACAAACTCACTATATTACATATAAACGATTTCGGCATAACTCCCTACGAATGCGATTATTTCAAGTCCACCATCGAACTAATGTTTGTGGAAAACTTAAATTGTCTAAGAGAAAATTTTGAAAACGGACTTACTAAAGACTATTTAAACAATTTTTAAAAGATAAATTTTAAAGACAAATTAATATTTGCTTCTGTTACCCGGCAATCAATGCCAAAGTAAAACCAATCACCGCTCCGCCATCTCCCAAAACCAAAATCGCTTCTAAAAGTGGAGTGATTCAATTAATAATTTTTCGATGGCAACACCCGGCATATCAATCTGTGTCATCAATAACGTATTCACCCGCAAAATAATTAAAATTCGGTACTGTCTTATCAGTTTCAGTTATTCTCAATCCCATAATCGAAATAAATAAATCATTGTATGCATACGAATAATTTTTTCACTCATTGACATGTTCGTAACTGACGTATTTAAAACAAAAAGCCCCCGCCAGGGTTGCAGGGGCTTTTAAATGTGTTAAAGGTCTCGGCAATCCTGCCGAGTACCAAAATTATTTTCATCTGAGCATTCAACTCAGACAATTGAAATGTACAAATCAAAAACCAAAAAATCAATACCCACAAAAAAAAAATTATTAAGTCTTACATACTCAACCTTTGGCAACTTCCACTTTTGTTTTAAGTTTCCGCTTGAGTAATAACGTAAATATACATGAGTTCGACACTGCATTACAGTTGCGCGTTCGTACATTTATAATTTTAGTAATCTTCTCATGTTTTCTCCTAAGATCATGTCTCTGTCTTTGGATGAAATATTTAGGCTTTTGATTTTTTTCATGTATTTGTCAATGTTATCTTTACCATAAGGAGTGTCTGTGCCAAATGTGATTTTGTCAATTCCGGTAAATTGTATTGCATCCATAAGTCTTTTGGCTGAAATCAGTTGAGGACACGATGAATCAAAATATAAGTTATCATCCTTGAAATTTTCTTTTATAAATAATTCCAACCCAAATAGATGTGCAATAATTAATTTTAAATTTGGATGATTTCTTTTGTAATCAATTATCTTGAGCACTTCTGCATCCGAATCAGGATGTATAAATAATGGCAACTCTTTTTTTTCAGTCCAGAATGCCACTTCTCTAAAGAAACTTGAATCAACAGAAAATGTTTCCCAGCATTGATGTAGTTTAACTCCATGAAACCCCCATTCAGTGTACTTTTTCTCAAGAAAATCTGTGATGTTTTTTGTCTGTGAGGTAATCCAAATAAACTGAATAATACGACCATTAGCTTTTTGTTTCAAATGGAAAACAAATTCATTTCCTGCTGGAATTTCCTTTACTTTACCGGAAAGTTTAATAGCTATTTTAGAAATAAAATTGGTAACCTTAAGAACGTTATGTTTAGGAAATATCCTGGAAAAATTCGGGAGCGGATAACTTGTTTTGCTATTCAATTCTCCTGGAACTAAAATTACTTTATCAATACCCCATTTATCAATAGTTTCAATTAAACTATCAGAGGTGAGGTATTCGCCACAAGCATGTGAATGCCCATCAATTATCATATCAGTATCTCATTATCAATATGTTATCATAGCGCGGCAAGCCGCAAGTTCTACGTGGAAAGTATAAAGTATAAAATTCAAAGCGAATTAGAATTTCAAAACAAGAAAAATATTTTGACATAAAAAACAAAGATTTACATTCCAATACTTTAGTATGACGCCCAATTTACATTACACTATTATTTTTATAACAAGAATTAGTCTATATTAAATGGCAATTTAGATAATCTGTACAAATTTTTGTCATCGCATTGCGAGATGAATTAAAAGCCCAAATAATTGAGCCCCCTTTTCCACCTGCGGTCAAATCGCCGAGTAAAAATAATCCACGAACAGAAGTTTCGTGATGTTCTTTTAAAACCGGATTCTCTCCATCAAATTCAATCCTTATCATTTTTAAAAAGTTGGAAGGAGTTGTTCCGCCAAGTGCAAGCACTACATTTTCATAACTTTGCGCAGGAAATTTATCATCCTTAAAAGTTACAAACGGTCTTCCTTCTTTATCTTCAATTGAAAGAACTTCAGACTCATACAAAATATTTACTTTACTTTCCTTTTCAAGTGTTAAAATACTCGTCCGGTTAATTTCATTCATCCTGGAAAATTCCTTTTTCCGGTAGCTTAAAGAAACTGCATTACCGGATTGCAGCAGGTACTGGCAGTATTCCGAAGCAGAATCCCCGCCGCCGACAACAAGAGTTTTTGAGTTTGACATTTCTTTTGATGTTACGTCGAAGAAAACAAAGTTTTTTAGCGATGCAGGAATTTTGTATTCAGGCTTATTCGGTTTACCAAGTATACCTATTGCTATAGTAATTATTTTTGTATGGTATTCATGTTTGTTTGTGTAAACTATAAACGATTTGTCTTCATTTTGATGAATCTTCCAAACTGTTTCCCCATATTTTACTTGAAGATGATTTTCTTCAATCGCTTTATCAAGATATGAAATCGTTTCGTGTTTAGTTGAATCGGGAATACACATAACACCTGTACACTTTGCTTCAAATCCTTTAAAATTAGCTGTAACTAATTTATTATCTGGGTAATACTTTTTAATTGTAAATGAATGCTCTTCAGCCTTCTCAATCAATATAATTTTTGATGAATCAATACCTGATTTAACTGCTTCCACGGCCATGCTGATGCCGGCAGGCCCCGCACCTATAATAAGAATATCGTGCATTTAAATTCCTTTAAAATCTAAAACAATAATTTTCATGCAAAGTTCGGGTCTACAGATGAATATTTCAAGCATATATTTAGAATTATGCCCGTCATCACGGTTTTGTGAGTAGTGTTTAAGCTGAGCATAGATCCATTATAATTTTAATCCATTTCGGAACTTCCTTAATATCAGAAAAATATTTTTCCTTTTTACAACGATAGTTCCATCATAAATTTTCATTTATTCTTTTTTTTATCCGGCTAATTTTTGCAATAATTATCACTTTATTATCATATTAAATTTTAATCTTGTGTTCAGTACTTAATAGCTGGCTGACCATTATGCCTAACAGTTTTATGGTATAGTGTTTTGCGGGATTACGAGGCGATTTCCTATCAGGATGCACCGGTTTTTTTTCGAGCCACAAACCTTCGCAAACCGCTGAAACCCGCATTTCCATTATATCATATGTTGGGCGTAATATTTATTTGTTTATCAATTCATCAACTTTTCGATTTCATAACTAATCCACAATCCTGGTTCTTTTGGTCTGTCAAATTGAACCCAGCATTTTGGCAAATATGAACTATTTATTTTCCAGTATCCATCCTTTTGCTTTTTTGTCTGAATATACTCTTTTGCCAAATCGCAACGTGTATCCGAATCCAAATTATTGTCTTTTAATAATCTAACTATCTCAATCACGTTTGTTTTATATGAGAACGGGAAAGTCAGTTTAGTTATGTCTTTTGTAATCGGTTGGTCATTCGATTGTCGTAGATAAATTTGATGGTCAAGAATATACTCTAACCCAGTCTCTAATTTATTTTCAATTTTGTTATTGGTTAAGTAACCGGAACGTTTTTTATAATCGGTAAGTGCTATCATAGCTTTTACAACCCCAATATAACATGGAGTTGTCTTCATGCAGCCACCATATTTTAAAATCCGTGAACCAGTCCATTTATTTTTTGCACTACGTTCAAGGTTTTGATAATTAATAATCCATTCAATACCCTTATCAATGCGGTCTTTGTTAGAATAATTTGTTCGTATCAAAATGCTTGTTATCATTGAATTATAGCAGGACAATATATCATCTCTTTTTCCTGTAATTGAGAATCCCTCATCACAGAAAGACAAATCAGCAAGTTTATTAATCCATTTTTGAACTCTCTCAAGATGAAAAGCAAATGGTATTTCTGTAATTTCGGTTAGTCTATTAAGCAGATTTAAAATATCAAAGTCAAAATCGGTCAGCAAATCTTTTACAATCTCTGATTTGTCGAGATAATCAGATGCACGACTAGATTCTTTAATTTCTCCGGAGTCTACTTTTTGTTTTAATATCAATGCTGTATCCATGTGTGTTTCAGTCTCCTAATTTTACGTCCAACGGTTTGATGGTATGGTGTTTTGCGGGATTACGAGGCGAAAACTTATCAGGATACACCGGAATTTTTACAAGCCGCTAATCTCTGAAACCCGTATTCACTTTGCCGCGTGTTATCGGTTAGTTGTTCTTTCTTTTAATTCTGCGTGGCTATTGTTATAAATTTTGTTTTTTTTTGGGTGCGTGAATTTCAACGCAGACCAAGTTTTGTTAATACTCAAACATGTACTTTCTACCAAACCAAACGAATAACCAATTTTAATTACTTCATGTAAGGTTAAGTCAGTATCAAGCTGTTTGTTTTTGGGCCACGATACCCAAAGCATACCATCAAGTTTAAGATGTGATTTTAGCTTCGGGAATAATTCTTCTTGCTTTTTTTTGTTGATAACAAAAAGGTGTATGTAATCAAACTCCCCATTTAAATTGGTTTGGTTGTCAATTCCAGGAGGATTAATATCGTCTATCGCATCTGCCGGTGCATTTATAAAAATACTTCGGTAGCATTCTTTAATTCCCATTTTTTGATATACTGTTCTCATCTTTTACTGCTCTAATATTTTTAATGATATAAATATTTGAAGATAATAATGGTTGTACATAATTACTAATATATTTCCCAAAGGGTCGACCACTGATGTAGTAACAAAACCTTGTTCTCTCTGAGTAATTGGCGCAATGCCCAAAAATTGCATGTCCCATTCTTTTACTTTCAAAATATCGTCAGCAAAAAAACTGATTGTAGCAAACCCTCTAAGTGTTATTGTTTTTCCGGTTTCCATTATAATAGATGTTATTTTTTATTAACTGGTCAAAATTAAGATGGCATTATGACAACTGTATGTCAGCAGAGTATTTATAAATCTTTCAACTTGATGCAAAAGAATTTTGATACAATGACCGCTAATGTGTAGCGAATGATTTCCTTTTAAGGGTGCATTAAAAGTTGACGCCGGGTATAACTATTGAATAATTTACCAAGCCGGCAATTTTTTATACCGCGTGTCGTGCGTCCGTGCATTTATATTTTTGTTAAATTATAGTTTCTTAGAGTGTGTAAAACATTTTGTGTAAATGGCGATTTGTAGAATCATAAAAATGA
>CAYJPN010000065.1:0-7439 GCA_964372115.1 uncultured Ignavibacteriaceae bacterium
GTCTTCCACCCGCAGGAATACTATGTGGATATTTAGCGGGATAATTATATAGTTAGGCAATAAATATCAAAGGAGCATTATGAAAATTTTTAAGAATATTTTTAATCGTATGAATCAACAAGACTCCAAGACAAAGGATACTATAGATTCGGAGTCAATAATTGAGGACGTTCGCTCTAACAAAAAATCAGATGGAGAAATAATTATAAATCTATGGTATGTTACTAATAGGATTGTCATCAGTGAACTTCGATCTAAATTATATGTTGCTTCTGGAACTGACGATGATAAACTTCGATTTCTTCGTCAAAGGGCAAACATTGATTTCAAAAACGCAAGTATTTATCCTGTCCCAGAATCTATGAAAGTGGATGTTAAATTAGTTGATGGTTCAAATGAGCTACCTAGTGGTAAGGCTTGTTTGCATACCAGTTTGGAATTTCTGGGCGGTTATCCTGCCTTATTTCGTGAAATATTATTAAATACACCTAAGACAAAATTTCGATTCGATTCTTCACAAGCTATGCTTTGTATAACGGGTCTTTTGAAAGGAACAGACGGAGAATTATCAGTACAGATAGATAACTTTTCTAAATTATAAATGTTGCCAAAGTAATAATTAAGCGATAAAATAAGGAGAATTAATATGTCATTTTTGAGCTCATTTTTTGGTCAGTCAAAAAGTAAGTCACAAACACTTGAGGCTTATTGTCCAAAATGTCAAGCCACCTATCGAATCGGTGAAGATGCAACAATTACTACAATGGCAAAACTATTTGGTAGTTCACGCGGTGTACTTGGTTCTTCGGATGCAATTAACCGTATGATGAATACGCCTGATTTAGTTGGTCGTCCAGTTAATAATCGTCCTATTCAAGAACAACTCACCGAAGCTAAAACTGATGTATTACAAATACGTAAAGATTTATCTCGCGGTAAAAAAAGGTATTGGTATTGTGAAAAATGTGGTAATGATAAAAATCCTTATTTATACCAGTTGGGGAAATAATTATTTCATTTAATCTAATTTTTAGAATTAATTGAAGGAGTCTTGATGCCAATTTGTGATATTTGTGCAAAACCAATAATAATTTCCGGAATGAATACAATTAGTTCAGCTGAAATTAAGGAGAAAGCCTCCAAAGGATTTGTTCCTTCTTCTTTACCTAAAAGCCAATATGATTTATGCAGAGATATGGGAATATCAATCGGTGTTTTTTGGAAAATGACTGTTGAAAATAATACAACTGACTGGGGCTTATGTCAGAAATGTTTTGCAGAAACGAATAATTATAAAACATCTTTTTGGAAAAGATTATTTCAATAATTGCCTAACCCGCCAATCAAGGCGGCCGCCGTTTTCGCATTTAGCATTTTTAAATTTATTGGCTTTGTAGTTCCGTGGAAATATTCTTGTTCAAAGTTGTTCTGTTATAAAATATTGTTGTAAATAAAAAGTAGTTGCTGTTATTCGGCATCCTTATTCTGGGGCGCCGCTTATCGGCAATGTCGTTATATGCTTATGAAAATATACGTAGTTTTTATTATATCTATATTGGGTTTATTTGGTTGCTCTGATAAATGCATTAATGATTTTTCTGTTACTAATGAGGAAATAATTTTATATAATAAAGTGATAGAAGATGTGTATAGCGAATATGATGGAAAATTATTAACTATTATAGATTCAACAATTACAAATGAAGATTGGGAGCGTGACGATTCTGGAAGTTTATCTGAAACAATAAAAGAAAATACAAAAAATGATTCTTTAGCTTTAAACTTTTATTGTAAAAATAAAACAAAGCATCCTATAATAAATAATTGGTTTAATGACATAAATAAAGAACAAATTCAATTTACTACAAATAAAATCTTAGAAAATATATTTAATAAAGGAGATGGGTGGGAAGAATTTTATCAGACATTTACTAATTCTGCTGGGATATTAACATTATCACGGATTGGAGTTGTTCAAGATACAGCGATAATCTATGTTGGTATTCAATCTCATTATTTATCTGGCATAGGAAATCTTTATTATTATAAAAGAATACAAGGTCAATGGGTGTTGAAAGAAAAATTTATGCTTTGGATATCATAAGAACGCATATAACGTTACAAGGATTCATACCGAACCCCGAAAAAAAAGCGGGGTAAACTGCGCTGAGGTATAATCCAGTGTTGGACTAAGCCGCAAAGCGGAACAAGCTGGATAATCTGCAATTTCAATAGAATGTTTTGAGGAAGGATTAGAATTTAGTTAACAATGTATTATAGATGTGTGCTGGCTTTTGGGTATTGTTGGCAGCAATTACCGCAAACATTATAATACTTACTCCGGCACAACTGTTATTTTTCTTAATTTGAATATAGTTTTTTAAGAACCTATAAATTTAGTTTATGGCAACATGGTTTCTTTTCACTTCTGCGTACGTTCAGTAGAAAGCGAACTAACTACGCGGTCAATATATAATGAAGACGAAATTGCTGCATTAGAAAGCGAATAACAGGATATCCCAATTATTAAGGGACTGTATTTATCGTCATTCGGGGTTTTAGAAAATTAATCGAAATAACCCTTGCTTTTTGCGTATGTAAAAAGTAGAAGGAAATCTTTAAAATAAATTTAACTACGGTGTTGTGTTTTAACATAACACGTCGTTATACGGTTCAATAATATGTTTGATGAAGCATTATCTAAAACTGAAATAGAAATCGGAGCTTTGAGCGAAGATAATTTCAACCAATTTATTTCGAGAAAAACAAAAAATGAAATTGATAAATTGGCAGTAAGTATTTTAAATAAATTAGAACCTCCGGTTCAGTTTCTCATTGATATGATTGAAAACTTATTATCTCCAAAGTTTTCCCAATATTCAAAAATCGAAAAGCTTTATTCCCCAAAACTTACACCTGAAGTGTGCGAAATAAGAATAAGACCCCAAAATGATTATTATTTAAAACTCAATAAAATAATTCCCAGACCAGACAATCCAAACGGTCACGATGCTTGCGGAATTGAAATATCGTTTTCTATTTTAAGAGGTTTTACCATTCCTGGCAAAACAGTTTTTCCACAATTGTATTTTCATTTTACAATTTGGGGCTTTGAAGAGAGAATGGCGTTTGGACGTATTTTAAGTAATTATAAAAGAATAATCGAACTATTGTTGAAAAATATTAATGTAGACTTTTTTACTTCGTGTGTTTTTGAGCGTCTAGAAAAAATAAAATCTAAAAATGTCTTTCAAAAACTTTGCGCATATTATGAGCAAGACGATGATGATGAAAATACTTTTTCATTTGAAAAGACTTATTCATTCGGCGAAAACTATGATGACTTTGTGAATAATTTTATTGTTTTATCAATTATGTATGAATCTTGCTTAGAATTATTATTAAAAAAGAATCAAGATGTTATATTGGAACATTACAATAAATACAAAACCGTATAACAAGTTCTTCAAGCCGCCCGCTTTAAACATAGCGGCATTTGTGTGGTTATAAAGTTGCGTTGTAAAAATTAGTTGCTCTTTAAATGTAGTGAACAAAATAAAATTATAAACAATTATTGGCGTTTGGTTTTCAAAGCTGCATTGCTGTTATGGGCGGCGGCTTAAAAACAACGCCGTTAGCTGGATAAAAATATGACAGATATTATTAAGAGTATTTTAGCAGCATTATTACTGGATGTTTATAAAAATTCGAGAGTATTTTTTGATTACATTAAAAAAGCTGCAGAAAACACAGAGATATTTTTTGCTCGTGAATTAAAATTAGAATTTAACTCAACTGGTTTTATTGACTACCTATCAAAAGAACTTAGCAATGAAGAAGTTAAAAATTTACATGATTTATCTATAGATCCCGACTACGATAAATTGTCAATTCTAATTGCCATGTGGGGCGGTATATATACTGATGATTCAGAAAATGAATTGATTTTATATAAAGAAGTGCTTGAAAGATTTATCTATGAATTAGATTTTCAACTACTTAAAACAGACAAATATGGACGCTTATTAATATATCAGTTTTTAAAAACCGCTAGCTTTCAAAGCAAGGAATTACAAAAACAATTATTGGAAAAAACCGAAAAGTCCTTCGAGGGCATTTTACTAACCCACGATAAAATTGAACAATTATCAAGTAAGATAGATGATCTCACTTCAAATCTACAAAATGTTGATGACAAATTAATAATTACAATTAAAGAAAAAATTAATAATAATGATATCGAATTTGCTGAGAAAACTATCAATGAAAATAAAAAGAAAATGGAGCATCTCGACTACATAACATTAAAGAGTATGTTATTGTTAAAGAAATTTCATTTTCATGATGCATTTAAAATACTTGAGACCTCATTTAAACTAGATTTCACTAATCATATACTCAATTTAGATCGACATATTCTATTTTATAGAGTTATGGTAATATTAGGAAAAGATGTTCATGATTTTGTTCAAAACGAACTTGAAGAATTGTTAAATACTGATTTGTTGCCCAATGAGAAAACAAAAACATTAATCACTTTGGGAAATTATTATTCTGAATTTAATATTGAGGAGAAAGCGAATGGGGTACGGAAGTTATTATTGGATATAAAACTTCCGAATGAGAAAGATGACCTATATTTTGAGAGAGAAATATTTCTAAAAAGGAGGACTAGTGGGCAAAAAAATTATGACGAACTGCTAAAAACGTGGGAAAGCGTAGAAGAAAAATTAAGAAATTCGAATTCTTTTTTAGTATCTCTTATTACTAGTTTAATGGTCAAGCAAGAATATGAATTAAGTAAAAAATTACTAGACTCTGTTGATACAAATAAGTTTATAGATATTGACTCATATTTACACTACTTGCTAATGCTTGGTAATTATCATTATAGTAAAAATGAGGTTTTATTAAGTTACGGGTTTTTCTACTACCTCTTGGAGATATCAATTAAATACCATTATGAATCGATGACTTTTGCTTCAAAAATATTTCTTGTCTTATGTTTAAAAAAACTGGGAAAATATGATGAACTTCTAAAGTTAGTTGGTGAGTTGAAATCTCTTATTGATGGTTATCCCAACCTCGATAGGGTATATATATTAAAAATTTATAATTTAGTATTTAGCAACTGTAAAACATCAAAAGAATTTCTGTTTTACGAAAATAAGTTCTCAAATTATTCTGCTAACTTACCTATAAAAAAAAGCAATGGTTATTTTAGCTGTGTTTCTGAGATACTTTCTCAAGCCATTAACTTTAGGCTACTAGATATATTTGAAAAATGGCAAAGTAACATTGATCTTAAAGATATAACCAACATCTCTCTTAAGCTTCCATATTATTCAGCCCTTGCTTTATACAATCTGTTTATTCGCAAAGAATTAGAAAGTGCAAAAATTCAAGAAGAAATATTTAGTTTAGCAAATGATATCAAAGATTATGAAGCTCTTGCAAGTCTTTGTCAGCGATTAGCTATTATGAATAAAGAACAACACAATCATCGAACCGCAATTAAGTATGCTCAATTAGCCTATGAATACTCAATTGAGTTACAAGACTTTTATTCACAAGCTGTAAATTTAAATACATATATAGATATAGCACATAGTTATAGACTATTAAATGATATACAATTAGAAAAACTTTGCATTAAAGCCATCGAAATGGCTAAAAAATATGGCTCAAAAATAACAAATGTTGTTGCAAGAACTAATATGGTGAAAGTGTGTATAAACCTAAGGAAATTTGAAATTGCAAAACTCTTGTGCGAAGAAAACCTCCGTTACTCAATTCAGTATGAAGAACCTTTGGAGGAATCCATTGCGTATAATTTATTGGGGACTATACATTCAAAAATATCTGAGTATAATATAGCCGAAAATTATTTTTTAAAGGATATCCAATTAAGTGACAGTCTGAATAATCCTGCATCCCAAATTGAATCTCGTTTCGTATTAAGTCAATTCTATCTTAGTATTAATAAAATTGAGCAATCTTTAACCATGGCATTAGAAGCAATGGAACTGGCAAATGATAAAAATATGGATCACTGGAAGAATGATATAACAACATTAATTAGCGAAATAACAAGTAAATAACAAATTATATCCCGCTAACGTTACAAGGATTCATACCGAACCCCGAAAAAAAGCGGGGTAAACTGCGCTGAGGTATGGCATAGCCATCACTATGTGATAATCCAGTGTCCCCGCAAAGAAACGGGGTCTATGGATGGACTAAGCCCCGCCAAACAAAATGGCGGGCAAGCTCAAAGCGGCTTAACGCGGAGACTTGTATTTTTAATAGCACATTTTATAAGTGTGTTAACTCTTACGGGATGTGATTATCCCGAACGAACAAATATAACCCTTGCTTTTTGCGTATGTAAAAAGTAGAAGGAAATTTTTAAAAATAAAATTAACTGCGTGTTGTTTTTTTACATAACACGCCGTTATATTTGCTACAAAAATAGGTTGAAAGTTTCTACTGAGGTCCCTATATTAGGTCTGTAGATAAGAGCTAATATAGGAACTATAAGAGGTCATAATGCAACAAGCTAAAATAAGTTTTGATGAGAACCACATAAAATTTTTGAACAAATATCAAGAACTTGGTTTCAAAGATAAAAGTTCATTAGTTCGTTCAGCTATTGAGCATTTTATTAAAACATTAGAAAAACAAAAACTGGCAAATTCAGCTAGACTATATGCTGAGATATATAAAGAAGATTCCGAATTAAGAGATTTGACAAACTCGGCAATTGAGGATTGGCCAAAATGAAATCAATTAAAAGAGGGATGGTCATTGATATAGATTTAAATCCTGTAAAAAGTTCTGAAACTGGAAAAATAAGACCATGTATTGTTGTTACCAATGATGTTTACAATCAAAGGATTCCTGTAATTCAAGTTGTTCCAATTACTTCTTGGAACGAAAAAAAATCTCAAATACATACAAACGTTTTCTTAGAACCGTCAAAAGAAAGCGGACTCACCAAGAAATCCATCGCAGATTGCCTTCAGACAAGACCAATTGATTATCAATTTAGGTTAGTTAAAATTCGTGGCCAAATATCTGAAAATAAACTTACTGAAATAGATAGAGCATTAAAACTGGTATTTGATTTAATATAAGCAGACTCAAATATAACCCGCCAATGCTAATGAACCATTTTCCGCGTTATGTTAGTAATTGTTTATACGTTCTTATTTATTGTTGGAGTTGGGAGCTTTTTGAAAAATTTAGATTAAATTGAGTTTAATTTTGTGAGTATATATTAGCCTTAGGCGTAGTTATTTAACAACCAGTGATGGATTAAAAAAGTTTTTATAAAAAGCAACAAGCTATTTTTTTACTCCGCGTCTGTTTATGTCGCTTCAATTTGGTTAAGCGAATAACAGGATATCCCAATTATTAAGGGATACTATTTATCGTCA
>CAYJPN010000066.1:0-7408 GCA_964372115.1 uncultured Ignavibacteriaceae bacterium
CCGGAACTTCTGGCGGCGTCTTTCTTTCCACCAACAACGGCACAAGCTGGACTGTGGTCAATTCTGGTTTGACCAATACTGCTGTACTTGCCCTTGCCGTCTCCGGCTCGAATCTCTTTGCCGGAACTCGGGGCGGCGGCGTCTGGAGACGTCCGCTCGATGAAATGATACCTGTTGAACTCACATCATTCGCAGCATCAGTACAGGAAAATAAAGTTGTTCTTAACTGGGCAACGGCAACTGAAACTAATAATCAGGGATTTGAGATTGAAAGAAAACTATTCGGCAGTAATTATGAAAAAATTGGATATGTAACTGGTTTCGGAACGACAACCGAACTAAAATCATATTCATTTAAAGATGAAAATATTACAAGTGGAAAATATTCATATAGATTAAAACAGATTGACTTTGACGGAACATTTGAATACTCAAATGTGATAGAAGTAGAAGTTGACTTTACTCCCAAAGAGTATACACTCTATCAAAACTACCCCAACCCATTTAACCCAAGCACAACAATCAGCTTCTCAATTCCTGAGGGAAGTTTTGTAACGCTTAAAATTTATGATATGCTTGGAAGAGAAGTAGCGATTCTTATCTCCGAAGAATTATCTTCCGGAACCTACTCACAGCAATGGAATGCGGTAGGGTTAGCAGGCGGAATTTACTTCTATAGTTTGCAAGCAGGTTCTTTCGTTGAGACCATGAAACTCGTTTTGCTTAAGTAAAACGAAAGCGGAAATCTTTTCCCGCTAGAAGCGGGATTGGCACCCAAAATAATTAATACGGTAGTGTTGTGTTTAACAACTTGTCCCGTCCGTTATCCGTTAGCTAACGGAAACGGACTGACGGTTAAAACGCCGTTATATGTTTTTTCAAATAGGAGATCAAATGAAATTATTAAAAATATTTGTGGTTCTCGTTTTTTTATCATCCGTAAAATTGTTTGCACAATCATCATTTGAGAGCTTCTTAAATGATCCTTTTGATCAAACAATAACTACTATTAAAGAAAAACTTGGTGAAAAAAAATACGAAGAGAAAGAAGTTAAAGGCTTCCCTACGTTAAGTTATTACGATTGGTTTGATCCGTTCTCAATAAGTATCCAATATATTTTCAATAAAAATGGAACACTTGTGAGTAAATCCATAACGAATGGTAAAGAAAATGAAAAAGACGCAGATAAAATATTTGATCTATTAAAAGAAATGATAATAAATAAACATGGTACAATTTATACAGATAACAGTATGCTTGTTGTAACAATGCTTATATGGAAGAGTGCTGATAATCTTTCCATTATGCTTATTCGTAAAGGTGATTCTTCTAAAATGTTAATTATAAAAATGTAATACTTATTAGATTGATAAACAGCTAACAAGTTATTCCGATTAAAGTCAACTTAAAATTTAGATGTTCGTTAAAATTTATTAAATTCTTTCGTGGCGCAGCTATCCCGTAAGAAGAATATAACCCTTCCTTTTGCGGATGTAAAAAGTAGAAGGAATTAAATAAAATTAATTACGGTGTTGTGGTTTAATAACCCGTCCCGTCCGTTAGTCAACGGACTGACGGTTAACATGCCGTTATGTGACCAAATAATAAAGGTAAAATATTGAGCGCAAAAAGAATTGGGACAAAATTAGATGGTGTTAGAATTATAATTGATGAAAATATAAAACCAGATATATCTATTTATTATTATCCATATTATATCCGTCAAAATACGAACGACTTTGATACAAAGGATAGCGATTATTTAGTTGAACTCTCGAATCAAGATTATAAAATAGAAGTTTATGAAGCTTATAGTCGACCACTATCTGATTGGCCAGAAATAGTTGATATTGTTCTAACATTTATTTCACTTAGAATATTAGAGGGCTTTTTTACAGATATTGGTTCTGACATTTATACAAAGATTAAAACAAAACTTAAAAATATTGCACCGATTTGGAAAGATAGAAGAGGAAAGGAAGTTAGAACTGGTATTCACATTTGCTATACTCAACTAATAGAAAATAGAGAAGTAAATATAAAAGTTGCAATAAAAATAGATGACCTAGATAATCTAAATACAGAACCCTTTACTTTACAAACTATCAATAAATTTATCAGTGATATTTTTGATGATATTGATTTTAAAGAAGTTTTAGTTGCCAAAACAAATGAGTTCCCTTTTTGGAAAGTTATCAGCTATTATGATAAAAATGGCAAATACGTTCGAATAAGATAAACGTTGTATAACGTTACAAGGATTCATACCGAACCCCGAAAAAAAACGGGGTAAACTGCGCTGAGGTATGGCATAGCCATCACTATGTGATAATCCAGTGTCCCCGTAAAGAAACGGGGTCTATGGATGGACTAAGCCCCGACAAACAAAATGGCGGGAAAGCTCCAAGCAACTTAACGCGGAGACTTGTATTTTTAATAGTATATATTATAAGTGTGTTAACTCTTTCGAGATGTAAATAACCCGAAAGAAGAATATAACCCTTTCTTTTTGCGTATGTAAAAAGTAGAAGGAAATTTTTTCCCGAAGGGATGGATACCCAAAAATAAAATTAACTGCGGTGTTGTGCAAGCTGACAATATTTTTAAAACGAAGAAATTATTACTACTCCGCTAAGTCTAGTTTGGTTTTATTGCTTATTTCGACGTGTACAGTTTAGTATGATAATTTCTATTAGAGAAATTATAAAAATTAAAGGCTGTCAATAGGTGTTGACGGTATTTTAAAATAAAAAAATGGAGCTGTTATGAAAAAATTTACGTTTTTCCTATTATTATTTTTTGCCACTTTTAATTTCGCGCAGGTTCACGTGCTTACAGCGTTTAACGCTGCAAGTATTAACCAATCCATTCCCGATAGTCTTCGTCCATATTTTGAATCTGACAGAGGGATTAGGTCTGTTTGTGTTGCCCCGGACATGGACAATGACGGCAAGTATGAATATTTAGTTACCGACTATTCAAACCGTGGGCGCGTGCACGTTATGGAGGTGAATAGTTCAGGTGATCTTGAAATCGTTTGGTCATCGCCACTAAATGCTCAGGGCGGCGGCAGCACACCGCGTTGGGTGCGCACTGGTGATTTAGATGGGGACGGTAAGGGTGAAATAATATTTCCAAATAGCCTAAATTCATCAACCGATATCCGAGTTCGTGTATTTGAATGGGATGGAAGCGGAGATAATAGTTATGTTGAAGTAAGCAATATGCCCAAAGATGTATTTGCATCTCAAGGTGTTGGCAATTTTCGGACTAACAGGGAAACAGCTGAGGTTTATGATTTTGATGGCGATGGAAGAGATGAGTTAATAATGTCTAATCGCGATAATAGAGTATATGTTATCGGTGTTAGTAACAGCGGTTTTGGTGGGTGGCAGCTAGAAGGCGGCTCGCCTGCTCTTGTCCCAAAAATCGGGGCTGGTTCACATTGGCATTCTGTTCCAGCCGATATTAACGGCGATGGGGATATCGAGATAATAAATCATTATTGGAATTTTTACGGTTTTTATTCTATAAATCCTACTGGCGCCAATACTTATATGTATCCCGACACTGCTCAAGTAAACGAATGGATAGAATTTATGTACCCTGATGACGCAGTAGCTTATTTGGGAATTAAACCTGTTGATGTTGACGGTGACGGAAAAGATGAAATAGCCGGGATTGCTTACTCGTCTAATTATGATGTAACACTGGTTTCAATTCCCCAAGGTGGAGACGAACTTTATTCTTGGCAGCCGGGAAATTTTGGTGTAGTAGGCACAAACTTGTGGGAACTAGGAGGGGATGCGACCGGCGACGTTTGGGGGATTGGGGCTGCTGATTTAAATGCGAACGGCAGAACAGAAATTCTTGCCGGAGGAACCAATGGATACACTGTAACTGCCGTTGAATATTCCGGCGCAGGAAGTCTACTAAATGAAGCAAGCTACGAAAAGCGGCTTGTTTTTAAAGGCATTGAGCCATACATATTCAAATATGTTAATATATATAAAAACGGTGTACAGATTGATACTATATTTACCGAAGGTCCGTTTGTTTCAAGAATGTTTTCTAGCTTTGACAGCAATGGAGACGGACGACAGGAAGTAGCACTAACTTTTCAAATTGTTCCGGATTCGATTCATTATAAATATTACACTTTTAATTCTTCTTCAGGTCAATATATTCTAGACTCAGCAGTTGCACAGTTTAATTTAAGACAAATAAGTCTTTTAGTGCTGGAGGCAGATTATGCCATACCGGTTGAATTAGTCTCTTTTACCGCGTCTTCCGTGGATGACGGAGTTTCTCTTGAATGGTCAACTGCTACAGAAAAAAACAATTTTGGTTTTTATATTGAAAGGAAAACCACAGGAGAATGGTCGGCTGTTGACTTTATCAAAGGAGCAGGCACTAGTACGGAAACACATGACTATAAGTATATTGACAAACATCAAAATTTACTAGGTATTAGCAGCGTTTATTATAGAATTAAACAAGTTGATTTTGATGGCTCGGTGCAATATTCCAATATTGAAAGCATCAATTTATCACCGTATCAGTTTGTTCTGGAACGGAACTATCCTAATCCATTCAATCCATCAACGAAGATTCGTTACGCTGTACCAAGCAAAACATTTGTTACGCTAAAAGTCTTTGATATTCTTGGGAAGGAAGTGAAATCGCTTGTGAACGAAGCAAAAGAACCGGGATATTATGAAGTTGAGTTTGACGGATCAAAATTATCAAGTGGTGTTTATTTATACCGCATGCAATCCGGCAATTTTGCAGATGTAAAGAAGTTTGTATTATTAAAATAAATATTAACCTAACGTTACAAGGATTCATATCAAGCCCCGTAAAAAAACGGGGGTAAACTGCGCTGAGGTATAATCAGGTGTCCCCGTAAAGAAACGGGGTCTATGGATGGACTAAGTCCCGCCAAACAAAATGGCGGGCAAGCTCCAAGCGGCTACATGCGGAGACTTGTATTTTCAATAGCACATTTTATAAGTGTGTTAACTCTTACGGGATATCGTTATCCCGCAAGCAAAAATAACCCTTCCTTTTTGCGTATGTAAAAAGTAGAAGGAAATCTTTAAAATAAAATTAATTGCGGTGTTGTGTTTTAACATAACACGCCGTTATATGCTAAATTACAAATAGGAGTATATTTTATGCGATCGAATTTAATTTTCCTCGTTTTATCTCTAATTATCTTTTTTGAGGGATGCAAAAAAGAAGACAGTAATCCAGTTGACAGTAACAATATTTCCAATGTAATATCTATCAGTGGAAAATTTGAAAACTGGAATCAAGGGACAGATAAAATATTAAAAATTACTATTAGAGATTCTACGTATCACCCTTTCGGTCAATCAACAATAGATGTAAATGGAAACTTTAGTATTTCATCAATGGATGCTGTACCAGATTATATGTTAAATCCAATTAATTCAGTATGGGCAACTCCTGGTTTAGTATTTTCTAATTCTTCTACAAAAATAAATAAGAATAAAGTTCGCATTCAAATATTTTCTGGCAACTCTTCAGTTCCATATTTTGATAATGAGATTGAAAAAGAGTTCATTCAAAGTTCTTCCACTTATACAACTGGTGATTTTTATATAAAATATGTTTATTTAGACAATGCTGTTAATGTCAGCGGCACTTACACCGAATCTACATATGAATACAATTATAATTTAAAGTTTAAAAAAGGATGGAATGCATACTGTGTTAAAATCAACGAATATAATCCTACGTCATTCTTACTTAAGCAAGAGTTAACTACAGACATACCTGAGGGCGGGAAATGGGTTTTAAAATAACGCACATAACGTCACAAGGATTCATACCAAGCCCCGTAAAAAAACGGGGTAAACTGCGCTGAGGTATAATCCAGTGTCCCCGCAAAGAAACGGGGTCTATGGATGGTCTAAGCCCCGCCAAACAAAATGGCGGGCAAGCTCCAAGGCGGCTTAACCCGGAGGCTTGCATTTTTAATAGTACAGATTATAAGTGTGTTAACTTTTACGGGATGCAGCAATCCCAAAAGAATAATATAAACCTTCCTTTTTGCGTATGTAAAAAGTAGATGGAATTAAATAAAATAAAATTAACTACGGTGTTGTGTTTTAAAAACATGCCGTTATACCGTTTGAAAAAGATGAAGAAACCTGACAAAATAGAAGTTAGACATCTGTTCCCTGAATTATATTCAAAACTAATAGAATTGTTGCAAAAATTATCTGCTGATGAATGGGATTATCCAACATCAAGTTCTAAATGGTCGGTGAAAGATATTGTTGCTCATTTAGTAGACACTGATTTAAGGCGAATATCTTTTCAAAGAGATCATTTAATTCCACCAACATATGGTAGGCAAATCGAAAACGATAAACAGCTTGGAGAATATATAAATTACTTAAACAACACTTGGGTTGAAGTATCAAAGAGACTAAGTCCGGGTGTATTAATTGATTTACTCAACTATATAAAAATAGAAATGCCCAAATTGCTGAATTCATTAAATATGAACGATGAAGCATTATTTGGCGTTAGTTGGGCCGGTGAAAAAAAATCAAAAAGCTGGTTTGATATAGCCCGAGAATACACAGAGAAATGGTATCACCAACAACAAATTAGAGAAGCAGTTGGCAAACCACTTTTGTCGGACGAGAAATGGATGTGCCCATTAATAGATACCTATGTTAGAGGTTTGCCCTATTTATATCAGAAAGTATTTCCTGATATTACTAATTCAATCGTATTGCTGGTTGTAGATGATATTTCAAATGGCAAATGGATTTTGAAAAAGAAAAATTCTTGGAAATTGTTTGTTGGAGATATATTAGATTATTCTTCAAAAATTGTAATGAATGCCGATACCGCTTGGAGAATGTTTGAAAAGAATATTTCAAAAGAAGAAGCAAAACAAAGTATTACTATCGAAGGTGATGTTGATTTAGGCCAAGTAATATTGGAATTGACGACAAATATAAAGTAAAGGGTATAACCAGTTATTCCGTTTAAAGTCAACACGTAATTTAGTGTTCGATAAATATTTTTTAAGCGCTTTCGGGGCGCAGCTATCCCGAAAGAAGAATATAAACCTTCCTTTTTGCAGATGTAAAAAGTAGAAGGAAATCTTTTCCCGCCAGAAGCGGGATGTATTCCAAAAATAAAATTAATTGCGGTGTTGTGTTTTAACAACATGTCCCGTCCGTTATACGTTATACGTTAGCTAACGGAAACGGAAACGGACTGACGGGACTGCCCGTCCCCTGACGGAAACACGCCGTTATATAACTAATTAAAAGAGGTATATTTATGAAAATGTCAACAGCCACATAATTCCCCAGTAAAAAGCTAAAAAAGTTCAGAAGATTCCCCGGTGCTGGGTTC
>CAYJPN010000067.1:0-7311 GCA_964372115.1 uncultured Ignavibacteriaceae bacterium
CCTTCCCGACATAATCGGGACGCTCTAACCAACTGAACTACGACCCCGGATATAATCAAAATTTTTAATGAACTCGCGACCTTCCCGACATAATCGGGACGCTCTAACCAACTGAACTACGACCCCGGATATAATCAAAATTTTTAATGAACTCGCGACCTTCCCGACATAATCGGGACGCTCTAACCAACTGAACTACGACCCCGGATATAAATGTTTTTTTTCGAACTCATAATCTTGCCGAAACAATTTGGATGAACAATGGGTTCGTATTATATCTCTTAAATTAATTTCTTAAAAAGAGATGTCAAATATATATTATGACCCTTCTAAATGCAAGATACCGTATAAAATTTTTTGCTTTTTATACACCGAATGAAATGCCGACAGCTTTGGCGGCAAACACAGCCTGTGTATCTGGTTTTACTAATTTTTGTTTTGCAATTGCATCTTCAATTTTTACATTTTTTATTTCGCTTCCCTTCAAGGCAACCATTCTGCCGAATTTTTTTTGCGCAGCCAGTTCAATGGCAAACGCGCCAAATTTGGTTGAAAGTATTCTGTCGAAAGGAGTCGGGCTTCCGCCGCGCTGCAAGTGTCCGAGTACTGTTACCCTTGTTTCACGTCCTGTGTTTGCTTCTATATTTCTTGCAACCACTTCTCCGATACCACCGAGCTGGTTTGGATCGTGACGTTTTATATCTGAGCCTTTAAATACCATCTCACCATCAAGGGGTTTTGCACCTTCTGCAACACAAACCAAACTGAATTTTTTCCCCATTAGCTGACGTTTAAGAATTTTATCGTAAATTTTTTCCCAGCTAAATGGAAATTCCGGAAGAAGTATAATATCGGCACCACCAGCGAGTCCGCCGTTTAATGCTATCCAACCGGCATAACGCCCCATAACTTCAACTACAATTACACGGTGATGAGAGGAAGCAGTTGTATGAAGTCTGTCAAGAGCTTCCGATACAACAAAAACTGCTGAATCATGACCAAAAGTTAGATCTGTAGCATCCAGATCGTTGTCAATAGTTTTCGGAACGCCTATTGTGTTTAACCCGAGTTTCTGAAGTTTGTTGCAAATATGCATTGTTCCATCGCCGCCAATTGCTATTAGGGCATCAAGGTTCCATGCATTATAATTTCTTACTACTTCTTTGGATTTGTCGGTAATTACAATCTGCCCATCTTTTTCAACCGGGTAATGCCACGGATCGGCTTTATTCGATGAGCCCAATATCGTACCGCCGCGTGCTAAAATACCAGAAACATCCTCATTCTTTAGCTCAACTGCTTTTCCTTCAACAAGTCCTTCAAATCCATCAATAATTCCATATACAGTCATCCCATAATCCTGCGCGGGTTTTGTAACTCCGCGAATTACAGCATTTAACCCTGGACAATCGCCGCCGCCCGTAAGAACACCAATCCTTCTAACTTTTGTTTTTGTTGTCATCTTAAAATTAACCTATATCTCTATATTATATTATTATCGTGCAAACCCGTGAAAGATTAACGAGTAATGTTGTTTTTGGCGCACTTTTAAAAATTTTAAGTTGCAAAAATAAGAAAATAATACTAATTCTAAAATGTATTTAAGTGTGGCTTAGCTCATTTTTTACCACTAATAAGATGTTATTAATTGAGTTAGCTTGTGTGAAACTCATTTAAAAATATTTGCTTAAGAAGTAATCTTCAATTTAATCGTACTTTTTCCCAGGCGATAAGATTTATACACAAATTTTTTATACTCACTACAATTATGTAATGGTTTAGGTTAATATTAAAAAATCATAAATATCGTAACGCCAACATTGTAATATCATCCGACTGCGGAATTCCATCTGCGTGTAGTTGAATATCTTCACTTATTTTTTCAACAAATTTTTCGATGGAAAGATTATTAATAGTAGGTAAAAATTTTACTAATCTTTCCTCGGAGTAAAGGTCTTCAACCGGATTCATAGCTTCGGTAACTCCGTCGGTAAACAAGAAAAGTATATCTTCTTTGTTAAGTATGACTGTGTTAGAGTTAAAAATAACATTTTCAAGTATGCCGAGGGTAAGACCATCCGTAAGAGGAAGTTCGAGCACGTTTCCGCTTTTTGAAACTACATAAGGTGGGTTGTGCCCGCCGTTTGAATAATTTAATTCGCCGGTATTAATGTTTACTATTCCGTAAAATATCGTAACAAACATTGTAGAAACGCTCTCCATACATAATAAATTATTTACGTACGCTAAACACTCATGAGGAGGAAGACCTTTTAAAGCTGTTGCTCTGAGCAATGTCCGGCTAACTGCCATAAATATTGCAGCCGGAACACCTTTTCCGGAAACATCGCCCATTACTAATCCTAATCTGTCTTTATCTATTAGAAAAAAATCGTAAAAATCGCCGCCAACCTCCTTGGCAGCATTCATCGAAGCGAATAATTCAAATTCTTTTCTGTCAGGGAAAGGTGGGAATACTTTTGGTAAAATTGCCTGTTGAATATTGCGTGCAATTTCCAAGTCATGTTGAATTGCAATTAATTCATTATGTTCTTTTTGCGAGTTTCTTACTAAGTCAAGTTCTTGTATTGTTTTTTGAATAGTAATTTCAAGATCGGAAAAATCGACAGGTTTTGTTACAAAATCATAAGCGCCTCGATTCATGGCGGTTCTTATATTATCCATATCTCCATAAGCCGAAACAATAACTGTTTTTAAAGCCGGGTTTTTTAACTCGTTTAATTTTGCCAGTAAAGTAAGACCATCCATCTCGGGCATATTAATATCGCTTAGAATAATCCCAATATCGGGGTGTTCTAAGAGATTGGCAAGAGCTTCCAGACCATTGTAGGCAAAAACAAATTCATACTCCCCTTCCTTAATTTTTTTTCTGAACCTCTGCCTTATAAGCGATTCAAGATCTGCTTCATCATCAACAACCATAATTTTCTCAATCATATTGTGTCCGTTTTTTTATTAAGGTTAAAAATTTCGTTTTTCAATTTGTTAAAATCAATTGGTTTTGTAAGATACTCGTCAGCGCCCAATTTGATAGCTTTTTCATATTTATTTTTATCATCATAAGCTGTTATCATAAAAACTTTAAGATGTGAAAATTGTTCCTTCAAAATCCCCAGCAGTTCTATTCCATTCATTCCGGGCATGTTAATATCGGAGAGTATTAAAACAATATCGGCAGTTACTCTCTCTGCTAAAAATTCTAACGCATCTTCAGCAGAAAAGGCGAAGAAAAATTCTATTTTACCTTCCTTAATTTCATTCCGAAACTTTTGTTTGAACAAAGCCTCAATATCCTTTTCGTCATCAACTATCATTATTTTCATTTTAATTCCTACTTAAGATTTTTTGGAATTGTAATTGTAAATTGCGCGTACTCCCCTTCAACCGAATCAGCTTTAATATCTCCGTTATGCTCTTGAACAACTATATCATAACTAAGCGAAAGTCCTAAACCGGTTCCCTTACCGGTGGGTTTTGTCGTGAAGAACGGATTAAAAACTTTATCGAGATATTCTTGCGAAATACCCTTTCCATTATCCCAAATAATAACTTCAACTTTATCGGCAAAGTTTTTTGTTGAAACCTTAACAACCGGGTTAAACTTTTCTCCGCGTTCTTTTTTCTTTTCATTTACAGAATAACATGCGTTATTAATTGTATTTAAAAATACGCGGCTTATATTTTGGGGCACAACATTTATACTTTCGAGCGACTTATCAAATTCAGTTTCAAGTTTAACGTTAAAAGAAGCATCCTGAGCACGGAAACCATGATAAGCAAGTTTGAGATATTCATCTAAAACATCATTTAGATTTGTTTTTTGCATCTCGCCGGCTTTCCCTCTCGAGTGTAAAAGCATTCCCTTCACAATGCTGTCCGCTCGTTTGCCGTGTTCCTTTATTTTTTGCACATTGTGTTGGATATCCGATAGCAGGTCGGTTACCTCGCTAAAATCATCCGGTTCTATTTTATCTTTATATTTTTCAATTATATCTTTCAGTTCGTCGGATAATTCACCGGACAGCTCGGAAAAATTATTTATAAAATTTAACGGGTTTTTTATTTCATGTGCAATGCCAGCGGTTAGCTGCCCGAGAGAAGCCATCTTCTCGGCTTGAATTAACTGTGCCTGGGCTTCCATCAAATGTTTGTTGGCTTTGTTTATCGCCTCGTACGCGTAAGCGTTATCGAGCGCAATAGCAGCGTAATTTGCAAGATTGCTAAAAATATCAAGATGTGTTTGTGTGTAAGCATTTTTTTTAAAACTTTGAACCGAGATTGTACCGATAACTCTATTTTCAACAATCAACGGGAAATAAATCATAGACGAAGCATAATCACCGGCTTTTGGTTTTATTCGATGATCGATGTAACGGGAATAATCTTCGTCAACGTCATTCATAAAAACTGGCTGCATATTTTTTACCGACCATACGGCAAATCTATTTTTTTCTTCCATGCTGAAACTAAACTCGGGTAGTTTTTCACCTTTCTCAATTGAAAGCTTACAGTCAAGTTTGTTTTCCTCTTTATCATAAAGCATAATTAAAAATACAGAGGCATCAAGCAGGGAGTTAACACCTTCATATATTTTGTCGAAAATCAGATTGAGATTAAGGATAGAAGTAATCTCTTTTCCGATATCACTCAATGTTTTTATGTTTTTAAATGCTGAATCAAGCTGTTCGTTTTTCTTGGTAAGTTCGGTAGTTCTTTTCTCTACTTTTTCTTCAAGTGTTTTGCTGTAATTTTCAAGCTCATTGTTCGCGTCTTTTAATTTGCCAATGGTTTCCTTTAACGCCGTTCTCATCAATTCAAAGGATTTACCTAACTCTGATATTTCATCTTTTGATTTTATTACAGGTAATTGAACATCAAATTTTCCGGCAGCAAATTCTCGTGTTGCAGAGGCTAAATGCCTCAGGGGACTTGTTATTGACCGTGATATAAAAATGACCACTATAAATAAAAGAAGTACACCCAAAATGCCTATAAAAAAAACAGTTTTAAAAAGGCTGTTCAAGTCCGCGGTAAATTCATCAACCGGGTAAACAATACCGACAGACCAGCCGTTAAGTGAAATGGGGGCAAATGATATCCAGCTTAGTTTTCCCGTTGCAACATTTTGATATTCAAGTTCAGCAAAACGAGATTTTCCGCGTACCATTTCCCTGCCGATTTTTCTAAGATTCGTCGAATTTTGTTCTTCGGCTATACTGAAAATCGTTTCGTTCATAATCAAATCTTTTTTTGGATGGGTTACAATACTGCCGGTCTTTGATATTATAAACGCATACCCGGTTTGATACACTTTTATTGACGAAACAATTTCGTGCAGCCAATCCAAAGAAACGTCCGCTGTAATAATTCCCCAAAATACTTTCTTTCCGTTCACATGCCGATAAAGCGGGACGGAATATGTAGACATTACAATTTGTCCTCCCCCTTCATCGTAATAAGGCTCGCTCCAAACCGGGTGGTTTAGCTCCTTGGCTATCTGAAACCAGTCCAACGTAAAGTAGTCGTAAAACTCATTCCCGAGAAACATTGTGTTTATCGAATCGTTTGATCTGTAAACGTAAGGCGAAAAATATTTTTTGTTTTTATCGAAAGAGTATGGTTCAAATGCTATTGCAGCACCGAATATTTCACTATTATTCTCAACAATAATTTTTAAGAATTGGAAAAGTTCTATTTCGGAATAATTCCCATTTTCTAAAATCCGGGAAAGATTATCAGGAATTTTTTGCACCCCGTTAAGTATTTTTTCAACTTTATTTACAGTTGAGGTAGTTAGGATTCTGGAATTTTCACGCAAATTTTTGTCAATTATCGATCTTGATACCTCATAATCGTAAATAAATATTGCCACAAAAACAACAGCCACACTCGAGAAGATCAGCAAAATCATTCTAAATAATAAACCTCTGCCTATTTTAATTTTTTCCATTTTTAACTACTTCGACGCTGGTAAATAGAATTCTTCGTACGAAGGAACATTATTTATAAAATCATACTCCTTTAATTTTTGTTCAACAAATTGAAAATCTTTCTTCTCAAGTTTTTCAAATCCCGAAGTGTTACCTGACGGGAAAATTAAATCTTTCATTCTTTTAAGCATCCAAACCTGATGAGCCCGGTTAGATGGAAAGTTTGATTTTCTCATATATTTTAAAACTAAATCGACAGCATAATCTGGGTTTTCAAATGCGTACTTCCAGCCTTCCAATGTTGCATCCACAAATTCCTTACATGTGTTGTAATTTTCCTTATAGTAGGACTCAAGACAATAAATCCCTTCTTCGGGAAAATTCAAATCATAATCGGAAAACCGGAAAGTATATAATTCATCGGGGTTAATACCGGAATTAATTATTGTGTGATACTCATTGTACCACATGGCGGAAGTTACATCTATACCGTCCATAAAAAACAAATTTATGCTGTTGGGCTGCGGAACAATTTTTACATCTAAATTAAATTTTTTAAAAAATGCTTTTGGTTGAATTTGGAAATCGCCCCCCCATATACCAATTTTTTTACCATTAAAATCCTGCGGAGTTTTTATACCGCTCGTTTTTTTTGCCACAAGCATAAGAGCAGAGTGATTAACAACCTGGGCAATGTTTACAACCTTTACTCCTTTCGACCTGAGTTGAATGGCATTAGTAAGCCACAATAAAGCAAAGTTTACTTTTTCGTTTTCAATCATGTAAGAAGAAGGATTTCGCGGGCCGCCTATAAGAATATCAATATCGAGTTTGTGTTTTTTATAAAAACCACGATCTTCTGCAACATAATAACCTACAAATTGAGCCTGAGGAATCCAATGCGGAATGAATGTGATTTTTTTATTTTGGGAGAAATTAAAAACCGAACCAACAAGCAGCATATATATAAGGAATACTAATTTCTTATTCATATTACCTTTAAGATGACTTAAAATTCCGAACTTGATAAAACACGACTATAAAAAGTGCGCAACCTATTCTTCAATTTATTATCTATAAAAAAATAGTTAAATAAAATCTAAATACCAAAACACATTGTTTGTAGAGTTTTAAAGTAAGCGAAGAGGAAGGATAATTAAGAAAAATCGAAAATATTATTAACTGTTTCTTGATGTTTTTGTAGACCTCTTTTATAAATTAAAGGATTAAAAAACACCTCTTTTAAATGGAGGGGAAAATTATACAAACATTTTGTGGTATTATCCTTTTAGGCGTTTAATAAAGTTAAATAGTCAACCCTTAAAAACCCAAATTTCTTTTTGAGAGTAAAAAAACTGAT
>CAYJPN010000068.1:0-5690 GCA_964372115.1 uncultured Ignavibacteriaceae bacterium
TCCTTTCTTTTCTATCTGTTTTTTCAGTTTGTGCCGCTTTTTAAGGGCTGACTACGTAATTTTTTTTGCTCAAGCAATCTTGATAATTTAGATTTTAGAGCAGCAAACTCTTTAGAAGATGTATTAAAATTTTTGCACAAAATTATAGTAATCAACCTAAAAATTGAATCTGAAAATCCAATAAATTACTTTGTAAAATTTTAGTAATTAAAATCGATTTGGAGGCTAATTTTATTGTCGAGCCCACCTCTAATTTCGCTATAACCACTACCGAGAGTTACGACGTTGTTTTTTATAGTTTCACTATATTTTAGTGATAGTTTTAATATTGCAGCTAAGTTATATTTTATGACGATGTACCACCTGTAACCTTCACCGTACATCGGAAGGTTTGTCATTATTCCGGTTAAATCACTTTCATACTCATAAATAGCAGAGTTGTAACTATCGGTGTTGAAAAAAATGAATCTAACTGCCGTTTGAACCAGGTTTGTCGGTTTATATTTTAATTCCGAAAAGAAAAGGTATCCGTCATTTTTGTCTTTTATTATATCATACTTTGAAAAAGAATATTCAACCCGGTTTTTAACCTCAAGCCATCTCGATATTTTATAATTAAACTCGCCCCTTAACTGATATTTGTTTCTCTGCAAAAGCAGTTTTGCTTCATCGTTAGTAATATTTAATTCTTTATTTTCATACTTAAACTTTATATGAGTTACCAGGTTTTTTATAGGCTTTGAGGTTAAATCGAACAGGACTTCGTAACCGGAAGAAGGAAGTGAAGTATTATAGGTTTTATAAGGAAACCTAAACTGATCAAAATAAAAATTAATTGTTCCTAAAAATGTTCTCCACTTTATGCCGGTGAAAATTCCAAATTCGTTTTTTGTCAATCCTGATTCACCGAATGCACTACCATGAATATTTTTATAATTTGCCGGATAATATCTTATTAAAAATGAATAAGAAAAATCCTTTGAGGCTTTATATATTAATCCGTTAATAAGTGCATATGTTTTATTCACCACCGCGGCTTCACCCATTAAATTAAAATTATCCAAATTGAGATCATAGCTGAACGAAATGGTATTAAAATTATTTTCACTTAAGGAATAAAGATCGTCCTTTAAAAAATTATTACTGAATTTTGTATGATAAAAAAGGAGACCTAATCTTAAATAATTTGAGAATGACTTGTTAATAATTACTCCGCCGTTAGTTTCCTCAATCGCACCCTGCTTCCTTGTTTCACTCACTGTTCGATGGTAACCATCAACAGGAACAGAGAGAATTAGCGATGATAATGAATCAACCCTTGCATCAATCGTATGTGTTGAGAAAAAACATGTTAGGCTATAATTATAGTAACTCATTTTTGCAGCAGCTCCTCTAAAGAAGCGGTTTTCATCGGTGCTCGCGTATGCTTTTAAACCTCCCGCATTTTTCTTCACAGGCAGCACCGCATCCGATGACTTTGAAAATCCATAAGGCGACCAAAGCGCCAAACCCTGTCCGAACTCCACAAGAAAATCTCCGCCAATAAGTTCATCCATAAAAAAAACATTTTCGGCAGAAATAAAAAACGAATTAAAATCAGTCAGTTTCCTTTCCCCCGGATCTTTTTCAAACAATAGTCCTATTTTATATTTATCGTATAGCTTCCCTTGCATACGTGTATAAGTTTTATATGGGGAACCGATGTAAATTCCCTCCCTATATCCCCGTTCTTTTTGAATGTCAGTTTGTACGCGGGAGCGCAATTTTAATTTTATTTTTGTTTCTTCATATTCTGCTGTGCCAAAATCGTTACGTTCGTATTTTTCATCTTTTACAATTAGAAACGGTTTCACCATTTTAATAATATCAGAGTTTATTCCTTTAACCAGATTTAATTCATTCACTGAAAAAAAATAGCCATACTTCTTCCTATAATCCAAAATCAAATTTGCAATAGAATTATCAATATAGGGCACTTTTTGAAGTTCAAATAAATCTGCGGTATTAATATTTACAGGATTATCGCTAAGTTGTTCAAGCGATTCGTATAAATTGTTATCCTCCTGTTCCGATTCATCCTTTTCAAGAATGTTTTCAATAATTTCAGAAGAGTTAGTTGAATCTTGCTGCGGAAATATAAGCGCAGTTGATAAAATAATTACGATATATATTAACCGGCTCATTTATTTATTGAATAAATTTTTACGGATAGTTTTTCTTCTTGACTCGTCATCGTTAAATGAAATAATAATTCCAACCTGGTGAGTTATTCCAAGATCCTGGTGGTTAAATACTGCATAATCAAAATTAAATATGGAATAGCTGATACCCACACCGGCAGTAAACTTTACCGGCTCATTTGCATACCCGGTTCGAATAGAAAAATATTTTAACATCTCATAGTCAAGACCAACCTTAAATGAAAAAGGAAATGCGGTTTCCTTTTCGATAGCCATGCAGACTAAAATATTGTCGGTAACATCGTAACTGAATCCGGTGTTGTAAATTACCGGTATCTGGTTTTTTTCTTTACCGAAAGTAGCGCGGTTTATATTTGAAATTGATGCACCCCAGCGCAGGTACTCTTCAAAATAAAAAAGAAAACCTGCATTTAGATAGAATGAATAATCGGAACCGTAATTGCGGATTGAAACAGAATGATAATTGAAAGCAGTACCGATAAAAAATTTGTTTAGATAATTATACGCATATGCCGCCAATATTCTGCTTTCTTTGTACAATGCGAAACCGTAACTCATCCCGCCAATTGCAGCGGTTCCATCAAATAAGGGTTGTGAATAAACAGCGTAGGCGTTTGACAATTCTTTTAAACCGAATGGGGCGGGGGAATAATAAACTCCTATCTCTCTCCAATTCATTTGCGCGAGTCCGGCGGGATTGTTAAAAGCGGAAAAAACATCATTGCTTAGAGCAACATCGGAATTGGCGAGCGATATTTGATTTGCTCCCGGACTCACCTGAGGATGAAGCAATATTGGGAGAGCGGTAAGCAGTGCGAATACTATTTTTAGACGCATTTGCAAAACCTCATAAGTTAGTTGTTTGATTATATCGAAATTCCTATTTTAAATCAACCATTTATCAAAAAAAAATCGGATTATCGATGAAAAAGCTGATCTGTCTCTTTGTCATTCTTCTAACATCTCTCGGCGTTGCGCAGGAACTAAATTGCAGGGTAACTGTTAACTACGAAGGTCTGCCGGTTGCAAACCGTGAAAATCTCGTACCTTTTGCTTCAATGATTGAAGAGTATATGAATAAAACCAGGTTTACAGAGAATACATGGGACGGCGACAAAATAGATTGCAGTCTTAATATATTATTTACCGGGGCTCCCTCTGAGGTTGAATATAACGCACAGGTTGTTGTGATAAGCCAGCGTCCTGTTTTTCAGTCGGAAAACAATTCGTTGATGTTAAGCCTTAACGATAATGCATGGTCGTTCCAATACGAAAAGGGACAAGGGCTTTATCAAAACCAATCGGTTTATGACCCCATAACTAGCATGTTAGATTTTTATGCATACCTTATCATCGGTTACGATCTTGATTCGTGGCAGCAGCTTGGTGGGACAGATTTTTATACTAAAGCATACAATATTGTAAATCTCGGTTCTACAAGTCGTTTTAAAAGTGGTTGGGAAAGAAGCAGCAACTCTTACAGCAGGTTTGGTATGGTTGAAGATTTATTAAACGAAAAATATCGCCCTCTGCGGGAAGCCATGGCTGATTATCATTACGGGCTCGATTATTTTACTGAAAAACCTTCCATAACTTTTGAGAAGATTGGAAATCTTGTAACCACTCTTGAGACAATGAAAAAAAAGGGGAACATTAACAGCGTTTTATTAAAAGTCTTTTTTGATGCAAAACACGGTGAGATTATTCAGTACTTAAGTAGTTGCCCGGAAAAGGATGATCTTTTACAAAGACTGTCTAAATTAGATCCAGCTCATTCGGCAAAATATAATGCGGCGCTCGGTTAGTATTTGAGGTCAATATTTAAAATTTTATCACCCTGACCGGTATTGAAGACAGTTTCGATACCGGTTTTTATTTTTCCGAATATCGAGTATCTGCCATCCAGGTGAGGGTGATTACCCTGCATAACAAACCATTGGCTTCCTTCAGTATCATTTCCTGCGCTTGCCATTCCAACAAAACCTGTGGAAAAATTTAATGGCGAAAACTCAGAGATAATTTCGTATTCAGGTCCACCCCAGCCGGTTGCCGTCGGATCACCGGTTTGTATAACAAAGCCCGGTACAACCCTGTGAAATATTAATCCTCTAAAAAAATTTAACTGTGCGAGGTAGCAAAAACTACCGACAGAAATGGGAGCATACTGAGGTAAAAATTCTATTTCGAAAACACCTTTTTCAGTAGTGACTATTGCGGATGAAAATTTAAAACTGTTATTCCAGATATTTTCGAAATAATTTTCTTCTTTTAAAAATTTATTCTCAACCCCTACTTTCGCTGCAGCGATTTTTTTAATCGAATATAACTCAGATTCGGCAAGAAGTGCTGATATTTCTTTCCCAAAATTATTTGAAATTTTGTATGCCAAATTTGAAAGTGACAGTAAACTTTCGATATAACCCACATTATGCAAATAATTATTGGTCTGTTTTAAAATTAAGTTTTTTAAGTATTTATTATTTGTCTCGCAAAAAATTGAATCCAATCCGTCTGCCGCGATCGAAATAGCTGGAGCAAAGGGAGAGGATAAAACATCCAGAATAAATTTTGATGTTGAAGGAGATGATAAATTATGTGTACCGTTAAAAAGTAATTCCAATGTTTTAATTTTTACCGCGGCTGACGAATGAGAATAGTTTTGAAAAAGAGAATCCAAACTATAAAAAGAAGCGGGGAGAAGATTATAAACAGCATATATATATTCGTCATTTAACGAAGGTTTAATTATTGACCAGGATGTTATAAACTGCTCCGGATAAAGTTTATAACAAGAAACAGCAAGTTCACCTCTGACTCTGGCGTCATTACTTTTATTAAGAATATTGTACAAAAGAAAATCAAAAAAATTTTCGTTTACAACAACATCTTTTATTGATGAAGCAGCTTGTACCGCAATGTTAATATTTTTATGGTTCAACAATTTACTGAATGCTAATAAATCATTGTGTGAAAAATTCTTTTTGTATGCGGCAGATTTTATTCCTTCAATTAAAACCGGGAAGGCATCGGGAGAGAGACTCTCTTTAAAAATGTTTTGGTCATTTGGGAAAAATTTTAATTTTCTAAGACATGCAAGCGAATAAACCAATGCATCTTGTTGAAAGGATGGGGATGAAGATGAATCAATCTTGAAATGAGCATTCTCTAAAAAATTAACGATATCTTCTCTGAAAAATTCGCACAAGCCGGTACGGTACGCCGAGTATAAAGCCTCAAACTTTTGCTCATCATTACCTTTTAATTCGTTCACCAGTATTCGGGATGTTTTCGCTTTATCATATTCCAATCCACGCAGATGATAATTGGCAATTAAGTGAGAAATGCCTACAAAATTATTTTCGGTATAGTTTTCGATTAATGAATCGAATACTGGTTTTGAAATTATTTTCCCGAGATCACTTACAATTGAATGTTTAAATAGTCAGCCCTTAAAAAGCGGCACAAACTGAAAAAACAGATAGAAAAGAA
>CAYJPN010000069.1:0-5165 GCA_964372115.1 uncultured Ignavibacteriaceae bacterium
ATTTCAAATATATCTTGACAAAAAAAACAACAATTTTGTTGAGGATACTATACAAAGATTCCATACATCCATGCAAAGGTTTCTTGCAGTCGTGCGAAGTCATCTTGCAGCCGCGCGAAGCCATCGTGCGGTCGCGCGAAGCCATCGTGCGGTCGCGCGAAGCCATCTTGCAACCGCGCGAAGCCATCTTGCATGTGAGCGAAATCATCTTGCAGCCGCGCGAAACCATCTTACAGCCGCGCGAAGCCATCTTGCAGCCGCGCGAAGCCATCTTGCAGCCGCGCGAAACCATCTTGCAGCCGCGCGAAACCATCTTACATGTGAGCTAAATCATCTTGCAGTCGCGCGAAGCCATCTTACGTGTGAGCGAAATCATCTTGCAGTCGCGCGAAGCCATCTTACATGTGAGCGAAATCATCTTGCGGGGTAAAAATATGGTTTTACAGCCAATTTTATGCGTAAAACCTTTGAATTTTAAAAAAAATGAAAGGTACTGGTTATTATGGCAGTGCAGAAAATAAAAAATAAAACAACCCCGCCGTTGGTGTTTGGCGGGTTGATTGATATTTTATAAGCTTAGTATCAAGGTTGGTATAATCAGATGAATGAAGTTTTGGAACAATATCGAAATAGATTAATTCAGAAGAGATATAGATAAAACACAATAGATATTTATTGTAATTACTTTAAAGATTTCTGCAATTGTTTCAAGAATTACACATTGCAAAATATCAAACCAGAAGAAATAAATAAGTACATTCTGCATTTAATTAAGACAAAAATATCTCCGCAAGCCAGCAAAGATATAAAAGAACTCTGCTCAAAAAGCAGGAATAACAAAAAATGTTACACCGCATATGCTGCGTCATAGTTTTGCAACTCACTTGCTTGAACAGGGGACAGATTTAAGATATATTCAAGAGTTGTTGAGCCATAATAGTTCCAAGACCACTGAAATATATACGCACGTCTAAAAAAAAGCTATTGGTATAATCAGGAATCCTATTGATGATTTATTTTGCAAATAATTAGTATAATTGTAAAATAAAAATATAAACAATAGTGCTTTTACCGCCAATTTGGACGAATAAGAGCAATGGAATATATACAAACATTAGCAAGCATTCAAAAAAATATGTATATTTTTAAAAAGAGAAAATTTTAATGAAATACCCGCTAGAAAATCTTACCGATACAGAATTTGAATATCTTGTTGCATTAATTTGTGAACGAATATTGGGAATGGGTACTATTGTTTTTTCAGAAGGAAAGGACGGTGGGAAAGATGCAAAATTCAATGGTAAAGCGAACAAATTTCCTAGCGAAAGTGAGCCTTGGAATGGTAAAATTGTGATTCAAGCAAAACATACTTCGCGAACAAATTCGAGTTGTTCTGATAGTGATTTTAAGAGTATTATTAAAAATGAAGTGCTTCCTGCAATAAGCAAACTTCAAGACAATAATGAAGTGAACTTTTATTTATTATTCACTAATAGAAAACTAAGTGGAATCCAATATCCGAAAATTGAAGATATTTTTGATACGGGAACAAAAATTGAAAATAGAGTGATTGCTTTAGAAAGAATTCAACTTTGGCTTAAAGAATTTCCAGTTATTGCAAAAACCCTAAAATTGAATCTGTTATTAATGCCAATAGATTTCAATGAAAATGATATAAAAAAAATAGTCCAAACCTTCAGTAAAATTGATTTAAAGAAAAGTGAATTATCTGAAATACCACAAAAAAGAGACATCGAAAACAAAAATGAATTAAACAATTTAAGTAAAGATTATTTCAATAATGCAATAAAGAAAAATCTAATATATTTTAATCAAATAAGAGATTTTTTGGAAAACCCAATAAATGAAGAATATCTCAATAAATATCAAAATACCGTAGATGATATAAATGAAGAAATTATTATCCACCGTGATGAATATGATAAATTTGAAGAAGTAATTAACCATTTATTTAAGCACGTTTTGAATAATGCTTCTGAATTGAATAATAAACGGTCATTTTTGAGATTGTTTTTACATTATATGTACTATAATTGTGATATTGGGATAAACGAATAAAATGCTAACACCTTCAAAACATACAAAAATTAAGTATTCGGCAATTTATATCGCTGGTATTATTCTTAAATATATTCAAAAGGAAAACATTATAAAATATGAAGACTTAAAGGAAATTCTTGTGGGTAATTTAGGTGTTAAAGCAAAAAACAGAATAAATGTATCATTAACCTTTTTGTATTCGATTGGAAAAGTAAAATATATAAAAGAATTAGACGCTGTAGCCTTAATTAATAAAAACGAGATTGAAAATGAAAATAGTTAAGGTCTATTCTAACCAAAATTTCAAAAACATTGAATTCAAAGAGAATTTTAATGCGGTAATTGCATTTATTCAAAGCCAAGAAAAGAAAGATACACATAATTTAGGAAAATCTTCTCTAATAAGGGTAATAGATTTTTTGTTACTTGCGAGTATTGATAAAAATAAAGACAAATTATTTGGAAATGATATATTCATTGGTCAAACTTTTTTTGGCGAATTTAAGTTGAATAGTGGAAAATATTTAGTTATTAAACGTAGTGTCGACACCCCAACAAAAGTATCCTTTAAAATTAATACAACTAAATTGACAACCTTCCAAACTAACCTAATTTGGGATAAAGAAGATATAACTTTCCAAAAAGCAAAGGAACAATTAGATGAGTATTTGTCATTCAACGTATTAAATAATTGGCCATACAGAAAATCTATTACCTATTATTTGCGAAGCCAACAAGATTATTTGGATGTATTTAAACTCAATAAATTCAAAGGGAAGCATAAAGATTGGAAACCATTTGTTTTTGACCTTTTAGGATTTAATGGTGAATTAATTAAGGAAAAGTTAGAAGCAGAAGAAATTGTTGACGAATTAAAGAAAAACCTGACCACTTTGGAAATTGAAGCGCAAGTTGACTCAAAAGAAAAAGACAGACTGGAAGGATTGCTTGAAATAAAAACCAATGAATTAGAGGAAGTTGAAAAATTTATAAATGAATTCAACTTTTATAAATCGGATATAGAACTTAATAAAAATATTGTAGAAAATATTGATTTTAAATTACAAGCACTAAACACCGATAGGTACAGAATTACATTTGAAATTGATAAAATTAAAAAGTCATTGGCAGATGTCTTGGACGATATTGAAATGGAAAATATTGAAGTATTATTTAGTGAAGTGAATCTATTCTTCCCGGATCAATTAAAGAAAAAATACAATGACTTGATTGATTTTCAAAAATCGTTAACTATTGAGAGGGAACAATTCTTAAATGAAAATTTAACTGAATTAAAAAAAGAGTTTAACGAAATTAATAAAAACATCAACGAATTGGAACAAGAGAAAAGCACTTTATTATCTGTGTTAACCGAAAGAGATAGTTATCAAAAATTCAAAGCATATCATAAGAGTCTGACCGAATCAGAAGTAGAGATAGAACGGATAAAAGATAAATTAAAAGCAATTGATAATTCTTTAATTATTGAAAAAGAAATAGAAAAAAATAAAGATATAGTTGAGACTAAGGTTAATGAACTTAAATCTGCTTTAAAAGACAGAAAACACGCTAATATTAATAAAATATTTAATTCGATTATTAAAGAAATTTTAAATACTAATGCTCTAATATCATTGAATATAAATAAACAAGGAAATATTGAATATAATGCAGACTACCAAAATCCTTCCGACTTAATTAAAACTTCTGAAGCACAAGGTACAACTTATAAAAAATTGTTGTGTGTTGCTTTTGATTTATCAACACTAATAAACTATTCTGAAAATTCATTCTATAAATTTGTTTATCATGATGGTGTTCTCGAAGGATTAGACGATAGAATTAAGGTTAGGTATATAAATTTTGTAAAAAATCTCTGCGATAAACACAACATTCAATACATTCTTACTCTAATTGATTCAGATATTCCCAAAGACAACCTTGATATAATTTCCAATAAGGAAATATGTTTGGAATTAAATGATAAAGATAATAATGGGAAATTATTTTTAAATAGTTTCTAACAATAAAATACGTTGCTTAATTAAATAAAATATTTGTCTCATTTCTATTGACAAGTTCCGCATACGCTTTTCATTAGCGGTAAGCATGTAGAAACCGCAACAGACAAATAAAACAAATACGTAAAATAAATGAACCGACAAAGATTAAATGCAATAATGACAGGATATTCACTTATCTTGATGGCTGTAGTAGCAGGATTTTCTATTGGTTACGCTTTTCCAAAATTCTTTGATGTTAATAACCTTGAAATTACACACAGCAATCTGTTAGGGAACTTACAACTTTATCTTTCGATGCTGATTGGAATTGTCTTGATAATTATTTTAGACATTTTGGTTTCGTGGACAATTTATCATTTTTTTAAAAATGATAATAAGAAAATTGCCATAATAGCTTTCATTCTGAGAATTATTTATGCTGCTATTTTTGGAGCAGCCACTTATTTTTTGATTGCGAATTTAGGACAAGGGAGCAATAACGAATTATTAAACTGTAACTTTAATTCATTTGAAACAGTATGGTCTCTTGGGCTAATTGTATTTGGCTTACATTTATTTGCTGTAGGAATACTTATGAAAGTTCATAGAAATATCCCTAAAGTTCTTTGGATTTTGACATTAATTGCTGGGATTTCTTATGTTGGGGTTCATATTTTAAAATCAATACTTCCGCAGTTATCAGAATTTACTGAAACATTGAACAATATACTTGCTCTGCCAATGGCACTTGGAGAGCTTGGACTTGCAATATGGTTGATAATAAAAGGAGGAAAACCCAAAAGCATAAAAAACGCCTAACCGCTAACAATGTATAAAAATAATAGCCGTAATAGTAGTAAATTCAAGGGTTGTAGCCCGCTTCAACTTTTCGTGTAACCTGATAGGAAATCGCCTCGTAATCCCGCACGACGCCCTACCATCAAACGTTGTGCGTCATGCTAAGAGATGAGCCAATAACTTTTACAAATTATGAAAACTGTAAATACAACAATTGATAAAATAAAAAAATATCGGACAGATTATTTATGTCAACGCTCAGATAATTCCCCAGTAAAAAGCTAAAAAAGTTCAGAAGATTCC
>CAYJPN010000070.1:0-4389 GCA_964372115.1 uncultured Ignavibacteriaceae bacterium
AAACCGATTGTTCGAGAAACCACTTCAAAATAAAAATACTCGGTTTTGGGAAAAAATTAAACAGTTATACGACCGCTGGCAGGAGCTTGAAAAAATAAAAGAAGGTGTTGAATAATAATGGTGCGACTCTCTATGCTTCTCGTAACATTTTAGCTTAAATATCATCCGCACAAAAACTCCAAAAGAGCAAATCATGTAATTTTAGCAGTGCCTATTTACATTAATAAATATTTCCCCTAAATTTTACTCGCTAAAAACAAGGCGCGGGATAAATGAAAACTTTTTTACATAAACCGGCTCAAATTTATTACGGATTAATAATTCATCCGCTAACCACAAAAAACGAGCAATGACAAAACGAGCAACCCCATGAAAACAAAACTACTTCTTCTATTACTTTTTAATTTTTCATTTTTAATTTTTAATTGCGAAGCCGCCACGCGCTTTGTGAGTAAAACCGGCACCGCCACCCCTCCCTACACAACCTGGGCAACGGCTAGCGACAGCATACAAAAGTGTATTAACATTTGTAATAATGGCGATACTATTTATGTAGCTAACGGAGTTTACAAAGAAACTCTAGCAATAACAAAAAGGATTGCCTTATTAGGTATGAGCAAAGACAGCACAGTAATTGATGGAACCGGCTTGAACGGATTAATTGATACTCTTGTCACTATTTATACTAAGGCAAATTGGGTTATTAAAAATTTTCATTTAATAGGAAGATCAATTGAAGGAGTAACGAAACTGTTTAGAGGAGATTATTTCCTCGTTCAAGTTAAAAACTGTATCGCGGAAAATGCAGATGATTTATTTATTATAGGAGACCGATCCTCAACAATTGACGGCGTAATTGCAAAAAACTTTAGACATCAGTTCGTTTTTTGGACCTGCATAAACGATACAAACACACCGGTTATTGAAAACTGCCTGGCTTATCAAAACCGTAATTCAAATTCGATTGTCGTGCTCGATTACGGAGGTAACCCAATATTTAGAAATAATATTTTTTGCAATAATATAAACGACAATTATGGAGTAGGGATAAATCAATGGGGCATGATTAACAGCATAAGATTGGAGAATAATCTTTTTTATGGATGTACAGGTTATTCATCATCATCAACTTCTGTTGTTGACAGCATAATAATTATTAATAATACATCTATAAAGAATAGACGAGTCGGACAAGCTTTCTGGTTGTCTCGCGGAGATAGAACGAGAATAAGAAACAATATCATGGCAGACAATAATGAGGCGCTGTACATTTATTATAGTCAAGCAAATACAGATTATAATATATACTGGAATAATAATGATAATACCGGGGGTCACGGCAACCTTGGCGTGCATGATAAAACAGCCGACCCGATGTTCGTAAAAGATACAATACCTTATGCCGGCAGCGGAGATTTTCATTTACAGCAATACTCACCCGCCATTGATGCCGGCGACCCCACAATTCTTGATGTAGACGGAAGCCGGAGTGATATTGGTTTTTATGGAGGACCGTATGGAGAAGAATATAAGTACCAGGATCTTGCACCGCAGCCTCCAAAGGGGCTTAATGCTGTTGTCGATTCCGGGTTAATAAAACTTAAATGGAAGAAAAACACAGAAGCTGATTTCAAATACTATAAACTGTTCCGGGATACCATCCCCTCGTTTACCGCAGATTCTGTAAGTTTCGTCTCTGTTTTTACGGACACATTTTACAATCAAATAATACCCCACAAGGTTACAAAGTATTATTACAAATTAACCGCTGTAGACAGCCAGGGGAATGAGTCGCGGCTATGCGGTGAAATTGGGGTGCTGCTTACTTCCGTTGGAGAGGGCAATGCTCAAATAATACAAGATTACCTATTATACCAGAGTTATCCAAACCCGTTTAACTCTTCAACCGTTATACCGTTCAGATTAAAAGATGATGGTTTTGTTAGAATAAATATTTATGATATTAAAGGGGAAATGGTAGGATGTTTGTACAGCGGAGATCAGAGTGCGGGCTACCATGAGGTGTTTTTTACTCCGGGTAAAGTTGATGGGAAAGATAACATAGGAATAGCAAGCGGTATTTATTTGTATAGTATTGAAGTAATTGGCAAAGGCAGTATCCCGGTATTTTCTGACATGAAAAAAATGATCTATTTAAAATGATGAATGTTAATTGATGAATATTAAATTTGAAAATAATTTCACCTTAAAGGTGAAAATAATCAAATAATCTAAAAACATTTAGGAGGAACAAAAATGAGAGCTTCAGTTAAGGGAAGTTTCCGTTTCATGTGTAAACTTTATTTATATATAAGTCTACTTGTTGGAGCGGTATTTATAAAGCCGGTATCCGGTCAGAGTTTTATGGATACAGTAGGGATACCGGTTATTTTATTTACAGAAGGTAGACCAGGTTTGCTTACTGAGAGTACCCTGAACTCAATGAAAAATTTGGGGGCGGATATCATCCATCAGACTGACGTCCATAACTCACTTTTAGATTCGATGTACCAAAAGGGTTTAAAAGTTATACCCGCACAATTGTGGACAGCCCAAAATTATATAATGCAGTATACGCAAGCTCATTATACATTGTGGGAAGCAGAAGGAACTCCGCCGGATAAAGGGGATGTAACACTTGAACACAACAACAGCATATCGGATTTCTATTATGAAAACAGCGCGCTTGTAGGTATTAAAACAAACACAAATGCCGCCGCCGGTAGAATGATAAGCGGACCGGGTTATAGGCAAGATGGACAGTATAGGATAGACCCTCAATTGATTTATTACACTGCCGATTACAAATTAAAAATAGTGCCGGCAGCGGGTATTGATTTGAGCAATCCCCGTTATCAGAATTTGGAAGTCTGCACTCTCAGAGTAACCTCCAAACAGAAAACTCACGCCGGTCAATACTGGGACAGCACTTCTGTAAGCGACACGCTGGTCGCCTGGTTTGACAGCACACTCTATGTAAGGGATTTTACACCATCACAATGGAAGACTTTTCCTATCAAATATGATTGGTCTAAGGGCGGAATGCCATTAGCGAAAGATTCATCAAAAGGACTAAATGAAGACTATGAAGGACAATATGTAGAATTCATTGTTGATTGGGTTGGCTCTCCTTATTTATCTTTAATCGTTGATAATGTAAGCGTATATGATGAATTGGGTGATCAATTAAAAACAGATATCAGCTTAGTGAGCTCTAAGATCGACTCAAACTTAGCAACATTAACAAATGAGGATGCAATATATTTATGGTACGCGGTAGATGAACCATATACAATAGATAACTATGAGCCTTACAGATTGGTTGACAGCATTGTTGACGCAAAAACAAACCACGAGAAAGGAATAATTACTTCAATTGAGGTTGGTTTTAACGGCAGGTACGGCGCATGCCAGGATGGCTCATTTAAGTATTATGTAGCTAAAGAATTTTGGAAAAGAGCAAAACCGAAATTTTTATGGCTAAACGCGTATCCATATCATCGTTATTATAATCCGGGAGAACATCCATACTGGCAGTCTGAAAATATCCGGCTGCTTACAGATACAAAATTTAAGGTTATCTCGGCTTTGGATAATGAATGGGCTTATAATATACAATGCACAAAATGGACAAATGTTGACGACACTTGCAATTCATCGGTTTTATTAACAACCCCTTCTTCCGATATGATGCTCTACAATACAAACCTCGCATTACTTTTTGGCGCAAAAACAATAGGCTTTTACGAATATTTTAGTTTGCGTAATACTACTTGCAATGTGTTGTTTGCAGACGGGCTCGTGGATGAAAGCGGCGTGCCTAATGAACGATATGATTTTATTAAAAATACTATAATTCCCAGGTTGAAAGGTTTATTAGGAAAAACACTCAAATCTTCATTCAAGAGCTATGATGCTACAAATATACAAATATACCCTCCGGCTACAATTAACCACGGTTATCTTGCATCTTTAACGGGAGTTCCAGTAGAAAATGTTTATCAAGTTTACGATGTCGGATTTTTCAAAAAAGATTCAACATCCTTAGTGGAACCCTATGTCTTTATTCTAAACCGTTGGTATAGTGAAAATGATGTTGTTGGAATATCATTACAGAATTTAACCGGGTATAAAAATTGGAATATCACTAACCTTCTTGATTCAATTAGTGATTATATAATACAGACAAATAATTCTTATTTCTACAACAAATTTATCGATGGCGGCGAGGCAGTTTTCTTTTCAATTTTTCCTGCAGTGGAAGCAGGCGGTTTAATTCAAACAAGCGAATCAATAAACCAAAACACAACACTTGAAGATAACCTAACAATTTTAGCCGGAGACACACTATACATTAATGCGGTCTATACTGTACGCGATACTATCTTT
>CAYJPN010000071.1:0-4324 GCA_964372115.1 uncultured Ignavibacteriaceae bacterium
AAACTCCACTTAATTTACGCATTCTCCACAACGGTATATAGTTAATTTTATTTTACAGATTTCCTTCTACTTTTTACATACGCAAAAAGGAAGGGTTATTTCGATTAAATTTCTAAAACCCCGAATGACGATAAATAGTATCCCTTAATACTTGGGATATCCTCCGTCAGTCCGTTAGCTAACGGACGGGACAAGTCGTTATTCGCTTAACCAAATTGAAGCGACATAAACAGACGCTTAGTAAAAATTATAATTTGTTTTTTTTTGAAAAAACTTTTTTAAACCATTAACGGTTGTTAGATAGCTGCGCCAAAGGTTAATATTTACTCACAAAATCAAACTCAATTATCCGTTAGCTAACGGATAAATTATTCGAAAACTTCCAACTCCAACAACAAATAAGCGGACAAACCAAGTGCTGATAAATTGTTGGGAGTGATTCATTAGCAGCAGCATGGTTAGCTGGTTTCTTTTAACCTATCTATAATCCAGTTATTTATACTCTTGCCTTTTCTTCTCGCAGTTAGATATATTTTATGGTGTAACTCAGATGGGATTCGTATTACAAATTTGCCAGAAAATGGTTTATCTGGTTCTTCTCCTCTTTCTTTACAAAATTCAAGATAATCATCTATTGATTCTCTAAATGACTTTTCTATTTCAGATACACTTTTCCCCTGAAATGTGATTATATCTTTTGTGTCCAAAACTTCACCATGGAATATTTGAGCCTCATCATCATATTCAACATTTCCGCTATATCCTTTATATTTTAACATATTTTACTCCTGCTTCGACTAAAAACCTTCTCATTGATTTTAGCGCGCCTTTATCTGTTTGTTTTTTAGGATGTGGTCTGTGTAATACCGCTCTCACTCCATTTAAATATATCCTAATCCTCGATCCATTTCCTTCACTTATTTCCGCGCCTAATGCAACCAATATATTTTCGATATCCCTCCATAGGATATCTGATTTTATTGGCTCTTTGAATATATCCTCTAAAATCTTTTTCTGTTTTGAATTTAATTTATTCACAGTATCAATTTATGGTACTACTTTTAAAATTGCAAGCTATTTTTGCTACAACCAGCTAATGGCATGTTATCCGTCAGAGTCGGGGACAAGTTGTTAAAACACAACACCGTAGTTAATTTTATTTTATAGATTTCCTTCTACTTTTTACATACGCAAAAAGGAAGGGTTGTTTTTGTTCTTTCGGGATAGCTGCGCCCCAAAAGCACTTTAAAATAATTTAACTTACATCTAAATTTCAAGTTGACTTTAAACGGAATACTTGTTATGTGTAAATAAATCTGTACACTCTTTCAAAAAATTATAACCAAGATTACTCAAGGCAATCCATTCTTCTAAATCAATCGAATTGTCTTCAATTTCAGAGGGTTCCCATTTAAATATGCCTAGCCTTACTAAATTATCAACAAGATATTCATTCTCATCTTTCTTTAACGAAAACTTACTCTGAATTGTAAATGATCGATAATAGATTTGTGAAGGTCTAAACTCTATTCTTTCTTTTTTGCCGGCAATTTCCAAATAATTTTCTTCATTGAGTTTTTTTAAGACATCGTTTTTAACCATATCAAGAACGCGGGCTTCAATTGGAGATAAATTAGATAAAATTGATATGCAGACTTTGTGAAGGCTGACTTTATAATCTGAGACAGATGTGTTCGTAATTAACCTTGTCCACATTTCTTGTAGAGAGGCATCCTCTTCTAAAGAAGCATTCTCGAAAAGTGGAACTGCTAATTTTAATGGTATTTGCTTTGGAGATAAGCCAGCTTCATCTAACAATCTTTTAACATCGTTTAATATCTTTATCTGATTTTTATACCTATAGAATCTGATTTTATCTGCAATAAGTTCACCACTTTCTGAAATCGCCGGACCAAACAATTTATCAATCATCTTTTCAGCAATCTCAAGGATTTTCTTTGGATAATTAATTTCATCAAGTATTAGATTCATACAAACCTTTCTTAATATACAGAACGGCGTGGCTTTTCACCCGTCCGCCCCAAACAACAAAGCCGGATTGAAAAACTACTGCCAATAATTATTAAAAATTTTATTTAATAAAACAATCTTACAAGCAATGTTCACTTTTACACCAAGCCCCAAAACTGCAACAAGGCCGCAATGAAAATGAGGGCGGGTGGATAAGCGGGTTATACGTTTTCTTTAATATATTCTAAACCATATTTGGTTCTTTTCAAATACGACTGTAATACTTGAATGTTTTTCTTCGCAGCAATTAGAATTATTGCTTTCTTATTTGATGGAGAGATATTACATCCAAGTATTATTTGATCAATAGAGCCTTTTGGAAATTTTATTGCTTTATTAGGATTATTAAATAAAATCAATCTAAATTCATTTTCATATTTCCATGAAGAAGATTTTATAAGAAGTGATTTTAATACCCTATCTCTTTCGTCTAACTCATATGGATTTAATACAGGATATTTTGATTGATATAATACATAGTCCCAGCTAATTACCAATTTTTTCATTACGCAATCTTTGATTATAAAATCATACAATTTTTTACCATTAAATCTAACGCAAACACCTTTATGAGAATCACCATAATGCGACCACATTAAAATATTTTTATTCTTTTTAGTCAATGAAAATATTCCAAATTTTTCTGCTACAATTTTTTTTTGATAATCTAAATATTTTTCGTTTTGATGTGGATCTTTAATATTGGCAAGTTTTATTTCATTTGCTGTTACTCTTTCTATTTCAGAAACAGTTAAATTTGGATATTCTTGAGCTACACGAAATTTAAATATTTCATATAATTGTTCTTCAGAAATAATATCAAACCTCATCGGGATGGATGAGTCAAATGGGTCATTGAATTTATTTGGTGACGTAAAAAATATTTCATTAGATCGGATTATCTTTCTATGATATTTTTTCTCCCAAGAAATAAATTTGTACAAATATTTTGGGAATTCAGGTAAGTCTTTCATTTTATTTTTATCTAAACGTATAACATTATATTATACGTTTCCTATTGTTGACGAAATTCAATATCAAATTGGTCATCGATATCTTCAGATTTATAAAAAGAATTGACATTATAAGGTGGTCTGTATTTATCACAACATTTAATAAAATTATTATATAGTGAATTGTGTCCTTTCCTTAGTCCTAAATCATAATTAATAACTTTAAATAAACGTGTAGTTGTAATACAAAAAGGATTCTCTTTCTTAAGATTATCCAAGATAAATTCATTAAGAATATTGAATTCTTCTTTTGACATATAGTCTCCAAAAAATTAAATGATTTTATTTAGACATATTATTAACAACTAATTTTTCTTCAAGTAACATATTAACAGTTTTATCGCAATATGAATTAATAACAGTATTTTTATTAGCAAAAGCATTTCCACCAGTAAAAGAAGTAGCAATCCAAACCATTCTACCATTGGAGACATCAAATAATTTAGTCTCAAATTCAGCCCAAGGTTTTGTTACTGTGTAGCCACCTTGATTTGTGGTTGTTGATTCTTCTTTATAAGTGGCTGTATTTCCATAAACATTAACTTTACCTTTAGTTTCAGTTGTTGTACTAGTTTTTGGGATATAAACTTCTTTTTCACCACTTTCACCAACAGAAATTGAAATGAAGGCATCAATATTACTGTTTAATAATAGTTCAACTTTTTCATCATCAGTTAAATCTCGTGTTGGTGGAAATAATCGGAAACTTTCTAAAGCAAATACACCAATGTCAGAAAATTCCTCTACCATCTTCGATTCTAATTTCTGTCTATTTCCCAAGTCATTAGTATTTGCCACAATAAGAATTTTTTTAAATTCTACTTTCTGGTAATCAGGATCTTTAAAGGATGTCATTTTTGTTGAAGCACAACCGACAAGAAGAATAGAACATAAAAGACTAATGAAATATCTCGTTGATTTCATAATTCCTCCAATTAATCATAACGTATAACTCTTAAGCATTTTATCCGTAAATGAGCAAAAAAAATGATGCGCCGCAAAAAATGCAGTTGTCCCGGTAAAAACGGGATAAAAACGGAACCGGACTTCTATGTCCATGGGTATTCAATCCATTTGTTCATCATCTGCTACTCTCGCAAATTCTATTAGCGTCATATTTTTTGTCACATTCATCAGTAAGCTTTTTGTTTTTTCTTATTCCGGGAGAAATCCTCCAAAATGAGCTATTTTCGAAGAATATTCCCTTACAATCCCATCCAAACCTTCTCACAAGCCATTCGAACCTTCTCACAAGTCATCCAAACCTTCTCACAACTCAT
>CAYJPN010000072.1:0-3887 GCA_964372115.1 uncultured Ignavibacteriaceae bacterium
CTACTGACATTTCTATCGAGTCGTATCTATGACATTTCTATTGTGCTATTACAATTATTTTTAAAACTATACCATTTTATTGGTTTTGCGGTAATATTTTTTATAGCTTTGTCCGAGTATTAATCTTGATCAACAATTACTAATTTTTCGATTATTGCGTTATAATTTGTTTACAACTTACCGGAATTTACTCCCCATAATATGGAGAAATCTTTTTCTAAAAATAACTGAGTATTATTTATCCCTAAACAGTAAGGAGAACCTATGAGATCTTATTTCTCATTTTTAATCGCACTTCTAATTTTCTCAACCGCTTTTGCTCAAAAAGATGACAATAAAAAAGAACTTTTATCTTCCGGAACTTTTAGCGGGTTAAAATTTAGAAACGTCGGGCCCGCATTTACCAGCGGCAGAATTGCCGATTTTGCGGTAAATCCTAAAAATCACAGTGAATATTATGTAGCTGTGGCAAGTGGAAATTTATGGAAAACAACAAATTCCGGGACAACATGGAAACCGGTTGCTGATACGGTAAGGTCATACTCGTACGGGGTAGTAACAATTGACCCGAATAACTATAATGTTGTATGGGCAGGCACCGGCGAAAATAATCATCAGCGGGCGCTTGGTTATGGTTGCGGAGTAATTAAAAGTACAGATGGAGGCGAATCATGGTACAATATGGGTTTAAAAGAATCGCGGCAAATTGGAGGTATTGTAATTGACCCACGCAACAGCAACACTGTTTTTGTGGCTGCCGAAGGTTCTGTATGGGGACCCGGTGGCGACCGCGGTCTTTACAAAACAATCGATGGCGGAAAATCATGGAAAAAAGTTCTCGAAATTAGTGAGAACACCGGCGTTAATAATGTTGTAATGGATCTAAAAAATCCTGACATTGTTTATGCTACTTCAGAGCAAAGAAGAAGAACTCACTTTACAAAAATTGGCGGCGGACCAGAATCTGCTGTTTACCGCTCTCTTGACAACGGCGAAACATGGGAGAAAATTGTGAAGGGTCTCCCTTCTGTTCAGATAGGCGGAATGGGCATTGCTGTTTCTCCGGTTAACTCAGATGTTGTTTATCTTATTGTTGAAGCAGCCGAGAATAAAGGCGGATTTTACCGATCAACAAACCGCGGCTCTTCATGGGAGAGAATGAGCGACCACAATGCAAGCGGACAATATTATAATGAAATTTACTGCGACCCGATTGATGTAGATAAAGTATATTCGATGGAAACTCGTACACATTACACCGAGGATGCCGGCAAAACCTGGACGCGATTAAGCAACAGCGGTCGTCATGTTGATGATCATGCCTTGTGGATTGACCCTAACGATAACAGACATTTTCTAATCGGGGGCGATGGCGGTATCTACGAATCATTTGACGGCGGCATCGCTTTTTTGTTTAAGTGTAATCTTCCAGTTACGCAATTGTACCGGGTAAACACAGATAACGATTTTCCATTTTACAATATTTATGGTGGAACTCAAGACAATAATAGTTTCGGCGGACCATCACAAACATTAAGCAGCGATGGTATTGTAAACGATGATTGGTACGTTACTAACGGCGGCGATGGTTTTTGGACGGCGGTTGACCCGACAAATCCGGATATTGTTTATGCCGAAGCTCAGTACGGAAATATGGTTCGTTACGATAGAAAAAGCGGCGAGGGAGTTGATATACGCCCTGAACCAAGAAAGGGTGAAGACTCTTATAAATGGAATTGGAATACACCATTGTTTGTAAGTCCACACTCACACACAAGAATTTATTGTGCAGCAAATAAGGTTTTCCGCAGCGATGATCGTGGAAACACATGGCAGGTAATTAGTGATGATTTAACTGCGCAGATTGACCGGAATACATGGTCTGTGATGGGTAAGTATTGGAGCATTGACGCGGTTGTAAAAGACGTGTCATCTTCTCTTTTTGGCACAATTGTTTCGATGGCAGAATCGCCGAAAAAAGAAAATTTACTTTTCGTTGGTACCGACGACGGAGTTATCCAGGTTTCCGAAGATGTAAAAACATGGAACAAAATAGACCAATTCCCCGGCATACCGGCAAATACTTACGTCAGCGATATTTTCCCATCTCGTTTTGATGAGAATGTTGTGTACGCCTCTTTTAATAACATTAAACGCGATGATTTCAAACCGTACCTTTTAAAGAGTGTAGATAAAGGCAAAACATGGCAGTCAATTGCTAATAACTTACCGGAAAATGGAACAGTACACACAATTGAACAGGATTTTGAGAATCCCGATTTACTTTTCATCGGCACAGAATTCGGTTTTTATTTTTCGGTTAACGGCGGACAAAAATGGATGCAGTTAAAAAACGGGTTGCCGGTAGTTGCGGTAGAAGATATAGCACTCCAAAAAAGAGAAAATGATATTGTGCTTGCAACATTCGGACGCGGATTTTATGTCCTCGATAATTATTCTCCTTTACGTTATGCAACGGAAGAATTATTAAAAAAAGATGGACACATTTTCCCTATAGAAGATGCGTTGATGTACATTGAGAAAGGTGGACGTTACGGACAGGGCGCTACTTACTTTAAGGCGCCGAATCCTGAATTTGGAGCTGTATTTACATACTATGTAAAAGATGTACCTAAAACGTTAAAACAAATAAGGCATGAAAAAGAAAAGGATTTATTTAAAGACGGAAAACCGATTCCACAGCCGAACTACACCGAGTTGAGGAATGAGGAAAAAGAAGTAGCACCGTATTTAATTTTTACTATTAAAGATGAAGCAGGAAATGTTGTAAAAAAATTAACAACCTCCGCCTCCTCCGGAATGAGTAGAATTGTATGGGATTTGAGATACGACTTTTCAAACCCGATCAGGCTCACAAAAAACAAATTTGATCCGACCGCAAAACCTTCCAGCGGGATGCTTGCAATGCCGGGAAAATATAATGTGACTTTGCAAATGGTAGCACACGACTCGATCGCTGATTTAGCTGGTCCTGTTGAATTTAATACGGTAACTCTTACAAACACAACTTTACCTGCCGAAAACAGAGCCGCGTTGGTTGCTTTCCAGAAAAAGGCAGTAAATCTTTTCCGCACAGTAAGAGGTACACAAAGTTATGTTGAAGAACTGGCTGAACGAATTGAATTTATTAGACAGGCAGTTAACGCTGCTCCGGGCGTTTCGGAAGAATTTATAAAACGTGCTGATGATGCTCATAATGAAATAGAAGATATATTATTCGCATTTAATGGCGAACAGCCAAAGGCAAGTGCCGAGGAAGTTCCGCCGCATCATGTACCGTTAAATGATAGATTGAGTACTCTTGTTTATTCGAACTGGGGTTCTACTTCTAACGTTACTGAAAAAATGGAAAGTGCTTATAACATACTACTCGAAGATTTTCCACCGGTTTGGCAAAGGGTAAAAAAACTTGCCGAACAGGATGTGAAAGCACTTGAGAATGAACTTGAAAAAGCAGGAGCGCCCTGGACTCCTGGCAGATTACCGGCACTAAACTTTAAATAACGAAGCACCTACATAAACAAAATATAAACACCGGGCATCGTCCCGGTGTTTTTTTGCACAAAATGTTTCCTGATTAGCAATTTTGTTTGAGTTTGTTTCTGCGAAAACTCTAAGTAGTGAAGAATTTTTATTCCACTAAAGTCGCTTCACGGGTTACGTGCCGTAATAATAATTGTCGTTACCATAAAAAAGAATATTTATTTTCAAGCATAAAAATAATTTTAAAAAAGGTGATTCAGAGGTTATGAGTATCATCAATAAAGAACATTATACTTCACAAAAATTTCGGGCAGCATAAATACTACTGAGTCAACCCTTAAAAACCCAAATTTCTTTTTGAGAGTAAAAAAACTGATTACAAA
>CAYJPN010000073.1:0-3589 GCA_964372115.1 uncultured Ignavibacteriaceae bacterium
CAAATAAGAACGTATAAACAATTACTAACATAATGCGGGAAATGGTTCATTAGCAACCGCCTGTTAGCTGGCGTACTTACATAAACTGATCCTTTAGTTTATAAAACTATTGAGAATAATGAGATGAATATTTATCCAGTAAATTCCTAATTACTTTTTGATATTGACTTCCATGTTTTTGTGCGATCTCTTTGAAAAACTCAATACTTGATTTACTTAAATTAAGTGTTACTTTTACAGTATTCTCCTTAAATATCAAATCTTCTGGTTTCGGCAGGAAGTCTTTTACTACTTCAACTTTCCCGATTTTTTCATCACTATATTTTATTTTCTTTTTCATATATCTGTTTTCCTTTTCGCCAGTATCCGGCTCCAATTATTCTTATTTTATTATTTCTATATGTAAAACGAACCGTAACTATATTTTCACTGATTTTTCCGAAGCAATAATATCTTTCTTCGCTTTCATTATGCTCTAAATCTTTGGCTATAATTCTTTTGGAATCAGAGAATGCATATTGAGCTTCTTCAAAAGAAATATCGTGCTTCTTTTGATTAAGTCTGTTTTTATCTTCATCCCACTCAAATGTAGTTTTTGCAGCCAATATTCTTTCTCTTATTAACTGCCTTTAATATACATACTTTTATATGGCTTTTCAACATTTTATTTCCTGCCAACTAACGGCGTGTTATGTTAAAACACAACACCGCAGTTAATTTTATTTTTATTATTTCCTTCTACTTTTTACATACGCAAAAAGGAAGGGTTATATTCTTCTTTCGGGATGCTGCATCCCGTAAGAGTTAACACATTTATAATATGTACTATTAAAAATACGAGCCTCCGGGTTAAGCCGCTTGGAGCTTGCCCGCCATTTTGTTTTGCGGGGCTTAGTCCATCCATAGACCCCGTTTCTTTGCGGGGACACTGGATTATACATCAGCGCAGTTTACCCCGTTTTTTTTTAGGGGCTTGGTATGAATCCTTGAAACGTTATGTGCAATTTTAATAATGAAACTGCTATTTTATTTCTGCTTTTATTAATGTCCTTCTATAATATACAAACCCATTTTGAACAGAATTGATAATTCCAATTCCTCTTTTAAAAGTAATGCTATTTCCATAATCTGCTCCAAAAAGAGTTTCAAATTTTATAATGTCTTTTGTTTTCTGGACTACTATCAAATCGTGTTGCCAATAAGCTGTGTCATTTAAGCTAAGCGAAAAGTCAGCAATAATTTGTTCTTTATAATTTTTCCTTATGCTAAATAAAGTATCGCCACTGAACCTATAAAATAGAGTATCTAAAAAATTATGCTGAAGATTTTGTTCTACAATCTTAAAGTATGTTTTATTATTTATGTCTTCTTGTCCATTTACTTCACAAATAATATTTATAGAAGTTGTATCTGGATATGCAGTACTATAATACCATTTATTGCCAATTTTAAGAGGTAGATATTCTCCGGGATTTAAAGAAGGTTCATTGGGAGATTCACAACCAAAAAGAAAAAGAAACGATAAAGAAATAAGCAAACAAATCTTTTTCATAACTTCACCTATAATTTCCTTTGCACATAACGGCGTGTTAACCGTCAGTCCGTTGGCTAACAGACGGGACAAGTTGTTAAAACACAACACCGCAGTTAATTTTATTTTAAAGATTTCCTTCTGCTTTTTACATACGCAAAAAGGAATGGTTATATTCTTCTTTCGGGTTAATTACATCCCGTAAGAGTTAATACACTTACAAAATGACTATTGAAAATACAAGCCTCCGCGTTAAGTCGCTTGGAGCTTGCCCGCCATTTTGTTTTGCGGGGCTTAGTCCATCCATAGACTCCGTTTTTTTGCGGGGACACCAGATTATACGTCAGCGCAGTTTACCCGGTTTTTTACGGGGTTCGGTATCAATCCTTTTAAAGTTATGTGCCTATATGATTACAAATATTCGCTTATTTCTTTTGTGAAATTCAAATATACTTCTTTTGAATTTTGGACTAGAGGATCCATTTTATCAGCATATAAATCAAATGCATAAGCATGGCTGAAAAAATGTCTAAAAGCCAAATATTCACCCAACGTGTTTTTTAATTCTTCAGAGATTATCTTACTTTTTACAGCGGTTTCAATAAGTTCTTTATGTGAAGACTTGCCTTCTGGTATTTCAATGTTATTAGATATGAATATTTGTTTTAATATATTTTCTATTCCATTATAAAAATTATGAAGCAAAGCGGCTGTTCCCGCAAGTTCTAAGGTAGATAAGTATGGAAGCTTTTCATGAGAAGGGATTTCTTTAAACACTTCATCAATGTTTTCTAATTCAGCCTTTATCTTTTTAGATAATCTTTCATCCATAAAGAAGAATACCTTCAGATTTTATCATTTCATTTAATAAAGATTTCTTCTTCAGGTCAATTAAATCTACCGGCTTAGAAAGAGAAAATATAAGTTCACTATAAAACTTAAAGAATTGAGAATTTGCTATTCCATCAACAGCCAGGTCAATGTCATTAGCGTCTGTTTGATTCTCAAGATTTGAGCCGAAAAGATATAGCTTTGAGACATTATATCTTTTGGCTATTTCTAATAATTTATATTTATCTTCATTTGAAATCATATTCAAAACTAACTTTAATTATTCTTTTTTGCAACCAATTCTTTAGCTTATAAAGTGTTATCCCGAAGCACCGGACAAGTTCCGTTAAATATTTCCTTCACCTTTTTGCATACGCAAAAAGCAAGGTTTGTTTTTATTCTTTCGGGATAACTGCGCCCCGAAAGCGCTTAAAAAATATTTAACGAACATCTAAATTCCGAATTGACTTGAACCGGAACGACTGGTCGTATGGCTATTCATCAATTATTTCAAATCTAACTTCAATGGTTGTTCTGACTTCTAAGCTTTGCTCAATTTCTGTTAAATCTCGATCAGAGGTTTTGCCCGTTACAGCCATAATTGCCCCTCGTCTTGAATCGATATATGGATTGTCACTTGTTTGAGTATTTACCTCTAGTATTTTACCAACTTTTTTATGCATTGCTTTGGCAATTGCAGTGGCATCTTCACTTGCCAAACGTAACGCCTCTTTATATCCTTCTTCTTTTTTATTCGTTAGTTCATCATATGAAAAAACTGCATTAAATTCATTAAATCCATTATCTAACAAATATATTTGAAAATCCGTATAATCATTTATAGAATTTAACTTCACTATTACATTTTGATCTGTTCTGTAAACTTCCTCCCTTTTAGAGTTCGTAGATTTTCGAAAATTGAGAAGAGAGTACGCAACTGAAGAGTCTGAGATATTATATTGTTTCAATAAATCTAACAACTTCTTTTCCAGAATTTTATGTTTATCAAATGCTTTTTTGGGTAAAGGGTCTTCTTCTTGCAACCCAATATTCAACTTAATTGAATTCGCTTTAACATAAACTGTCGAATTTGCCCTAATTTTTATAGAATTGGTATAATCTTGGGCAAACAATAAAACCGGAATAAAAAGTAATAAAGCTATTCTTTTCATTGTCAACAACCACATAATTCCCCACCTTCAGGTTCACAAGATTCCCCACCTTGAT
>CAYJPN010000074.1:0-3547 GCA_964372115.1 uncultured Ignavibacteriaceae bacterium
CTTGACAAAAAAAACAACAATTTTGTTGAGGATACTATGCAAAGGTTTCTTGCAGTCGCGCGAAGCCATCTTGCAGTCGCGCGAAGCCATCTTGCAGTCGCGCGAAGCCATCTTACATGTGCGCGAAATCATCTTACGTGTGAGCGAAATCATCTTGCAGTCGCGCAAAGCCATCTTACAGCCGCGCGAAGCCATCTTGCAGTCGCGCGAAGCCATCTTACAACCGCGCGTAGCCATCTTACATGTGAGCGAAATCATCTTACAGTCGCGCGAAGCCATCTTACGTGTGAGCGAAGTCATCTTGCAGTCGCGCGAAGCCATCTTACGTGTGAGCGAAGTCATCTTGCGGTGCAAAAATATTGATGTACAGCCGATTTTAGCTGCAAAGCCTTTGAATTTTTGCAAAAACGAAAGGAAAGAATTTTTTTGAACCGTTATAAAATGATAAACAAAACAATCCCGCTGATGGTGTTTGGCGGGTTAATTAATAGTTAGGCATTTAATTGTAACAAGCAATCATAATATTATAATATGAATAAAAACATTACTTATATGATTTGTTTTCTTTTTATTTCTCTGATGAGCACAACTTTCTCACAAGATATTAATTCTCCTGAAATCAACAATGTTATTCAACAAAGCAATTATTTACCTCTTTCGGTTGGTAATTTTTGGATTTACAAAAGAGTAGCTACAAAGAATAGAGAGGTTCTATCTTGGGATATGCCGCCCCCAAATGGAGTTATCGAAGAAAAACCCATACTTATTATTGGACTAAATAAAAATTATGGAGTATTTATTGATACTTTCAAAATAAGTAAAAGAATGACTGGCGAATCTGGAATATATCGTTGGAAAATTGAATTAAATTCCCAAAACATTCGCGATGGTAGATATGAAGGGAAATTAGGTACACCCGACAGTATATATTGGGGAAGAATAAAAATAAAAAATGATAGTGGTTTTATTGCGATTGGAGAAATATTCGAGTATGAGATTATTCCAGTTATTAGGAAATATGAATATGAACGTCCATTATTTATTGAACCTATTAACACATGTCATGATACAATTGTAGAGATAAAATTCTCCGACGCCATAATTCTTGCCCGTGAAAAGCTTGCATGTCATGATACATATATAGAGATAAAATACGGCGATTATTTTTCGATTGAAGCACATTGGCACAAAAAGAAAATGAAATTAAAAATTGGAACTTTTGATGATTGTCTTGAAATCATAACCAAAGTTAAATACGGTAAAAAAGAATTAGAAATAGAAAAAGAATGGAACACTTATTCATATTATGCCCCAAATGTGGGACTAATCCTTGAAAAACAAGTAAATCCAAAAAATCAATTAACGTATTCAATGGAATTAATAAAGTATAGTGTAAATAAATAACCTACTAATAAAATCAGAAGAAGTTTATGACAGAATTCTTTAATAGTTTTTTATCAACGATTACTGCCTTTGGCACATTGCTATGTGGTATAACATCAGTATTTATAGCATTTCCTAAGTCACGAGATATTTTAACAAAATTATATCCTCTTAAAAAGAAAATTAAAGAACATCAAAAGGTTAATAACATGAAAAAAATTCAATATTCGACATTCGCAATTGGTTTGTTTTTTATGATCTGTTCCATTGGAATTTTTATTGGCCAAAAGGTATTTGCCCAAAACATACCCTTAAATCAAAAATTGACAGAGGAATCTTGGGATTACTTTAATAATAAAGAATATTATAAATCTATTGATAAAGCTAATGAATGTATAAAACTATTTCGTGGTCAAGCTGAGATTAAACAAGAAGAATTGGTCAAAAAGAATTCACCAAAACCAAATACCAATCCCAATAAAAAGGAAAAAGATGAAATAAATTCACATGGATTGTTAAATGATGTAGCTACTTGCTACTATATAAAAGGGCTTTGCTTTCAAGAGTTAAACAAGAAAGAAGAAGCTATTTCATCTTATACCAAAGCCGAATTTTATACATATGCAATGTGTTGGGACTCTCAAGGTTGGTTTTGGAATATATCAGAAGCAATTACGGGAACTAAAAAATCCGTAAGAAATATGCCTAACCTGCAACTCAAAACCGACTGCTGTAGCCGGTCGTAATATTTGCAGTTTAGCTTTGTATTGAAAGGAGTTTTAAGAAGTAAATAAATAACATTATCAGTAAAACAAAAAACGTTGGTAGCGTAAACCGTTCAGCAGCGGTTTAGTTGCCACATCGTTAGGCAATTAATTAAAGGTGAATAAAATGAGTTCTTTTCAAAAAGTATGGAAGCTCAAAGATGAAAACAAAATAGATGAACTAATTAAATTATTAAAGAAGGAAAAATGGCCTGGAGTATTTTCTGAAATAATAGATGCAATTATTTTTTTTAAGGATAAAAAAGCTATCCCAACGATCATTGAAGCGATAGAAAATCGGAGAAGTGTTAGGAATGAGGCAATTAGGGGACTAGGTGTAATCGGGGATAAATCACATCTTCCTTTGATTGTTCAATATTACAACGATGAATCTAAGTATGTTCGAAAAGAAACAGCTATTGCTTTGTATAATTTAGGTCGAGGAGAGTATATTGAAATCATTCGCAAATTAGCCGTCGATGAAGATGATATTGTAAGATCTCAAGCAATAAAGATACTAGGTGAATTAAAAGACACACAATCAAAATATTTAATTGAGAATTCATTGAATGATAAATCATCAATTGTTCGTGGATCAACAATAAATGCGTTAAAAAATTATGGAATGCCAGATATTGCTAGTCTTCTAAAATCATCTCTTAAAGACAAAAATAAAATTGTAAAACTAAATGCAATTGAATCGCTGGGGAAATTTGAAGATCCACAAACCATTGAATTACTTATTAATCTATTAAAAGATCCGGATAAATTGGTTAGAAGAAAGGCAGCTATTGCTCTAGAATTGAATATTGAACAAATTAAGGATAAGGACCTATTAGCTACACTTAAAGATTATATTAATTACAAATTACCAATCTTAGAAAATGATAAGTACCAAGAATCAAAATTGTCTCTTCATTATAACAAGTTGCAAGTGTATTTATTTTATGATTTTCTTTGTGGCATTTTATTAGGCAGTATTATTTTCTTTATTTGTTTTGGACTTTTTTATGCTGTCCCAGAAGTCTTTGGTGATTTTAACAAAAAATATAGTACTAATCCTTCTCCCTGGAGGAGTATATCAAATGACCCCGGATTGGGGACAATACTTTATGTAGTTGTTCCTGGATTATTAATTATTTGGGGTAACATATCCCTTTTTAAAAAAGTAAAACAAATTATGAATAGTAAATCGTTTGATAGTAAACTCGGCTCAAATTATCCGAGTTTATCTGTTCTTGAAGTAAGTACGTTGAGATATAAACTTTATGTTAAGAGTAATAGCATTTATAAATCCGGTATTGTACTGGCTATACTATTTATGTTGATAATATTCATAATTGCCTAACCAGTTATTCCGATTAAAGTCAACACGGGATTTAGATGTTTGATAAATAATT
>CAYJPN010000075.1:0-3182 GCA_964372115.1 uncultured Ignavibacteriaceae bacterium
ATTCAATAAAAGGTTCTACATTTTTAACAGGTTTCTTAATCTTACAAGGGGGAACTGTGGTAAAAAATTATAAAATAAAAGCCGCTGTTCCTGGTTACTTACTTAATTTACAATTCTTAATTTATTCCTTAATAAAAAGGGCTTCTATTGTTATGCCTATTTACAAAATAATGCTATTTGGTTTTATTTCTATATTATCTCTTTTATCAGTTACATGTAAAAAAGAAATTACCGCGGTGGAAGATAACACCGTGCCGGGGAGGAGAGATTATATTTGGACGGTGGATACACTCTTCTTACCATTTAATTTCTTTACAGATATAACAGGAACATCTCCAACTGATGTGTGGGTTTGCGGACCAGGAGGTGATCTCGATAAAACTTTTTATCACTATGATGGGCAAACCTGGAAAAGTGATTTAACATCTCGTCCCTTTTCCCCTGTCTCAATTTCAAGTAAAAACTCTAATGATGTTTGGAGTGGCGGTCAAACAGGAATAATTTGGGAGTTCAATGGTGCGCAATGGGCACAGAAATATCAACATAATATTAACGGTAACAATGATATAACTTTTCAAAGTATTAAAGTTGTTTCGTATAATAAAATTTTTACCGCTGGATATTATTTTATAAGCCCAGATTATTGGGGTACAATCTTGAGCTATAATGGAGTCTCGTGGGAACAACTTAATATTCCTTTAATAAGGACAACTTTTGCAGAAATAGAAGTAGCTGATAATGGTAAAATTTATTTGTGGGGGATTACCAACGAACAATTTGGGGAAAGTCGTTATCAGTTTTATGAATTAGAAGAGAATAATTTAAAAGAAATATATTCTGGTTCTCAAAATACTGATGCCGAATATGGCAGTTTACTGCAACTTGGTAATAAAACATATTTCATCATAGGTTATGACTTTTTCAGTTATAACGGGACTACCTTTTCCAAAATAAAAAGACTTTCCGATGATCCAAAATTTCTGAATGTTGGTTGGGGAAGAAATGAAAAAGATATTTTCCTTGGAATGAGAGATGGTATAGCTCATTATAATGGTGAAAATACTGTTTATCTATATCAATCGACTGAAAATATTTTTGTACGTGAGGGGATAATGTTTGATACAGAAGTTTTTTTCATTGGTAGAACAAACGGAAATAATTTAATGATACACGGTAAATTAAATGAATAATAAATGAGGAACAACAGCTAAATAAAATAATTTTAATTAACGAGAGACAGTGTTGCAGCACCGTCTCTCAGCATTGAATAGCCCTGCTAAGGCTGGCAACCTGTTAATCATTTTTACAAATGATTGGACTATTCTGTTTTTAAATTAACAATTTTCCACAAACAAAAGGAGTTACAAAAATGCGAACTAAAACAAGTCTTTTGATGTTTTTCGTATTGTTTTGTTCTATTGAAACATTTACACAAACCTCTATATCCATAAGTGATTTAGACGATACTGTTGTCAGATATACAGACAATCAAAATAACACTATATATGAAATGGGGGGAGGAGACTATGACGATGATATTGGACAACGGTTAAATAGCGTATATGGATATACCGGGCAATACAGAACTCAACATAGTTTCTCTTTGGGAACAATTCCTTCAAATGCAACTATAACAAGTGCAAAAATTCAATATGAATTATCGAACTGGAACCAATCATATCAATTTGCCATTATTTTGCTCGACCAATCATATGCATATCAATACCTGTGGGATGAGATCGGTTCCTCGCCATTATTATTTTCTAATCTAAGCTATAATGGAGGTGAGACTACTTCGACTCAAGATCTTATAAATGCTATTAATAATGCAAGAGGAAACGGTGGTGTTTTATATCTGGGTGCTGCTTCACAGGGGGAGAACAATGGTGATTCTTATGCAAAAGTTAATTTAATATTAAAAATAGTCTATACTGTACCCATTCAAAGTGTAAATATCACAGCTCAAAACAATTTCATCTACGGAACTATAAAAGTGGGTGTTGATCTACCTGCAACTCAGCACAATAGTCCTTTTCCTTTTCCTGCAAACGTCGGGCAAACAGTAAACCTCGAAGCACAAAATCAATCCTATAGTGGTTATGAAAGAGTATGGAATAATTACGCTCCGAATAGTCAGAGTAATTGGTGGAAAAACGGAGTAGAAATTCCTGGTTCAATCAACTACAATTACAGTTTTCAAGCAACTCAGAATGATGACGATGCAAACTATCAAGCCGGTCTTCGAAAGAACTATGCAATAACCCGAAACGACCAAACAGAATTTGATGGTTCAAATTCTATAATCGCTGCTCAAATTGTAGAACAAAACAGCGGTTATATATCGGCGCCATTACAACAAACAATTAACAACAACAGCTATAATTTTGCAGGCTGGGTTGGTTGGAATCAAAGTAGCGCATCCGTATATATAACCCCGACTCAAAATACTACTTACTCTACTCTGTATAAAATTCCTCATAAATCGAATTATGCGAACGCCTTTAGTAATAATAGCCAAAGAAAATTTGTGAGAACACCGGATGGTACTTTCCATTTAGTTTACGAGAGCATGGGCTGTACTTGGTATGAAAGAAGCACCGACAACGGTGTTAGCTGGCAGATAATGAATAACGGAAAGCCTCTCAGAGATAATTCCAAAAACCCTACAATTGCTTATCAGGGGAATACTGTATTTATTGCCCTGCAATTTAGTACCGGTTTTAAGTTTTATTGGTTTAACAACGCGGGTGGATTTGAAGCTGCTGACAGCATTATAAATCCAGGCGGGGAAGTTATTGATTATCAAAGCGATGTATCACCAGCCATAGAAATAAAGTCGGACAGACTATTGATAGTCTACAGAAATAATGGATTAAAGTATAATTTTTATCGGTGGTATGCTGCGGGTAATGGTGATATTTCTTTCTTAGAAGATGGCTCTATCTTAAATTCTGATGCTAATTCATTAACACCTACCTTAGCAGTGAATAAAAACACAAGCGATTATAATTTTCATCTTGCCTGGGGTCAGGGCGATAATATTATAAGGTATCAAAAAATTACTTCGAGCGATGGTTTAAGACTGGAGCAAAGCAACTCATATTATAAATCAAATTTAGCGCAATACAGCGGCTACACAAAAAATTATATGCCCACGCTTGCGATATTAAATGACGACCTTG
>CAYJPN010000076.1:0-2799 GCA_964372115.1 uncultured Ignavibacteriaceae bacterium
TTCAAGGACTTTTGCTTGAGCACGGCGATGAATTAACGGGTAACGGACTTCTTGCTGAAGACATACCGGCATTTAGCGCAAGTTACCAAAAATTAAGCGGGGCTGATTCTACGCAGGAAAGCGGAAAAAACAGCCAGGCAGCCGCAACTACGGCAAGAGACACGGCTATAAAAAATTTAACCGCGGAAATAAAAAAGTTCAGAAATTTTATAAAAGCAGCATACGCCGGTAATAAAGAAATGCAGCAGAAGTTTAGTCCGATAGCAAAAGGAAGAGGCGCGGGCAGCGGCGAGGGTGATGGTACGCCGCCGCCGGCAGGATGAGGGTTGTCATAATGAAGACGAACATGCTGGATAGACAGCGAATAACAGGATAGCCCGATTTTAGAGGATAGTAATTTCGTCATTTTGGGTGTGGAGATTTTTAATAATTAAATGTTTCGTTTTACTAACGTAAAACGAAATCGGAAATCTTTAAATAATTAATACGGTAGTGTTGCATTTTAACGTAACACTCCGTCAGCCAGTTTGGAGTATATAGTATGGAAGAAAGGAAAAAACAAATCATCAAATTAATACGCGCTTGTCCAAACATTTTAAATGTGTTCAGAATTGAATTCTTAGAAAACGCAATAGAAACTTATGAAACAACAGATGGAACAAAATGGTCTTTTCAGAACTACTTTATTGCCAATTATTTTATGAGTGTTTCTTACTATCCCAATCAAATCAATTTTATAACCTCTTTAGAAAAACTCCTAAGTTACTTCTTAAAACATCATAAAGATTATATTTTATCAAAAGGTTTATTGTCTAGACTAATGGCCAAAGATGAAACACTTTTCCAAGGTAAATGGAGTGAATTAATCTTCGTTTATTATCTAAAAAGCAATAACATTGATGTGATAAGTGTTTCCGAATTAGTAAAAACAAACGATGGTGAAAAGGAGTTATATGATATTAAAACAAAATATGGTGAAATTGAAGTAACCGCTATTTTATCTTCAAAAGGTGAAGTTTTTGATACAGAAGAAGTATTTTTTGGTTCGGTCGATATAGGTGATGTTGAAAAACAACTTGTAAATAGAAAAATAAAAAATAAAAGTGGCAAGAATATTTTAGCTATTGATTGCACTTTTGTTGATGAATTATACGAAAAGCTTTTTTCATACAAAGAAGGACTTAATATTAATTTTAATGTTTTTAAACCTACATCAAAAAATGTATTACTCTTCCTTAGAAGCCCAGCTACACAACAAGTAGATTTTTGCAAATATTTAAATCATAACCAGTCATAAATATTAATGATAAGGCACAAAATGATTTTAAAATTACTATTGCCATTTCTATTTTTTTCGATAGAATTATTTTCGCAAAACTTAGATTCACTCCAAAGTCAAATTACTCAATTTGAAAAAAATCTTTTAAATAAGAAACAAGAACTTGATACTGAACAATTAAAACACCAATCATATTTAATCAGTGGTGAAATAAGAGATATAGATGAATATTATTTAATGATTTACGGTTCTGCTTTACCTACTAACGATGATTACTCATCTCCCGGTACAGTAATAAATAACTTTTTTCACTTGTTCGTAAAGCCGAACAAAGAGAATATAACATATAATTATTATCAAGGAATTCATTATTATCTTTTTAGAAAAGACGGTTATAAAATTTTCGGCGATTTGTCAGAACAGGACCAAGAAATTATTTCTAACATTAAAACGGAAGTTAGCCAACTTGAAAACAAACTTGAGTTATTAAAAGAAAATTTTAAAACAACGCAGGCTGTTATTTTGATAAAACAAGCAAAAGAGCAGACTGTTATTTTAATAAAACAAGCAAAAGAAAAGCTAAATGAAAATAATTATAAGGAGAGCATAAGCCTTTTATTGAAAGCAAAAAACTCATCAACAGCAAATAAAGAAATTGCCCAACTTCTATTTGGAAATTATTTAGAGCTTGCGAAAAATGATTCCGCAAATAAAAATTATGCTTCTTCTTTATCAAACATTAATTCAGCTATTCAATTAAACAATTTGACAAACCAACAATATGATGAATTAAAAAGATTTCATTCACAATTATGTATTCAGATTGCTGATATAAATTTTGACAAGGGATATTATTCTGATGCTGTTTCTTACTACTCACAAAGTATAAAATACAGTGAACAAAATATAAATTTCATTAGGCAAAAATATTCAGAATCTTACTTATATCTTGGAAATAATGAGCTATCAAATGGTAATGTAGAACAAGCGAAAAATCATTATAAAAATTCTTTTGAAATTAACAGAAATATGTTACCTAAAATTAAAAGTAAATTAAAGATTCAACAAAAATCTTCTCTCTTATTAGGACTTTCTTCCATTATTCCCGGTCTCGGTCAGTTTATTCAAGGCGATTCTAAAAGTGGTCTTACTCATTTTGGAATTTTTAGCGGTTCTTTGATCGGTGGATTTATTTTAAAGACAACCGCTGACAATGAGTATAATGATTACAAGAATGCAACCCACGAAGATAATGCGGTAAGACTTTATGATGAAGCTAATACAAAATTGAATTATTCTTATGCTTTATTTGGATTAGGAGGAGCCGTTATAATTTATAGTATAATAGATTCTTTTACGAAATCAGAAAAATTTAACGACAAATATGAAATAAATTTTGAAAACAGCTCTGAACCTACATCTATAAGTTATGAAAACTTTTCTATTACTATAAAATTGTTTTTTTGTGTAATAGCACAATAGAAATGTCATAGATACGACTCGATAGAAATGTCAGTAGA
>CAYJPN010000077.1:0-2690 GCA_964372115.1 uncultured Ignavibacteriaceae bacterium
AAAATACAAGCGACCGGATTAAGTCGCTTGGAGCTTGCCCGCCTTTTGTTTGGCGGGGCTTTGTCAATCCATAGAACCCGTTTCTTTGCGGGGACACTGGATTATACCTCAGCGCAGTTTCCCCCGTTTTTTTTCGGGGTTCGGTATGAATCCTTGTAACGTTATACCAGTTTTTCACAATATTATTCCCCTAATATTACACTTGATTGCACACGTATTTATGCACATATTTGCGAGAACATTTAGACAAAGGAGAAAATATGCCTTCTATACAAATAAAAAATAAAAAAGAACGATTGAGTTTTTTTGTTAACTCTGAATTATCAAATAAAGTTTACCAAATTTCAAAACAGACTAAATTGACTGTTAGTGAAATTGCTCGTAACGCATTGCTAAATTATATTGACGAAATTGAAAAAGAGAAAATTGAGAAAGAACTTGAAGCCGGTTATAAAGCTAATTACGATTATTATCTAAAATCTCAAGAAGACTGGAAATATGCAGATAAAGAGTAAAATTGGAATTATTTATCCTCTCCTTCGAGGTGATGTTTATCTTGTAAATCTTGATCCAATTATCGGTAAAGAAATTGGCAAAGCAAGACCAGCAGTAATTGTTCAAAACGATATTGGGAATAAATTCAGTCCCGTCACAATTATTGCTCCAATCTCAAGTGTAAAAGAAATAACAAATCCATTGCCTATAATGATATTGCTAAAAAAGGGAGAAGGCGGATTAGCTGGAGACAGTTATGTTGATTGCGGTCAGATAAGAACCGTTGATAAAGATCAAAGATTAATTACAAAGTTTGGAACCATTGACAAAAATAAAATGCTCGAAGTTGATAAAGCTTTGAAAGTCTCTCTTTCTCTTCAATAATTCAAAGAACGTAAATTGTATATTATTTTTGTATCCGGTAGAACGGCGTATTATGTTAAACACAACACCATAGTTAAATTTATTTTAAAAATTTCCTTCTACTTTTTACATACGCAAAAAGCAAGGGTTATATTCTTCCTTTGTGATAGCTGCATCCCGTAAGGGTTAGCACACTTGCAAAATGTGCTGTTGAAAATACAAGCCTCCGCGTTAAGCCGCTTGGAGCTTGCGCGCCATTTTGTTTGGCGGGGCTAAGTCCATACATAGACCCCGTTTCTTGGCGGGGACTCCGGATCATACCTCAGCGCAGTTTACCCCGTTTTTTTTCGGGGCTTGGCATGAATCCTTGTTACGTTATGCATTTTTTAGTTCGCAATATTACCTCCGTTAAGTTTTAATTACTCTTACTAATATCCCAGAGTCTTAGCAAATTGTTGAAATGAATAGCCAGCTGGTTTATCATCTAATGAGTTTGCATGTGTAATTATTGTGATCTTTTTTGTTTTGTCATAGAATACCATACTATTCCATCCTGTAATTCCTCCGGAATGCCCAAACAAAGTCTTAATTATTTCAACTCCAAATCCATAACCGGAACCAGCTACTCCCATTAGATACCTTTCATTTTTTGATGCTGCGGAAAGTAAATTTCCCTCAGCTATTTCTTTAGCCCAGATCTTTAAGTCGGCAATATTTGAAATAAGAATACCTGCTGCGTTACCCCATGAGTTTCCCCAATATGTCACATCTTGATGTTTTGTACCTAATGTATTTGTATAACCATGATGATAGGGGGTTGGCAAATAATTTGTTTCGGGCCAAAATGTATGCGTCAAACCTAACGGTTGGAAAATCTTTTCAGCAAAAACATCTTTTAGCGCCTTGCCTGTTACTTTTTTGATTACCAATCCCAACAATATAGTATTTGTGTTACAGTACTTATATTGTGAACCGGGTGTAAATTGCAACTGAGACGTGAAGAGTGGAACTATTAATTCTTCCGGGGTAAATTTAATTGTTCCCTGACTATTATAATAAGCAGCAAATAAAGCTGAGTCGTTCAGAACTTCAATTAATCCACTTGTCATATTCCCAAGCATTCTTATTGTAATAGTGTCTCTTCCAGGAATGGCGTATTCCGGAAGATAAAAGAAAATTGTTTTGTTAAGATCGATTTTCCCCTCATCGGCTAATATAAGAGCTGCTTCTGTTGTAAACGTTTTTGTTACACTTGCCATTCTGAAGTAGTTCCTTATATTCATCGGTTCATTTGTAGTTAAATTGCCGACTCCACGTGTTATATTTAATTCACCTTCCCCTTCTACCGCTATATAAGCAATCATACCGGGTACTTGCTTTTCCATCATTACCTTATCTGCCGCCGCTTCCAGTTTAGCTATAGTTTCAGTAGTTAATATTGTTCTCTGCGGTTCAGTTGGTGAAGACTCTTCTTTACAGGATTGGTTAACAAACGAGAGAAAAGAAATCATAAGTAAAGGGAAGAAGAAATGTTTTTTGAGAGCGAAGATCGATACTAATTTCAAAACTGAAGTTTTCATAATAAGCTCCTAACTTAATTTGACAATACTCTAAAAAATGAAATCAGACTTTAACATATTGATATTAAACCAAAATACCTAACGGCCGTTATCCCGTAAAGCAGGGCAAGTTGTTAAACCACAACACCGTAATTAATTTTATTTTTGGTATACATCCCGCTTCTAGCGGGAAAAATTTCCTTTACTTTTTACATACACAAAAAGGAAGGGTTATTTCGATTAAATTTCTAAAACCCCGAATGACGATAAATA
>CAYJPN010000078.1:0-2214 GCA_964372115.1 uncultured Ignavibacteriaceae bacterium
CATCTCGATACTTTTTCCCTCACGAAGGTTCGGGAAAAAACTCGATGACCTTGCATTACTTTAACACTAGGTGGCTGAGTATTCCGGCTGCCACAATGCCAAACAGACTCACAATCTCTCACAGCCGGAATGTATCGAAACCACCGACATTCAAGCAATTACTTCATTCCCGGGCATCTCGATACTTTTTCCCACACGTAGGTTCGGGAAAAAACTCGATGACCTTGCATTACTTTAACGCAAGGTGGCTGAGTGTTCCTGCTGCCATTATGCCAAACAAAATCACAATCTCACACAGTCGGAATGTATCGAAGCCACCGACACTCAGGCAATCTCTTCACTCCCGGGCATCTCGATACTTTTTCCCTCACGAAGGTTCGGGAAAAAACTCGATGACCTTGCATTACTTTAACACTAGGTGGCTGAGTATTCCGGCTGCCACAATGCTAAACAAACTCACAATCTCTCACAGCCGGAATGTATCGAAGCCACCGGTATTACTAGCAGTCAATCAACTTCATCATCTCAACAAAACCATTTTCTTTATCTCGTTGTAACCCCTGCTTACAATTCTATAAAAATAAACTCCGCTTGATAAATCATTAGCATTGAAATCTACTTCATATTTCCCATTGTCTTTGTATTCATGCACAAGTGTTTTTACCACGCTGCCGAGAATATCATAAACCTTTAATGTAACCACTCCGTCTTTAAGTATTTGGTAGTTAATTAATGTGGATGAGTTAAAAGGATTTGGATAATTCTGAAAAAGTTTATAAGACGAAATCGAAATATCATTTGATTTTTTTATGGAAGTGACTGTATCACCGTTTTCATCAACTAATAAATGAGATATGTACAAATCTGGGATATGTATCGTATCTTCTCTTGCAGCATCCCGGTTAGATGTAAAAACTAAAGTTTTACCGTCGGGTGATATCCATGGATATTCGTCCCAGCCGCCTATATATCCAAACGACCCTGTTGGCTGGAATGCAGTCGAATTGATATTTAATTTATAAGATGCACCCCATCTATTCAAAATTGTATCCCGATAAGTTACAAATAACTCGGACTGAAGTGTATCCGGCGGGCCAAAAACGTATTTACTAAAGTATGCTTTCTTTCTGTCACCCGTTATTGATACTCCTCTTGTATCGCCATATCCAAAAGGATGATTATAGTTTGAACTATCTACTATCTGCCATGTATTATTTATTGAATCTTTAATAAAAATGCAAACACCGCCGGCGCCCCATCTTGAATCTATTGTATACAAAGTATCTGGACTTATTTCAAGAGCATAATATTCAATGCTTGATGAATTTATATGGGGTCCTAAATTGATTGAAGGACCCCACTGTTGATTACTGTTGCTCCACTCACTATACCAAAGATCCCATGAACCGTAACCGCCCCACCTGCTATAATATAACCTCTTGCCGTCACGACTAATAGAAGGTCTGCGAATCGGTTGCCCATTATTTATATTGGAATTTAATTTTAAAGGTGAACTCCAAACAGAATCGATAAGAGTTGAGAAACTTATACCATTTTTTCTGAAGAAATAAACTGAATCCATTCGATCATTAAAACATGCTTCAGCTTCGTACCTGGCAGGGATTGAGAATGAATCAATTCTAACCGGTACACTCCATTGTTCAATTGCCGGAGGATATTGTGCATACAAAATGGATGTAAAAAACAATAGAAAGCAGATTATAACTTTCATTTTTAACATATGAACCTTCAATTTATTTAACCAGCATCATCTTCTTAGAAGCTTTATAACTGCCGCTTGTTATTTGGTAAATGTACATGCCGCTGCTTAATTCGCCTTCGGCGGATGCATCAAAGTTTATTTCGTAACGTCCTTTTGTTTGGTAATCGTTAACGAGTGTTTTTACTTCGATGCCGAGTATGTCGTAAACCTTTAATGTAACCATTCCATTTCCCAATATCTGGTAATAAATTGAAGTGGAAGGATTGAAAGGGTTTGGATAGTTCTGAAAAAGTTCATACGATAAAACCGAAATATCATTTGATTTAGTTACAGAAGTAACTGTATCTCCGTTTTCGTCAACCAATAAATAACTTACATATAAATCTGGAAAACTTATAGTGTCTTCTCTTGCCGCATCCCGGTTGGATGTAAAAATTAAAGTTTTACCGTCGGGTGATATCCATGGATATTCGTCCCAGCCGCCTATATAT
>CAYJPN010000079.1:0-2210 GCA_964372115.1 uncultured Ignavibacteriaceae bacterium
CTCGGCAAACCGGAATTTAACTTATCGAAAAAAGTTGGTTTGTCGGTGTTTATATCAATATTAATTAACCCACCACCAAATGTACCAACCCAAATTGTATTATCGTCAGATGTTAGAGCACCGATATAGTCACCATTAAGATATGTTAACCATTGCGGATATTGCGCATTTGAAATGCTTGTCAAACTAATTAATGAAATAAAAAGTAAAATTGTTTTATTCATAATCTTCTTTATTTGTGTATTTGTTAAGAATATTATTTTTTAGTAAATGTCAAATCAGAACTCACAAAGTCTACCGGTTTGTATTAGTCGGGTAACTCAGGCAGGTTACTCCGCCCTTGCCCCCAAATAATCCCGCACTTGCGGTATTCAGTCTCTCTAAAGCAGGACTAAACCACCCGGCAATATACGAATATTCAGTGTACATATCAGCGATATTTTCTTTTGAAGAAATACTCACCTCAAATTGAGTCGAATGGATTGGCATTGCCTGCCAAAAGTCAGTAGTGTTTGATGTGAAAGCAGCCAAACTTACGCAACAAAATGGGTTGTTTTCTGAACTAAAAATACAGTGCACATAGTTGATCATAATAACAGAAACAGGTAATTTTAAGTTTTCATAAGTCCTACAATAGTTTAAACCCTCTACAAGAATATTGAGACAACACTTTCTGGTAGTTATTGCTGCCCAGCCATCTACCTGAAAGGAAAAAAAATACCGCATTTTGACCCCTTAATTGCTCCCTTTCTGACCTAAAACAAGGATAAAAAACATCATGATATAAAAGCGTAGATGCACTTGTCTCCATGGCATGAAACTACGCTTAGGGGGCTGCCGTTCTTGTCATTTGCTGGCTGTCAATTTTAGTGTGAAACTGCTTTTAGTCCGATGACAGACCCTATTAAAGTGATAATAAAAAGCAATCGCAAAAAAGTTGCTGGTTCTTTAAATACCAAAATTCCTGCTAAAACTGTTCCAACGGCTCCAATTCCTGTCCACACGGCATAAGCTGTCCCGATTGGTAAAGTTTGAGTTGCTTTAATTAAAAGTCCCATACTGAGCGTGAGGGTCACAATAAAACCTGCATACCATAAATACATTTCGTTTCCTGTGGTTTCTTTTGCTTTTCCCAGGCAGAATGCGAATGCAACTTCAAATAGTCCGGCAATAATTAAAATAATCCAATTCATTTTTTGTTTGTTAAAGCTATTTTTTCTTTTCGTTAATGTCAGTAGTTTGAGAAAGTTTGTTCGGTTTTACACGGTGGCCCACAAAGGAGTGGCAGTATTTTTTTGTTGCCGATATCGGAATACTGCCCTGTCAAGTTACACAAAAGTTTATTAAATGCCAGGAGGCTGAAAACTGCATTATCCCGGCAATAAAATATACCGCCTTTTATGCATTGGCGATGCTCAATTAATTCAAACATTTTTCTAAAATTTTCTTATTAAAACTTTTTATGTCTTCAACTGTAAGAATTTCACCATGTCCACTGATAATAGTTTCAATATCAGGAATTCTTTTTTCAATCCATTTAACTGCTCTAATCCACTTATCTTTATCCTCAAGTTGAGAGTTAATAATACTTGGTCGTCCGTATTTGAAAACCAAATCTCCCGTAAAGAGAATTTTCAATTCCGGTATAAAAATTAATATATCACTGTTTGAATGGCATTTACCAAAGTATATCATTTCAAATTTTATTTCTCCTATGTCAATATGCAAACTATCTTCAAAAGTAAGAGTCGGTTGCAAAATTTTACTATTATTTTGAGCATCTTTTAACGCATTTGTATAGCGCATTTTTTGTGTAAAAGATTCAATCCACTCCACCGTTCCCAACTCAGATGCCTGTAATTGTAATTCGTATTCTTTCACAACCTTTGAAATGCTATTTATTACTTTTGTTGTATCTTTCCATAGTTTCATTATTTCATTTATACCGCTTTTATATCCTACAATTTCGACTTCTTCAAAAACACTGTTACCTCCATAATGATCAGGATGGTAGTGCGTATTAATTAAATACTTGAAATTATTAGATTGAAACTCTTTTTCAATTATTTTCCTGTATTTTGAAGTTAATTTTGTAGAAATTCCAGCATCTATAACAACAATTCCTTCATTCGTATTTATTGCAGTTACTGCATCTGAACCAAAGGTTATCAAAATGGCATTATTTCTAATATTGCTTACGCTTATCAAAG
>CAYJPN010000080.1:0-2111 GCA_964372115.1 uncultured Ignavibacteriaceae bacterium
GATATAGACAGTAAAAACATGCAAGTTTTTATTGAAAGGGCTAAAAGGGCTAAAGGTAAAAAAGACCGATACGCCAATTTGCCAGAAAGTATTTTGGACCAATTAAGAACCTATTTTAAAGCGTTTAAACCTAAAAAATATTTGTTTGAGGGGCAATATGGCGACAGGTACAGTGTTAGAAGTGTACAAAAAGTTTTTGCAAACGCCCTCAAACACCTAAAAATAAATAAGATCACAGGTATACACGGCCTGCGGCATAGTTTTGCAACGCATCTTTTAGAGAATGGAACCGACATCACCTTTATTCAACAATTGCTTGGCCACAACGACCTAAAAACAACGCTGAGATATATTCATGTAAGCAAAAAGAATCTAAAAAATATCAAGAGCCCGTTAGACAGTATAGAATAAAAGGGCTTTCGTATTTTGTATTGTTAAAACAGTTACTCTGAATATTCAGGTCTGCGCATTTTGTATTACTACAGGAAAGATAACACGGAATCTTTCAATTTTTATGCGGATTAATGGATGGAACAGGTGTTTTTATTTAAGATTGCGGTACGACTGGGTGTCAAAGAAAAGATTATGGATTTTTAAACAAGTTCGTATATTTAAGAGTTGTGTGCCATTTTATTCGGACAGTTTTTCAAGGTTTCGGGGTTTGACAAAAATTACTGAATCAAATAATTTAGCGATAATCTAACCAAAAATATTTCAACATTTATATATCAATAGACAAACAAACGGGGTAAGCCGAAAACCGATTAGAGTAGGCACTAATACAAAACAAAATATGCTACAATTAATTGTACTTTATCCTCAGCCTACCGATGTGCAGCAATTTGAGGCAGCTTATACGAAGCATTTGGCATTGCTTCACGAAAAAACAGGAATTACAACAACTGTAAAACCCTATACTGTTACCAAATTTTTACCTACTCCTGAAGGGACACCACCTTTCTTCCAAATGTTTACGATGCCCTTTGAGTCGCTAGAAGCATTGCAGGCAGCTATGTCATCGGTGGGTATGCAGGAAGTTGCAGCAGATGCCAATCGAATTTCTACAGGTGGAGCCCCAACTATTTTAATTGGAAGCCATGGATGAGACAACCTCTTAAAAATCAATAAATTTTAATAGATACCCTTAACCATACTTAAACAACTGAAATAAATGAAATCATTTTTAATTGGACTATCGCTAATATTTATGATTCCTCTTGCTGTGAATTCACAAACAGTAAAACTAAAATATTCAGAAGGCTATATCCCAACAAACGATTCAGTAAAAATTTTTTACAGAATTTTAGGTGAAGGAAAAGATACCATCGTTGTGTTTCATGGTGGTGGATTTGGTTCAAGTTACCTTGTTCCAGACTTGACACCACTTGCAGCCCATCATGCACTTTTATTTTTTGACCAACCAGGCACAGGCTTCTCTTCTGTTGTTAGGGATACTGCAAGATTAAAGATTAACCGATTTGTTCAGGATGTTGAAATAGTTAGAAATCATTTTCGCATTAATAAAATGAATGTACTTGGACACTCAAATGGTGGCTTATTATTGGGTTATTACGCAACAGTTCACCCCGATAAAATAGAATCAATTATTCTTATAAACCCATCGGCTGCAGCCTCCCAGAAATGGAAAGGTTTAAATAGGCTTGATAGTATTTCACAATTAATATTGAATCAAAACAGAAAAATATATAATTCTGCACCTAATGACTCAATTAAAGCTTGCTGGGACTATTATGCTGTATGGGCTCGTGGAAAATTCCCGACACCTTTGCATGTTAGAAGAATGTGGGGCGATGTATGTGATTGTAACCAAAAAAATCAATTAAACCCAATTAGGTTTTATTCTCTACAATCTATGGGGAAATGGGATATTACGGCACGACTTTCAAAAGTAAAAGCAAGGACACTTATTATGGGTGGGGATAAAGATGAAACCCCCGTTGCAGCATGGGAAGAATGGAAAATGAGTATACCAAATAGCCAATTATTGATTATTAATGGAACAGGTCACTTACCTTATGTAGATAATCCCTCGGTGTTTTTTGCAGCTGCGGAACAGTTTCTTCAAAATAAATCCCCCGACAATTCAGTTC
>CAYJPN010000081.1:0-1816 GCA_964372115.1 uncultured Ignavibacteriaceae bacterium
ACGGAAATGGGAAACCTGAATTCTGGATTGGCGGTCAGAGTTTTGAGCAGAATGTGACGAAGTTGGTAGGTTTTGAAACCGATGGTGACAATTCATATCATCCTATCACACAAATAGAGTTTCCGGGACTTCTAACTCTAGGCAGTTTTCGCGGAACAAGCATTGATGCCGATAATGACGGCAAGGAAGAGTTAGTGGTTAATGTTGGGAATACAATTGTAATGTTAAAATATACGGGGCAGCCTGGAATACATAATTTTGAAATATTTTATTATCATAAATTTGACATAATGGTTGAGTCCTCCGGAATGTTTAAGTTTTACAATGAAAATTATCCGGCACTAGTTCTAAACATGGCGAAAAATGATATACCACTCCACAGAAAAGAAGTAGTCCAGATTTATCGACATTATTTAACCACGGATGTAAAAAATGAACAGGAATTATTAGGTGATTACAAATTGTTTAATAATTATCCCAACCCATTTAATCCGACTACCAATATTAAATTTTTTATACCGAGTGCATGTGAAGTAAAATTAAAAATTTATAATTCTTTAGGAGAAGAAATAGTTACTTTATTGAGTGAATACCTCGAAAGAGGAGAATATACCGTTATGTGGAACGGAACCAACAGAAATGCCATTCCGGTTCCAAGCGGTATTTATTTTATAACAATGGAAGCGGAAAACTTCCGCAAAACAATTAAATCAGTTTTAATAAAGTAAAAGGAAATTAATAATGAAAAAAATAATCATTTTATTATTTTTATCGTCTCTGATGTTTGCACAACAGCCCGGATGGAGATCAGTTTTGAACACAAACATAAGTGTTTTTGGTGCACAATCTGTTGAAATGTTTTCGAACAGTTTTGGAAATAATATTGTACTACAGAATTCAAATGGCTCGATTACTTATTATTTAATGAACCCATCAACCGGTCAAGCCGGCAATGCTATTTCAATTGAAACCAGTGGTGCTTCTCTTGCAAATATCACCGGTGACGAGTCTAAAGTATATGTGGTTTATAGAAAAAATAATGTTATTAATTGTAAATACTCAACAAACGCAGGGGCTGACTGGTTGACAATTGCTGAGATAACCGAAACTCCTACATTTATAGATGCAGTATATGACCAGAATGGATTGCACGTCGCATATACGTATGATAATATTACCAGATACCGTCGTTTTACCTCCAATTGGGGGTTTTATCAGGCGGTTTCAGAAACAGAAAGCGGCACAAATCCCAGAATAGAATCCTTATCTTCGGAAAACAAAATTTATGTCGTTTACCAGAACGGGAGCAATGCAAAATCCCGCGAATACGATGTATATAATAATACATGGGGGGCAAGACAAACTGTCTATTCAAATCTAAATTATTCAACTTTTGCGGGTTTTGGTGTAGATGCTAATTACCTTTATGTCTACTATACCGCCCCTGACGTTGAGTGGCATGATCATTTCTATAGTCGAATTTTTAGAAAAAGTGATTATGTTCTAGTGAACCAGTGGATAAATTTATTCAACAGCACAAATTTTATTCAAACTACTACGACAGCAGATAATAAACTGCATACCGCTTATTTTTGGCTACCGGTAAAGGAGGACGATATTAATGGTATATGGCATTTTAGTTTTAATAATGGTGTTAGAGAAGTAGGCGAAAATATCTATGGGAGTACTGCAACTTGTAGTAAGATTGATATTACTTCATCATATAATGATTTATATACAATTTGGCAGAATTCCGGTTCCAATTATTTAAGTTACAGACAGTATGATGCCTATCCATCGATTCCGCAGAATTTAA
>CAYJPN010000082.1:0-1644 GCA_964372115.1 uncultured Ignavibacteriaceae bacterium
TTTCTTTTCTATCTGTTTTTTCAGTTTGTGCCGCTTTTTAAGGGCTGACTACTTATTCAAAAAATAATAAAATTTAATTTACTTAGTTCTTCATCTTCTTATTCAAAACGAATAAAAAGGAGAATTCAAAAATTCAAATCCGGTTCCTTAAAATCTCCCGGTTACTTTGCATCAATATTGATGACCCATGATCATCAAATCGACACTAAAATAGTCACTGAGAATTATGTTGTATGCAGAATGACTCCACCGGAATATTTTTATAAGGAGCCGGGTTTTTGTTTTGTTCTTTGAAATGTTTTTAAGACTGACACAGTCAATTAGTCTTTCGGTTGAATTCTAAATTAATTTGCTGAATTAAAATTTTATTCTTGCGGCAGGAAATTATAGAATTGCTGACGGCAATTTTAGTAATATGAAAAACCATAATTGAGTGGTGACCACCGATTCTTGTTTGACGGCTTTCGATTATTAATCCGGGACGGATGTTTCTCATTTTGCGGCTGACGATCCTTGTTTCGCGACCAGTGTTAATTGGCTCACGACGAACGTTAAACGTCTCGCGACCACGGATTTTAGTCTCACGAGCAGCGTTAAAACGAATGCGACCGCGGTTAAACGTCACACGACGAGCGTTAAATAGCTCCCGACCGTGGTTAAACGTCACACGACAATGGTTAAATATCACAAACAACCGATTAAATTTCACATGACTGTGGTTACCCATCACACGACAATTGTTAAAATCCACGCGTTTTTTAACAAATAATTAATTCAAGATGAATTTAACTTATTAAAATATAAGTGATTACAGCAATAGCATCAATTTAATAATGCAATTGATTTTTTAATAATGAGTGCTCTCTAAAAAGGTTGTAAACGGTTAAAACCGTTTCAGATGCTCAATTTTTTCCCATTAAATAGCTTAGGTTTATAGAAAACCGTTTCAACGGTTTATATTTCAGTCTCAAATTGAATGGTTGACCTTTTTAGACAAGACACAATAATTGTTCTTTTATAAACCAGTACCCGGTCGTTAAAAATCATTTATGATGAAGAAAAAAGATTGAAAAATAATTTTTTGAGTGTCGGTGGCTTCGATACATTCCGGCTGTGGGAGATTGTGAGTTTGTTTAGCATTGTGGCAGCTGGAACACTCAGCCACCTTGCCGAAAGTACTGCAAGGTCATCGAGTGTCCGGGTGGTTTAGCCCGGATGTATAAAGAAACAATAAGCTCTGAAGAATTTTCGATACGTAATTACCCGAATCCTTTTAATCCCCAAACCAATCTTCATTTTAATTTACCTTTTAAGGATAAGGTAAAAATTATTTTGTATGATATTATTGGAAATGAATTAAGAGTTTTAGCTGATGCAGAAATGGAACCCGGTGAGTATGACTTGAAAATTGACGGGAGTAAATATGCGAGTGGCATTTATTTTATAAAAATGTATACTCCAAATTTTATCAAAACTCATAAAATAGTACTAATTAAATAATGATTAGCTCCACTCAAAAAAAAGTGAGGTTTACATGTTAAAAACAAAATATATTATTGTCTGTCTATTATTTTTTACTTCCATTTTGCATGCACAATATCCTCCGGCAATTGAACAATGGAGTGTACCGGTTAGAATTGATTC
>CAYJPN010000083.1:0-1622 GCA_964372115.1 uncultured Ignavibacteriaceae bacterium
GGAATGGGCTGATTGAGCAAAACAGATAAAGCCGGAATAACCGTAAGATTACGAAGCTTTAAAGACATTGTAACGAAACAACGTCCGGTTTCTGTTAGAAAATATTTGTAAGAATGTTTTAATCGTTTAACCAAGTTAAAAACTATCAACCTCTTTAAGAGGCGAGAAATTTTGGACGAAGTCCATTGTTCATTGAAATATTGGGATAAATATTTCTTGAGATATTTATTAGTAAACCCGTTGACTATCAAGGCACCGTTTACCAGTACCTGAAAAATATGAAGTTCATTTTCATTTAATGGATTAAACCCTTTGTAGTTTCTGTTCCCCTCTGATTTTCTGTTAGTGAATTCAGAGAGTTGGGAAATGGCTTTGCTGTTGTCTTCCATTTTTGAAAGAAAGTCTAAATATCTGGCAGTATCAGCTTTCCCGTAACGAATAACATGAATCAGAGAGTAGATAGACTTTTCCATTGGGGCTTGTTGTTTGTTTACAGAACCGTCTTTATGGTGAACTTCGCGAAAGACCCTTAATTGGGAAACATCATTGATTGTTAGCTCGATACGTAAAACATTCCCCGCTTTATTGTACATTTTAATGCTTAAGTATCCGCATTGATGTTTTATACGAAATCCATTATATGTTCTTTTGCAACTGGTCTGAATTCTGCCGGATTGTTTGCCGGAGAATCTTTTTCCGAGAAATGACATGACATTCTCCGGGACTACGGTATTGTTGCAATAGGTGAGTAACTGTTGATAGAGGAGGTTTAATCTTTCTTCCGTTCGAAAGAGAATGTCGGTTGAATATTCTACTTGTTTAATTGACCAATGATATTTCATCGGCCATAGTTGACTTAAGCGTTGAAGGATAGGAACATACATACCTACCCATTGATCGAGCCTTGCATGAAATGCACTGACGTTAATATTGTCTGATAGCTCTTGCGCTTTCGCTATATCGCTTATCCAATTAAAACAGTTATCGGATTTTATGTATTGTATGTTAGCTTTCTGCATCTCTAAAGCTAATTGTTCATGACCATTGCAGTATAATTTTACCTTAAAGGGAAAATATGTCTGAACCCGGAAATAACACAGACCGTACTGCTCATCAATAAAATAGAAGTAAATGTGTAAGCATTTTCTTTGTCTTGCTCTCAACTCTATTTTATGATTTGCTTTATTGCCTTGAATATCAAAACCGTATTCAACTTCCAGATTAGTGATAACGGCAACTAATCCCGGATTTGTTCCGCGTTGGATTAGTATGGCTTTTACAAGTTCTTCATTACTCTGTTTTGAATCTTTGCGATAAATGTATTGGGCATTATTTTTATCAGCAAGCCTTAGAGCATTATCTTTTAGTTCTTTGGCTAATGAAATTGCATACTCCTTAAAATCTTTAAGCAAAATGTGGTTTGCTCGCAGATGTCTTTCAAGCCCTTGGGGATAGGTTAGTTGAATTATCGAACCGGAAAATAGTTGTCTATCGAAACCTCCGATTATTCCAATTATATCATTGTTATATTTAGTGGTAAAAAGATTTTCCATTTTGGCAGACCTTTTGATGTTTGGCCTAAATATAAATATTTTTTTGGTTGCCGGCTATGCCGCGCTAAG
>CAYJPN010000084.1:0-1534 GCA_964372115.1 uncultured Ignavibacteriaceae bacterium
AAACTCCACTTAATTTACGCATTCTCCACAACGGTATATAGTTAATTTTATTTTAAAGATTTCCTTCTACTTTTTACATACGCAAAAATGAAGGGTTGTTTTTGTTCGTTCGGGATAATCACATCCCGTAAGAGTTAACACACTTATAAAATGTGCTATTAAAAATACAAGTCTCCGCGTTAAGCCGCTTTGAGCTTGCCCGCCATTTTGTTTGGCGGGGCTTAGTCCATCCATAGACCCCGTTTCTTTGCGGGGACACCGGATTATGCCCCGGCGCAGGTTACTCCGCTTTTTTTCGGGGCTTGGCATTAATCCTTGTAACGTTATATCCCGCTTATGAATAGAGTAAAGCATGTATTTTATTTAAAGTATCAATGAGTGCTTCCTTTGGTAACTTGCAAATAAACTCAGCTTTTCTTGTTTTCCAATCAAGACTTTTTATTTGGTCTGATAAAATTACACCACTAATTTCTAAATTATCTGGAATTTTTACCTCAAAGGGATAACCTTTTGCTTGACTTGTGATTGGACAAAATATTGCCAAATCAGTTTTCCCATTATATTCTTGAGGTGAGATAACTAAAGCGGGTCTTCTTCCCGATTGTTCGTGACCAGTTTGAGGATTAAAACTTAACCAAACAATATCTCCCTTATCAGGAACTTTTATTTTTACCAATGTTCATTTCCAACTTGTTTGCCAAATTTAATCTCACGATGAAGATTTGATTTATTTATTCCGGAAACTAATTCCTTCAACGAATATTTTTTTTCTTCAATTGGTTCAATCACTATTTTATTTTCTTCTAAAGTAAGATTGACATATTCATCTTCACGAATTTTAGATTGAAAGGCAAAAGCTTTGGGAATTCGTAAAGCCAAACTGTTGCCCCACTTTTGAATTTTAATACGCATAACCAAACCTTTTATGATTGTTTCTACAACAAAGATACATATTCAAAGTGTGTTTTTCAATCAATAACTGAATCAACGTTTTTATAAAACTGATAAGGTCGCTAACGGCGTGTTATCCGTCAGTCCGTTGACTAACAACGCGACATGTTGTTAAAACACAACACCGCAGTTAATTTTATTTTTGGAATACACCCCGCTTCTAACGGAAAAAGATCTTCTTCTACTTTTTACACCTGCAAAAAGGAAGGGTCATATTCTTCTTTCGGGATAGCCGCATGCCGTAAGAGTTAACTCACTTATAAAATGTACTATTAAAAATGCAAGTCGTCGGGTTAAGTCGCTTGGAGCTTGCCCGCCATTTTGTTTGGCGGGGCTTAGTCCATCCATAGACCCCGTTTCTTTGCGGGGACACCGGATTATACCTCAGCGCAGTTTACCCCGCTTTTTTTTCGGGGTTCGGTATGAATCCTTGTAAAGTTAGGTTGCTTTACTTATATACTTATTAAAAACTATTAGATGTATTTTACTCAGAAGAATTTTGCTATAAATATATACTTTCAAAAATTTATAATTATAGGTTGGAAATGATTCCAATTTCCAGTATACGCATCAATAAAAGTTG